>NZ_JBHLTS010000056.1:0-17693 GCF_042434235.1 Mucilaginibacter angelicae | reverse complement strand
TATCTAACGCTCAACATGCTCAAGGCTGTTTGGGATTGCTGTGCTCTCACTCTTTTCACTCATAAAATCATTACAATAATATTAAATGTAAACATAGGAGGGATTGCAGTGAAAAGCCCACAGCGCGTGTTGGGGTTGCGGGCAGGAAAGGTGAGGACTTGTAACGGAACGCCCGGGCCGCAGGCAACGCCCATATTTATAAAATACACTTAATAATCAATAACTTACAGTCGCGTCATTATAAGGTACAGCCTGTCCCGAACTTGTTTCGGGACAGCAATCCCCAATTAGCAAATCTGCTCTGTTTAGTTCGCGATTGCTTCGTGCCTCGCAATGACGTGTTTATTGATCTTTCTTCTCCCTAAACCGCTTGTAAATCTTCACGGCTATCATTAATATCACAGCCAGCGATACCAACCCTACAACACCGAAAATCCAGTTTAAGGCGCTTTTAAGTACCACCAAGAAAACAATGGCAAAGAGGAAAATAGTTGCAACTTCGTTCCACAAGCGTAGTTGGATAGATGTCCATTTGAATACGCCGTTACGCATCTGTTTTATTTTATTTTGACAGATGAAATGGTAAATCACCAAAGCCACAACAAAAGTTAGCTTGATGTGCATCCATCCAAATTGAAGCCAGACTGGCTTTAGGATGAGCATGGTGGTACCCGCTGCTATGGTGAGGTACATAGAGGGGATTGCTATGATATTCCATAACTTTCGCTCAATGATCTCAAATTGTTTTGATAGAATGGTACGATCAGGCTCGGGCTTATCCTGTGCTTCCGTATGATAAATAAACAAACGTACGCTATAAAACAACCCCGCCATCCAGCAGACCACAAAAATAATGTGTATAGCTTTTACGTAATCGTACATATCAATTAACACATGTCATTGCGAGGAACAGCTTGTCCCGAATCAGCTTCGGAAAAGCAATCGCGAAATTACAGAGTGACTTGCATAGTTCGCGATTGCCACGCTACCGCTCGCAATGACATACTTTTTTTAATTCCTGTATTCTTTTATCACTTCTACCGCATACTTCACATTATCAAACGGGATATCAGGCATAATGCCGTGACCCAGGTTAAAGATGAAACCGTTTTCGCCCTTCATGCGGTCGAACAGGCGGTAGATGCGTTCTTTAATTACTTTTTTATCAGCATACAAAATATGCGGATCAAGGTTGCCCTGTACCGCTATGCCAGCCGGTAAACGTTTTTTGATATCCAGCAGATCGACATTCCAGTCTATCGAGATCACATCCGGTTTAGCCTCAGCCATCAGCGGTGCAAAAACCGAGCTGCCTTTACAGAAAGAGATCACCGGGATATCTTTACGGTTCAGCTTGCTGATGATTTCGGCAATATAACGGTGACTGAACTCTTTATAATCATCCCAGGCCAAAGCCTGCGCCCAGCTATCAAAGATTTGCACGGCGTTTACACCGGCGGCAATCTGCATGTTCAGGTAATCTGCCGTAACGGTGGCTATTTTTGATAACAGCTGATGGGCCATTTCGGGCTCATTGTGCAGCATCAGTTTGGTACGTTTAAAATCTTTTGATGATCCGCCTTCAACCAAATAGCTCATAACCGTAAACGGTGCACCTGCAAAACCAATCAGCGGGATGCGGCCGTTAAGGCGCTGCTGAATTACCTTAATGGCATCGCCAACGTATTGCAGCTTATCCAATACATCGGTTTGTAATGCATCAATATCTGCCTGTGTACGCACCGGATTGGCAAACAGCGGACCAACACCTGCGTTAAAGCTCAGGTCGCCGCCCATGGCTTCGCCGGTTACCAGGATATCTGAAAATAGGATAGCGCCGTCGATACCTAACAGGTCGACAGGCAGCATAGTAACATCGGCAGCTATTTCCGGTGTTTTACACATTTCAAGGAAGGAGTATTTGTTTTTAATATCCCAATACTCTTTCATAAAGCGGCCTGCCTGCCTCATCATCCAAACCGGTGGGCGTTCTGTTTGCTCCGAAAATGCCGCTTTTATTAATAACGAATCTCTCATATTTTATATTAGAAGCAAGAAATCAAGAGTCAAGATGCAAGAAGAAAAGTTTTCCTTTCCTTGTCTTGTTTCTTGACTCTTGCCGTCTTGCCTCTCTTTTCTTATTTTCTTGAATCCTGACTCTTGCTGTCTTGATTCTTATTTCTTACTGTCTTGCTTCTTTCCTCAACTCTTGCTGAAGGCGGCTTATCACATCCTTCATTTTGGCAGTTATTTTTTCTTTATGCTGCTCGGTTAATTGCAGGTAGGCTTTGGCTTTTTCAAAATTACCGCGCCTGATGCTGATATTGGCTACACTTACCAGTGCGGCCACATGATCATTTACAGAGCCCAAAGGGTACAATGCTGCTATTTCGTAATGCTTTTCGGCACCTTCAAAATCCTGATTTTGCAGGCACAAACCGCCGGATATAAATTCGTAATATCCCCGGCGTTTTTTGCTGAGCCATTCGGGTTTCATGATCTCATTTAATGAGGCCGCGGTTTTGTTATAATCCTTTACGTGAAAGTGTTTGGATGCTACAACTAAAGTACCCTGTCTGAAATAATCCCAGATAAGCAGGATGATCATCATTGCTGCTACTGCTGCAAGCTCATAAATACGAAAATACACCAACACACCTAACGACAGCAGAAATATAAAGGCAATGAATATACGTGT
Organism: Mucilaginibacter angelicae; assembly: GCF_042434235.1. Lineage (NCBI taxonomy): Bacteria > Pseudomonadati > Bacteroidota > Sphingobacteriia > Sphingobacteriales > Sphingobacteriaceae > Mucilaginibacter > Mucilaginibacter angelicae. Next base: position 14,995 of record NZ_JBHLTS010000056.1, on the reverse strand, counting down.
CCTGTTACTGAACATTAATGCTGGTTATCGGTAAATTTATAGCCTACACCACGGATAGAGTGAAAATAAACCGGGTTTTTAGGATCTGGTTCAAAATACTTACGGAAGGTTAGGATGAAGTTATCGATAGTACGGGTTGACGGATAAACGTCATAGTTCCAAACAGTTTCCAGGATCTGCTCGCGCGATACGGCGTCATTACGGCGCTCTATCAGCAATTTAAGCAGCATGGTTTCCTTTTTGGTAAGGGCCGTAATGGAACCATCTTCATTAACCAGCTCAAACGAGTTAAAGTGGATGGTTTTATCGCCAATTTTGTAGCTGTTAAACTCTTTCAGGTCTTCACCTTTCAGGCTGCGTTTTACCAGGTTGTTCACCCTTAAAATAAGCTCTTCAAGGTTAAACGGTTTGGTAAGGTAATCATCAGCCCCTTTCTTTAAGCCCGAGATCTTGTCCTCATTGGTGTTTTTAGCCGTAAGGAACATGATAGGCACTTCGGTATTTTCAAGCCTGATAGTTTCTGCAACAACAAAGCCGTCAATCTCGGGCATCATTACGTCAAGTATCACCAGGTTAAAACGCTCTTCCTTAAACAGCTGTAAAGCTTTTTTGCCGTTTTTAGCCGGAGAAACCTTGTAGCCTTCCAGCTCAAGGTTAAGCTTAATTGCTTCTAACAAATGCTCTTCGTCTTCGGCCAATAAAATTCTTTTTTTGTTTGGCATATTCATCTTTTAATTTAGGTTAATCCAAATGTAACTTCAAAAATACTACCAGCAGGGCGGTTATCTTTAACCCTGATGCTGGCCTGGTGTTTATCCAACACCTCCTTAACAATGTAAAGGCCCAGTCCGGTACCTTTAGTGTTACGGGTTTCTTCGCTGCCTACGCGGTAAAAACGCTCAAATATGCGGGTTTTTTCCTCGTCGGCAATGCCGATGCCATGATCGGCAACCTGTAAATAAACTTTATCCTCTTTTGAAAACAGCTTTACCCCAACAGATGAGCAGGGGCTTGAATATTTTACTGCGTTTTCAATTAAATTGGTCACCACCGATGTAAGGGCAAACTTATCGCCGATGATCTCCACCTTAGGCTCTATTTCGGCCTCGATGATCTGCTGGTTGCAATCACATTTGGTGATCTGCAGGCGGTTAACAATGCTGTCAACCAAAACCGAAAGGTTAAAGCTGGCTTTGGGGAAACTGTATGAACGGTTCTCTATTTTAGATGCCAGCAGCATGTTTTCAACCATATCGTCCAAACGTTCCACATCGTTCAGTGATTTATCAATAAAATCAAGGATCTGCTCTTTGGTAAGCTGTCTTTTCTGAATGGTTTGCAGCAGGATCTTGATAGATGCCAGCGGCGATTTCAGCTCATGTGTTACCGAAAGCAGGAAGTTCTTTTTTTGTTCCTGCAGGCGGCGCTCTTTGTTAAACGAGCGGTGCAGGTTAATAGCGCCAATTAAAAATACGGCCACAAACATGGCCCCTTCGCCCAGGATCATACCGGTGCGGCGCGGTTGCAGCGTAACCAGCATATAGCCCCACCATACCAGTTCGGCAACGGCATAGGTGATGAGCGCGTAAAAAATAACGAATGACTTCTTCATATCAGTGTGCAGTTTTCGGTTTGCAGTTGTTACCAGTTTGCAGTTCGCTGTGTGCAGTTTGCAGTAATTTGATACCTGCTAACTGCACACAGCGAACTGCTAACTGTCACCTGCCAACTCTATTTAGAAAATACCAGATCTAAACTATCAAATATAGCACGTTTTGTTTTCTCCAGGTCAATTTTGGTATGGGCCGATGATATAAAGCCAACCTCATAGCCTGACGGACCTAAATAAATGCCCCTGTTCAGCAGCTCGCGGTGGAACTTTTTGAATTTTTCCATGCTTGATGCATCAATATCTTCGGCTTTACGAATATACTCTTTATCTGTAAAAGCAAACCAAAATATGGAGCCTATGCCAAACACCTTAAATTTGTAATTGCGGGCAGTGGCAAAGCGCTGGATAGCTTCTACAAACTCTTCTGTTTTATTGTTCAGATCGCGGTAAAAGCCCATGCGTAAAAGCTCACTAAGCTGGGCAATACCGGCACCCATAGCAACCGGGTTGCCTGATAAGGTACCTGCCTGGTAAACCGAACCTTCGGGCGAAATATTACTCATAATTGCTGCCGATGAACCATACGCACCAACCGGCATACCGCCGCCAATGATTTTACCGTATGTAATGATATCAGGTTTGATCTGGTAGTAACCGGCAGCACCTTCAAAGCCCACACGGAAACCCGAAATTACCTCATCAAATATCAGCATGGTGCCGTTTTGAGTACAGATGTCGCGCAGGTATTGCAGGTATTCTTTTTCCTGTAAAAGCAAACCATTGTTGGCCGGTACAGGCTCGATGATCACCGCTGCAATCTGGTCTTTAAATTCTTCAAAAGCTTTGGCAAGTGCCTCTTTATCATTCAGCGCTACAACAATAGTTTCGTCGGCGACAGACTTAGGCACACCGGCTGATGAAGTTTCGCCAAAGGTAACCAGGCCCGAGCCTGCTTTTACCAGCAGGGCATCAGCATGGCCGTGATAGCAGCCTTCAAATTTCAGGATCTTATCGCGTTTGGTATAACCTCTTGCCAACCTGATAGCCGACATTACGGCTTCGGTGCCCGAGCTTACAAAACGGATCTTTTCAATAAACTTATTGTTTTTCAGGATCAGTTCGGCCAGTTCATTTTCAAGGGCTGTAGGTGCGCCGAAGCTCATGCCATTTTGCATTACCTCGATAACCTTTTCCCTTACTTTGGCGTTGTTATGACCAAGGATCAGCGGGCCCCATGAGCAGCAGTAGTCAATAAACTCGTTGCCATCAGCATCCCAGATGTGGCTGCCGTCGCCTTTTTGAATAAACAGCGGCGTACCGTAAACCGATTTAAAAGCCCTTACCGGCGAGTTAACCCCACCCGGGAAATACGTTTGTGCCTTAGCATAAAGCTCGGCCGATTTTTCACGGCTGATATCGGGTTTGCCCGTAGTATTTACCGGTTCATCCTCTGCAGAAAACATCTTTTTTATTGAATCGAACATTTTTATTTATAAGCTTAAAGCAGAAAGCCAAAGGCTTAACGCTGTTTTATCAAAGCCGTCATTGCGAGGTACGAAGCAATCGCGAACTATACAGGGCGGACCTGCTAATCGGGGATTATTAATATCTATAATTTGTTTTTTTATAGGTATTAATGAGCTCCCTTCGGTCGGTTGTCTTCGTACCTCGCAATGACGGTTGTTTATTATTTTGTTTTGCCTAATCACTAAAAATCAGACTTTTTCCTAACCTCTTATCTCCAACCTCTAATCACTATCCTACAGCCACTTATTCTCTAAAACCTCCTTGGCATGGTAAGTTAAAATAGCAGTTGCACCTGCACGGCGGATGCTGGTAAGCACCTCGGTGATGGCACGCTGCTCGTTTAACCAGCCGCGTTGTATGGCGGCTTTGATCATGGCATATTCGCCGCTTACGTTGTAGGCAGCAACCGGCAGTTCGGTATTATCTTTTATCAGTTTAATAACGTCAAGATAGGGTAGGGCCGGTTTCACCATCAGGAAATCTGCACCTTCCAGCTCATCCAGTTCGGCCTCAATAAGGGCTTCACGCTGGTTGGCCGGGTTCATCTGGTAAGTTTTTTTATCTCCAAATTTGGGTGCCGAGTTTAAAGCATCCCTGAACGGGCCATAAAACGCACTTGCATACTTGGCCGAATACGACATGATAGATACGTTGGTAAAACCGTTATCATCAAGTACGTTACGGATATAGCCAACACGGCCATCCATCATATCTGATGGGGCAATGATATCAGCTCCCGATTGTGCATGTGCCAGGGCCATCTTACCCAAAACATCAAGCGTTTCGTCGTTCAGGATCATGCCGTTCTCTACAATGCCGTCGTGGCCGTCACTGCTGTAAGGGTCCATGGCTACATCAGTAATTACGCAAGCCTCGGGAAAGTTCTTTTTTACCTCGCGGATAGCGCGCAGGTACAAACTTTCATCACGGTAGCTTTCGGTAGCAAATTTATCCTTCAGCTCTTCGGCAATATTAGGGAACAGATCGAAAGAGTTTAAGCCCAGTTTAAGACAGCTTTCAATCTCGCGCAGCAGGTTATCAATTGAATAACGGAAGATGCCCGGCATCGATGCCACTTCACTTTTCTGGTTTACGCCATCAATAATAAACAGCGGGAAAATCAGGTTAGCAGCGCTAACATGTGTTTCCTGCACCATCTGGCGTATCACTTCACTTTTGCGGTTCCTTCTTGGTCGTTGTAACATATGCCCCCCAACCCCCTAAAGGGGGAGTTTTAAAATTCTTTAATATAATAATTAGCCTCCATCACTCCCCCTTTAGGGGGCTGGGGGGCTTATAATCCAAACACTGCCTCTGCCAGTCCAACTTCGTCGGGCGAGTAGGGGAGCGTGTATTTTACACCCATTTCATCAAATTTTTTGCCGGTTGATTTGCCTATGGCCACTACCTTTTGATAAGGGTCGAGCAGGTTATCGGCAAAATAGGCCTCCACGTTTGATGGACTGGTAAATACCATCACATCGGCACCACTGGCCTCAACATCTTCTTCCAGCACGGTTTCATAAACGGGCAGGTCGATGATCTTAGTATCTGCCGACAGGCCTTGCTGTATGCTCCTCATCGGGCTTTCGGCACCGGGGAACAGTACAATTGTACCGTTGGCCAGTTTGGCAAACTCTTCGGCTACATCGGCGGTATCGGTACCTTCGCCAACATAATCGGTAAAGTGGCCTTTGCGGCGCAGCATTTCTTCGCTGCCACTACCCATTACCCCAAATTTTACTTTTTTAGGGAATTGTGGGTTTAGTTGAAAAAAGTATTCAACTGCGTTTTTGCTGGAGAAGAATACCCAATCGATGTTTTTTAATATATAGGAGTCGAACCGGGTGATCACAGGAACGGTACGGATCAGCGAACGGTCTTCTATTGCGATGCCATGTTTTTCAAGAGCTTTGCGGAAATAGCTTTGCTCCCCAAGCTCACGTGAAATAAACACGCTTGAGGGATGTTTGCGGTCTTTTGCAAATTTGGCTACTACCTTTTGGGCCAGTCCTTCGGTGGTTGGGGCTTCTAAAAATAGCCTGTCGGGAAATTGATCACCTTCATCGGCCTTAGAAGTAAATACCTGGAACAGGCCGTCTTCCTTACGGCAATAACAGCCCAAAGGCAGGTGGCAACCACCACCGAATAATTTTAATACCGTACGTTCAACTGCCAGTTGTTCGGCAACATCAGTATGGTGTAATGCCTGCAGGGCTTCAAAAAGTTCATGGTCGGTTTCACGGATCTGGATAGCCAGTGCACCCTGTGCCGGTGCAGGAATTAACTCAACCGGGGTTATTTCTTCCACATGAAACTCGCTCAGGTCGAGGCCTAAACGGGTTACACCGGCTTTAGCCAGCATGATGGCATCATATTTTTCATCGCGCAGCTTACCAATACGGGTTGGTACGTTACCGCGCAGATCTTCAATTTCAAGATCGGGCCTGTGGGCCAGCAACTGGGCTTTACGGCGGTTTGATGAGGTGCCTACAATAGCGCCGTATTTAACAGATAGCTTTTGGTGCACATCAACACAATCCTTCAGGATCAACAACAGTTCGGCGGGATCTTCCCGTTCTGAAACTGCTGCGATGATAAGTCCCGGAGGATTTTCAGTTGGCAGGTCTTTATGAGAGTGCACGGCAATATCAATAGTGCCGGCTATTAATTCTTCTTCTAATTCTTTGGTAAAAAAGCCCTTGCCTTCCAGCTTATCAAAGCTAAGGTTCAGGATGCGGTCGCCCTGGGTTTTAATGATCTTTAACTCGGCGGTAATGTTAATGGCAGCAAGGCTGTCTTTAACGAAATTGGCCTGCCATAAAGCCAATTCGCTGCCACGGGTTCCTATAATCAGTTTTCTGTCCAAAAGAATGAATGTTTGCAGGTGCAAATTTAATTTTTTATGCCGATGATAAGGTACATCAACTTAATGAATTATTGTTAATTGCAACAAAATGACTGTAATGTGTGGGTTTTGATGGCTGTGCAAATTTGCCTTACCTAACACGTACTTAGCAAGCAGGCCGCAAGCCGGGAGGCTTGCGGCAGCGACTGGATCATTGTAACAAAGAGGGTGGCCTAATTGGTTTTGGCTTTATCGCTTCGTGAACGAAATAGCTTTAACGCGCTTTCTATTTGCTGGGCGGAATGCGTAAGGTCATTTCCTATCGCCAGTTTTTCGTACCCGTTGGGCGAAGCATAGGTAAAATAGGTTACCATGCTTCTGTCTTCCTGTTCGGTAAATACCTCTTCCTGGTAAATATCTTTCCATTCATAAAAAGGAGTATTTACCGTTTCGATGCCTTTATCACTAATGATGATCCGCGGAGTGGTGTTTAATGCTTTTTTTAAGGAGGAAAACGCTATCAGGCCAGCGGCTATAAGTATCATCATCAGGAAAATATATTGCTGAGGATTGTTTAGTATAACAGCAATACCTATGGCTAAGCCACCAACAACGGCTACCCCGGCAAATAAATAGTTTTTTCTTTTTGAAAAATAAACTCTTACTTCATTGGCCACGGTATGGTTATCGGTGAATACATCAGGTTGAGCAAACTTTTTTGATAGCTCCTGGAGTTTGGCTTTATCGGCGATGCTTCTGAATTCGGGGAAAAGCAATGAATACTTTTGGTTGCGGATGAGCCCGGCTTTAATTGCGCGTGCTTCAAGCTCATGTACATTACGTACGTTTTCAAATGCCCAGATGCGCCAGCGGGTAGCCATAAAACCACGGAGAATGATGGCAATGATGGTACCGGTGATCATCACGGCTAACATGATTAATGGAGGAGATCCTATAGCGGCTTTCAGGTATATTGATACGCCCAATGCCATAACAGTAATTGCCTGCATTGGGTATATGATCATAAATTTCCCTTTATTCAGCGCCTCGTCAATAGTAGTAGTTTCAAGCATGGTATTGCCTAAGGTTTAAGAGGAGGCTAAATTACAATTTTGCTGAAAGTATTATATGTGCCGGTAAGATCATTTTTAAAGCTGCCGGGTATGCGCCTCCCAACTTTGGCAGCGCAGGCCCGGCAGCATGATAAAATGCCATATTTAAAATCAACATAGTTTGCTTTTAGCGAAGCATCGCCAGCATTTCACCATTGGGCCGCTCCCGCGATGTATAATGCAGGCTGAGCTCATGATTGAGGTTCTTTTTTTCGAGTTGCAGCAACTCTTTTACCGGCACGGTCATATTAAAATCTGAAGCATCGGCAAATGTCCATTTCTTTAATGTGTTGCCTTTTTCATCCTGTAGCGTGAGGCTGCGGCCGGTACCGGGGCCTTTCGTTTGGCAGTGGGTATACTTAATGCGCAGCTCATCGCCTTCATTTGCATTATTCAATTGCAACACCCTTAAACTTACAGGCTGGTTCACGTACTGCTTTAGGATGAGCTTGTTGTTTAAATAGATCTCGTAACCGTCCAGCCCGAATTTGTTAGTGAAACCAAATGCAATAAAGCTCAGTGTCATCAGCGTAAATAGCCCTATAAACGCCCGATAAAATTTGATGTGTTTCATGATCATAAGTTTTTAAATTAAATATTCAACTCTCTGTGAGTACAATGTTAAACTAACTGAAAATGAGGTAGAAAATTAGTAGACCAACAACCTGAATAATAGACATCAGCTTTTTTATCCTTATATTCCTCTACTATTTGTGCCGTTTGTCGATATAATTTTGCAGGCCAAATGCTTTTGGTTTCTTTTACGATGAATGATAATGAAACATCAAAATGGATGTGCTGGATAAACCACTTCGGCTGCCGTTTTCAAAACGCGGCATTACATTAAGGCATGCCCTGATGCATAGCGCCTATTGGCTGCTCATCACCGGCTTTTTTATATATGAGAAAAGATATCTCATATATAAAGCCAGTATGCCTTACTTTGTTGCCTGCGTTACCGGCCGCATTGTGCTGCTCATCATTATTGCTTATCTTAACCTGCAATACTTTTTGCCCCGGTACTTGTTAAGGAAGCGGTACGGCGCTTATTTTACGGTAATTATACTGTCGGTAATTGGTTATTTAACTGCTCAAAGCCTGTTTGATTTTTACCTGTATGGCTATGTGGTAGGCCCCATGCGCAACAGTAATTTGGTGGAAGCGTTATCCTACAATTTTTTTAGTACGCTGTGGTACCTGGGATTAATGCTGGCACTTAAATTAAGTATGGACTGGTATGGGCAACAGCTAATCATTCAAAGGATTACGGTAGAAAAGCTGAATGCCGAGGTTAATTTTCTAAGGGCGCAGGTAAATCCTCATTTCTTATTTAATATCCTGAATAACCTGTATGCCCTAACGCTCAAAAAATCAGAGCTTGCTCCCGATGTAGTGCTCAAACTATCAGAAATGATGGAATATATGCTGTATGACAGTACGGATGAAAAAGTGCCCCTGGAAAAGGAGATCGGTTACCTCAATAACTATATAGAGCTGGAACGATTGAGATTTAACAGCGAAGCCGCCATTGACCTGAATATTAATGCAGCACTAAACGGATATGAAATTGCCCCGCTGCTGCTGCTGCCCCTGGTTGAAAATGCATTTAAACACGGACTGGGTAAGCTAACTAAAATCGGCTGGCTAAAGATAGATATAGGACTGGAACAATCAACGCTTGAGGTTACTGTAGAAAATGCTAAACCGCTTTCAGCAGTCAGCAAAAGTAAAGGAGGAATAGGCCTCGATAATTTACGAAAACGCCTTGACCTGCTTTATCCGGGCAGGCATATGCTGCAGCTGGAGGATAGAAAGGATACCTTTTGGGTTAAACTGATGATCGAATTGTAAGTGAGGGATTTAATATGGAAGCCATGCTGAAGTTTGTAGTAGTAGATGATGAGCCGCTTGCATTGGAAATACTGGACGGTTACCTGAAAAGAATGGATCATGTGCATTCGGTATTCCTGTTCAGCAATGCGGGGGATGCTTTACATCATTTGAAAGATCATCATGCTGATGTATTGCTGCTGGACATTGAAATGCCCGAAATGACAGGGATCCAATTCCTGAAAGTACTGCCGGATCCGCCATTGACCGTTTTTACCACAGCTTACCGTAACTATGCCTTTGAAGGCTATGAACTGGGGGTAATTGATTTTTTACTGAAACCTATATCTTTCAAGCGTTTTGTGCAGGCCATTGACAAAATCAGGGAGTTTATGGCATTGAAAGCACAATATGACCATGCGGAGGAACTTTTAGAGGACAAAAACAACGATTTTATTTTCGTTAAAAGCGGTGTTCAGCGGATCAGGCTTCAGTTTAATGAGGTTACACACATCCAGGGGCTAAAAGATTATGCCATCATTTATACCCATAAAGAAAAGATCCTGTTAAAAGGTTCTATCAAAGCGATGCTGGATATTTTTCCGCAGAAACGTTTTATCCGGGTACATAAATCTTTCATTGTATCCATCAATAAGATTACCCGTTTGGAAAGCAGCCGCATTGTTTTGAATGGTCATGAAATTCCGATAGGGAGGAATTTTAAAGATGATCTGGAGAGGGCGTTAAGGGTATAATGAGACACAGATAATTAATTAACCGGTTGAAAAAAGAATTCAGTTATTCCTCATTCCATAAATTCATCCAGACAGTAATACTGGGCTTAGCATGCGGACCGCAAGGCAGGACCTTGCGGTAGCGGTGGTATTTCCACCCGGTAAGGTATATTATTTAGATTTTGATATCAATTTAACACTGTCTGATCTGATATCACCTCCAATGTAATTGACCTTAATAAAGGTTGTGCATTGGTTTTTAAATTCATCGCAATGATCAATTAAGATAGCAGCCCCCTTAGGCATTATGGCATGTTTAACAATGCCGAAAATCTCTGTCCCCCCTTTTGGATCTACGCTTGCTAAGTCGAAAATTAAACGGTTTGTCCACGAAAGTGTAGTATAAAGTTCCAGCTTTTTTTTCACATCCACGGTAAGGGTGTTTACTTTTGCCCGTTTTGTTAACCCTGGCGTACTGTAAATTTTTTCATATACCAGGTTAGGCCTATTGGCATATTTTTGATGATAGCTGCCGATTGTTACAGGAGAAAAACAGGAGTTAAAGAAACTCTCCTTAAAATGTTCAACAAACCTGAACTCGGAATTTATTTCAACAGGGCTACCGGCAACCGCACCGGTAAGCATATTTTTTATTTCAGATAAAAGGGGGCGAAATAATGCTCCACCCGGCAGTTCGATAACAACGATTTCGCCCTCATTTATTTGAAAAGCCGGGACGATAAAATTATTAAAGTTTTGTTCTGGAAACCGGATCAGCATAAACGGGGATATAAACCCACTAACGTTTACTTATCGTGGATATTACCCGATCTATCGCAAAGATGTTATATGCAGAGGAATCCGGGAGTAAGAGAAATTATCTTAGTGAGAGCGTTGACAGTGCGATGCGGTGAAGAGTTCATTGATAAGGATTGTTGCAAATGAAAATGTCCGCGTTAGGGATGGGAGCGGATACCGGCCAACAAGCGTAATGCCCCGATGGGCATCGGGACGAGGCACTGCAGGTGTATGGGCGTACAGCCCGGCCGAAGGCAACGCCATAATTGTAATAGCGTAACCTCGGCCAAAGTTTGAAATTGTAATAGAATGAGTACCTTTAAGAAGGTAAACGGGATACTTATTTATCAGCATGAATTTAAGAAAGTCAATCGCTTTGATATTTTGTACAGGTACTTTATTAGTTGCCTTCAAAGCTGATAAAAAAGGAGTTCGGCAAAGTGATGTTATATTTAAAGCTCAAATAGAGAAAAGGGAAAGTAAAAAAATCACTATTGTTACCGAATTAATTAACAATAGTGATAGCACGCTGAATTACCTCACCATGTCATGCGATTCACTTATTGTATATCGTATTGAAAGTAAAAAATTGGGGCTTATTCCCATGATTTGTGAGAGCAACTTCCCTGTTAATGCCAGATTATTGCCTCATAAAACGCTGAAACGGAAACTTACTTTGATCTATAACCGACAGAGCAGTTACATCGATACCTCATTAAAGATAGGTTTTAATCTTTTTGATAACGAACAAGAGATGTTCAATGAACGTACGTCCCATGTAATATGGAGTGGAAACTTGTTAAAGTAAGAACATTGTATTTTTAAAAGCCCGAAACTACCTCAATCAATTTTCATTGATCAATATATCTTTCGCCATGATCATGGGTACGCTGATATATTTTTTCTCCATGTAGTTGATCACCTTTTCCAGGATCTCGCGCGATTGCTCGTCCATGCCCTGTACCTCGTCGGCAAAAACAGAATTGATAGCCGTATTGCGGATCTCTTTGATCTTTTCAGGAACCTGGCGCATGGCTACTTCAATGCGGCGTTGTTTTAGTTGCATGACAAACTCGGCAATGTTTTGCTCAATAATAGCTTCGGCATGTACCAGTTCATGGTAACGCTCCTGCAGGTTCTTTTTGGCAACTTCGTTAAGAGAGTGTACTTCAATAAAGTTAACCGGGAATTGCTCCAGTACTTCAGGAGCGGTATCGTTAGGGATGGCAAGATCCACAATGGTTTTCCTGCCGGTTTCGCCGTTTAGCAGCGATTGGTAAATTTCAGTGGTGATGATAGGCTCAACTGCCGATGTGCAGGTGATAATGGCATCAAAACCTTTATTGTAGGTTTTCAAAGCTTCCAGGTCAAATGCCTCGCCGCCCAGATCGGCAGCTAATTTTTCGGCATTAGCTACAGTGCGGTTAAACACTGCAAAGTTTGAAAATTTATGTTTTTGAAGATATTTGGTAATGTTGCGGTTGGTTTCGCCTGCACCGATGATGAGGATCCGAGCATTTGAGCAAAGATTAAGGTCTTTAAGCTTGCGGTAAGCCAGCGATACCACCGAGATTGGATTTTTGGAGATGTTGGTATGTGTATAAACTTCCTTGGCTGTTTTTACTACACAGTTCATGATCATGCGCATGGCATCACCGGTTAGGCCGGCCTCCTTGCAATGTTCATATGCTTTGCGTAACTGGGCCAGGATCTCCTTTTCACCAACGATCAAACTCTCTAATGAACATGAAGTACGCAGCAGGTGTACCATAGCTTCCTGGTCTTCATAAATAGATGCGCTATCCATAAAGGTGCTTAGCGAATCATGGCAAAGCTCTGTGTTAAAGGCTTCTATGAATTTTTTGGCAAAGTCTTTATCAACAGACTGTGGTGTAGTCATTACAAATTCCACACGGTTACAGGTAGCCAGGTAGAAGATCTCGGGGATGTTAAACTGAGCTTTAACCAGCGCAAGTTTATCTGTCAGATCTTCCTGGCAAACCACCAATCTACCCAATTCCTTCAGTTCAATCTGTTTGTGCGTAAAAGCTATTACCTTTAGATACTTCAAAGCAGTTTTTAAATTTGACCGAACAAAAGTATCACTATTCGGGACATGCAATGTCAACACTTTGTCAAACAGGTTTATTTGGAATGGTTATAAATTGCAAAATCGGCTTGTTTTGCAGCATTTAAACTGTTTTATGACGTATATGACAAAATATTTGTAAATTAAAGCATGGATAAGTATAGAAAAATAAGCCTTGTAATACTTGTTGTATTTTACGTGCTTGCAGGCTGTAACCACTTCAGGGACCCGGACTTTTATTATGCCGTAATGCCCAATAATTTGCTTTACCCTGAGGCCGTTAACATACTGGCCGGAGTAGCCGAAATTTCATTGGGATTGCTGCTCATTTGGCCTAAAACACGGTACTGGGCGGCCTGGGGAATTGTTTTAATGCTGATAGCTTTTTTGCAGATCCACGTAAGCATGGCATTTAAAGCACCGATGAAATTAAATTCCATGACAGTTACGCCCTTTTTGGCCTGGCTGCGTTTAGGCCTGCAGTTTGTGCTGATATATTGGGCATGGTGGCATACTACAGATCGAAAGAAAATAGCCTAAACTAAAACTGGCTTTGGCTGTTGGGGAGATGGGCAGGGCGATGAGCTGACTCACCCGGTCTGCGCTTCGCTGGACCACCCTCTCTACGGCTTCGCCGTAAAGAGGGTAAGAAAAATAAAATAACCCCTCTTTGCGAAGCAGAGAGGGGTGACGAGCGCAGCGATGTCGGGGTGAGTAAATTCCGCCCTGTCTTAAAAAACTGATACAAAAAATTATCTATGGATTTGCAAAGTATTGAAATGCGTAACCTGGAGGTACAAGACTACCAGGAGCTTAAAAAATCAATGAAATCGGCTTATATGGATATGGATGAGGACTATTGGGATGCCAACTCTATCCGTAAGCTCATCAAAATATTCCCCGAAGGGCAGATCTGTATCACCGTTAACGATATGGTTGTGGGCTGTGCGCTGGCTATTATTGTTGACTACCAGAAATTTGGCGATAACCATACCTACAAGCAAATTACAGGCGACAGTACCTTTAAAACCCATAATGAAAAGGGTGACGTGCTTTACGGTATTGATGTGTTCATTCACCCTAAATACCGCGGGCTGCGCCTGGCCCGCAGGCTTTACGATGCCCGCAAGGCCCTTTGCGAAAAATTGAACCTGAAAAGCATCATTGCCGGCGGCCGCATCCCTAACTATCAAAAATTTCAGAACGAGCTTACGCCACGTCAGTATATCGACAAGGTAAAGTACAAGGAAATCTATGATCCTACACTTTCATTCCAGTTGTCGAATGATTTTCATGTGCGTAAGGTATTAAAGAACTATCTGCCCGAGGATAGCCGCTCCAAAGGTTTTGCTACGTTGATTGAGTGGAACAATGTGTATTATGAAGAGGTAAGTGATGCTATTAATCATAAAACGGTAGTGCGCATTGGCCTGGTGCAATGGCAGATGCGGTCATACAGTAACATCAGCGAGCTGATGAAGCACGCCGAGTATTTTGTTGATGCCGTGAGCGATTACCAGGCCGATTTTATCCTGTTCCCCGAGCTTTTCAATACGCCGCTTATGGCCGATTATAATCACATGGATTCGGCCAAGGCCATGCGCGAGCTGGCTAAATATACCCAGCCTATTATTGAAGAATTTTCAAAACTGGCAGTATCCTACAATGTAAATATCGTAGCAGGCAGTATGCCTTATATTTTTGAGGAGTCGTTATATAACGTATCGTACCTGTTCAGGCGTAACGGCAGCATGGAGGAAGTGTATAAAATTCACCCAACCCCGGCCGAGATCAGCTCATGGGGGATGCGCGGCGGCGATGAGGTGAAAGTTTTTGATACCGATTGCGGCAAAATTGGTATCCTGATCTGTTATGATGTAGAGTTTCCGGAACTATCGCGCATCCTGGCGGGGCAAGACATGCAGATCTTGTTTGTGCCCTTCCTTACAGATACTCAAAACGGCTACAACAGGGTTAAGTTTTGCGCCCAGGCCCGTGCGGTGGAAAACGAATGCTATGTGGCTATTGCCGGCTGCGTAGGTAACCTGCCTAATGTAAATAATATGGGTATCAGCTATGCACAGTCGGCGGTGTTTACGCCTTCTGATTTTGGTTTCCCTACAAATGGTATTCAATCCGAAGCTACCCCTAATACAGAAATGATTGTTATTGCCGATGTTGACCTGTCATTGCTGGATGAGCTGCATGAATATGGCAGTGTGCAAAACATTAAAGACAGGCGCACCGATCTGTATAATATTACTTTTAATGGGAAAAGGGTGTAGGGAATAGTTTTAAAAAGTATAATAAGAAGCGTCATTCCCGTCCCCTCAGGGTCTCTCGCAGATTTAAGTTAACCCATAAAATAAAAAAGTTATATTAGTGTCCCTAATGGGGATATTTGAAGAATCAAGGTGCATCGCATTACAGGTTCAGGGAATTCAG
>NZ_JBHLTS010000055.1:0-17554 GCF_042434235.1 Mucilaginibacter angelicae | reverse complement strand
GTTTACTATAATTGGGAAAGGCCTCATCAGGGTATTAATGGTAAAAAACCTATTGAAATGGCATCCGTAAACAACAAATAAAATACCTGATTCTGTTACCGAATTACTAAACCCGTACAATTGCGAGCGTAGCGTGGCAATCGCACGGAAGCAAGACCGCCCTGTATAGCATGCGATTGCCACGTCGCGCCCAGGCTCATTCCCGTTTCGCTCCTCGCAATGACATGTTTTTTTATTGTTGCCGAACCTTCCCCACGCCAAATAAGCTGAATGTAATGTCAATTTCCGATAATCTAAACATTAAATTTAAATGTGATATTGCAGTTGTTAAAACGTTTTATCAATTTAACCAACACCCAATCATGTTTAAATTAAAAGCTTTATGCTTCATAGTTCTTTGTGCCGCTTCACTCTCACTAAAAGCACAAACGGCCCAGCAGCCTGTAAAACCGCTTGCCCAGCTTCAGCAGGAGTTTGTCGACCTGCGCTTTGGTATGTTCATCCACTTTAACATCCCAACTTATATGGATCAGGACTGGGCCGATCCGGACGCTTTACCAACCATCTTCAATCCCAAAAAGTTGAATTGCGATCAGTGGGCAAAGGCGGCAAAATCGGCCAATATGACCTACGGTTGTATCACTACCAAGCATCACAGCGGTTTTTGTATCTGGGACACCAAAACGACCGACTATAATGTGATGAACAGTCCGCTGAAAAAGGACGTAGTTAAAGAATATGCCGATGCTTTCAGAGCTAACGGCTTAAAGGTATTCCTGTATTACTCTATCCTGGATACGCACCACAGGTTAAGGCCAAACATGATCACGCCTAAACATATTGATATGGTTAAAGCGCAAATTACTGAGCTGATGACCAAATACGGCGAAATTTCGGCACTGATCATTGATGGCTGGGATGCCCCATGGTCAAGAATTTCCTATGATGATGTGCCGTTTGAAGAGATCTATACACTGGTAAAATCGCTGCAGCCAAACTGTTTGGTGATGGACCTTAACGGTGCCAAATATCCTGCTGAAGGCATGTACTATACCGATATCAAAACTTATGAAATGGGTGCAGGTCAGCGTGTATCAACTAAAGATAACCGTATGCCGGCAATTGCCTGTTTACCATTACAGGCTAACTGGTTTTGGGAAACAAGCCACCCGACAACCCCGGTTAAAGAACCTGCCAAACTGGTTAACGATATCCTGAAACCGTTGAACAATGTGGATTGCAATTTTATCCTGAACGTAGCACCTAACCGGGATGGTTTGTTTGATGATAATGCCCTTGCCGCGCTTAAAGAGATAGGCAAACTTTGGAAAAACGAGGGCCCGCTTGCAAAGCTCTCTAAACTGGACGCGCCTATTATTTCATCAAACATAGCTAAAAACCAACCTGCAAGTGCCAGCTGGAGCGATGATTCGGCTATTATGGATTTTGCCAATGACGATGATTTTCATAGCTCATGGGTGTCAAATCCAACGGTTAAAAATCCCTGGTATGAGATAGACTTTAAAAAAGACCAGGCGCTGAACACCATTGTTATTGCCGAAGAAAAGGCTAATATTTCACACTACCGTTTGGAGTATTATCTTAACGGTACATGGAAACCGCTGTTTGACGGCGAAAATGCCAATAAGATAAAAGTACACCGTTTTGACCGGGTATGGGCTGGCAAGGTTCGTATCTCGATAGATAAAGCTGATCACCAGGTGTCGATAGCTGAATTCCAGGTTTATAACGAAAGAAGATAATTGCACAATAACTGACTATTAACTAACAAAGGAGAACCCGCCCGCAAGGCGGGTTTTTTATTTGCCATTAACTGTTTTTAGACATAAAAATGCCAATAAGCATTATTTTTTATAGCCGGCGCATCGTTATACTTGTAAAAACAATTGTATCCTACTTTATGAACCAAGGTCTGAAAGCAACACTCCTGTCTGTAGTTTTACCGCTATGCATGCAACTAACTGCGTTTAACGCGAACGCACAAAACAATACTTTATGGTATAAACAACCCGCAAAAGCATGGACTGAAGCCTTGCCCATAGGCAACGGAAGGTTAGGGGCAATGATATTTGGCGGGGTAAATGATGAATTGTTGCAACTGAATGAATCGACGTTGTGGTCGGGCGGACCGGTGAAACAATATGTAAATCCCGCCGCTTTTCAGTACCTGGCGCAGGTAAGGGAGGCGCTGTTTAAAGGCGATTACCAAACTGCGCGGGAGCTTACCAAAAAAATGCAGGGCGTATATTCTGAAGGCTTCCTGCCCATGGCCGATCTGCATATCAAACAATCATATAACAGCGCTAAAACCGGGAGCTATTACCGCGACCTGAATATTGGCAATGCCGTTGCTACTACAAAATATACAGTTGGCGGGGTGAACTACAAGCGTGAGATCTTTGCTTCCGCACCGGATCAGGTGATCGTGATCCGGTTTACTGCAGATAAGCCTAAACAATTAAACCTTAAGATTAATACCAACAGCCAGCTTCGTTTTCAAAAGGAAGTGCTTAATGCCAATGTTTTACGGCTAAGCGGCAAAGCGCCAGCCCATGTTGAGCCAAGCTATGTCGATTCAAAAAATCCAATAGTTTATGCCAATGACGATAAATGCCGTGGCATGCGTTATGAGGTGCAGGCAAAGGCAATAAGTAATGATGGCAAAATAACAGCAGACACAAGCGGTATCACGGTAAAAGGCGCATCAAGCTTAACGCTTTATGTTGCTGCTGCCACCAGTTTTAAAGCTTATAACCAATGCCCTGATGGTGACGAAAAAGTGGCAGAGAAAAATCTTGATAAAGCTGCTGCAAAACCTTATGCCCAGTTGCTTGCCGCTCACCTTGCCGATTATCACCATTATTTTAACCGGGTAAGCCTCAAATTTAATGAGAACAAAGGCAGCCACGCCGAGTTGCCTACCGATGCAAGGCTTTCGCTTTATAATAAAAATCAGGGTGCCGATCCCGGCATTGAGGCTTTGTATTTTCAGTATGGCCGTTACTTGTTGATCAGCAGTTCAAGAACTCCGGGCGTGCCTGCCAACCTGCAAGGCATCTGGAACAAGGAACTGCGCGCGCCATGGAGTTCCAACTATACCAGCAATATCAATGTACAAATGAATTACTGGATGGCCGAGGATTGTAACCTGTCCGAAATGCATCAGCCTTTATTTGACCTGATCAAGGGATTATCTGAAACAGGTACCGAAGTGGCTAAAGATTTTTATCATGCTAAGGGTTGGGTAACACATCACAATACGGATCTCTGGGCGTTGGCCAATCCTGTAGGTGATCTTGGTCATGGTGACCCTGCATGGGCAAACTGGCCAATGGGGGGCGACTGGCTTACCCGCCACCTTTGGGAGCATTATTTATACACAGGGGATAAACAGTTTCTGAAAAACACGGCCTACCCTTTAATGAAAGGCGCAGCTGAATTTACTTTTGATTGGCTGGTGCCTGATGGTCAGGGTCATTTGGTAACCGCACCGTCCATGTCGCCCGAAAATGAATTTATTTATGCTGAAGGCAAAGCGTCCGATGTTTCGGTTTCCACTACGATGGATATGGGCATTATCCGCGATCTGTTTGATAACCTTATTGCTGCAAGTAAAGTATTGGGTGTTGATGCTGCTTTCAGGGATTCGCTCATTGCTAAAAAAGCTAAACTGATCCCGTATCAAATTGGCAGCAAAGGCCAGTTACAGGAATGGTATAAAGACCAGGAATCGCCCGATCCTCATCATCGCCATGTGTCGCATTTGTATTCTGTTTATCCCGCCAATGAAATTTCGATAACAGCGAGTCCTGAACTGGCTGCTGCGGCAAAACGTACATTGGAATTACGTGGTGATGAAAGCACCGGCTGGAGCCTGGCCTGGAAGGTAAATCTTTGGGCACGCCTGAGGGATGGCAATCACGCTTACAAATTATATCGCGACCTGCTGCGCTTAACCGGCGAAAGCGGCTATAACTACAGCGAGGGCGGCGGACTTTATCCAAACATGTTTGATGCACACCCTCCGTTCCAGATAGATGGAAACTTTGGCGGTACATCCGGTTTGGCCGAAATGCTGCTGCAAAGCCAGGATGGCAATGTACATCTGTTACCCGCGCTGCCCGATGCCTGGACAAATGGCGAAATAAAAGGTCTTGTGGCAAGGGGAGCTTATGTAGTTGATATGAAATGGACAGGAGGCAAAGTTGTAACTGCCGGGATCTTATCAAAAATAGGTGGTCAATGCCATATCATCACCAAATCAAAACTGACAGTTAAAGGTTTAAATGCTGTGCCGGTTAAAGTAAAGGATGGCTATGAGTTGGTGATCAATACAGAAAAAGGTAAATCGTACCAGTTAACAAGCAGCTTATGAGCAACAGCAGGAGAGCCTTTTTAAAGAAAGCTTCGTTAGCCGGCGCAGCGGCAATGGCTACACCCGGCCTGGTATTGGCATCAGAAAAAGATGAACACTATCTGCCCGATGATGGCGCTGGGAAAACTTTCCTGTTCCAGGGCGATTCGATAACCGACGGCGGACGCAGCTTTGATAAGGACTGGAACCATGTTTACGGGCAGGGTTATGCCTATCTGATAACCGCCCGCATCAATTTTGACTATCCCGGCAGGGATTACCAGTTTTTTAACCGTGGCATTAGCGGCAATACCGTAAATGACCTTGCAGCACGCTGGCAAAAAGATACGCTTGATATTAAGCCCGATGTATTGACTATACTCATTGGTATTAACGATGTGCACAGGGTAATAACACAGGGAGATAAGACAACAGCCGAAGATTTTGGTCATGCCTATGAACTGCTTTTAACCCAAACCATAACCGCCTTACCCAACGTTAAACTAATTTTATTGGAGCCATTTATCCTGCCTGTAGGCATGGTGAACAAGAACCCCGAACTATGGACAGCCGAAGTTCAAAAACGACAGGCGGTGATTAAAACGCTTGCCGCAAAATTTAACGCCATTTATGTGCCTTTGCAGGATGTTTTTAATAAAGCCACGCAAAAGGCCAAAGCCGATCACTGGATCTGGGATGGCATTCACCCAATGCCTGCCGGGCACGAGCTCATAGCCAGGGAATGGATGAAGGCGGTTGAAAAAATGTATTAATATTTATTGTTTTCGACACGCAAAACTCGTTTTAAAGAGCGTCATTGCGAGGTACGAAGCAATCCCCGATTAGCAGAGCCGCTCTGTATAGTTTGGGATTGCTTCGTACCTCGCAATGACGCTTTTTTTTATATTATGCTATTCGTAAAAACATAAACGTCTGCCTTTTATCTTCTTAATCAATCTTTATTTAATTTTTTAATTATTTTTTATGTTGCAATTTATTGATTAACAGATTTATATGTTTGTTATTTTTATTTGGATTTAATTTAAATAAAAAGTTTATTTGTGCCATTGTTCTATCTACAGGTTTTCCTTACCTGCATTTAACTAAACTATGGCACAGTTAAAAAGTATCAAAAGGTGGTTTTGGTGGCACCGGTGGCCAAGCCTCATCTGCACCCTGTTTTTATTGCTGCTTTGCCTCACCGGCTTACCGCTCGTTTTTTCCGGGGAGATTGATGGCCGGCTAAATCCGACCCATTATGCCGAAATGCCTGCAAATACCCCGATGGCAAATCTCAATGGGATGATAAAACAGGGCAAACTATCCCCCTCTTTATCATCTGCCGCAAAATATGGTGGCAAAAAATTTCCTCGCCCAAACACAAATAACATATACCACAAACCCCAACAATTCGTACTATGAGTAAAAAAATAACCCAACTCACATTGCTGTTCTTATTTTTCACGAGCCTCGCATTTGCCCAAAACGCTTCCATAAACGGCACAGTTAAAACCAGCGATGGGAACGCCGCCGAAGCGGTAAGTATCAGCTTAAAAGGCACAAACAAAGGAGCATCGTCTGATGAAGACGGTAACTACCAGATCAAAAATATAAAGCCCGGTACTTATGAAATAATTGCTTTTTTGATAGGACTTGAAAAACAAGAGCAAACTATTACACTTAAGCCAGGCGATAAACTTATGCTCAATTTCATCCTGAAAGAAAATTCGGCTAAACTGAACGAAGTTGTAATATCTGCCCGTAACGGGAATAAATTAAATAGTTCGGTAGCCAAAATGCCGCTTAAGAACCTGGAAAACCCGCAGGTTTACAATGTCGTTTCGCTCGAAACCATTAAGCTGCAGGGGATCACCAACTTTGACGATATTTTACGCAACGTTCCGGGTATTTCGCGTACCTGGGAGTCCACCGGTAGAGCAGGAGATGGTGCGTCCTATTTTGCTTTACGCGGTTTTGAAGCCCAGCCTTCGTTATACAACGGTTTACCAGGCTTTACCAACGGCGATCTTGACCCTGCAGATATTGAGGAGATCCAGGTTTTAAAAGGACCTTCGGCTACCTTGTTCGGAGCAAATTTTGTTGGTTATGGAGGTATCATCAATACAATCACCAAAAAGCCTTATTTTACTACCGGCGGTGAGGTTACTTATACAGCCGGCAGCTTCGGTTTAAACAGGATCACAGCGGATGTTAATACGCCATTAAGCAAAACCGAAAGGATAGCATTGCGTGTAAACACCGCTTACCATACCGAGAACAGCTTCCAGGATGCCGGGTATAAAAAAACGTTTTTTGTTGCCCCTGCACTTACTTACCACGTAAACGATAAGCTGAGCTTTAACTTTTTGGCCGAGATTTTCCAGGAGGAGCGTGCTGTTGCACCGGTATTTTTCCATACCAACCGTGCCGATCCGCTTACGTTTAAAAACATCAAGGAGCTTAACCTCGATAACAATCAATCGTTCACCAGCAATGATCTGCCTATCAAAAACCCGAGGTATAACATGCAGGGACAGATGACTTATAAGATCTCTGATCAGTGGTCGTCACAAACAGCTATCTCCCGCGGAACCTCTAAATCATTAGGTTATTACGGCTATATTTTTGGTAATGCCGAAGGCAGCAATGAGTTTGAGCAATACATCCACAAAGAAAACCAAACTAACAACACTTCGGATATCCAACAAAACTTTAACGGTGATTTTAAAATAGGCGGTTTACGCAACCGTTTATTAGTAGGCCTTGATTACTTTAACCAAAATGTAGTTGACAACGGCACAGGGTATGCTTTTATGCGCTATGTAACTCCACAGGGCGCTATCAGTTATGCTGATCCTGCACACCCGGTATATGCCACTCAAAACTCTGTTGACAGCCTTTTGGCCGGTACTGGCGCCAGCAAGAGCAACGTAAGCAACAGCACATACAGCGCTTATGCATCAAACGTACTTAATATCACTGATGCGTTATCGGCAATGGCAAGCTTGAGAGTTGATCATTTTGTATCAAAAGGAGAGAAAACCGATCCTTCGGATGATTTTAACCAGACCGCATTTTCGCCAAAATTTGGATTGGTTTATCAGCCTGTGTTAAACAAGGTATCGGTTTTTGGTAATTACATGAACGCATTCCTTAATGTTGCCCCAATGCAGGTAACGGATGCCGAAGGTAATAATCCCCGCGTAAAATCATTTAAACCTGAGCATGCCAATCAGTATGAGTTTGGCGTTAAAACCAATTTGTTTTCGGATAAGCTAAATGCTACGGTTTCATACTATGATATCAAAGTATCAAACCGTGTAACCCCAACAATTGGCAATATCAATGATTACGATCAACGGGGAAAAGTGCACAGTAAAGGCTTCGAGATTGATGTGAATGCTAACCCTGCACCCGGTTTTAACCTGATAGCCGGTTACAGCCACAACAGCACCAAGGTTGCAGCAGGCGACGGCACCGATTTTTATAACGAAGCAGGCCGTGCACCGGGCGGCCAGGGCCCGCAGGATCAGGCAAATCTTTGGGCAACTTATAAAATCATGAAAGGCAGTTTGAAGGACTTTGGCTTTGGTTTTGGCGGAAATTACGCCGGTGTATATAAAGTTGTTGACAATAGTGTGGTAGGCGTGTTCGAGCTGCCGAGTTATACCCTTATCAATGCAAGCATATTTTATAATTCAAATCGTTTCCGCTTTACGTTCAATGCAAATAACATCACCAATAAAAAATATTATATAGGCTATTGGTCGGTTAATCCGCAGCGCCCGGTAAACTTTACCACAAGCTTTGCTTTCAAGTTTTAAAAGTAAAACCATTATCACATAAAAGGCGGACCGGGTAAACTGGTCCGCCTTTATTGCAAGCGCTTAATAGCTTCCGGTTATCAACTGAATAGCCTCTTCGCGGGTTTTATGTTCAATGGCCATTACAAATTCAACCGGGCCGCCGCCTTTACCGCAGCCAAAGCATTGAAAAATATTTTTTTCGGGCGATACCATCAATGAGGTGGCCTGGTCTTTATGAAAAGGGCAGCGGCCTTTTAAATTTCTCCGGCTTTCTTCAAGCAGCACATATTTTGAAACAATTCGTACAAGATCGGCCTGTACCGGCGACAGGGAATGAGATGCAGACATGTTGGGCAATAGAATAATTAATTATCAGTTTGCGAAAATAATTTTTTGCTTCAATGGAATGCTGTTTTGTTGAAAAAAAGCCATTAGCGCATTATATGAGGCTTTTTTTGAATTTTGTAGCGTTAATCGGTAGCTTGTCGTAATGGCTTAAAAACCTAATAGTTATGAAGCAATTATTCGCCTTTGTTTTAGTGTTGGCTGCAGCGGTAAGCTCATGCAAAAAGAATGATAATAACCAGGCAGCAAAACTAAGCGGTACTTATGCCGGAACTTTTCAGCGTAAGGTTTCCGGAACGGGTGCGGTATCAAATGTAAGCCTCAGTTTTTCTGCCGAAGCCTGGAGCGGTGAATCGCAAACGGTTAAATATCCTGCCTTAAGTCACGGCACGTTCAGTACAAGCGGCAATAAGGTCACTTTTAAAAATGAATCGGTCTGGACAGCTGAGTTCGACTGGTCGTTGATCCTGAATGGAGATTATGACATTAACCTGTTTGGCAATACGGTAACCATCACTAAAACTTATGATAACGGCATGTTAGATATTTATACGCTTGTTAAGCATTAAGATGAAGGGTTTAGGATAGCTTTTTTTTATTTTTATTTATTTTATAAGGAACAATATTCGAAAAATATCTTAAGCTTTTAACATTCAGTTAATATCAGCTGAATAATTTACATACGTAAAACCTGCATATGAAATTAGCTGATAAACCTGCCCGGTTAACCCGTTTTGAAGAAATTTACAGCGACACCTTTGATAATCTCAGGAACACTTTTTTAAAGCTGACACGGGATGAAGAACAAACCAACGACCTATTACAAACCGTATATATAAAGTTATGGGAAAAGCTGGATGAACTGGAAGACCAGGGCGATTATGCGCGTATCCTGTACGTTTATGCCCGTAATGTTTTCAGGGATGAACTGCGGAAAAAGTGCAGGCAGGAAATTGCCCGGGATGAATTAAAATACCTTGCTGTTGCATCGGTAAATGCAGAAGGGACGGCCGAATTAAAGGAATACGAAAACATAGTTAAAGAAATTATTGATAAAATGCCTGTAAAACGGCAGCGTGTTTACCGCATGTTTAAAGAGGATGGCCTGAGCTATAAAAATATAGCGCTGAGCCTTGGCATCTCATCCAAAACGGTAGATAACCACCTGAATGAAGCCTCAAAAGAAATAAGGAAACAGGTTAAACTGGCTTACCAGGCCGGCAATTTATCATCGTTAACCGTTGTGCTGATTGTGCAACTGTTAGTAAATTAGTTTGGTAATGATTAGCATAACCTATCGGGGCCAATAACAATAAGTATTAACTTATTTGACATATTTATACTCAGAGTTAATATTAAAATTACACTAATTTAAACGATATAAAAATGTATTTTTGCAGATATCCCCGGATAAGAAATTGTCTGATGGATAAATTGCATTTTGAAAAGGCAGGTTATTTGGAACCTGCCTTTTTCTTTTTTATATGCAGATTGTTAATTATGTGGGCTATTTGAGTTCGGTTTCGTAAATAATAGTTGTGGTAAATGTTCCAGATGAGGGATCTTTCGCTATAGCTAAAGACATTACCTTGTTAGGCATAAATTGCTGTGATGATTGCTCGAATAATACTGATGGAAAATCCGTGAAGAAATCAACTAATTTATTGTTGTTTACAGGATCAAAAAGCTCAAAATAATATCCTCCGGTGCTAAGATCGCCATGTTTAGGGGGGGGCAGTTCGGTATAACTACTAAATCTCGTTTTATTTATTGCTTTAATGGTTGCCGTTTCATCCAGCAAAAGATCGCCCGCGTCACTATAGTAAAGTTCGTATATCTTCATATCCACTACTGCCGGCAATGAGTTTTCAAGGTTAACAAATTGTACCAGGCTATTACCACGTGCGGGTGTTACACTACCATCATAGCCGCCGCCAATGATCTTTAAATCGCCGGTGTATAAAAAGGTTAAATTTAACTTATTATCTTTTATATTAAGTGTAGTATCAATCACCGGGTTGGCTGACTTACCCGGTTGATATATCTTTATTTTACGGTTACCTATATACGCTTTAATAGTTTTAATGGCCGATGGAGCCTTGAGTGTATCTGTTATTTTACCATCAACATCAACCAAAAGGTTGCCCACTTCTGTTGTAGTTGTGGAGCTGATGTTAAAGCTGCCGTAGCTTTTCGCTTCTATGAGTTCTCCATCTTTTTTACATGCGAAAAAAAACTGGCTAATAAGTGCAATTAAAAACAGGAGTTTGATTTTTTTCATAAACATTAATTTAAAAAGTACCGTGAGCCTGTGCTCACGGTACTCAGATCTTTTAATTATAACCGGTCAGGATAAATTTTAATTAGTAAGCATTGGTGAAAGGCTCATAAGAAGCCCAGCCACCGCTATCCCAACGGGCAGCAGCTTGTAAACCAAATGCACCTAAATAAGTAGGTGTGGTATCAAATGCGCTGAAAGTACCGCCCGGGTGGGTAACAGCAAGGCCTGTGAAAACTGCACCGGTTCTGATACCTGCAGGTGCAGTTGGTAAGATTCTCCAATCAGGAGAAGCACTAAACGGACCAACCAGTTTGATAGTAGTATTAGGATTTGCACCGGTTAATGAAGTTACCGCGGTTGAAGTTAAAGCAGCACCTGTAACAGCTGTGCTGTAACCATGAACGTAACTGTTTGAATACTCGCTACCGGTAGTATTGATCAATGTAGCACCGGCGTTAAAGCCAAAATTAATTGAGTTACGCACTTTGTAACTTGAGTTTACACGGAACAGGTGACCGATACCGGAAGTTGGACCGGCTGTTGCACCACCAACAAAGGTAATGTTTGATAAAACAGGTTGTGTTACACGGCTTGCAAACGCACCGCCGGTGGTAACGATAGGAGAAGAGATATTGTTGCTCTCGATACCGTTAGGGCTTGATGAATAAGTAAAGTTAAGATCCTTAGCAGCAAGGGCAAACTGGATTGAACCCTGGTAACCCTGGTCAAAGTCCAGATCATCGTCATCATTGCCATAAGAAATTAAAAATTTGGCGTTTACCGAACCACCAAAAAACTCAAAACCGTCATCGGCACCGTATGATACCTGGATGTGATCTAAAGTGGTACCTGCACCAACACCGCCCAAAGTAAGGCCGTTTAGTTCATTACCGTCGCTAACAACAACACCGGCAAATTCAATACGAACGTTTTTCAGGGTGCCTGAATTATCAGTTTCGGTAGCGCCGCCATAACCTATAGCGTCTTTACCTGCTAAACCTGCAGGGATCTGCGCAACAGGAATACCTTCAATTTGTGGTTTAGCCTGGTTAGTTGGAGCCTGGCCTAAAAGTACAACACCACCCCAATCGCCTTTTGCACGCTGGCCGCTTGCTTTGGCCGATGTAAATACGATAGGGTTAGCAGTAGTACCCTGTGCATCGATTTTAGCACCTCTCCTGATAACCAGGTATGAAGGGAAACCGCTTGTAGTATTGGCAGTTGCTAAACCTTTGATATAAGTACCAGCCTGTATAGTGATAGTAACAGTGCTGTCAACAAAAGTAGGGCCGTTAATAAACCATACTTTGTCATTAGTAAGCGTGATATTGCTGGTAATAAGGCCGCTGATAGTGCCGGTAGTTGTTGGCAGCGTGTGGGTATCAGGGAACAACGCTTTTGATGAGCGGTCAAAATCACCTTGAGGGGCAGTTACGCCTTCCTGTTTTTTACAGCTGCTAAAGCCTAAAGCCGCAGCAAGTACTAATAAACTGATGGATTTAAATTGCATTTTCATAGTGTGCGTTTTTTAAATAAATAGAAATTTGGTTCTGTTTATTCAATTTGGTTTTTAATTGGCTTCACCTTTTAAGCCGGTAAGCATAGCAGGCTGTTGTTTGTTTTTCAGATAGATGTTTGTTTTCCTTTCGTCCTAAAATTTATATGATGGTTACAATTAAAAGCGATAAATGAAATTGAGCGTTGAAGTAGTACCGTACTTCCAGGTAAATATTTTGGTATCATAAGCAGCATTGTACCGCGTGCCCTTAGGGTCGGCCTGCCCGGCGGGGAAAGGAGCAGTACCATCGCCGGGGTATGATTCAACAGAGGGTGTTTGCTCCGGGTATGTTTTATTGCCCGGCGGGTAAGCGTTCACGTAGTAAAACATTTGGCTGTTGAGCAAATTGCTGATGTTTAAGCGGAACTCGGCCTTGTTGTTTTTAAGGAACTTGTAGCTCAGTTGAAGGTCTATTACATCCCTGCCGTTTTCATACTGATCTTCGGCACGGTTTGGCGACGCATAAACTATACGCTGCCCGTAACGGTTGTAAACTGCGTTAAAACCAAAGTGACTGCCGGTATAAAGAATGCCCGCGTTAACGATATAAGGTGATTGCCCTGTTAGCGGCCTGTCACGCTTGCTGGGTACGGACTGGCCCTTGTCATTAACGGCATATACAGTACCCAGGTCAACACTGGCCTTGAGGTAAGTAAAATTGCCCGAAAGGTAAAGGTTTGACCAAAAGGGCGAAGATGCTGAAATGAAGTTTAGCGATTTTCGGGCATCTATTTCAAATCCTGTATTTTTGGCGCTTTTTAAATTACTGTATACGTAAGATCTCGGAACCTGATTAGGGTAAAGGATCTCGATGGGATCTTTAAAATCTTTATGAAAGCCAGATACAGAGATGATTTCGCCAGGAGATGGATAATATTCATACCTGAGATCGAAGTTTTGCACGGTAGTTGATTTTAGGTTTGCCCCCCTTATCGCCCTGAACAGGTCGAAATCAAAGTAGCTGAAATAAGAGAGCTCCCTGAAATCGGGGCGGGCAACTGTTTTGTAATAAGCTGCCCTGATATTCATTTTAGAGGTTAGGGAATAGATAGCATTTACAGATGGCAGCCAGTCGTTCTTTTTTGCGGTAAGGAGGCTGTCTACAATTGGGGCTACCTGGTTGCCGGGTACCGGCCGGCGTGTGCGGGTAGATACCTTTTGCTGATTTTGCTCATACCTTACACCTGCTATTAACCTTATTTGTTTGGTAAGTTTGGCATCAAGCATGCCGTAAAATGCATCGAGGTTTTGGCGGCCTTTGTAGCCTGTACCAACTGTTTTATCAGCTACGCCGTTACCATCAGCAATAGTAGGAAACAGGTACAGGTTCCCTTTGGCAAATTCAGCCGAATTATATACGTCGTAATATACTAAACCATCGTAGCGGCTGTTACCGGTACCGCTGTCACCAAGATTTTTTATCCGGTAAAAATCTGTATGATAGTCGGCAGTGCGGTAATTGCCCTGGTAACCAAATTTAAAGGCCTGGTTAAGTTTCAATAATTGAAAGGGTACCTGTATGTTTGTTTGCCAGGAGTAGCGTTTTTCTGCATAATCAGAATAATAAACGCTGCCATTTTTTATATTGCTGTCGCTGAAATTGTAAGTGAAATAATCATCGGGGTTTGCACTATTGTTAGGGATCACCCTGTCCATTACCCGGCTAAAAGGCTGGTCGCGGTTTACGGTTGAAAGCGCAAAGCCATAATCCACCTTTATTTTGCGCGTGCCTAAAACATGTTCGCCGGTAAAGTTGGTTTGAAACAATTCATTTATTACAGTTTGGTCGCTGTAATTGTCAATTTTTGAGTTATTGTTTTCGCCATCAATACCTGCATAGGTAAAATACTTATCACTAAAGCGGCGGTTGTAGGTGTTTTTTAAAGTGAACTTGTTGGTGCCGTTAACGTAACCAAGGTTAACACTGCCGCCCCACAGGGTATTGAATATATAGTCGGTCCCTTTGTAGTCGCTTATAAATGATTGATAAACATTGTGCTCGTTGGCCAGTTGCTCGTTACGGTAAGTTAATGCTGCAACAATGCCCAAGGTTGAATTATCTTTAAAAGGGAAGCTGTGTGCCGCTGTAAACTGGTAGTTTTGAATAGGCTGCGCTGTATATTTGCGCAAAGCCCAGTTGTTGGGCAGAGTTCCTAAAAATTTGGCTGCCTGCGCTTTTTCATCAGGCGTTGCTGTGCCTCCAGAAATTTTTAAGGCCAGGTTATTATAATCAATCAGGCTCATGCCGGTTGGTTTGCGCTGATAATCATTTGCAAAACCCCAATAATTCTTAGCACCGCGGTACCCGCTTATAAAATCCTTACCCGTAGCCCTGTTGTTGTAGCCGCTGCCTACGGTAAACTCTATAAAGTTTTCATCGGGTATATCCCTGGTCGTAATCTGGATCAGCCCGCCCGAAAACTCACCGGTGAGATCAGGGGTTGCAGTTTTGTTAACAACTACATTATCAACCAGCGAGCTTGGGATAATATCAAAAGCAAAATCACGGCGGTTAGGCTCGGTGCTGGGTAGTTGTGAGCCGTTCAGCATCACGTTGTTATACCTGTCGCTCATGCCGCGTACTACCACAAATTTGTTTTGCGACACCTGCAAACCGCTTACCCTGGTCAGTACCTGCGCAGTATTGTTATCGGGCGTACGGCTAATTTGTTCGGCAGTGATACCGTCAGATACTGCTGCATTGTTCTTTTGCCTGGCGTACAAACCTTCAATTGAGGCTTTTTTATAATCAGACCTGATCACTACTTCGCTCAACGCGTTGGAGGCGGGTTTCAGGGCAATATCCAGCAGTGTGCTTTTATCTTCATTTACAACTATGCCCGAGATGTGCTGCGATTGAAAGGAGATATAGGTGATTTCAATGGTGTAGGTTCCCGGAGCTACCACAAACGAGTATGAACCGTCGGGGCCGCTTTGTATGGCTTTATCTACTTCTACCAGTTTAATGGTTGCACCGGGTAGGGTTTCGCCTTTATCGTCAAGCACTTTACCGGTAATTTTGCCGTTTTTTTGTTGCTTTGCGGGCGTTTGTACCGGGCGTTTTTCTATCCTTACGGATATTTCCCGGCCTTCGAGATTGTATTCAAGCGACAGCTTTTTTTTCAGGTCGGTTAAAACGCTGCCTAAGGGGGCGTCGCTGAATTTCAGGTTATTAACTTTTACCTTTTTTGCGGCTTCTTTATCGTAAAAAAAATCATAAGCCGATTGCTTTTTCAATTGAACCAATACCTCATCTAAATTAGCCGAGGCCATGGTAAGGCTAACCGAATTGCGAAGCTGGCTGATATTTGCCTGGGCATTAACTTGGGGTGTTACATAAAAAACAATAAAAAAGAACAGGAGAGCTTTGAAATGGAATTTTTTTTGTTTGAAGAACTTATTATTAGTAAATACGTACATAAATTTTTTGATAACGTTTTTCGAGGACTTATTTCAAAATTTAAGGGGATACCGTTGCCGCGGTATTCCCAATTTTTTAACAGGGAGCTTAGTCGTTTATGATATATTCATGCTCTCCCTTCTTTTTAAATTTTAATCCGTGTATAAACAGGATCCTGCGCAGCACTTCATCGGCTGTGCTGCGGGTGTATGCGCCGGTTATCATTTTGTTTTTAAGCAATGAACTATCCTTAAAATCAATATGTACAGCATATGCATCGGCTATACGGTTAATTGCTGTAGCCAGCGGTATGTTGTCAAAAATCATTTTACCACTGGTAAACGCATCCATTTTGCCATCAACCTGTACATTATGTATATCAATATTGCTGTTGTTATTATTATAGCTGAGCAGTTGCCCGGGTGTAAGTACCCGGTACTGCCTGCCTGATGATACCTGTACACGGCCGCGCACAAGTAATACATTGATGTTTCTTTCGTTTTTGTAGGCCGTTATGTTAAATGCGGTGCCCAAAACACGGGTAGTGATCTTGCCCGATGTAACCCTGAAAGGTTTAGCTGCATTATGGCTTACATCAAAAAAAGCTTCGCCGGTCATGGTAACCTCCCTGCTGGTATCCGCGAAATTGTTTTTATTGTAGCTAAGGGAAGAGTTGGGATTGAGCCAAACCTGGGTACCATCGCTCAGCACGATTTTATGGGTGAAATTTTCGCGGTTACTGATGGTAACCAGTTGCTGCAATTTTTCATTTTTCTTATTACCGGTAAGCCAGTAAGCTATGCCAACAGCCAGAAGTAAAGCTATGCCGGCTGCAACACGATAGGTTGTTGCTGTTTTCCAACTGATTATTTTATGTTGTTCGGGTTTATCTATAATCGAACTAAGCCGGTTAAAAAACTGTGTTTTTACTGAGGCCGGGCTTGGGATTGGATTACCCGTAGCTGCCTGTTCCATAATATACTCATCCAGCACCGCCAAATCATCCTGCTCTAAATATTTTAATACCTGCTTTTTTTCATCAAGGGTACAATTCCCTTCAAAATATTTTTTTAGTAATGCTTTGGTGATCGTGTCGGCCATGTGGTGGTGTATTTTTCTTTCTTTATTGGTAATACGCCGCAGGCGATGTGATTCCCTATCGGGTTTTGAAATTTTTCAGGTTGGTAATAATAATATCGGGCTTAAGCCTGACTCGTCCGGGAAAAACTATACACTAAAAAGAAGTGTATGAAAACAGAAGACGATCAAAATGGACCGATAATTCGCTTTCACGAGCGGGGGCACTTTCAAACGAACTTACGGGATGAGCTCATAAAATCGATTGAGTCAGGCACTCCCCGGAGTGTAATAGTTTATCAATATGGAGTATCGCGCAGTACGCTATGCGATTGGATGCGGAATCACGGATCGAAGGATTATCAGGCAAAACAGTTGGGAAGTGATTTAACAGAGGTAGAAAAGCGAAGTATCGTGCGTCAGATAGAACAGGGCTTATTAACGCCTCATGCAGCGAGGACGACATACGGGATGAGTGGGCAAACGCTAAATAAATGGCTTAAGGCATCGTTGAAAGAAAATGTCGAACTTGCGGTCTATGATCCGTTTGAGATGAAGGATAAAGCCGTAGGCCAGCCTGATTTACCAGATCCCGAAAAGGAAGCTTTAAAAAAGGCGCTGGAAGATGCGCAGTTGAAGATCAGTGCCCTAAATACGCTTATTGATGTAGCGGAGGATCAGTTTAAGATCAAGATCAGAAAAAAAGCTGGAG
>NZ_JBHLTS010000054.1:0-16561 GCF_042434235.1 Mucilaginibacter angelicae | reverse complement strand
GTTTCGCTTTTCGAGGCACAGGCAGCGCAGGCCCCCGGATCACCGGCACTGGTATTCGGAGAACAGACGCTGAGCTATTCGGAACTGAACGGTTTGTCAAACCGGCTGGCGCATTTCCTGCGCCTGAGGGGGGTAGGCCGTGAGGACCTGGTGGGGATTTGCCTGGAACGTTCTTTAGAAATGATCGTGGCGATCCTCGGTGTATTGAAGGCAGGAGGCGCATATGTACCGGTCGATCCGGGTTACCCTTCAGAGCGGATCAGTTATATGCTAAAAGACAGCGGCTGTAAGGTACTGATAGATGACTCTTTGTTATCGGAATTCCGGTCGTCATTAGCTGAATATGGTGCAGATAACCTCGCAGGTGTAAACGAATCGAGGGACCTGGCGTATGTGATCTACACCTCAGGCTCAACAGGCAAACCTAAGGGGGTGATGGTAGAACACCGGAGTGTGGTCCGCTTCTTTGAGAATATGGATAAGAGGTTCTTTTTAGAGCCGGGTTGGGTGTTCGGAGCTGTAACTAATTATACATTCGATATATCTGTACTTGAGCTTTTAGGTACATTAACAAGAGGAATAACATTATCCTTATTCTCCCAGTCGAATCCGTTGGATATTTTACAGGCAATAAGAGATAAGAAAATAAACGTATTGCAATTAACTCCTTCCGGTCTAACTCAATTAATAGAAACTGATAGAAATGACAGTATAAATCTTATTCAAACTCTAAAAGTTCTTTTAATTGGGGGAGAACCACTTGGAGTAGGGAATTACCTCAAATTAAAAAGTGGAGATAATTGTAAAGCTATCAACGTTTACGGCCCGACCGAAACAACAATTTGGAGTACTTCTTTATTAATTAGTGATAGTACCTCCCTAACCATAGGAAAACCTTTATTAAATGAGAGTATCTACATTTTAGATGCTGGTTTAAAGTTACAGCCGGTAGGTGTAATCGGGGAGATCTGTATAGGTGGAGTTGGTGTTGCGAGGGGTTACCTGAACCGTGAAGAGCTGAGCGCTGAGAAGTTTATCGCCAACCCATTCAAGTCCGGCGAACGCCTATACCGTACGGGAGACCTTGGCAGATGGCTTGCGGACGGCAATATAGAATATCATGGGCGTTTAGATGACCAGGTAAAGATCCGTGGTTACCGGATCGAGTTAGGGGAGATCGAGAGTGCGCTTAGTGGCCACGGTGATGTAAGCAGCTCGGTTGTACAGGCGCTGGATCTGGGCAGCGGCGAACGGGAGCTGGTAGCGTACGTGGTAAGCGACACGGTACTGAATGTGACTGAACTTCGGCAGCACTTGCAGGAACGTTTGCCGGGCTATATGGTACCGGGCCACTATGTACAGATGGATTCATTGCCGCTAACGAGCAATGGAAAGGTGGATAAAAAGCGGCTCCCATCGCCAGAGGGACATGTGCTTTTGGGCGGCACGGTTTACGAGGGTGCGCGTAATGAGACGGAAGCCAGGCTTATCGGGATATGGGAAGAAGTGCTCGGGCGGAATGGTATCGGGATCAATGATAACTTTTTTGACTTAGGGGGCCATAGTCTGAAGGCTATAAAACTTAAATCGATTTTAAATAAGCGATTGAATTTGTCATTTACAATCAGGGATATTTATAATTACCCAACAGTGGCGATGTTAGCCTCATGCCGAAAAACAAATGGCAACCTTATTCTGCTGAATAAAGCTGATTCAAGCAAAAAAAATGTGTATTGTATACCTCCTGTGTTCGGAAACTCGGTTTTGTATAAAGCTTTAGCAAAAAAGCTTGAAAGTTACGCAGTTTGTTACGGGCTTCAATTTGATGGGTTAGAGAGTAATGAAACCTTTTACGAATCGATTGAGCAGATTGCGAAGGCATTTAGCGAACAAATAGCGGATAAGCAGTCAGATGAAAAGTTTATTATTCTGGGATATTCGATGGGAGGGCTAATTGCTTATGAAATCGCCCGGATTTTGAAACCAAGGTTTGCCAATTTCAACCTGATGCTCATAGATGTGAGTGCCGGCGAAAGCCCGGATAACGCAGAGGATTTGCGCGATATTGAAAATGAATCTGAATGGCTTCTCAAAAATCAAGGTCAGTTTCTTGAAAATACAATCGACCAGTTACATTATCAACGTTTTTTGGCAAACAATATTCGAATGTCTAAACAACACAAAAAGGTTGGAAAAGTAGATGTAGATATCATCGCTTACGAATCAAGCGGGGCAAACAATCCCGCATGTATGGAAAGCTGGAAAAACTATACCGCTAAGGGACTTGAATTAAATTATATATCAGGCGATCATTGGCAAGCAATGTCGTCTGAAAATATTGATCTGTTTTCAGATGAAATTAGACGTCAGCTTGCGGCTAAATCCATATATGAAATGTCTTAACGGATTTAGCTCCACTGATCATTAAGTGTGACAGCTGATTTACATAGGGCACCGAATAGTTTATAGAGAATATGAAATTGCAAATCAAATAATGCGCAGAATTTTAAAGGAGATTATACTTCCGGTTGCAGGGAACATTAATTTTTTAGCTTGTGTTTTTTTAGGAATATTATCTGGCTTGTTTAGCTTTCTGTTTATTAATGGAATAACACGAATAATTTCAGAAATCATTTCCGGAAAATATAACACGGTAAACAGAGAGTATGTTCTTTCATTTGTACTGATCGTACTATTATTTGTATGGATAAGAAAGACGTTAGCGCTTAAGATTATAAAATTATCGCAAAAGATATTTTGGAGTTTGAGAAAGCAGGTACTGGAATTAATTCTAAAAACAAATTATTCGCAAATTTCCAGCAAAAAAAGTGAAATACAGACGGCAATTATCACCGATGTTAATGCATTAACAGAAGCATCAGTCAACATAATCAATTTCTTTACCGCTTTAGTGATGTCTATCAGTTGCTTGTTTTATCAAGCCTCGATTTCACTCTTTTTGTTTTCCCTAACTGTTTGCATTGCCATTGCCGGTATGGCTG
This sequence comes from Mucilaginibacter angelicae, assembly GCF_042434235.1. Lineage (NCBI taxonomy): Bacteria > Pseudomonadati > Bacteroidota > Sphingobacteriia > Sphingobacteriales > Sphingobacteriaceae > Mucilaginibacter > Mucilaginibacter angelicae. The sequence goes on along the minus strand of NZ_JBHLTS010000054.1, from coordinate 13,559 downwards.
TTTACTACTTTAATGCCAAGAAGAACCTGCGGAATTTTGAAACTGTTCGCAAAATGGAAACCGTTTTTTTTGAGAAATACAGAGGAATAATAGACGGATTCAAAGAAATAAACATGGAGCCTAAAAAAGGCAGTTATATGTATGAAAACATAAAAAGCACTGCCAGGCTAATGTATAAAACCAACACAATTGCTTTAACCGGTCTGTTAAATAATTCCGTAACAGGGCAGATTCTGTTTTACATCCTCATTTCCTCCATATTGCTTTTTTTTAGTGTTTCTTCTAAAGTTAAATCCAGCGATCTTGTCAGTTTTGTTTTTACATTAATTTACCTGCTTGGGTCGCTGGAGACTATTATGGTGTTATTTCCAGGATTAATAAAAGCGCGGGTTGCCTTCAATCATTTAATGGAGCTTAAAGATGACCTGGAACGGGAACTAATCAGTAGTAGTAAGCCGGAGGCAATGATTAATGAACTAAAGATACGGGACTTTAGCTCAATTGCTATAAGCGATTTAAAGTTTTCATACGATGGCGTTAATGGCTTCAGTATTGGTCCCGTACACCTGGATATTAGCAAAGGAGATGTGATTTTTTTATACGGCGGAAACGGAAGTGGAAAAACAACATTGATTTATAGCGTAATTGGCATTTATACACCAACCGTTTGGAATATAAAACTAAACGGGATACCAGTTAATAATGATACTTATGCAAGTTATCGAAACATATTTTCTGTTGTTTTTAGTGATTTCTATCTTTTTAATGAAATTATAGGTGTCGATATTATAGATTATAATGAATGGCATTATTACCTCGAATTATTTGAACTTACCGGCAAGGTAAGCCTGTCTGAGCGCGTGCTTTCAACTACCAATTTATCTACCGGGCAGCGCAAACGACTTGCCCTTATTGCCATTTTGTTAGAAAAAAAGCCAGTCCTGGTATTGGATGAATGGGCTGCAGATCAGGACCCTTATTTCCGGAAGAAATTTTATACTGAAATCATCCCATTACTTAAGCAAGAAGGTTTTACTATTATTTGTATCACACATGATGACAAATATTACAATTGTGCTGACAAGCTTTATCGAATTGATTTCGGTAAGCTGACATTGGTGAGTTCGGGAGCTTTTGCCTAATTAGAGTTGTTGTTGTTGTTGGTAGTTCATTATTAGTATGTTATAAGTTGAAAAAGACGAAGTTGTTTTTATTGCATTATGCAGGCGGGAGTGTTTATTCCTTTCAAAAATTCCGCCCTTACCTGGATGATTTTGAAGTTATTCCTATCGAATTGCCAGGTAGAGGGAAAAGGATATCTGAAGAGTTAATAAGCGATTTTGAAAAAGCTGCGCAAGACGTATTTGATCAAATTTCCAGGCTGTTGTCGCCCGGAGGGTTTTTAATTTACGGACATAGTATGGGGGCTTACCTGGCCTTAAAAGTTTGCTCGATGCTGGAACAGATAAATAGATCACCAGCATACTTAATTGTAAGTGGAAATCCTGGACCGGGAGGGTCAATAAAAAAAAACAGATATCTATTTAATCCCCCTGAATTTTTAAATGAAATCCGAAATCTGGGCGGAGCTTCAGAAGATTTTTTAAGCAATAAAGAGTTGTTAGATTTTTTTGAACCCATTTTAAGAGCTGATTTTGAGGTTGCCGAACGAAACGAAGTAGAACTTGTGCCTCCAGTACGGTCGTCTTTACATGCGATTATGGGAAATGAAGAAGAATTTGTGGATAGGATTGAGAATTGGAACAGGTTTACACAATCGGATTTTAGTTACGATATACTGGAGGGGGGGCATTTCTTTATCGATAATCATCCCGAAAAGGTTAGCGCAATTATTAAGAGTTGTGGCTTTAAAACGAAACATAACGGGCATAAATTATTGGAGGACGTGCCAGTTAGCAAAACATAACTATTGGGTTTTTTGGCAAAAATGCGGGTAGCGTATGATTGCCAAAGCCGAAGAAATAGCCCCACAATTGTTACGAAAAATTTGATGAAAGCTCGATATGACTACTTCATTATGAATCAGAAATTAAAATGCCCGTTTTTTTTAATAGATACTACTGCGAATAACAATCTAATCTTCCCAATACTCGCATTATTAATGTTTGACCTGCCTAAACCGATACTTACATCGATTATATAATGAAAGAAAAATTGAATTTCAATTTCTATTTTTTATTCCCGATGACCGCGCTGATCATATTAATTTTCGCGCTGTCAAATCAATTGTTCGGCGTTGCTCCATTAGGCAGGATCTTAAATCCATTCATCGGTGTTGTTCAATATAAGAGTGATCAAATGTACCTTCAATCTTCGTTAAAGGTACATGACCGAATGCTGCATGATTCTGTAAGCGTTTTTTTTGATAACCGTAAAGTACCGCACATTTATGCAAAAAATGATCACGACATGTATTTTGCACAAGGGTATGTCACTGCTTATTTACGCTTGTGGCAAATGGATTTTTTAACCTATGTGGGCGCAGGACGGATGTCGGAGATATTTGACAAACCCGAGTTTCTTGATTATGACCGTAATCAGAGAAGGCTTGGAATATTAGCTTCGGCCCAACAATCGCTCAAGGTGATTGAAAAAGATGTGGAAACTAACAACGCGTTGACCGCTTATACTAACGGGGTGAATGCATACATCAATAGGTTAAATTACAAAGACCTTCCTTTTGAGTATAAAATCCTGGATTATAAACCAGAGTTATGGTCTAAGTTAAAAAGTGTGATCATACTGAAACAACTTGGCAATACTTTAAGCGGGTACGAAGAGGATGCTTATCTATCAAAAATGATCCTGGCCCTGGGCGACACCGGCTTTAATAAATTATTCCCCGATTTTGTTAATGAAATATCGCCTATCGTTCCTGATAATGCTAAGTTAAAAGATTCGGTTTATAAAATTTCAAAGCCCTCATACCTGGATTTTAATTTCTTATATTCTAATTCCGTTTTATCTAAAAGCTCTTATAATCCTAAGCTCGGAAGTAATAGCTGGGCTGTATCGGGTAAAAAAACAAAATCAGGTTTTCCGATACTATGCACCGACCCTCACTTAAACCTGACGTTGCCGGCTGTTTGGTTGGAAATGCAGCTATCAGCACCGGGGACAAATGTTTATGGAGTTTGCATACCCGGAACCCCGGCAATCACTATCGGATTTAATGAAAAAATTGCATGGGGTATGACAAACGGTGCTGATGATGTTAAAGATTGGTACAAATTAAAAATCAGCAATGATTATCGTCGTTACAAATTTGATGGAAAGTGGCTTAATTTAGGATTAAGGGTTGAGGAAATTCGCAGAAGAAATCAAAAATCATTTTTCGATACCGTTTTCAGCACGATACATGGCCCTATAATAGATAATAAAAGTTTCCCAAAGTCTACCGAGTATATGAACTATGCGTTGAGCTGGCAATTACATCGGCCATCAAACGAATTTATAACGTTCATTAAACTCAATAAAGCTCAAAATTATGTCGATTTTCAGAATGCTGTAAGATCGTATTGTAGCCCAACTCAAAATTTTACGTTTGCATCTACAAATAATGATATAGCTATTTTCCATCAGGGTAATATGGCTGTAAAATCTAAAGGCCAGGGCAAGTTTATTATGGATGGTACTAAAAGCGAGTACTTATTTACCAAAAATATTTCGCCCGATAGCTTACCTCGGGTTCATAATCCTCAAAGTGGATATGTTTTTTCAGCAAATCAACATCCCACAACCCAAGCTTATCCCCATTATTATAACGGTTATTATACCGAAGCAAGGGCAAACAGGATAAATGCTCTTTTAAAGAGCGGGGATAAATTTGATGTTGAGAGAATGAAAGCTATTCAACTGGATAATGTAAGCGATATTGCTGTAAAGGCCCTTCCTCTTTTAAACAGGTTAATAAACAAGGGCAAATTGAATGCCTGGGAAGTTAAACAACTGGCTTCTATTTCCGGTTGGAATGGAGCTTATAACAAGACAGACCAAAAAGCATTATTTTTCGATTTATGGTGGAAGAAGGTCTCTGAATATACATTCGATGAATTCAATAGTTACTATTTTAATATAAGATTTCCTGATGACTATGTTTTGTTGGATTTAATTGAAAAAGACCCTGCAGACCGCATTTTCGACAAACTGGAAACCGCGAAAGTGGAAAATGCATCGGATATTATTACCCAATCGTTTATCAATGCCAACAAAGAGTACGAAAAACAAAAGCTTAAAGGCAGTATAGCCTGGGGAGACATTAATAAGGTTAATGTGCTTCATATGACAAAACTGGAAGCCCTCAGCATTAACAATCTTTCTTCTGCAGGCAATCCCAACGCTATTAATGCTGTTAGTTCGGGCTGGGGGCCTTCATGGCGAATGGTTGTTGAACTTGGTGATCATCCGAAAGCATTTGGAATTTATCCGGGTGGGCAGTCAGGAAACCCGGCAAGCAGCTATTATTCAAACTTTGTCCAGCCCTGGAATAATGGTCAATATTTTCCACTGAATTTTTACCGTTCAATTTCGGAAGCCCGAAAAGTGTCGACTAATAAATGGGTTTTCGCCAATAATTAAGATATATCTATATGAAAACTAACTTCAAAGTGTTTTTTCTCTCCGTTTTTGGTGTAACCATTACCTCTGTATTTGAGATTTTACCCTGGTGGTTTTTTTGTATTCCGCTACTGTTGCTCGGTATGTTAATTACTTTCCTTGGTTGGAAAGTGCCAACATTTATTATCGGCTTTTTGGCCGGCTTTTCTGTCTGGGTTATCGGTAACTTATATTTTTCCCATGATGGAAATCCGGTGTTAGATCAAATTGGAGCAATTATATCCGTTAACAGCAAGATGATCATATTTTTCTCAGGGCTGGTAGGGGGGCTACTGACAGGATTATCATTGCATACCGGGCACAAAATATTTGGACATGAAAATACTTCAGAATTAGATTGAGTTTGCAACCGCTCAGTTCGGTCTGATCTGATAAAGATTAAACAGATTTAACCTTGATTTCTACTTATGAGTAACGAATTGTATTACTTAAAGCCAAACGTGGTTATTGAACCACTGGTAGATAGATGGTATGCATGGTCGCATCTTATCTCGCCGGCAACAGCAGCTATGAACATAACAGGCAGGCATTTACGCATTATGGATTCATACATACAATCGCCGCAAATACATGCAGCGGCCGTGTTAAATCCTAAAATGCTGGGCGGCCCCTTTATTGATTATAAAGGGGAGCGGGTTGTTGAAATAAAAAAGCTTAGAGATGATACAGTTGCAGCAAATTCAAGATTGTTAGAGTTTGCAGAAGCTTTAAAAACGCTGGATGTTTTTTTGAAGGGGACTGCTGTCGGGTATTCGCTGGAGCCACTTTACGAAAAGGTTCCTGAAATATTAAAGGGTTATGTTGAGCTTGTATACGATTTGAACAATAATGTATCATTCCGTTTTTTTGAGTCATTGCTGTATAAGAGTGAGTTTTACAATAAAAAATCTCAAAGCATTTTACTATGGCTTACAAATAATGACGAACGGCCGTTTTGTTTAAGTACGCCAAGATTGGGTGACGATCATATGCTGGATTTGGATATTCCCTTAGATCACTTTGGTATAGATGAATTAAGCCGAATGAAACGTAATGCCGGGTCATTACCAGATATTATTGAAACTCTTAAGATTGCCCCTGCTGATGTACCGCTTTTTAAATCATTTTTTACTGTTACGCCACCTCCGGTTTATGAAAAATATAATGGAGAAAACGTGCGTATGCGATACTTTGGCCATGCTTGTATTTTATTAGAAACATGTGGGCTGAGCATTTTGATTGATCCTGTTATCAGTTATTATGGTTATACCTCGCAAATTGAACATTATTCAGATGCTGATATCCCTGATGTAATTGACTACGTTTTGATTACGCATAATCATCAGGATCATATACTCCTTGAGACCTTGTTGCCGTTACGACACAAAATAAAGAATCTTATTGTTCCGGTTACAACCAGTGGAGCCTTACAGGATCCGAGTTTAAAGCTGTTTTTTCAGCAAATTGGTTTTGATCAGGTGATCGAGATCAACGAGATGGAAGAGATCAAGTTTGAAAACTGCACAATCACGGGCCTGCCATTCACCGGAGAACATAGTGATTTAAACGTGAGGGCAAAAACATGTTTCCACGTGAGAATACAAGATTTTACCTTTCTTTTTGCCGCAGACTCAAGAATTTTAGAATCCAGGCTTTATGAACATGTGCATAGCGCAATAGGAGACATTGATGTAATATTTTTAGGAATGGAGTGCGACGGAGCACCTTTATCCTGGCTTTACGGGCCGCTTCTAACCAGTGAACTGCCTCGCGATAAGGATCAGTCAAGACGCCTTGCTGGTTCAGACTATGGTAAAGGGATAAAACTGGTAGAGATTTTTAACCCGAAAGAAGTTTACGTTTATGCAATGGGGCAGGAGCCTTGGCTTGAGTTTATCAGCAGTATAAAATATACTGATGAATCTAATCCCATAATACAATCTAACCGCCTCATAGATGATTGTAAATCGAGATCCATTATTGCCGAGCGGCTTTTTGGTGAAAAGGAAATATTGTACAGCCCCAAAAAAGAACTAATAGGCTAACGGTATTAATATTTACACTGTTTTCAAATGAATAAAGAAGCATACATTGATCAGAAGATCCTGGAGTTTGAAGAAAAATTAACTGCTATACGAACTTTACGTGCCCTTGAAAATCAAAAGAAAATTTCGGATAGAAATTACAAAGGGTTGTACCTGTTACATAAGGATGAAGTTCTCTATCTGTTTTGTATAGAACAGTTCAAATTATTGAAAGAAATGCCATGAAGAAAACAATACACATTAAATTGTGGGGCGGGCTCGGCGATGTTGTTTTATCAACCCCAATTTTTAAAGAACTCCAGTCGAGGTTTCCGGAACACCAGATTGCTGTTATTTTTGCTAATAAAGATTTTGAGGAGGTTCTGAAATACAATCCCTATATCCATAAGTTTTTGATTATTAATCGATTTAATGGGTGGTATTATGGCTTTCTCGAGCGGATGAAAATAATTTCTCCCAAAAATATCGCTTATGGTTTGGTAAGGCCTTCTTTTACTTATGAAATTGCAGCCTCGAAGATTGTTGCCGAAATGATTGGTATAGAGTTAGAGCATTCCAATGTTCAATTATTTACAACAGACGAAGAAGACACCTTTGCTAAATCTCAATTGTCAAAGTATGTAAATCCGGTAATTATCAATATCACCTCAGTGTCTTCTGCTAATCAAATGTGGCCGATTGAGTATTGGCGGGAACTGGTGAGTACAACGCCCGGGCACACTTTTATTCAGTTGGGGGTAAAAAATGAAACCTTAGTTGAAGGAGCAATTGATTTACGCGGACAAACATCCATTCGGGAATCAATAGCCTTGGTTAAGCACGCATATTTTTTTATTGGGGTGGTCTCTTTTCTTTCGCATGTTACAAATGCATTTGGCACTCCAGGCATTGTTTTTTTTGGCCCTTCTGCACCTGCGGTGTGGGGGCATGCAAATAATATTAATATTTCAAAGAATCTTACTTGCTCTCCGTGTATCGATTTTCTTGGTAAAGGTGCCTGTCCATACGACAAACTTTGTATGCGGTCAATCACCGTTGATGAAGTTCGTGATTTTCTTCTGGCGAAATCGATGAAACGAGGCGAAATAATATTTCAATGAAAAAATTTAAGTATTATTGAAGAAAAACTAAATATATAGTTTATATTGCGTTATAAATATTTTACTAAAGCTACCTATGCCTAATAATTTCTTAATATCTAAAGTTTTTAAGATCATTGCCTTCATAGTTTTATTTTCAAACACTTATTTAGCCTATGCGCAAAATTCACTAAAAGGAACCGTTAAAGGTGTTGTTGTTGATGAAAGAAAGAGTCCATTACCATCATTGACCATAACGTTGAGAAGCCAGGTTGATTCCAGTTCACATTTCAATTCGTCGAGTAGCGAAACGGGGGCATTTAGTATTGGTGTGCGCCAGGAGGGAGCTTACACCCTTAAGATTTCTTTATTAGGATACGAAACAGCAATCAGGAAAAACATTCTGGTTGATGCACATAATCCGGTTGTTGATTTAGGGGTTATAAAGCTAAATCCATCAGTGAAAATGCTTAGTACAGTGAATGTTACTGCGCAAAAGCCGCTTATTGAAAGGAGGGCGGATAAAACAATCATTAACTTGAATAGCACCATAACAACGCCTTCTGTAATGGAGTTATTTAATCAGCTGCCAGGTGTTCAGGTTGATCCGAGCGATCAGATTAATCTGAATGGGCGGGATGTAAAGATCTATATTGACGGAAAAGCTACCCCTTTATCTTCAGAAGCGTTAGCCAGTTTATTGAAAGGGATGTCTCCGACCAGTATCCAAAAGATTGAGTTGATTGCCCACCCCTCCTCAAAATATGATGCAGCCGGCAGCGGCGGCATTATAAATATTGTTAGAAAGAAAAACAAAAAAGATGGATTGAACGGCACCGTTTACGGTGGAATAGGACAGGGCGAATATGCCAAATACAGCGGTGGACTCAATCTGAACTACAAAGGAAAATCATATAACATTTTCGTCAATACCGATAACTCATTTAACAAGTATTTTGTTAATAATGAATTAAGAACGCAATTTTTTGATAACGCTAACTTAACCGGACAGTCTACTGCTTTTATAAATAGCGTTCGCAAAAACAGAACCTACACACCCAATGTTGGAATAGATTTTTATTTTACACAAAAAACCACCTTGTCTTTATCGGTTTATGATGGTATCACCATATTTAATAAGGATGCGCACTCACATACAACCGGGGTTGATGCTAATTTATCGCAAACTAACCCAACATCTTTTGATAATTTGGTTAAAACCAATTCCAATAATTTTTCATCCAGCGCGCACTTGGCCTCTGAACTGGATACAGCTGGAAAAGAGCTTTCTGCAGATTTAGATTACTATAGATATACTAATAATTCTACCCAGAACAATGTAAATAGCGTTTTTGATACTTTGGGAACATCCCTGTCAAATGCGATGTCACTTTTTGATCAGGATCGTAATTTTAGCATCTACTCGGCAAAAGTAGATTATACTCAGCCAATTAAAAAAGATGCTACCCTCGAATTAGGTTTAAAATCAAGCTATGTGAGATCAAATAACAGTAACCGTTTTTTTAATCTCACAGGAAACGATTATATACAGGATGATTCACAAAATGATTTTTTTAGATATTCTGAAAACATTAATGCCTTTTACGCAACTTATAATAAAACCAACAAGAAGTTTTCTTACCAGTTTGGGGTTCGCGGAGAAAATACCTGGGGAAAGGGCGAGCAGTTGCAAACCGGGCAGGTTTTTAACAGGAATTACTTTCAGCTTTTTCCAAGCATGTACTTTAATTATAAATTTAAGGGTGGCCACGGTTTAAATTTAAGTGCGGATAAAAAAACAGACAGGCCAACCTATGAAAACTTAAACCCGTTGATTCGTATTATTAACTCTGATAATTATTTACAAGGAAATCCCAATTTACAGCCGGTAATATCTTATAACACCTCGCTTACCTATTCGTTCAAAGATGCCTTGTATGCAACATTCAATTATAGTTTTAATAAACACGATTTTATTTACCTAACCGTTCCGTTTGACAGTACAGGAATTGCTACAACTTTACCAGAGAACAACAAACACTCTCAGTATTTTAGCTTCATTTTAGCCTATACTAAACAGATAAAACCTTGGTGGTTTACAAGCACAAATATTCGTTTGGCCCAGCAATCATTCACAACCGGGGGGGCGGATAACAGCGGATTAAATACCTCTGGTATGCTGTCTTTTAATTTTGATACTTATAATTCCTTCGCATTATCTAAACGGTTTACCTTCTTAACCTTAGTTAGATATAGAGGCAAATCAATTGAACGAAACGTTACCAATGATCCTTATGTACAATTCACTACCGGGCTTAGGCAATTGATATTTGGTACCCGTGGGTCACTGTCATTTAATTTAACTGATGTTTTTCATACCTATAAAAGCAAGTATGTTCAAAACTCGCCATTAATCAGGCAGTATTGGAACAATCATTATGAAGCTACCGTGGGGCGGTTAAGCTTTACTTACAATTTCGGTGGAAAAGTTAAAAAGATAAAATCAGGCGATCCTGCTGAGGACGAGAAGAAGAGAACAAATATTAAAGAAAATTGATCTTTTTTTTTCAAATAGGATCCGTGCTTTTGCTGTGTTTAATCCACATCGTTGTTGGTATTGTGTGATTTTATTGGAGAATATATGTTATTAAAATATCCTCTATAATAAAATATAAAAAAGTTGTTTTTTTTTTGAAACATAAAAAAAACGTGTATTTTTATAATCGTAATATCGATGATAAAAGTAATAATATCTCGATGTTTCGTTTGTTTGACCTGGAGCCTTTAATCAATAGTTAAAATGATGTTTTAAAAAAATATCCAGTTTTTTAAGCCAAGAGAAAGTATACATCTATCTATATTAAAACATTCCGATATGCCCCGGATCTTAAGTCCGTCGAAAAAGGGGAATTTTTAATATGTATTGTTTCTGGTAATATTCCTCGTTGCGATGATGGTTTTTTATGCCCATTGTCGCTACCGGGAAATGTTGTGATTTTTTTTGAATTGACCTGTTTTGCGGGATGGGGTTTTCTATGTTCAGTTTTTAGTAAATCAAAATAGAAGTAAGTCAAATCAAATGGAGGATTATCAGTTGATACTCAACGCGATTACAAAGAATAACGCGCTTTTTAGCAGGGAAAAGGTAAAGAAGGTTTTAGTAATCTTCGATGAAGAGAAAAAGTTTTTTTTGGGTGATTGTTGCGTGAGATTCGACAGGTTACGCTATTTGCGGGATTATTACAGTAACGCGGCCATAGATATCAATTTTCCACCCGGACAGAGTATTAATCAATACATGGCGTTGTTAAAGAACAATCCTAATGTAAACAGTATTCTGCCCTCAACTTATGAGGACGTTGATTTTCAGCAATACGATGTTATAATATGCGTATCCTATCACGAGGAGAGAATTATGGAACATTTCGTGGTTCGTTACAGTGTCTCCGTTAAAAACGGTGAGTTTAAGATAGCTGTTTTCTCTATGTCAAAGCCCTTCCTCGATCCGGATGGAAATGGTGTATTTGTTTTTCCTGTAAATTACGATATACTCAATTTTGTTAAGACACCTAAGCCCCTTCAATTATTCATAAGTCAAGAAGAAAAAGCGTGGGGAGAAAAATGGTTGGAAGAAAACGGCGTAACTCCTGATGACAGTCTGTTTGTTTTATTGGATTCTACAACCAGCAATCTTAAACTTCTGAAGATCTGGGTTTACTTCGAGTTTCTCGGCCATCTGTTAAAAAGAAAAAACGTAAAAATTATCAATTTTGACGAAAACGATATTGGCAAAGAAGGCTTTTATCGTGAATGGCTTGGGGATGAAAATATTGATAAAATGATTTTCTCGAAGAAGCTGTCGTTAAGGGAGGTTTTTTGTATCATTTCTTCTAAATATACCAAATTTGTCTTCGGTCCCTGTACTGGCATTATGCATTGTACATCATCAATCTACAATAAATTTTTTGACGACGGCGTATCCCGCGATCAGATTCCATTAATAGTTACTTATACGGGAACAGATTATTTGAAGAATCAAAGTGTGAATTCTTGGTGGGGAAACTCTCCGTTAGTTAACTGTTTGCTTTTAAAGAGGAGTAATGGTGAAAATAAAATAACTGTTTTGCGAAGTCTGCCGGAAGAAGAGCGAAATCAAAGAAATGAAATACCATGTAGCGAGTATACTTCAGAAATGCTGATTGGATACATAGATAAAGTTTTGATTTCTTAATGAACAGCCTCCTAATCGCAAATAATCAAAAATTATAGCATGTCGAAAATATCAATGGTCCAGGTTCCAATCTGGTTAACCCAAAGTATTTATCCTAAATCTACACTTTATAATGTCGGCGGATATGCTCTTATATCTGGCAATATATCGGAAGGTGTATTAGTCAACGCTATAAAGGATGTTTTAAATAGTACTGACGCCCTTGAAATTGCCTACAATATATTTAACGAGACATCGCAAATCATATCTCCACTTTCCTCAAAATTTGAGATCGCGATAATTGATTTAAGTGCCGCCGATGATGCGGATCATGCTTGTTTGAATTGGATTTATGAAGATATTGATAAGCCTTTAAATTTATCGGAGTATTTATTGAAAGTAGCACTGGTTAAATGTGCTTCAGATAAATACTATTGGTATACAAAAGTTCATCACCTTGCTTTTGATGGCTATTCAATGTCGCTGTTTTTTAATTCGGTAGCAGCACTGTATACAAAACGTGTTAAAGGGTTAGACGCTTCGGTTGAAAGTACATCCTATGCAGAGTTTATTGAAAATGAAGCTGTTTACCGGGAATCTCAGAATTATCAAGTTGACGCCGTTTTTTGGAACAACAGGCTCAGCGGTGATAATTTTGAAAAAGCATTTCAAACATGCGTAGAAGCTGTTGGTGTTGATACGATGTCGTCCCGACGGGAAAACCTTGTTATATCGAGAGAATCGTTTAGTCTTATTAGTCAGTTTTGTGAACTTCAAAACTGTTCGGTTTTTCATTTTTTTCTTGCTTTAATTTTAGCGCTAAATAAAAAATACGGTAATCCTGATACAGTTATTGGCATTCCGGTTTTTAACCGGATTAATAAGAGTTTTAAAAAAACACTCGGAACCTTTGTTAATGTTCTTCCATTTTCAGCCCCGTTTGCAGCTGAAAGCTCTTTTGCCGATGTGTTGAGTTTGATTAAGGCAGAGCTTAATCAATGTTTTAGGCATCAGCGCTTTCCAATATCGGAAATGCTGACGCAGGTTAACAGACGAGGCAACCTTTATAATGTAACTTTCTCCTATCAGAAAAATGCTTATGATAGCTTATTAGGTAATGCTTCTACAGTTATTCAATATCTTTCAAGCGGATATCAGCAGGATGATTTGATATTCCACCTGCTGGAATATTCTTCAGAAAGTGATTTGATTTTATCGGTTGATTATAAGTCTGATTTATTTAAAGAATCCATAATAAGGAATCTTTTAACTCATTTTGATAATTTATTACGTGAAGTTATTGCACATCCCGATGTACCAATTTCGGAGCTGGATTACCTGAGTGCTGCAGAGCGCAAAGAGCTCCTGGAAAGTTTCAATGATACGGCCGTAGCCTACCCTGAGGAGGAAACACTGGTTTCGCTTTTCGAGGCACAGGCAGCGCAGGCCGCCGGATCACCAGCACTGGTATTCGGAGAACAGACGCTGAGCTATTCGGAACTGAACGGTTTGTCAAACCGGCTGGCGCATTTCCTGCGCCTGAGGGGTGTAGGCCGTGAGGACCTGGTGGGGATCATGCAGGACCGGAGTGAATGGCTGGTGATCTCA
>NZ_JBHLTS010000053.1:0-12043 GCF_042434235.1 Mucilaginibacter angelicae | reverse complement strand
ACTATAATTGGGAAAGGCCTCATCAGGGTATTAATGGTAAAAAACCTATTGAAATGGCATCCGTAAACAACAAATAAAATACCTGATTCTGTTACCGAATTACTAAACCCGTACAGCAATGACATAATAGCTTTAGTTACATCGGCAACCTAAAATAAAACACCGATCCTTTGCCGTACTCACTATTCACCCCAACTTCCCCTCCATGGCTTTCAACAATCTCGCGCGAAAGGTACAGGCCTAAGCCGTATCCTTTTGTACCGGCAGCGTTTTCATGATGGATGCGGGAGTAACGGCAAAATAATAGTTTTTGATCGGCCGGTTTAATCCCCCTGCCTTTATCCTGTACCGTTACTATGGCTTCACCATCAACCGTTCCGCAGCTTAGGGTAACTACGCTTTTTACAGACGAAAACTTTACCGCATTATTAACATAGTTTACCAGCACCTGCACCAACTTATCGTAGTCGGCAGTAACCCAAATAGCTTTTGACACTTTCAGCTTAAATTTACGATCAGGATAAAGCACCATCATATCTGCAGTTACCTGCTCAACTAATTCAGCCAGGTTAAAGCGGCTTTGCTGTAAGCTAAGCTTTGAATCCTGTACCTGCGATAGTGTTAAGAAGTTATTGATCAACTGGGTCATGCTCACGGTCTGCTGATCGGCTTTAAGCATTTTATCTTCCAGTGGTTTATTGTTTTCCATCCGGGCAACGCGGGCCGTATTTTGGATATATAGTTTGATGGTGCTCAATGGTGTACGCAGCTCATGGTTCAAAAAAGCCATCAAATCGTTTTTCCGGAGTTCTTCCTGCTTTGCTGCAGTAATATCGGTCATGGTGCCCATCATTTTCATGGCCAAACCATCGCTGCAATAAAGCCTTCCTGTTATTTTAAGCCAGCGGCCATAGCAGCCATCCGCAGTGTTAATATGCAGTTCGGTTTCAAACTCCTGCTGGGTACGGCATGCGGTTTTGGCAGTGTCTAAAACATGTTTTTGGTTCCATTGAACCAGTTTTTGCATTAACACACCCAAACCAAAAGTGCTGCTGCCTTTCATGCCTAAAAAACCGCTGGCTACAGGGCACAGATGAAACTTTTTGCTGTATACACTATAGCTCCACATCCCTATACCTGCGGCAGCCAAAACGTTGGTTATAGCCATTTCGCGGGTGTGTACCCGTTCGGAGATATCAACCAAAAAAGCATAAGGATTTAAAACCTGGCCCGGAAAGGCCGGCTCAATAAAATTATCAGCATTGCCAAACGCAGCGATCTGCAGGTTGGCCCTGGTTAATTGTTGTGGGGTTGCGGTTAATGTTGCCATGAGTTCGGTGTGATAATTTTTGTTATCATAAAACTAAGGCTCCTTTAAAGGCTTTCACTTTAGGATTCGTTGAACAGGCAAAAACTGTCGGTGAAGGGTTGGTGAGGTTGGGTTGATCGTTTAGATTTGTTTGGACAACCTTTAATGGGTTAAGGACGAATCAACGTAGAGACGCATCACATGCGTCTCCCATGCGAAGATCGAAGCTAAAAGTTTGTTTTGCATTTCGGCAGACGCATGTGATGCGTCTCTACATAAAAAACTACACCAACGTGCCATAAAAATGCCTGGCATCATCAATGGCATTCAGGCATACGGTGGTTATATCATTGATGAGCCGCAAAGTTTCGGTATCAGCGGTTGTGGCTTGCTCCAGCTCATCCAAATCAGCCTCTAAAGCGGGTAGTAAGCCCATGATGGCCACCGTGGTCTTCATATTATGGGCAGTACTTTTTAACCCGGCAAAATCCTGTGCGCTGAACATATTTTTAAGCGTGTTTACATCAGTTAGGGTAAGCTCTATAAACTGCGAAGTCACTAACTTTTCATAATCAATATTTCCCTTGCTGATGTCCTTCATATAGTTCAGGTCGATAAACTGATAATTATAATCACTGATCGCCGCCTCACTTTCCTGCCGGGAAGCACCGGGCACAAATTTCAGGATCAGCTTAAATAAATCGTCATCATTAACGGGCTTGGCAATATATTCGTTCATGCCATGGCTCAGGCATTTTTCCCGCTCGCCGGCCATGGCATGGGCTGTCATGGCTATGATCGGGACGTCCAGTTTCAGATCATTACGAATCTGATAAGTTGCCGTATATCCGTCCATTTTGGGCATCTGAATATCCATAAGCACCACGTTATAAGTTTCAGATTTCAGCCTGTTAATGGCTTCCTCACCGTTTGATGCCACATCAAACCCTATTCCCCATTGCGTAAAAAGGTGTTTCATCAGGCTTTGGTTCATGGCATTATCGTCAACCACCAATATATTTAAGCTATGGTCAACCTGTGGTTTTGAATCGATGCTTTCTTCATCAGCGTACACGGTAACCTGCTCATCGGCAATGGTGTAAGGGATGTAAAAATTAAATTCAGTGCCTTTTCCGGGTTCGCTGGTAACTTCTATTTCGCCAAGCTGTAAAACTACCAGGTCTTTAACTATAGAAAGGCCAAGCCCTGTACCGCCGTAGCTCCGCGTAATGGAATCTTCGGCCTGGTTAAAGCGCTCAAATATGGAAGCAAGCTTGTCCTTTTGAATCCCGATGCCATCATCGGTTACCCTGATGCCCAGTTTTATGGTTTTACCGCTTGTTTGTTTATTATAAACCTCTACCCTAATACAGCCCTGCTCACTAAACTTCAAGGCATTGCCAATCAGGTTCACCAGGATCTGGGTTAAACGGGTAGCATCGCCAATGAGCGTATCAGGTACATCTGCGGCTATTTTACTGTTAAAGCTGAGACCTTTCTCTTTGATCCGTTCGTTAAATAAAGTTTCGATAGAATCAACTAATCCCCGAACACTAAACGGCGAATGTACTATGCGCATCATGCCTGCTTCAATTTTCGACAGATCAAGAATATCATTGATAATAGCCAGCAGGTTCTCCCCTGCCTTCTGGATCGAACCGACAAACTCTCCGGCATCGGCATCAATTTTACGGCGTTTAAGCAGGTTGGTAAAACCCAGTATGGAGTTAAGCGGTGTGCGGATCTCGTGGCTCATATTGGCCAAAAAGTTTTCTTTTATCAATAATGCTTCGCGTGCAGTTTTTTCCGACTCGTTAAGCCTGTTGATCAGCCTGTTTTGCTGCCTGAACTGGTTAACAATAAACCAGCATAAAGTACCGCCGCTTAAAAACATAAATACCATGAGCATATTGCCATACATCCGGGCGCGGGTACTGTTATCAATAACAGCCACGCTCAGCTCATCCATCATTTTTTGACGGTTGTCGTAAATTTTATGGGTAACAGTAGTTATTTCATTTGAGACACGGCGGGCACGCGGATTAGCTATAAAACTGGTATCGTTCATATTACCTGTTTTATAAAAGTGCTTTAGCAACTCGTTCTTGATCCGTACTTTTTCATCAGCCAAAATATTAAGCCGCTCAAGGTATTGTTTGATCTTTGGGTCGCGGATACCATTATTAATTGAATCGAGATAATCTTTAACCGCTTTGATCTTTGCATCAACCCCCTCTAAATGCGAGGTATCATCGGTAGCTATGGCAGCCCTGATCCGGCTTTCAACACCCAGCAGGTCGCGGTCAATTTCGCGAAGGTGGTTACTGGTATGCAGTTCGCGCAGCAGGCTTTCATTCCCCTTACGCATCGATTGCATATTTTGTGAAAAATTATATTGAATAACCAGCAGCAAAATGGTACCTGCAACAAATGATGCCAGTATAAGGTAAGCAAATTTTTTATTAGCCATTACTGATGACGCTGAACGCATTGGTGATAAGTAAATATGCAGGTGTTAAATTTATTTTAATTACACAAATCGTTCAACAGGGCAAAACTATCGTTAAACCGCCCCGACCTGTCGATTGCTAAAAAACGTTCATCCGGCTGTTCAGCGTTTTGCGATAGGCATCGGCCACGGGCAAAAACTTGCCGGCAATCACCAAACCTCCATCCTGCAGGGTATCAATTTTATCAAGAGCAATAATGTATGAGCGGTGCACCCTCACAAATTTAGATGAAGGCAGCTTTTCTTCGGCCGATTTTAGCGTGCCGTGTATGGCGTATTCTTTTTTGGGGGTATAAAATTTAACGTAATCGCCCATGGCTTCAGCATACAAAATATCATCAAGCATGAGTTTACGGGTGATGTTTGAATCGCGCACAAAAATAAAGTCGTCGTTCTTCAGCTGTACATCATCTTCCTTACGGCTTTCCAGCACTTCGCGGGCTTTGTTTACAGCCTGTAAAAACCTGCCGGGGGTAACGGGCTTAACCAGGTAATCGGCTACGTTAAGTTCAAACGCTTCAACAGCGTATTCTTTTTTTGAGGTAGTAAAAATAACAACAATATCCTTGTTTTTAAGATTGCGGGTAAGTTCCAACCCATCCATTCCGGGCATTTCAATATCCAGGAACAGGAGGTCGACGTTTTGGTTCTGAAGATGATTATAGGCCTCCATGGCGGTACAGTACTCGCAAATAACATCCAGGTCATTAACCTGGGCGGCCAGGTGGCTCAATGTAGCGCGGGCAATAGGATTATCATCAACAATTAAACTGGTCATGGGGCTGGCTGAATAATAGTGCTAAGATAATCATTTTACTTTTCGCTCATGGCCTCCCGTTTGCATCCAGGAGACCATTTGAGCCGAAAAGCGGTTATTTAAAGAGGGGGATATTTTATCTGAAATGTGACCTCAGCATCCATGCCATGCCTTCATGCGTTTCCATCAGGCCGGTAATAAAATCGCTGGTACCGGCATCATTAAACTGGTTGGCGAAAGGGTTGATATTACCGCGGATAAATTCGATGACGCTTTCATGATCTTCAAGCAGCTCTTTCAAAAAGCCCAGGCTGTCGTTTTTGTGATCAAGTTTTTCGGTTAAATGGGTCAGTTGTAACAACTGGCTTAAAGTAGCCGGAGCGTAATGGCCTATTTTACGGATGCGTTCGGCAACGCTGTCCATTATTTCGTCAAGCTCGTTGTATTGCTGTTCAAAAAATACGTGCATAGAGTGAAAGTCCGGGCCTTCAATATTCCAGTGGGCATTACGGGTTTTGGTGTACAATACAAATTCATCAGCCAGTAATTTGGCTAACTGTTCTGAAACGGCCTGGCGGTCTGCTTCGTTAATTCCGATGTTTGCTTTCATGATATTATGTTTTTGTGTGATTTTTATATTTACGGTGTTATAACTTACTCATATTTTGATGGATGGATATAACTGCTGAATAGCCTTTTCACCGGGCAATATAGCGTAAATGCTGTAACCTCAAAGTAAAAAATCAAAGGCGCTATAATGATCATGGTGTGGGTATGATAGCTCCAATCAATAGATGAAAGCACTGGCATGGTAAACACCATCGCCCCGCGGATCACCGCCTCTGTAGTACTCAGGTTTTCGGGCGCATTGTCGGGGAAAAACCGCTTTAAGAAATTATCTAACACGGGTTTGGCTTGCTCAGGCCCATGATGTATAGGAGCTTTTGGCAATTCGATGTTTACTTCGCGGGTTTTGTTTTTGGCGAGATCTCTGGGGTCGGGTGGTAACTGCAATGTTTTCATGGCATAGCTTTAAAGGTTATGACATAAAATTAGCGGCCCTGCATTTAAAGCAGGTACAAAATTCGTTGAGCGGGCAAAAGCAATCGTTAAAAGGTATTTTCAAACAGATGATGTTTAAACGCCTATCAGACCCTGATCATTTCAATGTGATCAATTCCATCCTCGTCATAAATTTCACCTTCCATTTTAAAACCTAACTGCTCATAAAACTTAACAGCATAGTACTGCGCCCCTATCCTGAGCGGCACATCGCCATAAAGAACCTTAGCGGCATCAATAGCAGCCTGGGTTAATGTTTTGCCTGCGCCTGTGCCGCGCACCTTTTTGCTGCTTACTATGCGCCCGATGGATGCTTCGGCATATGATTTACCTGCCGGTACGATCCGGGCATAAGCTACCAGTTCCTGCTCATCATCAAACAGCAACAAGTGGTGACAGGCGTAGTCTTTATCATCAGGATCTAAAAACACACAATTTTGCTCAACCACAAACACTTCGCTCCTGAGTTTTAATAGCTGGTACAGCTCAGTAACCGTTAAATCATGGAAGGCTTTGCAAATTTGGGTGTAGTTCATGGTGGTTGATTTTTTTCTCGCAAAGGCGCTAAGGCGCAAAGTTTTTTTGGTTTGCGGGTGAGGCTAAAATAAGTATTTATATAAATATCCAAACAAAAAGCCCAACCTGCTTTACACAAGTTGGGCTTTTTATGAGTGTATTATCGTTATTTTTTATAAGTAATTTTATAGATGGTCCCTTTAACATCATCGCTTACATACAGGGAGCCGTCGGGGCCTTGTGCCAGGCCACAAGGACGATGCTCGGCTTTACCGGGTGAGGTTTCTTCGGCTGTGCCGGCAAAACCATCAGCAAATACCTCCCATTTACCATCGGGCTTACCATTTTTAAATGGCTGAAAAACTATAAAATAACCTGCCTGAGGCTCAGGTGCCCTGTTCCATGAACCATGGAAAGCTATAAATGCTCCATTCTTATATTTTTCGGGGAATTGACTACCGGTATAAAACAGCAAGCCATCGGGTGCAAGGTGACCGGGATAGGCGGCTACGGGTTCGGCATATTTAGCATCCGCTTCGGCTTCACCATCGCCTCCATATTCGGGGCCTTTTATTTTTTTGTGTTTAACATCGTCATAATACATGTATGGCCAGCCGGCATTGTCGCCCTCCTTTAAAGCGTACATACATTCGGCAGGTAAAAGGGCCGATTGCTGGGTGGTATAATATTTCGGGAACAGGTCATGCAGGGCATCGCGGCCATGCTGCATTACAAAAAGCTGGTTATCCTGCTGGTTCCAGTCAAGCCCAACTACGTTGCGCAGGCCGGTTGCAAAACGTACACCGTCACTTTGCCTTTGGTTTAATTTATCAGTTTTAAACTTCCAGATGCCCCCTGCCGAATCAAGAATTGGACAGCCGGTTTTCTGCGGATCAAACTCTGAGCAAATGTTTGAATAAGCCCCTATGTTTACGTACAGGTTACCATCATTATCAAACGCTATAGCCTTTGGCTTATGTGCCCGTTTAGATACCAGGCCGCTCACTACTATTTCGGGATGTTCCGGGTCGGTCACTTCCTGGTTGGCATTTAACTTGAAACGATAAACGGCCCTGTCCGACGAAGCATAGAGATAGCCATTATTGATGCGGATGCCTGTACCAGGGAAATTACCAAAACTGGTTTTAACATCGGCCTTGCTGCCGTTATCATGCAATACAACAATGCCTTTACCATTCTTAAGCCCTTCCAAATGCACATAAATATCATTGTTAGGTGTTACCACCATATGCCTGGCACTACCCAAATTATCGGCAATAACAACAGCGTTAAACCCATCGGGAATAGTAAGACCGGCATTTGCAACCGGATGGCTATCGTGTTTAATGAGCCTGAACGAGGCAAGCCCGGCTATCGCCAATAACGATAAGCCCAACAACAAGGATTTTCTCTGATTCATAAGTGTAGATTTGGTTAGGGCTAATTTAATGATCCCCGGCATGAATAAAAAACGCCAGGACATCAAAATGCTAAAACCTTTTAAATCGTTACAAAAGAAGATAGCAGTTTTGCAGCACCAGTTAATTTCCGGAGCTATCGTATTACATGCCGAACATTAACTGAAGCGGCATATGCAGCCCGTTCCCGCGCCGAATGGTAGGCTATTGTGGTATTAGCGGCCAGGTTAGGCGTTGTTTTATTTTTTGTGACCGATGCTGTGGTTAGGTTCCCTGTTAATTTAAGCGCCTGGTTAAGCAAAGGATCGGCCGGGTCTCCAAATTGTTTAAGCGGGAGCCCGGCAAATTCATCAGCCTCGTAATCGGGCGCCAGGCCCTTGCTGTAGTCGCCGGTTCCGTTGGCATTGTAAAGTTTAAACACAAGCGGATGCAGCACCAGGTTTACAGAGGCAGGTTTACGCCCATCGGCAATGGCA
The DNA here is from genome assembly GCF_042434235.1 of Mucilaginibacter angelicae. Lineage (NCBI taxonomy): Bacteria > Pseudomonadati > Bacteroidota > Sphingobacteriia > Sphingobacteriales > Sphingobacteriaceae > Mucilaginibacter > Mucilaginibacter angelicae. Next base: position 3,996 of record NZ_JBHLTS010000053.1, on the reverse strand, counting down.
AAACTGGCCATATCTTTACCTATGGTTGTTTGGCCTATTTGTATAACCGAAGCATAGGGCTTTAATGTGTTGATCAGCAATTCGGCCGATGAGGCTGTGGCGGCTGTGGTTAGTATTATTACTTTTTGGAGAGATAAGCGCCTGCTCTTAATTTCTGAAAATGACTGTGGCTGATAATCATTTTCGAGCATGGTTTGCTGAAAAGTGCGGTTGCTCCTCCCCCCGTTTTTATTGGCCTGATATATAACAAATATTTGGTTTGCGTCGGCAGCGGTTAATGCGCCTGCAATCTTAGCAGCCGAAGATACATCACCTCCGGGGTTATAACGAAGATCGATAATGAGGTTTGAAATTCCGGCTGCCTCCAGTTTTGTCAACGAATCGAGCATATTACGATCAAATACGCCGTTGAAAGCGTCATAAAAAATATAGCCGGTTTTTTTCCCTGCCGAGTTGAAGGTTTTGGTTATGTATACAGGCTGTTCGGTAAAATACAGGGCAGACAGGTTAAGTATCCCGGCATTGGTAAAAATCCCGGCGCTTAAATTTGCCAGTTGCAGCTTGATAGGGTTACCCTGTTTCAGCACATGCTGCACATTGCTGCTGCTTGCATTGTTAATGATGATGTCGTTAACAGCGGTAAAAAAATCGCCCCGCTTTAATCCGGCTTTGTATGCCGCGCTGCCTGGCACCACTAATGTTACTGTGGCTATTAAGCCGCCGGGTGCCGCAGCATTACTAAGTAATGCATAGTCGAATCCATAATACCCAAATGATGAATATTCTGTTTTTACCTCATCCGGATCATCGAGATATGAAAACCTGTCGGCGCTATTAAGCAGGCTTTTAAAAAATGAGGTAGATGAATTGTTTTCTGAAGGATTTTTGGGCAAAGTTTCATTCCAGTAATAATACACCCGCATACTATCCAGGATCCATTTCTGCTCAGCAGACAAGTTACCGGAGATCACATTTTCCTTTTTGCACGACAGGGCAGTGACCATGATCAGCATTAAATAAAAAAACAGGGAGCGGGTGTTGGCTTTCATTTCCATCAATTTGAACTGTTCCTGACTGTCATACGAATGGCAGGAGGCAATTCCCTATTGTGGTTGATGTTTTTATTATTAATTATCTATCCATTGCCCCCAGTTGCTTTTTACTCATCAGCTACTCGCTCCTTAAACTCCTTACCGGATTTGCCAATGCCGCTTTGATAGCCTGGAAACTAATGGTGATCAAAGTAAGCCCAATTGCTGCCAGGCCCGATAGTATAAATACACCCGGCCCTATGCTGATGCGGTAGTCATATTTTTGAAGCCAATTACTAAGGAAATAAAAAGCTACCGGCGAAGCAATTATACAACTTATAGCTACCAATAAAATAAAATCGCCCGATAACAGTACCCATACCCGGGTTATTGACGCACCCAATACTTTACGTACAGCAATCTCTTTGGTACGTTGCTCAGCCACATAAGCTGCCAGGCCAAATAAGCCAAGGCAGGATACAAAAATAGCCAGGCCTGCAAAAACGCCTGCCAGCTTGCCCACAAGGGTTTCTAAATTGAATTTATGATCATAAGCTTCATTCACAAACGCGTAAGTAAAAGGATATGCAGGATTATATTTATCAAAGATCTTACCTACCCTTTCAATTGCTGTATGCGGACTTACGCCAGCCGTTAAACGATAAATTACCTGGCTGCTAAAGTCCTGGGTACGTGTAAATACGGTAGGTTCCACAGGTGTAAACGGCGATCCCATCAGCGCGTCCTTAACTACCCCTATTATCCGCGACGGGCCCGTGATGCCGCTAAAATTGATCAGTTGATTAACCGGATCTTTTAAGCCCATCCGTTTAACAGCCGATTCATTTACAATGATATTGGCCGTATCAGCCTTTGGATTAGCTGAAAAACTTTGCCCCTGGAGCAGTTTCATGTCAACCGTCTTGAAATAATTGTCGTCTACAATAACAGCTCCAACGTTTATTTTCAATTCACCAGCGTTTTGCCCCGGCCAGTTTTCTATACCTGTATGCCAGCCGATATTGGTTAAGGGGCTCGATGCCCTGGTAATACTTTCAATCATTCCCGAAGCCAGCAAATCGTTTTTAAGTGCATCGTAATGGCCTGCCAAATCCCGGGTCATGAAGGTGGATATCAGCCTGTCGGCATTATATCCGGTAGGACGGTCTTTAGCATGTTGAACTTGCTGATAAATGATCACAGTACTAATAATAAAAGCAACCGAGCAGCTAAACTGCAGCACCACTAATATTTTCCGGGGCAGTGCGGCGCCTTTACCTATCCGGATGCTGCCTTTTAATACTTTTACCGGGTTAAACGCCGAAAGATAAAATGCAGGCCGGCTTCCGGCCAGTAAACCGGTAACAAGCACATAGCTTATCATAATACACCAAAAAACAGGGCTTTGATAAGGAATTTGTACTAAACCACCTGTAAGTTCATTAAACCATGGAAGAGTTAACTGCACCAAAACAATGGATAACAGGAAGGCAGCAAAAGTTAAAAGGATAGACTCCGTCAAAAACTGGAAGATGAGATCGCGTCGCTGAGAACCGATAGCTTTACGTACCCCAACCTCGCGGGCCCGCTTCTCTGACCGGGCTGTTGACAGGTTCACAAAGTTGATACAAGCGATAAGCAATACCAACGCACCGATAATGCCAAACATCCACACATAATCAATAAAGCCGCCGGCTGCTTTGCCATTTTTAAAATCTGAGTAAAGGTGCCAGTCTTTTATGGGGTACAGGAAAACTTCGGGTTTAAAGGGGCGAGATACCGGGTTGTATTGCCAGATGAGTTTTTTGATCTTAGCGGCTATCTGCGTATCAGTAACACCTGGCTGCAAACCCACAAAAATTTGATACGAGTTATTTTCCCACTGGGTACGGGAATTCTTCACCCAGTCTTCTGTTTGTTCTGCATAACTGAAGGGCATCAAAAAATGGAACTGCATGGATGCATTAGCCGGAAAATCCTTCATCACCCCGGTAACTTTAACATCATGCCGGTTATCGATCCTGATAGTTTTGTTTATTGGCTCATCGTTACCAAATAAGGCTTTCGCGGTCGACTCATCAATTACAATGGAATATGGATCCTTCAAAACAGTGCTTACTTCACCCTTTATCAGCGGATACTGAAATATTTTCAGAAAATCGGCTCCTACCGTGCCGCCATTAACCATTAATTTTTTATCACCTACCAGGAAATCACGCGCCGGAAAATCGATGAAATCAGCTTCGGCCACATGCCGGATACCGGGAATCGTATTTCTAAGCACATCGGCCAGCGGAATGGGCAGCATATCCTGGGTGCGTGTGCCATCATGAGGGTTGGTATAATTCACCTTTACGGCATATGCCTGGCTGTAATTGGGCAGGAAACGATCGTACGAATACTGGTTAAACACCCAAAGACCAATAAGCAGCGCAACAGCCATGCCTGTAGCAAGGCCAACAATATTAAGCGCGCTGTAAACCCTGTTACGGAGCATATTGCGCCAGGCAATTTTTAAATAGTTCCTGATCATGGCGATAAATTGATTACGGTGAATAAAATGGCTCTTTATCATACTTAAATACAATGCCAAACAATTAATAATCTGAATAACAATTATTTAAATCCAAACAGAGGCTTAAACCTGTATCGATAGCGAACATCCACCGTCCGCATTTATTGCATGAAATAAAGGGCTGACCCGTCCTGAAAAAGCTATACAGATTTGTGAGTAAATCCTGTAAATACTATACAAGCTATTCTGTTAGTCCTAAGATGAACTATACAGGTCTTTTTTTTAAAGATAAGGATTAAATAACTTGTTGCTTGTTTGTCGTGTTAGCATGTGGGAAACTCCTTCAGTTTCCCACATGCTAATGCGTTTTTCTTTTTTTGCTTCTTTTTTTCTTTTTGTGGGACCTCCCTTTTTTGTGGATAACTCATTTAACTTAAACGGGCACAACGA
>NZ_JBHLTS010000052.1:0-9653 GCF_042434235.1 Mucilaginibacter angelicae | reverse complement strand
TGAGGCTATATCTAACGCTCAACATGCTCAAGGCTGTTTGGGATTGCTGTGCTCTCACTCTTTTCACTCATAAAATCATTACAATAATATTAAATGTAAACATAGGAGGGATTGCAGTGAAAAGCCCGGAGCGTGTGCCGGGTTTGTGTGCGGGCAAAGCGAGGACTTGTAACGGAAAGCCCGGGTCGCAGGCAACGCCCATGTTATAAAACAGAAAAAATACACATAGTAATCAATAACTTACAATCGCGTCATTATAAGATTTTTATTTTTTATCGGTTACGTCAAGGCATTGATTGATTAGAATATTGGCTTCCCGGTTCGTCAAATAATAGCCATTTTCAATTTGGCCGATACCGTCTTGTACGGCCATCACTTCCTGCTCATCTAATCTATAAACATCATTCAACTCTTCTTCGTTCATTTTTAATTGCGATTTTATCAAAAATAAGCATCAATGCTTACAAATCCGAAATCCAACGTCCCATTTCCCAAATCAAATCCTATCTTTGCCCCAATATAATTCTCAAGGGGTGCCTTGCTTTGGTTGCAAAACAAACTGCAGATTGTTTTACCAAACTGAAAGACAGGCTGAGATCATACCCAGGTTGCCCCTCCGCCCCCTAAAGGGGGAGTACTGAAAACTAAAGAACAACTTTAGGACTATTTACTCCCCCTTCAGGGGGGCGGGGGGCGACCACACCTGATCCGGATAATGCCGGCGTAGGGAAAGGTAAATAAGTTAAGTGTACTGCCGCTTTACCCTGGCGTGCAGATGGTTTAACTCAATTTTTTGTTTTACACATTTTGAAAAATTTATTCGTGGCTGTTATGGCCCTGCTGTTGCCTGTCATGGCATCAGCCCAAGTTTCCATTTGGGGGAAAGTAACCAACCAGACCGGCGAAGCACTGCCCGGCGCATCTATCACTATTTTAAACCCGCAGCAAAGCACCGTTACCGATGCTGCAGGTAAGTACCGCTTTAATAATTTAAAAAGCGGCAATTACACGCTAAAAATCAGCTATGTAGGCTATAAACAGGTAGTTGTAACTACAGCAGTCGGTGCCGATAAAATCCTTGATTTTACATTGAGCTTAGGTAATTTAACTGCCGATGAAGTTACGGTAACCGCCACCCGTGCTGGCAAAAACTCGCCTACGGCCTTTACCAATCTTAGCAAAAAAGATCTCGAAAAAAACAACTTCGGTCAGGATTTGCCTTACCTGCTTAACCAAACACCATCGGTTGTCATTAGCTCTGATGCCGGTACTGGTATAGGCTATACCGGGATCCGCATCCGCGGATCGGATGCATCGCGTATTAACGTAACCGTTAACGGTATTCCATTAAATGACGCCGAAAGCCAGGGCTCATACTTTGTGGATCTGCCCGATTTTGCATCGTCTATTAATAACCTGCAAATTCAGCGCGGTGTGGGTACTTCAACCAACGGCGCGGGCGCTTTTGGCGGTAGTATCAACGTGCAAACCGCCACCCGCAGGGATACCGCTTATGCCCAGCTTGATAATTCGGCAGGTTCATACGGTTCATTAAAAAACACGGTGAGTATGGGTACCGGACTGCTCGGCGGCAGGTTCAGTTTTGACGGTCGCTTATCGCGTATCCGGTCCGACGGATATATCGCCCGTGCATCAGCCCGCCTTAAATCCTTTTTTGTGAGCGGCGCTTATTATGGTGATAACAGCACTTTGAGGCTTAACGTATTCTCGGGCCACGAACGTACTTACCAGGCCTGGAATGGCGTAGCCGATTATGTGATAGGTGATGATACCCGCCCGGATAACCGAACCTACAATGAACTGGGCTATATGGGTAACAACGCGTTTTATAAAGACGAGGTTGACGACTATCTGCAAAACCACTACCAGTTATTATACGATAAAAAGTTTTCGGATAAGCTGTCATTTAGCGGGGCACTGCACTATACCCATGGCGAGGGTTATTACGAGGAATACAAAAAGGATGATGACGTAAGCAATTATGGTTTATCGCCGGTTATTTATGGTACCGATACCATTAAGACCACCAACCTGGTACGCCGTCAATGGCTCAATAATGATTTTTATGGTGTTACCTACGCTTTGAAATATCAGCCAACCACTAAGCTGAACCTGAACCTTGGCGGTGCATATAACCAATACAAGGGTGCGCACTATGGCAATATTATATCGAGCGAAGAAAGCATTGGTGTTGGGCCTAATTATGAGTACTACCGCGACAATGCCAAAAAGAACGATTTTAACATTTTTGGCAGGGCAGAGTGGCATGTAGATAAATTTTTGCTTTATGCCGATATGCAGTATCGCCATATTTATTATTCATTTTTTGGCATCGACAAAAACCTGCAAAACGCCCAGCAGGCGGCCGAACTGAATTTCTTTAATCCTAAAGCAGGCGTTACTTACCAGTTTAATGAACGTAGTAATATTTATGCCTCCTTTGCGGTAGGCAACCACGAGCCCAACCGCGATGATTATGTGAACTCGCCGCCACAAAACCGGCCTAAACCAGAAAATCTGAAAGATTTTGAGGCCGGCTACCGTCTTAGCACCCCAATTTTCAGCGGAGAGATCAACGCCTTTTATATGTTATATAAAAACCAGCTGGTGTTAACCGGAGCGCTTAATGATGTAGGCGGAGCGGTACGTACCAACGTTAAAGATAGCTACCGTGCAGGTTTGGAATTTAGCGGAAAGGTAAAAATCACCGGTCAGCTAAATTGGGGTGTTACTGCAACCCTCAGCACTAATAAGATCAAAAACTATCACCAGTTTTTATCCAACTATGATGACGGTACACTGGTTGAGGAAACATTTGCCAAAACCGATATCGCCTACTCACCTTCACTTACCGGTTCAAGCGTGATCAGTTACAGCCCGGTCAAGGGCGGGGAAATTGCCTTCATTACAAAATATGTAAGCAAGCAATATCTTGATAATACCATGAACCGCAACCCGAATGGTTTTGGCATTGCGCCCGATAATGCCGCCAATCCTTACGCTGCCAACCGTTTGCTGAACAGCTTTTTTGTGAACGATGTAAGACTGAGGTACAGCTTTAGCATCCGGTCGGTTAAAAACATAACTGTTGGCCTGCAGGTTAACAATATTTTTAGCGAGAAGTACGAAAGTAACGGCGCCACCTACCCGGATATTGAAAGCGGACATGTAATTAATTACAACTATTACTTCCCACAAGCGCCAAGAAACTTTATGGCTTCGCTGAGCCTGGGATTTTAAATGAACACTGATTTTTACGCGTTAGATCGAATTTTACAAATTAAAATTAGGATATGAATCATTGGCTTCAGCTGTTCATTGAACAAATAAAGGAAACCACCTGGCTGCAATGGCTTGCCGTTGCGCTGGGCGTTACCGAAGTATTACTGGCCCGTGTAAATAATATATGGTTGTACCCCGCAGGCATTTTGGGTACAACCATATCCATCTACCTGCTAATGGATGTACACCTGTACGCCGAATCGGTACTGAACGGGTACTATGTGGTAATGAGTGTTTACGGCTGGATTTATTGGGTGAAAAAACGCAACGAGCCACCGGTAAAAATCACCTACTCCACTAAAAACGAATGGATAATAAGTTTAGCTATAAGCATTGTGGGCTGGGTAGTATTTTATTACATGATCAAAAACCTGCCGGCTAAATACTTTACCCCATCAAACGTGCCCGGTTGGGATGCTTTGGTATCATCAACTGCCTGGGCAGGCATGTGGCTGCTGGCACGTCGCAAAATGGAAAACTGGATCTTTTTGAATATCTCCAACTTTTTTGCAGTACCGCTGCTGTTTTACAAACATCTGCCCATGTTTGGTATGCTTACCATTTTCCTGTTCATTGTAGCTATATGGGGCTATTTTGAGTGGAAAAAGCAGGTGGAGAGAGGTCAGCTGAAAGCTTAAGGCTGAAAGCAAAAAGCTCAAGCATTGAACAAGAAAAAAGCTTTCGGCCTTCGGCTTTAAGCTTTCAGCTCAAAAATTGTAACTTATTTTCATAACGGATACTTATTGTATGTTAAGCAAACAATAACACAATTAAGGTGAATACCAGGGAGAGCCATTTCATGCAGCTGATCAATCAGAACAAAGGGATCCTGTTCAATATCTGCCGCATTTATATGGATGATCCGGCCGATCGCGACGATCTGCTACAGGAAATGACGCTTCAGCTTTGGCGGGGTTTTGATTCTTTTAAAGGCGAAAGCAAGTTTAGTTCATGGATGTATCGGGTGGCGCTCAATACGGCCATCGTTTTTTTCAAAAAGCAAAAACGCCGGCCCGATAGTGAGCAGATGCCCGAAGGCTTTGAACATCCTGAAGAACAAAGCAACGCCGGTGAAAAAGAAGAGCAGCTTGCTCTGTTTTATAAGGCTGTGCAGCAGCTCAGCAAGGTTGAAAAGGCATTGATATTCCTGTACATGGAAAATCAATCATCCGAGGAGATTGCCACCAGTTTGGGGATCACACCTGTTAATGTGCGTGTAAGGCTTAACCGTGTTAAAACAAAATTGAAAGACATAGTTAATACTTTAAGTTATGAACATTGACGATTTAAAAGATGCCTGGAACAACGACGAACCACAAGGCATGCACCTCCCTATGGATACACAAACCTTAGGTAAAACAAACTCGGTGATTGATAAAGTACGCTCCAATATGAAATCGGAATTTATTGCGACTATAGTGGCATACCCATTTTTGCTTTGGTATCTGATCTGCTATCACCGGTCATCGTTTTTCTTTAACCTGGCGATAATTCTGTTCTTTACCATCCTGATATTGAACGCTTATTTTTACGCGCGCTTTTATGTGTTCTACAAATCGATAGCCAAATATGATTTTAGCATCAGGGAAAGCCTCCGCAAAATAACGTACGAACTCGAACTCAACACCGAGATTTACAAAACTTATAACTTTTGCGTAACGCCCTTAGCCATATTGCTTGTAGCGGCACTTTTTGGTAGTCAGTCTGTTTCAAAATACATTTTGCAGATACTTACATCCGATGCTTTTTTATCATCTGGCGGTGTGTTGTGGTTTGTTCTTAGTGCTATTGTTAGCATAATAATAACCTATGCCATCCACGTTTATTACATTAAATCGCTTTATGGCAAACATATAGCCGAGCTTAAACAAATAATTGACGACCTGGGCAGCGAAACTTAAGCTACCCGGTTGTTTTGATCAAACAAACATGCATCCATCAAAAAACTTAAAACCCGAATGGGTTAATATAATCCGGGCTGCAGCCCCCGAAGCCGAACAGGCAAGCAAACTGCAGCCCGCTCAGCTGGAACTTATTTATGAGCAGGGCTGGTTTAAATTTTTAGTACCGCAGGCATACTCCGGCTTACAATTAGCCTTGCCCCAAATGGTAAGGCTTGAAGAAAGCCTGGCATGGGCCAACGGCAGCCTGGGTTGGGTGGTAACGCTTTGCGCAGGCGCGGGCTGGTTTGGTGGTTTTTTAGATGCCGGACTGGCAGCGGAAATTATGGCTAACCCGCAATTATGCCTGGCCGGGAGCGGCGCATCAACCGGTACTGCCACTATTACCGGCGATGGCTACACTATTAATGGCACCTGGAAATATGCCAGCGGTGCACATCATGCTACCCATATTACAGCAAATTGCATCATTAAAAACGGCGGTGAAACTGTTTTGAATAATGAGGGAGAGCCGTTGATATTGCCTTTTATTTTTGATAAGAAAGATGTGCGTGTTTTTCCGGCCTGGAAATATGTGGGTATGATGGCCACCGGAAGCGATGCCTATGAAGTAAAAGACCTTTATGTTGATAAGAACCGTTGTTTTAAGATCGATCCGCAGTATACAGTTGTAAACGAGCCTTTATACCGCTACCCGTTTTTACAATTAGCCGAAGCAACACTGGCCGCTAATCTTTCGGGCATGGCGGTTCATTTTCTTGACCTCTGCGGGCCTGCATTTGAGGAACGAATGAAAAACCCGCGGTTAACCGGCACTCAAAAAGAGTATATCAAACAATTACTGGCCGATAAAATAAATTTACTCAATGAAACCCGCGCTGAATTTTATGGGGCTGTAGATAATTCATGGAACAGCTTTGAATTGGATGGTGCGGATGGGTTACAGAGAGTAAGCTCAATGAGCCGTAAACTGGCCAAAGTTTCCCGGGAAAGCGTGGATAAGCTTTATACTTATTGTGGTCTGTCGGCTGCAAATCCGGATACGGAGATAAACCAGGTATGGCGGGATCTTCATACAGCAGGGCAGCACTCACTGTTAACATTTGAATCGTAAGAGAACGATTACTGTAGTCTGGTTAAAGATATTCGCTTAGCTCGTTTCTTAAAATAGCTATCAGTTCAGGATCATTGAACTGGTAATTATCTTCAATGTCAAGCACAATAAGTGGTTTGCCATTGGTGTTGAAACGTTGCTTCAGCAGTTCTTTATGCTTCTGCTCCATAGCGAAGATGATATCGGCACGGTCAATCATTTTTTGATTTACCCTAACCCGCGCCTTATCACTCGTACCAGCCGACGAAGCTTTATGCTCAGGATGGTTCCTGAATAAAGCCTCGGCCGTAGGGCTGCGCCATTGATTTTTACTGCAGATAAAGAGGAGGTTGGGCATATATTCTCAGTTATTTAAAGAACATGTCATTGCGAGCGTAGCGTGGCAATCTCGTAGCCAATGCATGACCGCTCTGTATAGATACGAGATTGCCACGTCGCGCCCAATGCTCATTGCCGTTTCGCTCCTCGCAATGACATGAATTTATTAGAGCATACATTGTTAAAAAACTTTCGGCTTTTAGCTCACCTTTACAAACTTCTTTATCGTTTCGGTTACATGGGCCAAATGGTGGTTGCTGTGCCAGGCGTACGTAGCAAGGCCTTTTTTTAACGATATGGTTTCGCCCGATGCCGGGTGCACGAATGTGCGCGCCCATTCATTTTCGGTAAAGCTTTCAAACAAGGCCACAAAATGCTGATGAATGCCTTCAAGCATTTTTAACGATGGCTCAACCGGAAGGCGGTAATCGGGCAGCAGCGCCCAGTCGCCCTCTTCATATGGTTTTATGATTGGGTTGTTTTCGGTAAGAGCAAGTTTAAAGCGGGTGATGGAGTTCATGTGGCTATCTGCCAAATGATGGATCACCTGGCGCAATGTCCAGCCGCCGGTGCGGTATGGGGTATCCAGTTCCTGGTAATTAAGGCCGGTAATGGCATGCCTCAGCTTCCCCGGCAGGGTGGCAATATCCTCAATCCAGCCGCGCATATCTTCGGTAGTGTACGAAGCCGGGGGCGCAAACCTCCCGATAGGGTATTTCATTTGTTCGTCTGTCATCATAAATGTTAAAAAAATTTAAATTAGGTATTATTTTATAGTACCACAAGCTTTTGCCCTATTTTAGCGTTCTGTAGATTGTTAATTTAACTGATGATAAAAAAGCTTCTGGCTGTACTTTTAGTTTTTAACTGTACGCTCTCCTTTGCACAAACCATTAAAACCGACATATTAGTAATAGGCGGAGGCGCAAGCGGAACAGCGGCAGCCATACAGGGCGCACGGAGCAAACTAAAAACCATGCTGATTGAAGAAGGCCCATGGCTGGGTGGCAGTATGACGGCTGGCGGTATGTGCATAGTTGACGGCAACCGCAATTTACCAACAGGCATCTGGGGCGAATTCAGGCACCGGGTAAGGGATTTTTACAGCAAAACTCCAGGCTACGATACAGCTTATAATGCAGCATTAAGATTTGAACCTTATACCGGGGCGGCCATCCTCAAAAAAATAACCGATACGGTAAAAAACCTCACTGTAAAACTGAATACCCCATTTACAGGTATAAAAAAAGATGGTACCGGCTGGGATGTAAGTATCTCTCTCGACGGAAAAACCGCCACCATAAAAGCCAAAGTAGTAATTGACGCCACCGAAACCGGGGATGTGGCAGCCAAAGCGGGCGAAGCCTTTGTTTATGGTTTTGAGAGTAAGAAGCAAACTACCGAGGCAATGGCGCCTGATACTGAATCGCCCCAATTGCAGGACCTCAGCTGGATTGCTATTTTTAAAGATTTTGGTGCTGCTGCCGATAAAACTATTCCCAAACCCGAGGGCTATGATGCCGCGGAATACGGCTGCCTTAAAGGGAAAAATATTAAACAAATGCTCAGCGATGGCAGGCTGCCCAATGATAAATACATAATCAAGTGGACCGAATGCGGAAACCAGTTCCCTGTTACCCCTGATAATTTAAAGCCTGAAAACCGGGATGCGTTTTATGCAAAAGCACGCCTGCATACTTTAGGTTTGATATATTATTTACAAACCGAACTGGGTTATAAAAACCTGGGTTTGGATGAGGGTTTTACCACGCCCGATCATTTACCTTATCTCCCCTACTTGCGTGAGGCCGGGCGTGCAACAAAAGGACTGGTAAGGATGATGCTGGATGATATATACAAGCCTTACAACCGCGAATCAAAACTTTACCGTACTGCCATTGCCGTTGGCGATGCTTATCCGGGGCAGCATTATACGGATGCGGGCGCTCCGAAAGTTAATTATCCGCCCTTTCCGGCATATGGTGTGCCGTTGGGCGCTATTGTACTGAAAGACCTGGATAATTTACTGGTAACGGAGAAGGCCATGTCGGTAACGCACCTGGTAAATGCCAGTACCATGTACCCATCGGTACAAATGGCCATTGGGCAGGGGGCCGGGGCAACAGCTGCTTTTTGCGCCTTTTTTAAAACTACTACGCAAAACTTGGATGTGCGGAAAATCCAGGTTGAACTGCTCGACTTTAAAGCCTGGATCATGCCTTTTGCCGATATCAAACCAACCGATCCATATTTCAGGGCGATCCAACAGGTAGGCGCTTCCGGATTATTAAAAGGAGTACAAAAAGCAGATGGTAATACCGCGCTCTTGCTGTTTCAGCCCGATTCATTAGTAGCGACTGCCGAAATAAAACCCATACTGGAAGAAACCTATACCCGCGGTTTTTTATGGTTCAATAAGGAAAAACCCGGTGCGGTGTTTACGGTTGGTAACCTGCTGTCGTTTATCAGCGAAACTACGCTAACAGATCCGCACACGCTGGAAATTGCTATGCAAAAGGCATGGAAGGAGCAATATAAATTTGGCTCCGCATTTGATATGAAGCGCCCTGTAACCCGCCGCGAGTTTGCCATACTGGCCAACAGGTTTTTTAACCCTTTTGCGCGTTCGGTGGATATTGCAGGGAGGATGGTAAATTAAGAGGGCTTTGTCTATTCTTTCCCTTTTTTCGTGTTGTCACCACAGCTGTTAACTTAAGGTGAAAACTGAGCGATTGTGCGATTCCCTCCCCTGGATGCTACTGTTTGTACACATCTTGTCAATGAATATGAATAAATAAAACCGAATGTCATTTCGACGAACCTGTTTGGGAATGTGCGGACGCGGTGAGGAGAAATCTTATACGCCCTGTACCTTGCTTACGGCTCTACAGGGCGTATAAGATCGTATGCATGAAATAGTTAAAGAAGAGTTCTTGAAAGAAAGGTTGTAGATTAAAGTGAAAACTAAGAACAAACACTTTAAATCAAGAACTCATGAAACAAGTTACACAATTAGA
>NZ_JBHLTS010000051.1:0-5549 GCF_042434235.1 Mucilaginibacter angelicae | reverse complement strand
CCAATAAAGGATAACTGTTTATTATCATGCCTCAACAAAACAAAAAGCAGTTTGCAGCGGAATTTTGGCGTTATTTCGAGCTCTTAACACTGATGCTTTTTGAAATTGATTTTAAACTGGAAAGAAGCGAAATCCTGATGACTAAGATGACGCGAGATGGCGGGCGGGATGTTGAAATCAATAAAAAACTGATTAGTAATATTCTTCCTCTGCCAAATGTTGATGTCTGGGTGGAGGCTAAATTACGGGATAAACGCAAACAGGTGATGATCAAAGATATTGCCGGAAGCGTCATTATGGCATCGAATGCCAATATCAGGTCATTGTATTTTGTCACCAATTGTTATTTTACTAAACAAACGGTTGAGGAGTTGCTATTATTCGCCTATAAATCAGGACTAAAAATCAATTTGGTTGATGGGTATCATTATCGCAACCTGTTGACAACGCACTACGAAGAAGTGTTACATAGATTTCAGCAACACCAGCAAGAAATGACTTTGGATTCCTTCTCGTTGTTTATGAAAGAACTCCTTGAGAACTTACCCCAAAAGAGCGATCAAACTTATGATCAAATATCTGTTACGATAGGCAGGGAAAACCTTCGGCGCGTAGAGGATTTTACAGCAAGTTTTTGGGACAAGGACCAGATAGACCTGAGACGCATTCGTTCTACTGCCCACGGAAAAACATTCCGCATTGCGCTAAACGAAATTCAGACTAACCCGGTGTTAAGTGATAATGAGATTGCTAATGATGTAAGATATCAGCTGATCGGTGCCAGAAGAAAGGTGCTTCTGCAAGATGTTGCCAGGTTTCTACAGGACGGCCAAATTGTCATTATCAAAGGGGAAAGCGGAAAAGGAAAAAGTTTCTTCGCCAATCATTTGTTCCGGCAAATGCACAAGCTCGATTATAATGTTGCGTCGGTCGATTTGTCGGACATCAACGTCCTGACATTCTCAAAGGAAATTATTGGCCATTTGATCGGCTTGAATTACTTTGCTCTGCTTGAATCAGATGAGGGAATCATCGATTATCTTTCCAGCTATTTTCAGCTTCCGACTGTAGTTTGCAAACAAATGCTGGAGGTAATCAGACAGGATCGTTTTACGGCCCATGTCGCTCCCGAGATCTGCCTGGAGGTACTTATTAAAATGGTGCAAAGCCATCAAAGCCGAAAAAAGGTGATTTTAATGTTAGACAATCTGCATAAAGTCTCCAGCGATATGATGGCCTTTCTGAAGGCTTTGTTTAATCGTTTACGGGAAATAAACACGCCGGTTATTGCCTTGACGGTTTCGACTCCTTTAAAGACAGACCCTTATTATGAAACCCAGTGGATTCGGTTTATCGACTCTCTTTCACAAAGCAACCGTTATCAAATAATTGAGCTGCCTGAACTGGAAGATCGCGATATCGATGAGTATATCTTCGGACGGCTACCGGGAGTCAATCTCAATATGTTGTCTTTAATCAAACGCAGTACACTGAATCACGTGTTTTACGTCGAGTTATATATCGAGCTGCTAAAGTCCAGGAGCGTCATAAGGTCTGTTGATGAGCAATACTGGTGGCTCGGCGATCCGGCAGCGTTGCTGGATAGCAGAGAATTGCAGAGTGGTCGAATTAATAATTTAATTACTGCCGCCATGCAGCTGTGGATTACCGATTCGCAGGTCCGGGACTTCGTTTTATTGCTTTTTTTTTCAAACAATATTTTAAGTAAGCAGGAGGCTTTGTCTGTCTATCCGGAACTGAATCTTAAAAAATTACTGGAGACGAATCTTTTCAAGGCCGTTGCAAAAGAAGATAATTTATTATTGATTTCATTTCATCATGATCTCTTCTACGCTAATGTCCAGCAACTTTTCACGCAACAAGTATTAGCCTTCGAAGCTGCTATGTATTTGGAAAAGATGCATGGTTTCAACAAACCGGACGTTTTGGGAAAACTTTATGAGTATGCCGGAGATTACGAGCGAGCAGCCCGGCAGTATCGTCTGCACGCTGAATGTCAAATTTCAAATGCGCCGTTTAACGCATTGATTTTTTATGAGAAGGCTATTGACATTAGCTACCGGGTCGCAGGGGCTGGTCCGGAAACGGAAAATATCGTCGAAATGATCTTTCCGCTGCTCAAGTTGTATGACCGTTTTAACTTTTTGGCATCCCGTAGATCGCCTGAGCTCTTCGGGTTACTGAAAAAGTTTGCTGATTTCCGGGAATTGGGCCGGGCTAACCACCTGCAATATCTTTATTTCCTGGGCGTAAAATTCACTAAAGAAGAAGACTTCCATCAAGCCGCCGATTATCTGACAAGCGCCTATGAATTAGCTGTTAATGAGCCTGAAACCCCGCAGGAAATGCTTTTTAAAATACTTTGTAGCAAAGGGATCAATTTGAAGCATCTCGGCGAAAAGGACGCTTCGATAACTTTTTTCGAACAAGCAGCGCAGAGATGGGAAAGCAGGCAATTGCGAAACGAACAGTATTCTAACCTGGCTGCTTATTATTTGACCTCCCAGCCAACGCAGTCGCTTTATTACTATGAAAAAATCAAGGACAGCTACACGCGTCATATCAATTTGCATTTGCTTATCGACATGGCGATGGCCAACTTTTATTTGCATAGGTTCGATGAAACGGAAAGACTTTTATTAGAGGCTATACCGTTGAGCAAAAAGCGATTAAATCTGGCTGAAGAAGCCCGTGCGCAGAATATATACGGCATTATCAATTGGCGCAAAGGAGACTTTGAAATGGCAGAAGCCTATTTAGACCTTGCCCAATCCAACAGCGAATTGGCAAATAATCACCGCTGGTTATGGCGTATTAAAACGAATTTGGCTCAGTTAGCTTTTCAGAAAAATCTGCTTTCAAAATCGTATAACATCTGCACAGCTGTATCAGAACATTTGCTGAGGACGCGAGCAACCATAGCCTATGAGGTAAAAAATCTTCAATTCTCTTCCAGGCGCTATGCAGCGCTCAAAGCTGTAGCTTATACCCTTTTCCGATTAGAAAAAACGGACGATCTTCGTGCGCTTTCCCAGTCAATTGCAATTCCGGAATTTGATAAGTTTACGGAGCTTATGATGAATGAGGGTTCTGTTGATTTTGATCATCAGGATAGCAATAAAGTTATGGACGCTTATTGTATTCTGGGTTGAACTGATCATATATCTCCCAGTGTCTTTCCATAAAAGCCTGCATCGTATAGTTATTCAAAATAGTTTGTCGTGCGGCTTGCCCCATGGCTTTTCTTTGCTCTTCATTTGCTAATAGCCCCTGCATGGCTTCAGCCCATGTTTCCGGATGATAATCTGCTATTATAAGTCCGTTAACTCCCGGCTCGATCAGGGTTTCAGCAAAGCCTTGTGGCGCCGCTATGACCGGCAATCCGGAGGCCATTGCTTCGAGGATTGTTCTGCCGCCTGGCTCATATTGGGACGTGAAGCAAAAAAAAGCGCATTTTCTCAAAATGAGCGGCAAGAATTCGTGCGGCAAATGCCCCCACCAAAATAGAAGACCTTGAAGCTCCAGATCGCTGATCTTGTTTCCCAGTATTTCACTTTGCTTCAGTTTCATAATTTCGTCATTATTACCGCCAATAATCCAAAGTGAGTGACCGTGGTTCCCCCAGCGCAGATACAAAATATAGGCGGCTTCTATGCACAATGCAATGCCCTTCGAGGCTGCGAGACGGCCAAAGTAAACAAACGGAAGTTTGGGATTTGTGATCATTTCATTCATGGTTACCTTGAATGCGGGGTTCAGTTAATGGCAATAACGTACCATCATCATCGTACAAACTGGCAAGGAACAATTGATCAACGGCTCTGCCGATGACTTTGACTTTTGATGAAGAAACCTGATAATAATTGATGAGATCGTCTTTTTCCTGTACCGAAACAGCGATAATGATTTTCGCGCTCCCGAAAATTAATCTTTCGGTCGCCAGCCGCTGCTCGCTCACCGGGTAGCCGGTTATTTTCTTCCGCATTCCCGCAGATATAACCGAATGGATGAACGGCTTTTTCCATTTATCGGAAAGTGCGGCTGCAGCCCTGCCGGAATGCCAGTAAACTGAATGGATCAGATCAGGTTGAAATCTTTCGTCAGCTACAATATCTTGAATCATATGCAACAGTTCACCTTCTCTGTCATCAAAATTATTTTTGTCCCATGTCGCCTCTGGTCCCAATCGCATTCTTCTTATTTTCACATCGCCATAAGTGAAAGTCTCATTGCCTGGGGACGCTTTCCGGGTAATAATGAGCGCTTCCGCTTTGCGATAAATAAGCATATTAATGAGTTCGTTGATATATAAATGCGTTCCGCCTCCTTCTCTGGCTCCCGGGGGAATGGTCGGATCTGCGTGTATAGTGATGATCAGTATCTTCATTTAATTCAATCGTTAAAAAAAACAGCCAAACCTTCCGCCGTACAACTATTCAGCGAATGGATGGAAGGACTTTCGAGCAATGTCTGAATAGCGGTATCAATTGTGCAGATCCGGTCTTTGGGAGTGATATTTATTGATGCAAACTTTTTAAGGCGGTTGATATGAATTCCGGCTTCTTCCAGTTCGTCTTTTGGGATAACTAATAACGGAATACTATTAAAAATACAATTGACGGTAACGTGGTAACCACCGCAGCCTATCACAACATGGACTGGCTGAATGACTTTGCCGGAAGGAAAGGGTTGCCTGTGAACGTTGATACCGTCGTTTTGCGAAATCACAATTTCGATCGTTTCCTGCTGATAATACTCACCTAATAAAACTGTGATTACATAATGTTTGTCTGATTTATTCAGGGCATTCAATGTCGCTAAAAGTAACTCATCGCATTCGAACCCTCCGCCAAAATCAATCATCACGTGCGTATGGTCGGAGTGTGGTTCGGCTTTGACCAATCGGTCTTTTTCATAAAGATAACCCAGATAATGAATTGGCTTAGTGATTTTCCCGCTGAAGTACTCAGCGTTCAGATCTACGATTTGGGGGTCACAGAAAACAATGACTCGATCATATAAATCATTGATAAGCCGCAGACTGTCATTTCGCTGGTAAAATGCCTGAGTTTTCGCTGCGGAAAAAATAACTCCCCTAAGCGTAAGTATAAATTTGATTTGAGTGTTCGTGGTTTTGACCCAGTAAAGCAATTCAGTTAACTCACCTCCTGTGCCATTGGGAAAAAAATCTATTACCCAATAATCATAGGTGTTTTGGAGGAAGATCTTTCGCCATGCCTCTTTTCTGTCGGTTATTCGCTGATGATATCGTTGTTCGGTAATAGGGTCAGTAATGGTGGCCCGAGATATATTTGACGGGATTTTGATAACGGTAAAAGAGTGATTTGGAGGAAGAAAGGTGCCTATAGATTGATAACCGGTAACCAAATCAATCTGAAACCCGGGACCCTCTTTAATTAGCGCAGTACCCAAATTACTCATCCGGGCTATATGTCCGTAGCCAACACCATCATGAGCATACAACAGAATCTTCTTAGGCATGATAATAAACAGTTATCCTTTATTGG
>NZ_JBHLTS010000050.1:0-3643 GCF_042434235.1 Mucilaginibacter angelicae | reverse complement strand
GTACATAATGGCCCGGTACCATATAGCCCGGCAAGCGTTCCTGAAGGTACTGACGAAGCTCCGGCACATTCAGCAGTGTGCCGCTTACCACGTACGCTACCAGCTCCCGTTCGCCGCTGCCCAGATCAAGCGCCTGTACAACCGAGCTGCTTACATCACTGTGACCGTTTAGCGCACTTTCGATCTCCCCTAATTCGATCCGGTAACCCCTCACCTTTACCTGGTCGTCTAAACGGCCATGGTATATTAATTCCCCTCCCGAGGACTGGCTGACCTTATCCCCCGAGCGGTATAAACGTTCGCCGGCCCTGAATGGGCTGGCGATAAATTTCTCAGCACTCAGCTCTTCGCGGTTCAAATAACCCCTCGCCACTCCGGCCCCGCCTACGTACAGTTCCCCCGGTACCCCAAGCGGCTGTAACTGCTGCCGCTCATCCAGTACATAACAGCTTAACGTCGGGATCGGGACCCCGATACCCGCGCTGTTGGACGCTATCTCCGACCAGCCGATACTTTTATACGTCACATGAACCGTGGTTTCCGTTATACCGTACATATTCACCAACTGGATTTCAGGGTAACGCTTATACCACTCCGAAAGCATCGGGGCGCTTAGCGCTTCCCCTCCGAAAATCACATACCGGAGCGAGTGTTCCGGTACCGATGAGGACAACGCTTCACGGATCAAGCCATAAAAGGCCGATGGGGTCTGGTTCAGTACCGTAACGCCCTCCCCGATCAGCAGATCCAGGTATAAACGGCTATCCTGCGCAACTTCACGCGGAACAATGACCAGCCGACCGCCGTTCAGCAGCGCCCCGTACATCTCCCATACCGAAAAATCAAAGCCCGGCGAATGGAACATCGTCCACACATCCGTACTCCCGAAATCATATAAAGGGGCATCCGTCTTAAACAACCGGACAACATTCCCGTGCTCGATCAGCACACCTTTTGGAACCCCCGTCGAACCAGAGGTATAGATCGCATAACAAAGCCCCGAACTGTTCAACCCTACTCCAGGGTTAAACTCCGGCTGCCCAGACACAACACGCTGATCATATTGATATTTATGCCGCCTCTCTGTTATGGCATTACGGCCGCCCTTCGATACTTTTAATTGTACATCATAACGGTAAAGTGTCAGCTCGTTCTCTATCGTCCGCAGCTTTTCACTTACCTTCACTTCACTTATTGCTGGTTCATCATACCGCAGATCGCTGAAAAAGTGCCGCGATACAAACAGGTCTGAGGAAAAATCTGTTTTGGTAACATACCCATGGCCATGGTTCGCTGCTTTAAACATTTCCAGGTCGCTGAGCAGCGCCCGTTTGCGGTCAATGTCCATCACATCACCGATAAAGATCTCCCCATCTTCTTTTAATAACCCGATCGCCGAA
This sequence comes from Mucilaginibacter angelicae, assembly GCF_042434235.1. Lineage (NCBI taxonomy): Bacteria > Pseudomonadati > Bacteroidota > Sphingobacteriia > Sphingobacteriales > Sphingobacteriaceae > Mucilaginibacter > Mucilaginibacter angelicae. Next base: position 2,243 of record NZ_JBHLTS010000050.1, on the reverse strand, counting down.
CGGAGCACCTTACGAAGGTAATTATGCCCGTGAAAATGCTGGATAACGCTATTGATGATCACCAGGTCAAAACCGCTTTCTTCCAGGTCCGACAAACCGTCCGCCGCCAGGCATTGCAACTTTACATTTCCCAAACCTTCCCGGGCGGCCATCTCCCGCGTATTCTCCAGGATCACCGGGGACAGGTCTGTTCCATAATATAACGAAACGAACGGAGCGATCTTTCTTAAGGTCAGCCCGGAGGAACAACCGATCTCCAGCACGCGCAGCCCGGGATGTAAACCTGCCGACAGTTTACGGTATACATTCATCGCATACTCTTCCATCTCCTCTTCCGACAGCGCTTCCCCCGTAAAACTGCTCGTCCAGCCACCTCCGGTGATCGCATCGGAGGCCTGTTCCCCAACATGGTCCCACAGCTCCTGGTTCATCATCACGTTCTCCCGCTCTTCCTCCTGATCATAAACCGATTCACTGTCTATGCATAAATAGTGCTCAAACTGCTCCGAGCACCATTGCACCCGGTTCACTGTCTCGATATAGGCTTTACTGGTTATCAGCACGCGAACGCCGCTGTCGGATACCATGAACTTCAGCCGCTCTTCGGGAATCCCTCCTTCCATCGGAATGTACATCCCCCCTGCTTTTAAGACCCCAAGCATCGAGGCCACCACATCGAGGCCGCGGTCCAGCAGGATCCCTACGCCCTCTTCTTTACGTAAACCTGCCTCCCTCAGCAGGAAATGCGCGATCTGGTTGGCCCGCTTATTCAGTCCCGAATAACTCAAACGCGCCGGACCGGACACCACCGCTACAGATGCCCCGTGCTCCTGAACCGATCGCTCAAAAAGGCTCACCAGCGTCTCATCGGCCGGATAGGAACAAGCTCCGCCCGACAGCCCTAACAACGCCTTTTCCCCTTCGCTGATATAGTCCAGCCTGCACAGCGGCAACTCCGGGTCTGACATCGCCGAAATTAACAGCTCCTCCAGGTTCGATGCCATCCGCGAGATCCGGTCATCGTCATAAATATCACTATTATATTCTATCGTCGCGTGAAGCTCATCCCCTAACTCCCGGAAGTCAAAACGGAGATCGAACAAACTCACTACACGCTTGCGGTCCTTGTATCCGCTTACTTTTACATCTCCAAGCCCTTCTCCTTTACCCCCCGGACTATCCGTATTCTGCAGCACAACAACTACATCGAACAGCGCATGACGGCTCAGGTCACCGCTTTGATAAACTTCCTCTACAAGCTCATCAAAAGGGTATTGCTGGTGTTCATACGCTCCTAATGTCGTTTCCCGAACACCCCCGAATAGCGAACCGTAACCCGCAGAACCACTAAAACGGTTACGAAGCGCGAGCATATTCACATAAAAACCGATCTGGTCTTCCAGGTCCGCATGGGAACGCCCAGCTATAGGGCTGCCGATCACGATATCTTCCTGGCCCGTATAACGGTACAACAACGCCGTTACACCGGCTAAAAGCCCCATAAATAACGTACCGCCCTGCTCCTGGCTGTAACTTTTCAACTGCTGAAGAACTTCGCCCTTGATCACCCGGTGCAAGCCTCCGCCGTTATAGCTCTTTATACCTGGACGGGCACGGTCCCCCGCAAGCTCCAGCACAGGAAGCGGGCCCGAAAAACGGTCCAGCCAGTAAGCACGGGATATCGAAAATGAGCCCCCGTGAAGCGCTTCCTGCTGCCAACATGCATAGTCCTTGTACTGGATCCCCAAAGCCGGTAAGGCTGCCGAACTCCCCGATAATATTTGGTTGTAATAAAACAGCAGCTCCCGGATCAAAATCCCCATCGACCACCCGTCGCTGATGATATGGTGCATCACATACACAAAAACCCACCGCGTGTCGCTCAGCTGGTATATATGCGCACGAAGCAGAGGGCCTGCACTCAGCGAAAAACCACGTACCGACTCTTCCTGAACCAATACCCGCAATACGTCTTCCTGGTCTGCAAGCGAACGGAGGTCGGTCTCCCGGATCCTGAATTCAAAGGCCGGCAGTATATACTGGTGCACATCTCCACCAGCTGATTCCCGGAAAACCGTACGCAAGGCCTCATGACGGCCGATCAGTTTCCCAAATGCCGATGATAAACACCCAACCTCAAGAACTCCTTCAAAAACATGTACACCCGACATATTATACGCCGCATTCCCTTCTTCCAACTGGCACAATACCCACAAACGCCGCTGCGCTGAAGACATCACATA
>NZ_JBHLTS010000049.1:0-3265 GCF_042434235.1 Mucilaginibacter angelicae | reverse complement strand
ATCAACCACTCACCCTATTTCTATCTGAAGAAAGCTTCGGGCAATTAGTATCACTCGGCTATGATGTCACCACCTTTATACCTATGACCTATCAACGTAGTAGTCTCCTACGACCCTCAATGGAAGTCTCATCTTGTGGCTAGTTTCGCACTTAGATGCTTTCAGCGCTTATCTATTCCCAACGTAGCTACTCTGCAGTACACCTGGCGGCATAACAGATTCACCAGAGGTTAGTCCAACCCGGTCCTCTCGTACTAAGGTCAGCCCCACTCAAACTTCCTACGCCCACAACAGATAGGGACCGAACTGTCTCGCGACGTTCTGAACCCAGCTCGCGTGCCACTTTAATGAGCGAACAGCTCAACCCTTGGGACCTTCTCCAGCCCCAGGATGTGACGAGCCGACATCGAGGTGCCAAACCTCCCCGTCGATATGAGCTCTTGGGGGAGATCAGCCTGTTATCCCCAGCGTACCTTTTATCCTTTGAGCGATGGCCCTTCCATGCAGAACCACCGGATCACTATATCCGTCTTTCGACCCAGCTCGACTTGTCTGTCTCACTGTCAAGCAAGCTTATGCTATTGCACTCCGCGTACGGTTACCAAGCGTACTGAGCTTACCTTTGAAAGCCTCCGTTACCTTTTTGGAGGCGACCACCCCAGTCAAACTACCCGCCAAACAATGTTCTCCACATTGTGGAGTTAGACACCAAATACAGAAAGGGTGGTATTTCAACGTTGACTAAACTACTCCTAGCGAAGCAGCATCACAGTCTCCCACCTATCCTACACATCCTGTATCCGATATCAATGTTAAGCTATAGTGAAGGTGCATGGGGTCTTTCCGTCCCGTTGCGGGTAACCGGCGTCTTCACCGATACCACAATTTCACCGAGCTCATGGCTGAGACAGCGCCCAGATCGTTACACCATTCGTGCAGGTCGGAACTTACCCGACAAGGAATTTCGCTACCTTAGGACCGTTATAGTTACGGCCGCCGTTTACTGGGGCTTCGATTCAATGCTTCGCCTTGCGACTAACATCCCCTCTTAACCTTCCAGCACCGGGCAGGTGTCAGGCCATATACGTCATCTTTCGATTTTGCATAGCCATGTGTTTTTGTTAAACAGTCGCCTGGGCCTTTTCACTGCGGCTGACATTGCTGCCAGCGCCCCTTCTCCCGAAGTTACAGGGCCATTTTGCCGAGTTCCTTAGCCATGATTCACTCGAGCACCTTAGGATTCTCTCCTCGACTACCTGTGTCGGTTTACGGTACGGGTTTTTATTACCTGAAGCTTAGCGGGTTTTCTTGGAAGTCTGATTACCTGAACTATCACATCCCCCGAAGGTTCTGTGTACTATCAGCTTTCAGCAAAACATGCGTACTTAACTACACGTCTTATACCTACAGCCTTTAACGAACTATTCCGTCAGTTCGCGTCAGTGTCACTACTCCGTCACCGCATCGCAGTAATAAAAAGTACTGGAATATTAACCAGTTGTCCATCGGCTACGCCCTTCGGCTTCACCTTAGGCCCCGACTAACCCTGATCCGATTAGCGTTGATCAGGAAACCTTAGTCTTTCGGTGGGCGGGTTTCTCTCCCGCCTTATCGTTACTTATGCCTACATTTGCTTTTCTATTTCCTCCACAGTCAGTTACCTTCCTGCTTCGCCGGCAAATAGAATGCTCCCCTACCAGTCATATAAATATGAATCCATAGCTTCGGTATACTGCTTGATGCCCGTTTATTATCCATGCCCGATCGCTCGACTAGTGAGCTGTTACGCACTCTTTAAATGAATGGCTGCTTCCAAGCCAACATCCTAGCTGTCTGTGCAATCGGACCTCGTTAGTTCAACTTAGCAATAATTTAGGGACCTTAGCTGATGGTCTGGGTTCTTTCCCTCTCGGCCATGGACCTTAGCACCCATAGCCTCACTCCAGCGTATATTATAAAGCATTCGGAGTTTATCTGGATTTGGTAGGATTTGACTCCCCCGCACCCAATTAGTAGCTCTACCTCTTTATAACTCAACCGCCAGGCTGTTCCTAAAAACATTTCGGGGAGTACGAGCTATTTCCCAGTTTGATTAGCCTTTCACCCCTACCCACAAGTCATCCGGAAACTTTTCAACGTTTATCGGTTCGGTCCTCCAGTACCTGTTACGGCACCTTCAACCTGCCCATGGGTAGATCACAAGGTTTCGCGTCTACCTCCCCTGACTATACGCCCTTTTCAGACTCGCTTTCGCTTCGGATCCGTGTCTTAAACACTTAACCTTGCCAGGGAAGAGTAACTCGTAGGCTCATTATGCAAAAGGCACGCCGTCACAGCTTACACTGCTCCGACCGCTTGTAAGTACACGGTTTCAGGTTCTATTTCACTCCCCTGTTCGGGGTTCTTTTCACCTTTCCCTCACGGTACTGGTTCACTATCGGTCTCTCAGGAGTATTTAGCCTTACCGGATGGTGCCGGCAAATTCCCACAAGGCGTCTCCGACCTCGCGGTACTCAGGATACCACTATCCTATTATTCATTACCCGTACGCAACTCTCATGCTCTATGGTTGGCCTTCCCATGCCATTCCGGTTCTGTTTAATATTCATGTTGTGGTCCTACAACCCCTGTTATGCCGTAACATAACAGGTTTGGGCTTCTTCCATTTCGCTCGCCACTACTCTGGAAATCACTATTGTTTTCTCTTCCTCTGCTTACTTAGATGTTTCAGTTCGGCAGGTTAGCGCATTATATGCAGTTAGTCTTCAACTAACTAGGTTTCCCCATTCGGAAATTACCGGATCAATTCCTATTTGCAGATCCCCGGTACTTATCGCAGCTTATCACGTCCTTCTTCGCCTCTGAGAGCCAAGGCATCCCCCGTGTACCCTTTCTTACTTTCTTCTACTTATACGCCTTTTGCGCCGTATAGTATGTCTTTATTTAGATAATTGTTTGTTAGAGTCAAGAGATCAGGAATCAAGAACCAGGACCGAAGTCTTGTCTCTTTCTTCTCGTAATCTTGCCTCTGAGCAAACAACGTCTCTATCTGTTGTTTTCTCTTGTTTTCAATTACTTCTTCCAATATGTCAAAGAACGTTTTGCGGATGTGCAGATGTTTGATTTCAGATGTGCAGATGATTTCTCATTTGCATATCTGCATATCTTCACATTTGCGAATCTGCATTGTGGAGAATAACGGATTCGAACCGTTGACCCCCTGCGTGCAAGGCAGGTGCTCTAGCCAGCTGAGCTAATCCCCCGT
>NZ_JBHLTS010000048.1:0-2033 GCF_042434235.1 Mucilaginibacter angelicae | reverse complement strand
GTTTGCCCGGTTGGCAAACCCTTTGGAAAGGTTATTCATTTTTTCAATCCTTAGTAATCGGATTTAACTATGCTAACAACAGCTCATAATTTTGTGGGTTAACTTTAATCTGTGAGAGACCCTGAGGTTCACCGCGTTCTGGGTATTGAGAACAGCGAATTTGTATGGCGCATACATCAGGGTCCTCTGCGAGAGACCCTGATGGGACGCTACGTTGATGATAGGACGTTGATTGTTTAATATAAAAAAAAGCCCTTGTTTCTTCAACAATGGCCTTTTTATATGCAGTTATTTAAGAAAATCAGTTTGGCACATCGTAATGATATATCGGAGCAAAAACGCCTTCACTTGTAGTGTAATATCCTTTACCATCGGCCTGAAAGCCTATTGCTTCGCCCTGTTTTTCAACTTTATAAGTAAGCTCCTGCGGTTTGCGTACCATGGTTTCCCATATGGGTTCGTTATGCTGGCGGCGCCAGTAGTAAACCTTGTCGTAGCTTTTCAGCAGGACCTGCTGCCCGTCTTTGGAGATATCACCGGCTGTGATCCATTTAAAAGGTTTAAAACCTGGGAAGAACAGTTTGCAGCGTTTGGTTAAAACTATTGTTTCATTTGCTTTATATTTTAACGGTGAGGTATAAACTGCAACAGTATCACTTCTTTTGCTCACAATGATCAATTGCTTGTCAATTGGATCAATCATCATCGTTTCCGCATCTTTAGCGCCATCGGGATACTTAAAATCTGCACGTACAGCCTCTGTATTTGCTGTTGCAGCATTACCTGTGGCCCAGGATTTTTTTTCGGCCATGCGGTAAATCGTAATGTATGGCCTGTTTTGAGCATTATCGCCTATATCGCCAAGGTAAACGTAGCTTTTGCCTTTTTCCGGTCCCGGGCCAACGTCAATATCTTCACAATCATGCACGCCAAGGCCATTTGCCTTATCTCCTTTAAAATAAATGGTTGATTTGAGTTTGCCTCCGTTTGTTATTGCAAAAAAACGGCTGGTATCACCGCTGTCGTTATGTACATAATAAATATCCGGACTGATGCCTGATGCTGCGATGCCCGATATTTCATCCATTTCCTTATTATTCAGGGTGCCTGTAATATCCTGCTTATCAAGTAACCTGTGCTTTGCAAAGGCGCCCATGAAAAGTAGGGATACAAGGGGGAGAAGTATATTTAATTTTTTTGATCTGCTCATTCTGTTTCTTGCAAACAATAACGCAAATTAAGCGCATTAGTATGAAGTTGGCATTAATTATCTGATTTTGTTACGATTGTATGCAAATTGTATAACAAATGACGTAGATAACACACAATATTCATACCATGAATCAATTACGCCGATTCAAAAGCATGTAATAAAGCGTTTTGCCGGTATATTTCTGCAGGGGTACGGTAATCGGCCAGTTCAATTTCCTGAACGTATTTGCAATTGCAGGGATGGCCGGGTTCAATAAAAATGGGCATATCGTAACCCATTTGCTGGTAGTAAGGGGTGATGAACGCTTTTACAGGTAGATCATTAGCTGCAGAAACAACTTCAGGCGTGAGTTTTTTTAAGGGTTTTAAAAGTAATTTAATTTCGCAAAGTTTAAAGTTATCGTACAATGGGATCCAACGCATCACTTCATCAATATTAACAGATATGGCGTTATGCTTTACACCGGTAAGTGTGCCGATATTGACCTCGCTATTATTTAAAAGACTGATGATCACAACCTGCTGACCGATATAACGGCTAAAAATAATGAGTTGATCAGCTACGCTTATATGTTTCATTTTGCTAATTTTATTAGCAAAATAAGAGAATTATTTGGTGAGATGCAAGAGAGAATTTGAAATGTGGAAAGTTCAGGTTCGCTTAGTTCCCTTTGAACTGAAATGGTAAACGATTCGTCATTGCTGTAAGGGTTTAGTAATTCGGAGACAAAATAGCAGGTTATTATTTGTTGTTTAAGGAGATCATATCGATAGGTCTTTTGCCATTAATACCTTGATGAGGTCTTTCCCAGTTATAATAG
>NZ_JBHLTS010000047.1:0-1895 GCF_042434235.1 Mucilaginibacter angelicae | reverse complement strand
GTTTTTACCTTTGCAACCCCGAACGGGACGGACTTCGAAAGGAGTTTAAGACAAAGAGAATGAAAGCGTTAGTGAGTAGTTCGAGGGCTGAGGAGAGCGATTCTCGGGGCTTAATAAAATGACAAATCAAAGCGGTTTAAAAGCCGAAAGATTATATAGCTGATTCGGATGATGAAGCGAAAAAGTTCTTTTAAGAAATGGAAATCATGTAGCGTAACGGGAGATTGACCGAGACTAAGGTTGAGGAAGATTGAAGAGTTACAATAACAAGAGGAAACTGTATAAAGATATAATGAATACAGATTCTATTAATTAATAATAGGGTCAGTGATTTGAACAAAACATTTTACAATGGAGAGTTTGATCCTGGCTCAGGATGAACGCTAGCGGCAGGCCTAATACATGCAAGTCGGACGGGATAGGAGAGCTTGCTTTCCTTGAGAGTGGCGCACGGGTGCGTAACACGTATGTAACCTACCTTGATCAGGGGGATAGCCTCTCGAAAGAGAGATTAAGACCGCATAACATATTGAAGTGGCATCGCTTTAATATCAAATATTTATAGGATCAAGATGGGCATGCGGAACATTAGCTAGTTGGTAAGGTAACGGCTTACCAAGGCTACGATGTTTAGGGGATCTGAGAGGATGACCCCCCACACTGGTACTGAGACACGGACCAGACTCCTACGGGAGGCAGCAGTAAGGAATATTGGTCAATGGACGGAAGTCTGAACCAGCCATGCCGCGTGCAGGAAGACGGCCCTACGGGTTGTAAACTGCTTTTGTACGGGAATAAACCTACCTATGTATAGGTAGCTGAATGTACTGTAAGAATAAGGATCGGCTAACTCCGTGCCAGCAGCCGCGGTAATACGGAGGATCCAAGCGTTATCCGGATTTATTGGGTTTAAAGGGTGCGTAGGCGGCCTGTTAAGTCAGGGGTGAAAGACGGTAGCTCAACTATCGCAGTGCCCTTGATACTGATGGGCTTGAATGTACTTGAGGTAGGCGGAATGTGACAAGTAGCGGTGAAATGCATAGATATGTCACAGAACACCAATTGCGAAGGCAGCTTACTAAAGTATGATTGACGCTGAGGCACGAAAGCGTGGGGATCAAACAGGATTAGATACCCTGGTAGTCCACGCCCTAAACGATGAACACTCGATGTTGGCGATATACGGTCAGCGTCTAAGCGAAAGCGTTAAGTGTTCCACCTGGGGAGTACGCCCGCAAGGGTGAAACTCAAAGGAATTGACGGGGGCCCGCACAAGCGGAGGAGCATGTGGTTTAATTCGATGATACGCGAGGAACCTTACCCGGGCTTGAAAGTTAGTGAATGTGGCAGAGACGCCACAGTTCTTCGGAACACGAAACTAGGTGCTGCATGGCTGTCGTCAGCTCGTGCCGTGAGGTGTTGGGTTAAGTCCCGCAACGAGCGCAACCCCTATGTTTAGTTGCCAGCATTTAAGGTGGGGACTCTAAACAGACTGCCTATGCAAATAGAGAGGAAGGAGGGGACGACGTCAAGTCATCATGGCCCTTACGTCCGGGGCTACACACGTGCTACAATGGATGGTACAGAGGGCAGCTACCTGGCAACAGGATGCCAATCTCCAAAAGCCATTCACAGTTCGGATCGGGGTCTGCAACTCGACCCCGTGAAGTTGGATTCGCTAGTAATCGCGTATCAGCAATGACGCGGTGAATACGTTCCCGGGCCTTGTACACACCGCCCGTCAAGCCATGGAAGCTGGAAGTGCCTGAAGTGCGTAACCGCAAGGAGCGTCCTAGGGTAAAGTCGGTAACTGGGGCTAAGTCGTAACAAGGTAGCCGTACCGGAAGGTGTGGCTGGAATACCTCCTTTCTGGAGCAGTTTCCCTTAGTAGCTTG
>NZ_JBHLTS010000046.1:0-1671 GCF_042434235.1 Mucilaginibacter angelicae | reverse complement strand
TCATTGCGAGTAACGATCAGGGGAAACCTGAAAAAAAATGTAATGACGTGCTTTGGGATGAGAAGTAAGATATTTGCCTGGAAAAACAAGGTCAAACTACAGACCCCGTATAATCCTTGGGGCCTTTAAGAGCCCGCTTGCGAGTTTGGGACTGTCGCTTTTTGCAAAAATATTATAGGGAACCACCAGCTGGCAGGCTGGTGGTTTACCGCGCTTTTAAGCTTGAACTTTTTTAAGCGGCAGAGTTTGCCCTGTTTTTTACAAAAAGATATGGGCAAAGCTAAGCAAAACAAAAAGAAGAAAAAGGCGGGAGTGCCTGCCGGTTCAAAAAAGATGGAACGCTTCGGGGTACTTTACCCGCGTTCAGCGGGGATTGATGTCGGCAGCATGCTGATGGTAGTATCCTATACAGATGCACAGGACCTGATCCATCTTGCCCAGTTTAACGGTTTCACATCAAGTCTTTATGAATTGGCAGAGCTGCTGCAAAGAGAAAAAGTAGAGATCGTAACGATGGAATCGACAGGGAGTTATTGGATGGCCCTGCACCGGATCCTTGAGTTGCATGGGATGAAAGTAGTGATGATCAATCCAAGTCACTTCCGGAACGTATCTGCACAGAAAACGGATATAAATGATGCCCAGTGGCTGCATAAACTGCTTACCCATGGTCTTTTACGGGAATCGCATATTGCTCCGGCTTGTTATCAGGACCTGCGCCATTACATTCATGAAAGAGAGATCTGGCAGGATCAGAAGAGCGATACGTTGAACCGGATCCAAAACACCCTGACTAAAATGAACATCAAGTTTCAGCACCTGATCAGTGATATCGAAGGGGTGTCTGGGATGATGCTTTTACGGATGATTTGCTCGGGGATCAGCGATCCTGAAAAACTGCTCTCCTGTATCGATCACAAGCGCTTAAAAGCAAGCCGGGAGGATCTGCTAAAGTCCCTTGAGGGCGATTACCGGGAAAGCCTGATCAATATCCTTATACAGAACCTGAAGGCATATGACTTTTTTAAAGAACAGATGCACAGCTATGAGCTACATATCGAACAAACGCTGAAAGTGCTGGCACCGGGGATCATAAGCACAAAGAAACAGGGCATGGTTCGTAAGAATCAATATCATATTAACTTAAAGGATTATCTGTTGGCTATATTGGGGGTAGACCTGACAGCGGTGGAAGGCTTGGATGAGATCGGTCTGCTTACGATACTGGCCGTAACAGGACCGGATATGAGCAAATGGCCTACTGCCGGTCATTTTACGAGTTGGTTAAACCTGTCACCCCGCCCTAAAATAACCGGAGGTAAACTGGTGGGCTATGAAAAACGGATCACCCACAATCCGGCCACGCAGGCTTTCAGATTAGCAGCCAATTGCCTTTGGCAAAGCAAAGGACCCTTAGGACAGCAATACCGAAAATTGGCCGCAACCAAAGGTAAAGCCAAAGCGATAAAAGCAGTGGCCAGGAAAATTGCAGTCATCTTTTATAATATGGTACTCAAACAGGAAGCTTATGACAGTAGTAAAGTTCAGCAGGATGTAGAGGTACAAAAGGCAAGAAAGATCGCTCGTCTGCAAAAAGAAGCGCAAAAACTCGGGCTTACACTTCAAAATGCAGCTTGATTATGAACCAATTACTTGCACGTCATTATAAGG
>NZ_JBHLTS010000045.1:0-1642 GCF_042434235.1 Mucilaginibacter angelicae | reverse complement strand
GTATAAGATCGTATGCATGAAATAGTTAAAGAAGAGTTCTTGAAAGAAAGGTTGTAGATTAAAGTGAAAACTAAGAACAAACACTTTAAATCAAGAACTCATGAAACAAGTTACACAATTAGACTTTAGCGGGCAAAAGATTTTTGCAGGGATAGATGTTCATAAGAAATCCTGGAAGATTAGCATTCGAAGTGAGCAGATGGAACTGAGGACATTTTCACAAAATCCTTCGGCCAATGAATTAAGTACTTATTTGAAGCGCAATTACCCGTCAGCGGATTATCATGTTGTTTACGAAGCAGGCTTTTGTGGATTCAGTTATCAGCGTGAGTTTGCCGGATCCGGGATTAACTGTATTGTTGTTAATCCGGCCGATGTCCCAACCACAGGTAAGGAAAAGCAACGCAAATCAGATGTTGTCGATTGCCGGAAATTGGGGCAGGCATTGAGTAAAGGTCAGCTTACCGGTATTTTTATCCCCGGCATTGAACAGCAGGATGACAGGGATATTATCCGTACCTATAATCAAATGGTAAAAGACCAGACGCGCAATAAGAACCGCATCCGTAGCTGGCTTCATTTTCAGGGGATAACATTTGGTGAATCAGAGAGCCGGTATTGGTCGAATGTTTTTACCGACTGGCTTAAAAGTTTGTCACTGAACCCTTCGGCAAGAACAGTACTTGACCTGAAGCTACAGGGTTACCAGCAGGCCCGGGGCATGGTGCTTGCTGCAACCCGGCAAGTGCGAACCTTGTCTAAACAGGAACGGTATAAGAAAAGAATAATCCTAATAAGGACAGTTCCGGGAATAGGTGAAATTACCGCGTTGTTGTTTGTAACAGAAGTAGGCGATATTAACCGCTTTAAGTCCTTTGATGCTTTATGTGATTTTGTTGGTCTTGTGCCCAATACCCACAGCACCGGTGACAAGGAAAACGTATCAGGCCTGACCAGGCGGGCAAATCATCAGCTCAGAGAAAAACTTATTGAGGCCAGTTGGACAGCAATTCGTACAGATCCTGCCATGACGATGGCCTTTAACAACTATTGTAAGAGGATGAAAAAGAATAATGCCATCATCAGGATAGCTAAAAAGATGCTTAACCGGATCCGTTATGTAATGAAAAATGAAGTCGGGTATGTAACAGCCGTGGTTAAATAATATTAACAAAAGTACAAGATAAAACAATCTGTTTTTACCAGATGAGAAACCGGAATGAGAAATCCGCAGCCTGTGAAGTGTCTGCTCTGTATAAGACTACGGTTATCATTTTATCCAACAATTTAAACGCGATACTGCGGCCCGTAATGGTGTCTGCTTATAGGAGATTAATTGCTTTATCAATGTATTTAAAATATTAAAAGTTGGTGAGGGTTTTCTTAGCCATAGGCGAAAAAGATAGACAATAAAAAAGTCTCCTGTTACAGAGACTTCTTCTATCCAGTTCGGCAGATCATATTGCTGGTAGGTTGCTCCTCAGCAGAGCCTGTTTCCTCTTCTGATCTGCATATGAAATTAAGAAAACATGGCCTCGCTTTGCTTAATCATTTATAAATTATAACTTTATAGTAGTCTATTAGCCCGCTTTTCAAGAATATTAGCCTTTCTGTAGCTTATTTTCATCATAGGAGATTTCTC
>NZ_JBHLTS010000044.1:0-1481 GCF_042434235.1 Mucilaginibacter angelicae | reverse complement strand
TTAAAGTTAACCCACAAAATTATGAGCTGTTGTTAGCATAGTTAAATCCGATTACTAAGGATTGAAAAAATGAATAACCTTTCCAAAGGGTTTGCCAACCGGGCAAACCTTTGTTTTTAAGACCTTGATGCCCCCCCATTCGTCCAAGTAATAATAGCCACCATAAGGCTGTGTATGGCTCACATAAAAGCTTATCTGTTGGCATCAGGTATTTATCAGCTATTCTTTTAGCCAATTCCTGTTCGGCTTTATCTGTTACCATGATCTCGAAAGGGATACTATGCTGATGTTTAGCATAATACCGGCTTCTCAGTAGCACAATAGCGGTTATAGCCAACAAGCCAATGCTGGTAGTGAGTGCTTTACGTGTATCAAACTGTCTTTTTTCAATACTGCATCCGGTTTTATAGCATTTATGAAAGTCCTCAACCGTCCACCTTTTTGAATAGAATTCAGCGATCTTTTCTGCATCTTTTTCGTTCTTAATTACCCTGTTGGTTAGTAGAAACCACTCGGCTGGCTTTTCTTCTTCTGTACTGATCTGTTCTCTGATCCATACGCAGTTTATTTCCTTATCAATGCCTCTGAACTTAAAGGAATGACAACTCATATCGCATTTCGCCTCATATTCTTTCCCCTTTGCATTTCTTAATGGCCGGACAATGGTAAAAGGATCAGGCAGAGAGGGCATTAACTGAAATAGCCTGTAAAGTTCGGGGGCCTCTGCTTTATCCTTTTCTGATAGGGTTAACGTACTGCGATCATGCCTGGCTCTGATAATAAAGTATTGGTTTGCCCCGATACATTTATTGATCACTTCTACAATGTCGGCTTCCCGATCCATTATGTGGATCAGATCCCGGCCTGTTTCCTTGCTAAAGGATATCCCTGTTTTTACCCCTTCAAGCCATTTGTTCGATTCCTTTTCTGCTATTGACTTACTTCGCCACTTCGCCGCCTTACCAAAATCATCCCGCTCGCGATGAATAACCTCTTGATGTAAAAGTCCTAAGGGAGCAAATTGCTCATCCAATAATAGCCCGTGATGTAACAAAAAGCCATTAGATCGTTCGTTTTGAGTATAACCTAAATCAAGAGTACGACTATTATAATCAGTTAGCATAGTATCCTGAACCAATATCCAGGGATCAGCATTGTTTTGCTCCTTCGAATAGGCTATCAGGCCTGATTGGTAGCCCAATATAAATGTGGAATGATTAACTGATTTATTATTCATTAACCGATAAAACCCTTTTAACTGGTGCTGGTTCTTAAAAAGTTCCGGAAAACTCAACGATGCATTAGAAGAGTGAAGAATAGAAATCACCTGATTATAACGGCGAGTTCTATCTAAATGGCCGAACTGAATTCCCTGAACCTGTAATGCGATGCACCTTGATTCTTCAAATATCCCCATTAGGGACACTAATATAACTTTTTTATTTTATGGGTTAACTTAAATCTGCGAGAGACCCTGAGGG
>NZ_JBHLTS010000043.1:0-1387 GCF_042434235.1 Mucilaginibacter angelicae | reverse complement strand
GGCCGCGTTAGATTCTGTGTTGATATGCAAAAGTTATTTTTTTATTTTTGTGTCTTAGGCGGCTTTATGTTAGCCTGTTTAGGGCAGTCCTTCTATTGAGGTGACTGCTCTAACTATTTTGGTCTATCCGGGCGTTCTGTTGCAGGTAATCCTTTTCGAAAGGTTTGTTGGTTTTGTATATAGTGTAGACCATTTCCAACAATTTTCTTTGTACAGCTACAGTACCTTTCATTTTCACGCTGTTTCGGGATACGATCCTGACGAATATTGCTTTATATCTTTCTGAATATCTTATGGCCGCTAAAGCAGGCAAATGCATGGCTTTTCTCAAATGCTTGTTTCCTCTTTTAGATATCCGGGGTTTTCCCTTAACTGATGAGCCGGATTCTTTTTCCCTGACATCGAGCCCGGCGTAACTGGTCAGCTGCTTTTTGCTTCTGATCAGTTCAAAACCATTTGTTTCAGCTAAGATCACGGCGGCCGTTAGTAAGCCGATTCCGGGAATAGTGGTAATGGTAGCCAGTGTTTGTTTTAATTCCGGGTCCTGTGCCACAGCTGTTCTTATCTCAGATAGTATTTCTTTAAGCTGTGCGCCTATCATCTTTATCCTGTCCTGCATTCTGCGGATAGTATCTTCACCGGGAAAAGCTTCGGACTGTTCAGCATGGAGCTGGTTCTTGATCATGGTTCTTTCGGCAATAAGCTGCTCTCTTTCACGGGTTATCTGCCGTAAGTTCCTGAAGACTCTTTTAGGTTGCACCCAGTTATCCAGCTTCTTTTCAAGTCCGAACATGGTTATAGCAGCGGACATTGATTTATCGGTAATTGTTTTGATCTCCAGTGTCCTGAAGAAGTTTGATATCTTGTTCGGCATGATGATACTTACAGCATATCCTTTGCCGGCCAGGTAATAAGCAAAACGCTCGTGGTATATGCCCGTAGCTTCCATCACATACCTTAACGGATATTCAGCAATGGTATGCTTGTTTACCCAGGCTTCCATGCTCAAAAAGCCTTTCTCATTATTCGAAAAAGTCTTGTTGGCGTAAACTGTAGTAACTGCGTTCTCATCCATTTTTCCTAAGGAGACAACGAGTTCTTTTTGAGCCACATCGATGCCTGCCACCTGTTTTAATAATCTGCTTGCCATTTATAAAAGTTTAAAACTTCTATAAGTGAAAACCTTTCTTCGTTTTTCCTCCTGTTGGTTATCCTGGATATACTGCCTGGCTGTATTCCTTACATTCTGTTCAAACTCAAAAAAGTAAAAGAGTGAGGCTATATCTAACGCTCAACATGCTCAAGGCTGTTTGGGATTGCTGTGCTCTCACTCTTTTCACTCATAAAATCATTACAATAATATTAAATGTAAACATAGGAGGGATTG
>NZ_JBHLTS010000042.1:0-1347 GCF_042434235.1 Mucilaginibacter angelicae | reverse complement strand
CGATACTTACTTAGATAGTTTCGCTTTAGCGTCAGATCATTGGTGTTTATTCGCATAACAAAATTAGCTTAGTTATATAAAGCTAATTCTGTTACCGAATTATCTAACCTTTACAGCAATGACATGGATTTTTCAACCAACATTTTCAACCAATCTGTATTTTCCGAACACTTATGGTGACAACACCGGCCATAGGCTTAAAACCCTAAACTTTGCGTCTTAGCGCCTTTGCGAGAAACATAAAACAACTTCCATAATTTTCTTACTACTTTTACAAAACCAACAGCTTAATCATAAGCAATACCATAAAGTACATCTCCCATGGAATTTCAAAACTTGCTGATAACAAATAAAGGGCGCATTCAATACATCACCATTAATCGCGAAAGTAAGCTGAATGCCCTTAATAAAGATACGCTTGCCGAACTGCATACGGCTTTCTCCGAAGCTTTTCAAAACCCGGAGGTTGGTGGCATCATCATTACCGGTGCAGGGCCAAAAGCATTTGTTGCCGGGGCCGATATCAGCGAATTTGCCGCACTTGACGTAGAAGGCGGCACACAGCTTTCACGTACCGGTCATTCCGAAGTTTTTGATCTGATAGCCAACGGCAGCAAACCGGTGATTGCAGCCGTTAATGGCTTTGCTTTGGGCGGAGGGCTTGAGCTGGCCATGGCCTGCCATATCCGTATAGCATCCGATAATGCCAAAATGGGCCTGCCCGAAGTTACTTTGGGGCTGATGCCCGGCTATGGCGGCACGCAGCGCCTTACCCAACTGGTAGGTAAAGGCAAAGCCATGGAAATGATCCTGACTGCAGATATGATCACCGCAGCCGATGCCCTGCAATACGGCCTGGTTACCCATGTAGTTACTGCCGATGAATTGTTAACAAAAGCAGAGGAGGTCCTGGGCAAAATATTAACCCGTGCCCCTTTGGCCCTTGCCGCCGCCATTCGCTGTATTAACGCTGCTTATACCGATGGTATTAACGGTTACGAAACCGAAATAGCCGAGTTTGGCAAAAGCTTCGGCACTAAAGATTTTAAAGAAGGCGTGGCTGCGTTTTTGGAGAAAAGGAAAGCTGAGTTTAAGGGGGAGTAAGCCTGAATTTATTACGTCAATGAATTTCCCCAGAGGGTTATCTTGTAATTTTAGATCCTTAATAAAAGAAAATGTCATTTCGAATCCTTGAAGCGCGGGGAATTGTGGGGCAAGGATGAGAAATCTCCTATGATGAAAATAAGCTACAGAAAGGCTAATATTCTTGAAAAGCGGGCTAATAGACTACTATAAAGTTATAATTTATAAATGATTAAGCAAAGCGAGGCCATGTTTTCTTAATTT
>NZ_JBHLTS010000041.1:0-1066 GCF_042434235.1 Mucilaginibacter angelicae | reverse complement strand
GGTTTAGTAATTCGGTAACAGAATCAGGTATTTTATTTGTTGTTTACGGATGCCATTTCAATAGGTTTTTTACCATTAATACCCTGATGAGGCCTTTCCCAATTATAGTAAACGAGGTATTTGAGTAATTCATCTTCCAGTTCTGCGAAGCTGTCAAAATCGGTATCCTCGATAAGATCTTCTTTAAGTGTACGCCAAAAACGTTCTACCTTGCCGTTCGTCTGCGGATGGTAAGGTTTCATATACCTTCGTTTGATACCTGTTTCCACCAACATTCGTTCAAACGGATGGTTTTTCTTATTTAAGCTGGTAGAGGTGCCGAACTCTGGGCCGTTATCAGCGATGATCTCTTCGAACTGAATGCCGAATTCGCGCTTAAGGGCTTGCATACAGCGCAGCGAAGTAAACATGGTGGTTAAAGCAGTAATATCTTCCATCACCTCTGCCCAGGCAAGGCGGGAATGATCATCCAACACACAAAGCAGGTACAGCTTCCTGTTTTGTCCCCTGATCACACTTTTACTCAGGTGATGACAGTCTATATGTCCTAACTGGCCCATGCGTTCCTTGATGATCTTTCGCTTTACTTCCTTATCTGTAACAGTTAAACGGTTCTTGTTGTGTCGCTTCAGGATGTTGTATACCCCTGAAGGCGATGGGATAAAGTTAGTAGCTTTTTGTTTAAACCGGTCTGCTATCTCGAACTTATTGCAGCCCCGCGAACGCAAATCGAGTACTTGTTGTTCATCCTGGGGACCAGGACGCCGTGTACTATACTTAGGCCCCCGCTTAGCTGGTAATAAATCGAGTTCATTACCGGATTGTTTAAAACGATTGTAATACTTCAGAAAACTTCTCCGATCAGTATCATGGGCTAAATAGAAGTCTTTAGCGAACCTAAAGCTCGGGTGTTCACCCCGCTTTACCTGCTCATATTCGTTGATTAAAAAACGATACTTACTTAGATAGTTTCGCTTTAGCGTCAGATCATTGGTGTTTATTCGCATAACAAAATTAGCTTAGTTATATAAAGCTAATTCTGTTACCGAATTATCTAACCTTTACA
>NZ_JBHLTS010000040.1:0-1022 GCF_042434235.1 Mucilaginibacter angelicae | reverse complement strand
GAATTATCAGCGGGAGGTATGCTTGGAGTTTCGCTGAGTTTATCTGCCGCGGAAAGTTACCTAAATGAAGATTTATCAATAGCAGCGGTGAATAGCCCTGTTCAGGTAGTTTTCTCGGGGCCGGAGGCTGCAATCTCAGCGCTAATGGCCAGACTGTCTCTGGCGGGAGTAGCTTATGTGCAATTATCGTCGGTGCATGGATTTCATTCAAAGATGCAGGACGCGGTTATTCCTGCATTTAAGGCGGAGCTTGAAAAGGTCAGCTATCAAAAGCCATCCTACCGTTTTGTTTCCAACTTAACAGGTGAGCTGGCAGGAGCAGAGGTTTGCAGCCCGTTATATTGGGCGCGGCATTTACGGGAACCGGTTAAGTTTTCGTCGGGTTTATCCCGTATTATCGGAGATGTTAAAGACGGGATTTTTATAGAAATAGGTCCTGGCGGTACGTTAAAAGGGCTGTTAAAACAACAGCCGGGTTACGGCCCCGCATCAGTGGCTATAGGCCTGTTGCCCTCAAGGCATAAGACCGGAGACGACCAGGGCCATCTGAGTTCGGGGATCGGGAAAATATGGAGTAACGGTATCCCGGTCAACTGGGATGCTTATTACCGTGGGGAGGTCCGGAATAAGATCCCGTTACCCACCTATTGTTTTGAGCCGTCCCGTTACCCTGCAGAAGTTGACCCGTTTTCTGGTGATTTGTTGTTGGGGTTAGGCATAATGAGCCGGTCTTCGACAGATGAAGAGCTAAAGGACTGGGTTTATTATCCATTGTGGAAGCAGTCAGTGCTGTCCCCCCGGTCAGAACAGCCAGAAAAGCGTGTTTATTTATTTTTTTCGCCGGAAAAATCCATTACCGAACGGCTGAGTACGGGCTTACTTCGTCCTGGAGATGAATTGTTAGAAGTAGTCATAGGTAAGGAATATAAAAAGCATTCAGCCGGCCGGTACGAGTTAAACCCCTCAGCAGAAGATTTTAAGGACCTGTTCGGTGATTTAAACAGCGCGGGGGTACTGATCAG
>NZ_JBHLTS010000039.1:0-952 GCF_042434235.1 Mucilaginibacter angelicae | reverse complement strand
GAGTAATAGCCTATCATTAGACAGCGGAAATTTTATTGATTAACAAATCAAAAATAGATCGATTGTCACGATGATTGTATTTGAAAGTAAATTCATCCAGGTAAGCTTGTAGATGCCTGGATGATACTTTATGATACTGACCATAAATCCCTCGCTTCAACAGCGTCCAAAATCCTTCGATCGTATTGGTATGATACTGATCTCTCACGTATTCTTCCTTTTCTTTATTAAGCACCTGGTGCTCTTTAAATGTCTTTCCCAAACCGGCATATCCGCCAAAGCCATCTGTAACAATTGTTGCTTCCTCTTCTACTGTTTGCTCGATAATAGGCTTCATTGTTTTACCATGTGCTTTCTCAATGATTTGCAGTTTTATGCGCCCCGCCCGTTCTAAAATCCCTATAACTGGTTGTTTATCTTCCATGCCGGTGATTTGCTGGCCGCTATCGCGTCTTGCCTGTCGTTTTTTCTTTGAGTGGTTTGCCTTGGCACCTCCAAGGTAAGTTTCATCTATCTCAACTATACCTTTAAAAAGCCCGCCGTCTTCACCTTCCTGCATCGCTTTACGTATCCGCATCTGCAAATACCAGCCGGTATTGCGGTTTACTCCCAGGTCCCTGCTTAACTGGCGTGATGATAAACCCTTTTTTGCATTTAATATTAGCGTAATTGCCAGAAACCATTGAGGAAGCGGCAGTTTAGTACTCTCAAAAATAGTCCCCACCAAAACGCTATAGCTTCGATTACAGCTGTTGCATTGATATCGATGGGTTTGATGTCGCTTACTGCATTGTTTGCTTTTGCAATAAGGACATTCCGGTTTATTTTGCCACCTCAATGTCTCCAGATAACCTATGCAAGTTTCCTGATCGGGGTACTTCTTAATTAATTCTAAGATATTCATTTCCATAAATATACTTATTTTATCTGTCTTTTCATAGGCTATTACCCT
>NZ_JBHLTS010000038.1:0-932 GCF_042434235.1 Mucilaginibacter angelicae | reverse complement strand
TTGCCCGGTTGGCAAACCCTTTGGAAAGGTTATTCATTTTTTCAATCCTTAGTAATCGGATTTAACTATGCTAACAACAGCTCATAATTTTGTGGGTTAACTTTAACTCGCAGAGGACCCTGAGGTTGACAATCATCTTAAAATCCATAATTATCTTTATATTTAACTATGGCTACCCGAACCTTGCATAATGATCCTGGCGAAACCTGGTTTATAACTTTTACATGTTACAATTGGATACCTTTATTTGAGATAACAAAATCATATAATCTTCTGTATGATTGGTTCATGTTTATAGCAGAACATTACCAGATTCAAACTCATGCTTTTGTATTGATGCCTAATCATGTTCATGTAATTATTAAACTACCTGAAACGGAAGCAGGGCTTAATAAAATAATCAGTAATGGCAAAAGATTTATAGCTTATGAACTCGTTAAAAAACTAACACTATTAGGCAAAATCGATATTCTTGATCAACTTTCGGCGGCATGCACCGAAAAAGAAAGAGCCAAAGGACAAAAACATAAGGTTTTTGAACCCTCATTTGATGCTAAACCTATATTTTCTACAGCGTTTTTCCATCAAAAGATAGATTACATACATCATAACCCAGTCTCTGGCAAATGGTTACTATGTAATGACTTTACCGAATACCCGCATAGTAGTGCGGCTTTCTATCATTCGGCAAAGCTTCATGAACACGTAAGTATTACAGATTATCGGGATTTTTGGACAGACATAAATCATGTGAAACCAGTTAGACAGATCTAATTAAACATAGCAGCTGGTATGGCGTAGAACATCAGGGTCCTCTGCGAGTTAAAGTTAACCCACAAAATTATGAGCTGTTGTTAGCATAGTTAAATCCGATTACTAAGGATTGAAAAAATGAATAACCTTTCCAAAGGGTTTGCCAACCGGGCAAACCT
>NZ_JBHLTS010000037.1:0-902 GCF_042434235.1 Mucilaginibacter angelicae | reverse complement strand
TAATATTATCTATATACTCAGCCAGCTCTTTGATATTTTGTTTTTGAAAGAAGTCTTTTAATGGGATGTTGATATTAAACTCTTTTTTTAAACGCTTGATCAAAACCATTGCCTTTAACGAATCTCCACCCATTTCAAAAAAGTTATCCTCTATGCCTATATCACTGATCCCAAGTAAACTGCCTACCATCAACACCAGCTTCGCCTCTGTCGCTGTGGCGGCGGCTACATAAGCATGCTCCAGCTCCCCTCGCGATGAGCGTTCCTGCATTGCTGGAACATCCGAAATCCCTTCCCCCTTTACCTGGGAATAGGTCTTTTCAAGCCTATAACACAGATCTTCTATCGTTTCCAGAACTACAGGAAGCCCGCTGAGCGAAATACTCCAGTCAAACAACCCGCAGATCTCTACCGGGGTAAGTGCCTCCCGCTTATAACCGCTTTCCCGGTCGATCTCTGCCTCCCCGAAAACCATCCCTGACAACCCGATACAACGCCAGTTTTTTAACTCTTCCGAATGCGAACTCACAAAATGATCCATAAACAGGTTCGATGAGGCATATGAACTGTAACCTAAGCCCCCAAGAACCGAGGACAAACTCGATGTGATCCATACGAAATCTACCGGACGGTCTTTGAATATCCCGTAAAGGTTCTTGATCCCCTCTACTTTGGGCCCGAATACCGATAAGCTACCAGGCACCGTGATTTCCTCTATAAGCTCGAAATAACTATCATCGATTATACCGGCGGTATGGATAACACCGTCTATATCACCCAACTCTGATTCGACGGATTCGACTACAAGGCGCAATTCTTCTGCTACAGATACATCCCCGCTGAAGTAATGGACTTCGGAACCAAGCCCTTGAAGATAGGACAGCCGCGCTAATCCTTCCCGG
>NZ_JBHLTS010000036.1:0-816 GCF_042434235.1 Mucilaginibacter angelicae | reverse complement strand
CAATAATAGGAAGTGAAAAGATAAGCTGCCTGCATTTTGTGCCAAGCATGTTTAACATGTTCATCGCAAACTTGCCTGCAGATGCATCGCCGGGCTTATCGAGCCTTCGCATGGTGGTTACCAGCGGTGAGGCATTATCAGCGTCAACTACAAACAGATGGTATTCAAAAACAAACATACCGGTTCATAATTTATATGGCCCTACGGAAGCCTGTGTAGATGTAACCTATTACCCGGTTTCAGCGCAGGATACAAACATCCCTATCGGTAAGCCGATCTGGAACACCGAAATCTACATCTTAGATGCCGGTTTAAAGTTACAGCCTGTAGGGGTAAGCGGGGAGATCTGTATAGGGGGGGCCGGAGTTGCGAGGGGTTATTTGAACCGCGAAGCGCTGAGTGCTGAGAAATTTATCGCCAGCCCATTCAGGGCCGGGGAACGCCTATACCGCACGGGGGACCTTGGCAGATGGCTCGCGGACGGCAATATAGAATACCATGGCCGTTTAGACGACCAGGTAAAAGTGCGGGGTTACCGGATCGAATTAGGGGAGATCGAGAGCGCACTAAACGGTCACAGCGATGTAAGCAGCTCGGTTGTACAGGCGCTGGATCTGGGCAGCGGCGAACGGGAGCTGGTAGCGTACGTGGTAAGCGGCACACTGCTGAATGTGCCGGAGCTTCGTCAATACCTTCAGGAACGCTTGCCGGGTTATATGGTACCGGGCCATTATGTACAGCTGGAAGCATTACCGCTAACGGCAAACGGGAAGGTGGATAAGAAACGGCTGCCCTCACCGGCGGGCCAGGAGCTTT
>NZ_JBHLTS010000035.1:0-693 GCF_042434235.1 Mucilaginibacter angelicae | reverse complement strand
TATAATATCCCAATACCTCCCCGATCAGTACTTCCATCGACCAGCCGTCGCTGATGATATGGTGCATCACATACGCGAAAACCCAACGGTCTTCCGATAACCGGCATAACAGCGCCCGCAGCAATGGCCCTTCAGCCAGATCAAAGCTTTCATTAACAAATTCCCTTACCTGTCCCTTTAAGTTATCCTCACCATCCTCATCCCCCCTAAGGTCAAGCTCCTCGATGCGAAAACCAAGTTCTTCCGGGCTAAGGATATACTGGCGTACATCACCTGATCCGTTCTCTTTAAATACCGTCCGAAGGACCTCGTGGCGGCTGATCAGGCGGCTGAGGCTTGATGACAGCAACGCCACATCCAGCTCCCCGCGGAATTCATAAATTTCAGGTATATTATAAGCCACATTGGCCTCTGATAACTGGCTCAGGATCCATAACCGCCGCTGTGACAGTGATAATGGATAATCCGGGGATGCAGCAACCTCAGGGATGGTATGATATGCCGTTTTTACTGCATTAACGATCAACCTGGACTGATCTTCCAACACCATATGGTTAAACAGGTCCCGCAACGAAACTTTTACCTCAAACACCCTATGGATCTGGCTAACCAAACGCGTTGCCTTCAAACTGTGACCTCCAAGATCAAAAAAGTTATCGTTTATCCCGATCCCTTCCTTGCCAAGGATATTTT
>NZ_JBHLTS010000034.1:0-662 GCF_042434235.1 Mucilaginibacter angelicae | reverse complement strand
CGTAACAAGCCAAATCCATCCGGTAACGGCAGGCTTGACTTATCTACTTTTCCGTTGCTGGTCAGTGGCAGGTATTCCAACTGCACATAATGACCAGGTACCATGTAGCCCGGAACATGACGACTTAGATAGGACCGGAGCTCGGTGAGCATTATCGCTTCTTTACTGACAATATAACCCACCAGCTCATAATTCCCTTCTCCTGATACTTTGGCCGTAACTATCGCTTCTTCTACCTGAGGGTGCTCTCGCAAACAGCTTTCTATCTCGCCTAACTCAACACGATAACCATTTATTTTCAACTGGTTATCCCGCCGCATTATATACTCGATCTCCCCATTCGAATGCCACTTTCCGATATCTCCGCTCCGATAAACCAATGATCCGGGACGGAAAGGGTCGGGAATGAACTTTTCTTTCGTTTGCCCAGCGTTGCCAAGATATCCCTTGGCTAAGTTCCAGCCCCCTATATAGATCTCCCCCTCTACTCCCGGCGGTACAAGCCTCATATTACTATCCAGAATGTAGATTACCGTATTGTCTACCGGCTTACCTATACTGGCTTTTAGTGGTAAAACGCCATCCTGGTAACTATAACTTGTACCCGTAACTACGTGCGTTTCTGATGGCCCGTATAAGTTATAGAGCCGGACCTCCGGATT
>NZ_JBHLTS010000033.1:0-644 GCF_042434235.1 Mucilaginibacter angelicae | reverse complement strand
TGATAATACTTCCTGCCAGTATGCGGCATGTGCACCCTGTGCCCCTGCTGATAAAACCGATTGCTGCCAGGCAGCGTAATCTTTATACTGGATCCCTAAGGGTTGTAACTGTACCGGTGATCCTGCCTTCCCTGAATTATAATATCCCAATACCTCCCCGATCAGTACTTCCATCGACCAGCCGTCGCTGATGATATGGTGCATCACATACGCGAAAACCCAATGGTCTTCTGATAACCGGCATAACAGCGCCCGCAGCAATGGCCCTTCAGCCAGATCAAAGCTTTCATTCACAAATTCCCTTACCTGTCCATTTACGCTATCCTCATCCCCTCTAAGGTCAAGCTCCTCGATGCGAAACCCAAGCTCTTCCGGGCTAAGGATATACTGGCGTACATCGCCTGATCCGTTTTCTCTAAATACCGTCCGAAGGACCTCGTGGCGGCTGATCAGGCGGCTGAAGCCTGATGATAGCAACGCCACATCCAACTCCCCGCGGAACTCATAAATGCCCGGTATGTTATAGGCCACATTGGCCTCCGACAATTGCCCGAGCACCCATAACCGCCGCTGTGATGACGATAACACGTAATCCGGGGATGCCCCTACTTCGGGGATACGGCTATATTCCGCCTGAATACCGG
>NZ_JBHLTS010000032.1:0-636 GCF_042434235.1 Mucilaginibacter angelicae | reverse complement strand
TTGATCCGGGAAACGGGTAAAGCAATATCTACCGGTACATAAACGCAACCTAACTTCATGATACTTATCATGCTGATCACTGACCATTCCGACCGGTCGAGTAAAACCCCGATCCTTGATCCGTAGCCGATATCCGAGGAGGAACGAATATACCAGGCCAGCTGGTTTGACAAACTGTTCAGTTCCGAATAGCTCAGTATCCGGTCACCGAATACCAGTGCAGATGATCCGGGGGCCAGGGCTGCCTGTGCCTCGAAAAAGTCTATTACCGAACGGTACCTATCATAGGCTACCGCTGTATCATTGAAGCTTTCCAGAAGTTCTTTGCGCTCTGCAGCACTCAGGTAATCCAGCTCCGAAATTGGTATATCCGGTGAACCGCATACCGCCGACAGCAACTGCTCCAGGTGACCGCATAAGCGCTCTGCCATCTCACGGCTGTAGATATCGCTGTTATAGGTCAGGTCCAGCAGGATACCCTCTGTGCCTTCTGTAAAATTGAATGTAAGGTCGAACTTACTGCTCTCTGTCTGCACTTCTTCATAAGCCCTTACTTCAAGGCCCTCAAGTGTCGGGAGCACTCCCTTGCCCATCCCCGTGTTCTGCAACACCACCATCACATCGAACAAGGCGTTA
>NZ_JBHLTS010000031.1:0-631 GCF_042434235.1 Mucilaginibacter angelicae | reverse complement strand
TGATTTCTCATTTGCATATCTGCATATCTTCACATTTGCGAATCTGCATTGTGGAGAATAACGGATTCGAACCGTTGACCCCCTGCGTGCAAGGCAGGTGCTCTAGCCAGCTGAGCTAATCCCCCGTGGGATGAATTGTTAGTGTGTGGTTGATTATGTGAGTGGTTAAGTGGTTCCTAACTATGCTCTAATCTCCATTCTCTAATCACCTGCGGCAACGCCGCTTAGTAGTCCCGAGCAGATTTGAACTGCTGACCCCTACATTATCAGTGTAGTGCTCTAACCAAGCTGAGCTACAGGACTTTTTTTAGTTTGCAGTTGTCAGTTTACAGTGTGCAGTTTTAGCTTCGCTTTCGTGCTAACTGCTAACTGCTTAATGCCAACTGATGACTGCCTACCCTGTCCTGTGCTTACTTTCGTTTGCACAACCCCTGGTGGCTTCATCTTCTGGGTGTTTCTTCTTGTCTTTTTTTGTTTTAAGAAATATCATGTAGGTAACAGTTTCAAGCTACTAAGGGAAACTGCTCCAGAAAGGAGGTATTCCAGCCACACCTTCCGGTACGGCTACCTTGTTACGACTTAGCCCCAGTTACCGACTTTACCCTAGGACGCTCCTTGCGGTTACGCACTT
>NZ_JBHLTS010000030.1:0-627 GCF_042434235.1 Mucilaginibacter angelicae | reverse complement strand
TGATTTCTCATTTGCATATCTGCATATCTTCACATTTGCGAATCTGCATTGTGGAGAATAACGGATTCGAACCGTTGACCCCCTGCGTGCAAGGCAGGTGCTCTAGCCAGCTGAGCTAATCCCCCGTTAGATGGGCTCGTTCATTTGTTCATTTGTTCATTCGTTTATTGGTGCTTTACCAATCCACTAATGAACCATTGAACCAATGAACCCTATGTAGTCCCGAGCAGATTTGAACTGCTGACCCCTACATTATCAGTGTAGTGCTCTAACCAAGCTGAGCTACAGGACTATTTTAGTTTGCAGTGTTCAGTTTGCAGTGTGCAGTGTTTATTCTGCCCTCAGTCAGCTCTTGTTGCCAACTGCTAACTGCTTACTGCCCACTAAAGACTGCCTACTGTGTCCTGGCCTCAACGGCTGGCCCACATCGATGGCTTCATCTTCTGGGTGTTTCTTCTTGTCTTTTTTTGTTTTAAGAAATATCATGTAGGTAACAGTCCCAAGCTACTAAGGGAAACTGCTCCAGAAAGGAGGTATTCCAGCCACACCTTCCGGTACGGCTACCTTGTTACGACTTAGCCCCAGTTACCGACTTTACCCTAGGACGCTCCTTGCGGTTACGCACTT
>NZ_JBHLTS010000029.1:0-612 GCF_042434235.1 Mucilaginibacter angelicae | reverse complement strand
TACAGAACCCGCAGACCCTCGCTTACCGATGAAGCCTTAGTGCTTGAAATGCGCTCGCGAGGTAATAATAAGTTTGAAATAGCTCAGGAGCTTAAGCAGAAATCCAATAACTTTAAGCCATCGCCTTCGGGAGTTTATAATATCCTGAAACGTTACGGCCAAAACCGTTTAAAACCTCAGGATAAAGAAGTTAAACGTAAGATCATTAAAGAGCGCATGGGACAGTTAGGTCATATTGATTGTCATCACTTAAGCAAAACCATTATTCGTGGTCAGCATCGTAAACTTTACCTGCTTTGTGTTATTGATGATTACTCCAGGATAGCCTTTGCTGAGGTTATGGAAGATATCACTGCATTAACCACCATGTTTGCGGCCTTGCGCTGTATGCGAATGATCAGAGAGAAGTTTGGTATCCAGTTCGAAGAAATCATTGCTGATAATGGGCCCGAGTTTGGTCCGGCTGTTAGCCAGAACAAACGCAACCATCCTTTTGAACGGATGCTGATGGAAACCGGTATCAAACGCAGGTATATTCAGCCATACAGACCACAAACAAACGGTAAAGTAGAGCGCTTTTGGCGTACACTTAACGAAGATTTGATCGAAGGT
>NZ_JBHLTS010000028.1:0-599 GCF_042434235.1 Mucilaginibacter angelicae | reverse complement strand
GGCTGATCGGGATATGGGAAGAAGTGCTCGGCCGTAACGGGATCGGGATCCATGATAACTTTTTTGACTTAGGGGGGCATAGTTTGAAGGCGACCCGGTTGGCGGGCCATATCCATAAGGAGTTCGGGGTGAAAATATCAATCAAGGATATATTTCAAAAACCTGTTATCAGTTTGATGAGCGATATAATCAGGGCAAGTAACTGGATTAAGGTTTCGCAGGAAGATTATTCAAAAAGCAATAACGCAATCGAAATATGAGTGTAGTCGATATAATTTTAAAACTGCGGAGTCAGAATATTAACATCTATATGGAGAATGAAAAGCTAATGATTAGTTCTCTTGATAATAATAAAATAGGTGAAGAAGTTTTGTCGGAAATAAGGAAGAGTAAAACTGCTTTAATTGAATATTTATCTGGATTTAAGAACGAAACATATACAAAGATATCGAAAGTAAGGGAGAGCGAGAGCTATGTGATGTCTTCAGCGCAGCGGCGTTTGTGGGTATTGTGCCAGTTGGAAGAAGGGAATGCGGCGTATAATATGTCGGGTGTACATGTTTTTGAAGGAGTTCTTGAGGTTGGGTGTTTATCATCGG
>NZ_JBHLTS010000027.1:0-580 GCF_042434235.1 Mucilaginibacter angelicae | reverse complement strand
CTCCAGCTTTTTTTCTGATCTTGATCTTAAACTGATCCTCCGCTACATCAATAAGCGTATTTAGGGCACTGATCTTCAACTGCGCATCTTCCAGCGCCTTTTTTAAAGCTTCCTTTTCGGGATCTGGCAAATCAGGCTGGCCTACGGCTTTATCCTTCATCTCAAACGGATCATAGACCGCAAGTTCGACATTTTCTTTCAACGATGCCTTAAGCCATTTATTTAGCGTTTGCCCACTCATCCCGTATGTCCTCCTCGCTGCATGAGGCGTTAATAAGCCCTGTTCTATCTGACGCACGATACTTCGCTTTTCTACCTCTGTTAAATCACTTCCCAACTGTTTTGCCTGATAATCCTTCGATCCGTGATTCCGCATCCAATCGCTTAGCGTACTGCGCGATACTCCATATTGATAAACTATTACACTCCGGGGAGTGCCTGACTCAATCGATTTTATGAGCTCATCCCGTAAGTTCGTTTGAAAATGGCCCCGCTCATGAAAGCGGGTTATCGGTGTGCCTTGATCGTCTTCTGTTTTCATACACTTCTTTTTAGTGTATAGTTTTTTCCGGACGAGTCA
>NZ_JBHLTS010000026.1:0-532 GCF_042434235.1 Mucilaginibacter angelicae | reverse complement strand
TTCAACGCAAAAAGCCTTAGTTGTTGACTAAGGCTTTAGCATTTGTTGCACCATTAAAGGTGATAAAGGTTGGCACCGACCTACTCTCCCACGTTTTACCGCAGTACCATCGGCTCTGGCGGGCTTGACTTCTCTGTTCGGAATGGGAAGAGGTAGACACCGCCGATATAGGCACCTGAATATTTTTAGTGTATGGTTCATTGGGTGAGTGGTTAAGTGGTTGAATAGTTTTACAACTACTCACTTAATCAACTATTCACCATTCTCCAACACTTAAACATAATTGAAAGAAGTGATTGAATTTAAGAGAAAACAACAGCATGCGTTGTTTTTGTTTGTTTCAGGTGAATGATCAATTTCGTTGTTTTTGTTTGCGATTTTGCAACCACTCTCTCAATCAACTCTATCAACCACTCACCCTATTTCTATCTGAAGAAAGCTTCGGGCAATTAGTATCACTCGGCTATGATGTCACCACCTTTATACCTATGACCTATCAACGTAGTAGTCTCCTACGACCCTCAATGGAAGT
>NZ_JBHLTS010000025.1:0-505 GCF_042434235.1 Mucilaginibacter angelicae | reverse complement strand
TGCATAGCAGCCTTACAGATGGCGCTTGACGCCCGCAGCTATAGCGGACAGACCCTGACCCATCATTCTGACAGAGGGGCTCAATACTGCTCGAAAGATTATGTGGACTTGCTTATGGGCGAAACTGTCTCCATTAGCATGACCGAACGTGGCGACCCATACGAGAACGCCCTGGCAGAACGGATGAACGGGATCATTAAAGGTGAATTTAACCTGTACAGCAGTTCAGTTAACTTCGAGCAGACCTACCAAAAGATCGAAAGCAGCATTAAGGTATATAATGAATTACGGCCCCATGGAAGCTGTGATTATCTGACACCATGCCAGGCACATAAACAAGGAGATGTATTGAAAAAACGATGGAAGAAATATCCTGGAAAATGGCAAAAGGAAAAAACGCTCGTTGTGCCCGTTTAAGTTAAATGAGTTATCCACAAAAAAGGGAGGTCCCACAAAAAGAAAAAAAGAAGCAAAAAAAGAAAAACGCATTAGCATGTGGGAAACT
>NZ_JBHLTS010000024.1:0-251404 GCF_042434235.1 Mucilaginibacter angelicae | reverse complement strand
AAAACGATACTTACTTAGATAGTTTCGCTTTAGCGTCAGATCATTGGTGTTTATTCGCATAACAAAATTAGCTTAGTTATATAAAGCTAATTCTGTTACCGAATTATCTAACCTTTACAGCAATGACGTGATGGAGAATGTTTGTCCGTCCGTCTGGTTGGGTCCAACACCTGAAATAAAAGCAGACAAGCGTAGGAAGGTAAATCCTGTCGGCCACTCGTCCGTTAATCCCCGTTATCCCCTTACGGACGGACAGGCACACCAAAATCTCACTTCTCATATCCCACATCTCAAATCTAAAATCTATTTTTACCGCATGAGTATCAGTGTTGAGGCATTAACCAAGGTTTACGGTGTACAAAAGGCTGTTGATGGCATTAGTTTTACTGCCCAACCGGGTGTACTGGGCTTTTTAGGGCCTAATGGCGCGGGTAAATCAACTACCATGAAAATTCTTACCGGCTTTATTCCGCAAACATCGGGTACGGCATCGGTATGCGGGTTTGATGTGGTTAAGCAGCCCCTTGAAGTTAAACGCCGGATTGGCTATCTGCCCGAAAGTAACCCGCTTTACACTGATATGTATGTAAAGGAATCGCTGGGTTTTGTTGCCGGGATCCATAAAATTCATGAGCCTGCCAAACGTATAGCCGATATTATTGAGCAAACAGGCCTCGGCCCCGAACAGCATAAAAAAATAGGGCAGCTATCAAAAGGTTACCGCCAAAGGGTGGGACTGGCACAAGCCATGCTGCATGATCCGGAAGTGCTGATACTGGATGAGCCAACTTCCGGCCTTGATCCTAACCAGTTGATCGGGATCCGCCAGTTGATCCTTGACCTCGGTAAAACCAAAACCATTGTGCTGTCAACCCACATTATGCAGGAGGTTGAAGCCGTATGCAGCCAGGTTATTATCATTAATAAAGGCACTATAGTAGCCAACGATACCCTGCAGCAGCTCCGGAAAAATAACGGAGACAAATCGCTGGAGGAGGTGTTTATCAGCCTTACCAATAATTGAAACCTTAAAATGGTGGGATATGGGATTGTTTTATAAAGTATCGCCCAAAACATTGCTTGAAACAAGAAATAAAATTTTTGTTGAAACCGCTATCCCCGCTCTTCAAAAAAAAGGTTTTGAAAAATCTCCTTTTACCTCGTCGTGGTTTGGGCGCAATAACTTAAATGGCTTTTCGTACGCGTTGTGCCGGGTTAGCGGCCATTCGCGTATGGAGTTTATTGAAACCCACATTTCAAGGGGCGACAGGTGGATAAAGATATTCCTTAATATTTTTGAATTGCAGCCGCAGGTAACATCAGTGCAGCAATTGCGGGGCATGGATGGTTTTCAGTTTCATTTGCCGCCAAACAGTATTACCCGGATGCGTTTGAGGATAGATGATTTTAAAGGCATGCCGCTTTTTCGTACCAAAGAGCATAAATTGAGGCGGTATTACTCCAAATGGGGTTTTAACAAAAGGGTGGCACAACTAAACAGGCTTATTGCCAATGATTTAAATAATATAGATCATTTTGTGAGCAGATGGTATGAGCTTCATAAACCCTTGCTAACCGATTGGAATGGCAACAGGATTGATAAAAAATAAATATAATCCCATTCCTGCCTTTTTTCAATTGATGCTCCTGATACGCTCGTGGATCTTCTCCCTCAGCTTATTAAAAAAGATGCTTCGCTCTTTGGCTCCAACCAAACTAATATGGGTTGATTTGCTGATAATGTTTTGCAGGTTTTTATAAGTATAGTCGCAAAAGCTTTGGTCTTGCGTACCCATAAAATTTAAGCCATTATGGTTAAGATAGGCAATTTGTCGCCCGTCACCCTGTACAAAAATGGAGTTATCGCCAAGAAGGCATTCATTAATGTAGATATGATAAGGCTGGTTATTAGGCATGGCCTGCTGGTTATAGATAAATTTACGGCCAGCTTCTGCCTGCATCTCCAGATGATTTAATAATTCCTCTAACTGGTTATATACCTTCAGCAACATCCCGGTATTAATAAATACGTTGGTATGCCTGTAAAATTCAATTTGCCTTATGGTAACGTGGATGCTCTCTTCGGTCCATATTTCGGTTGATGAGATGTCGGTGTACAGCCTGATCACATCGTTTGCAATTTGAAGGAGCTCCTCATCGCTCTCGGGCCCGGTAAATTGTTGCTTGGCCAGTTCGGGGTAGCCTATAAGTGTGCGTTTCCAAAAAAAGAATTTAAAAGCGCTTAACTCCGGGAACTGCATAAAGTGAAACAGGGGTACATCTTTATTAAAGAAAAAGATCTGGGCATTTTTCAGTGTTTTAAATAGCCGCAGGTTGTTGGCCACATCCAGTAAGTATTCATTAAACCTGAAGTTTATGCTATCAACCCTGTTACCTGAAAAAAGCACTGTATTGTTTTTGGTGTGGAGCAGCTGATCAATAGAAACCTGGAACTTATTGCACAGTACACGGGTTTCGTCAAGACTTATAGGTTTTTCGCCCCTTATGCGCCGGTAAGCGCTATCGTTACTGATGTTCAATATTTCAGCTATTTCGTCAACAAAGGAAAGATGACTGGCGAGCTTTGATTTAATGTGGTTAAAAAATGATTGCTGGGCGCTGTTATTATCCATAACCTTAGGGGGGTGTTACGTGAAATTTTTAGCAATTATCAATAATCAGCCTGCTGTTTTTAGTAAAAAATGCAAAAGCCGACCCTAACCTGCAATAAATGTAGTGAAAAATGCAATTGTTTGCAAATGATTGTTTTACAGTTAATTAATTGTTACGTAATGTTCCCTCCGGTACCGATTTATCCATTTTAAGGCGGGGTATAATGGTTGTAGTTTTATTCAACAATCAATCATTATTAACCTTAAATCAAAATGTTATGAAAAAGTTATTCCTGCCATTATTGCTCGTTTGTACAGCATTAAGCAGTTTTGCGCAATCATCAAACGGCCCTGGCAAATTCAGTATTGGTGCCGAAGCAGCCCTCCCTACAGGCGATGCTCACGAGCTTTTTAATTATGGCATAGGCGGCTCACTTAAGTACGAGTACCCTGTTTCAAAAACGGTTTTCGTTACGCTATCTG
This sequence comes from Mucilaginibacter angelicae, assembly GCF_042434235.1. Taxonomy (NCBI): domain Bacteria; kingdom Pseudomonadati; phylum Bacteroidota; class Sphingobacteriia; order Sphingobacteriales; family Sphingobacteriaceae; genus Mucilaginibacter; species Mucilaginibacter angelicae. Next base: position 248,309 of record NZ_JBHLTS010000024.1, on the reverse strand, counting down.
CAGGCTATGAATCGTTACATGTTAAAAGCGAATTTCAGGAACCCGATAGTAAATCGTCATTTGGTTTTATCCCTGTAAAAGCAGGTATTAAGCCCTACCTGGATGGCGGCTTCTTTTTTGAAGGACAGTTGGGCACCGTGTTTTCAACCGAAAAAGACGGCGGTAACTCCTTCCTTTACTCGCCGGGTTTGGGTTATACTTTTAACGGAGGTTTTGAAGTTGCCGTGCGTTATGAAGCGTGGTCAAACAACGGAACAATTGGGCAGGTAGGCGCACGCCTCGCTTATCGGTTTTGATAAATAAAAATAAAGGCCTTAGCGGGCCTTTATTTATTTCACAGTATTACTAATAGCGATCATCATGAAAAATATAGTAATAATTTTTGCAGCATTTGCCGGTTGGGTACTCTTAAGCAGCTGTAGTAAGCAGATCTATTCGCATGAAGAGGTTATGTCAAGTTATCATACCAAAAATGACGTGATAAAGCAGTTTGGGCAACCTGATGAAATTATGGTTGTAAACGATACTACCCAATGGCTTTACAATTGCAGCGATCCCTCGGTTTTTAACGATACTAAAACCAAAGTGAAGATCAATGGCGTGTATAATGCGGGCAGTGGTTTTAATACCGTCCCGGTAAGCGTAAAGCAGTTTTCGCAACATAACAAGTATGTGAAATTTGCATTTAACACAAATGGAGATATTTTAAACTGGAATTCATCGGGAGTTAATTTTGCCGAAAGAAAGGCCAAACCATTAGCAACAATAGGAATAGTAGTGGGAGCAATAGTTGTTGTTATCAGCACAATCGGGCTTATTGCATTGGCTAACTGGCATATGTAGGAACCTTAAATCGGGTTAGTTAAACTGTGTTACCCTTTGCATCAGTTTAAGCTTATATTGTATTTTCGACCCGTTATGAAAAAACTGATATTGCTGCTGCTTATCCTCCCTGCTTTTAAAACCTATGCCCAGGACGGGCCGAAACCTTCAACCACTTTTAGTGGTGGTGTTGAATTTGGCATCCCATCGCGCGGTTTATATAATGTAGGGGTTGGCGCTTCGCTTAAACTGGAGCAGCCCATTGTAAGCCCGGTGAGCCTTACGCTTACAGCAGGGTTTAGCAGCTTTTTTCGTAAAAACTCGCCATTAAATGAGGGGCACTCCGGTGGCGATATTTTTGTACCGCTAAAAGCCGGAGTAAGGTATAACGTTAGTTCAGGCTTGTTTTTGGAGGCCGAAGCAGGCAGCATTATCGAACTTAATTACGATAAGCGTAAGTTATTTGCCTTTTCAATCGGCCCGGCTATTATGATCCCTACAAGTACTGATAACCGTAACTTTGAACTGGGTTTGAGGTACGAAAGCTGGTCGGCCCATACTTTGCAGCAAACGGCCATCAGGTTTGCGTATAGGTTTGGCAGATAGTTTTTATTTTTTGTAGCAATGTATTATTTATAAGCGTATAGTTGTTGTAACACAACTTATTACCTTTATATCATGATCAAACCTATTCACTTTTTATTAACCGTTTTATTTATTGCGTTTTCATTTATAGCTCAAGGCCAAAGAGGCAATCAAACATCGCTGAGCGTTGGTACCGAACTTGATGTGCCGCTTAACATAGGCAGTTACCAATACAGCGGGAACGATATTACTTATAAGGGTGGTTTCGGCGTTAATTTAAAGTTGGAGACACCCATTACCCAAGCACTTCATTTTACAGCCGGTGCCGGGTATATTTATTTTGAATCGAACCGGTATTACCTGTATAGTGTTGAATATTCGTCAAGTCAGGTCTATCCCAAATTACATCCCGGACCTTATGTATACCTGCCGGTAGTTGCCGGCTTAAAATACTATTGGGCAAAATATTTTTACGTAAGCGCCGAAACAGGCTGTGCTTTTAAAACAAATAATAAATCATATAACTCGTTCATCTACTCGGGTGGGGCGGGGGCAGTTGTACCGATTGGCCCGCATCACGGTCTTGATTTTGGTGTACGCTTTGAACGCGGCTACAAAAATATCGACTATAATCACCCTATTGATCAGTTAGGCTTAAACGTAGCTTATAAGTACAGGTTTTAAAGGAGGCGGTTGGCTGATAGTGGCCGCAGGTGGTTGTTCCCGGAACGGACGCTATCATCTTTAATCATCGCTCCGCAAGTTCAGGCGTCCTTCGTTTGAACTATATTTTAGCAGGAGCGTCCACGCTCCCGTTTTAAAAGTAAGCATGGACGGTAACCTGAGTTTGGGTCCAAGCGGAAGGCGCTTAAACCAGCGAAAGAAACCATCAATAAATAAATCCGAAATAGAAATTCCGAAATCCGATATCAAACTGCTTCTTTGCTTTGGCGCAATATTGTTGTAATTTCGGCGCCTGACACTATATAATATAACGTGCTAAGCATCCTTAAAAAAGAAATAATATCTTATCTCAGTTCGCTGGTGGCTTACGTTACCATCGGTGTGTTTTTGCTGGTGCTGGGCCTGTTTTTATGGGTATTTCCTGATTCAAGCATCCTTGAGTATGGTTATGCCGGGCTCGAAAGCCTGTTTAGCACTGCCCCGTACCTGTTCATGTTCCTGATCCCGGCCATCACCATGCGTTCCCTTGCCGAAGAGCGTAAGGAAGGCACCTTTGAGCTGCTGTTCACCCGCCCGTTGAAAGATTGGGAAATAGTGCTGGGTAAATACTTCGCCTGTTTATCAATAGTGCTTTTTGCTTTACTGCCTACATTGGTTTATTATTATTCGGTAAGTTCATTGGGTATGCCACCGGGAAATATTGATACCGGGGCTGTTATAGGCTCATACATCGGTTTGTTTTTATTAGGCGGTGTTTTTGTGGGGATAGGCATGTTTGCTTCTTCGGTTACCAAAAACCAGATCATTGCCTTTACCATTGCTGTTTTCCTGTGCTTCTTTTTTTACAGCGGGTTTGATTCATTAAGTCAGCTGTTATCCCTGCAGGACCTTGGCTTGCAAAATTTAGGTATCACACAGCACTATGAATCCGTAAGCCGTGGTGTACTGGATACCCGCGATTTGATTTACTTTTTAGTAGCAGGAGGCCTTTTTATCTGGCTTACATTATTTGTTTTAGGCCGGCAAAGGCAAAAACGCTTATCCAATGGTATGGTTGGATTATTATGTGTGTTTTTTTCGCTTGGAAGCTCGGCTTATTTTTCTTTTACCCGCTTTGATTTTACTGCTGAAAAGCGTTTTACCATATCTCCTGTAAGCAGGAAGATCATGCACAGGCTATCAGAACCTGTAAAAGTTGTAGTTTACTTACAGGGCGATAATCTGCCGGGCGGTTTTAAACGCCTGCAAAACGCTACCCGCGATATGCTGAGCGACCTTCAGGCCTACAGTCGTGGAAAAATCCGGTTCGAATTTCGCGACCCGTTGAAAGGTTTAAGTAATGATCAGCAAAACGAGGTGATCCAGAACATGGCCGCCGAAGGTGTTGAGCCAACCAACCTGAGTGTTAAAACGGATAATGGGGTAACGCAAAAGCTCATCTTTCCCTCGGCGCTGGTATCAGCAAATGGGAAGGATATCCCCGTAAAATTATTATTGAGCAGGATCGGCCTCTCGCCCGATGAAGTGCTGAATAACTCTATCCAAAACCTGGAATATGCGTTTACATCGGCTATAAAAAAGGCAGATGACGGGGGCAGGCCGCAAATCGGTTTTACTGAAGGGCACCATGAGCTAACCGACCTGCAACTGAACGATGCCATGAAAACCCTTGCCGATGGTTTCCAGGTAGGCCGGGTAGATTTAAATGCTATCTCCACCGCCGATCTGCAAAAGATCAAATTGCTGGTTATAGCCAAGCCCGATCAGAAGTTTTCAGAAATAGAGAAATTCAAGCTCGACCAGTATATCATGCACGGAGGCCGGGTACTATGGACGATAGACCAGGTAAGTGCCGAGTTGGACAGCCTTCGCGGGCATGACGGCGAACAGTTGGCCTTCCCCAAGCAGCTTAATTTAGATGATCAACTTTTCCGTTACGGCATCCGCATTAATTATGACCTGATAGCCGATATGAACTGCTCACAGATCCCCATCAGTACAGGCAATGTTGGCGGGCAGGCGCAAATCCAGATGCTGCCATGGTTGTATTACCCGGTATTTATACCCCTGAGCAAACATCCTGTAGTAAAAAACCTTGATGGCATCAGCAGTGAGTTTGCCAGCAGTATTGATATCCTTGATACCAAAAACGTAACCAAAACGGTACTGCTAACTTCATCGCCCTATAATAAAAAGCTTACTGCACCGCACATGTTATCATTGCAGGCTTTGGAGCAGGAACCAAACCCCAAAGAATTTCAAAGTACACCTAAAATAACCGGTGTATTACTGGAGGGCCAGTTTGTAAGCGACTGGCAAAACCGCCCGCTGCCCGAAGGCATTAAGGAGCAGGTTACCCTAAAGCAGCAGAGCGAGCCCACCAAAATGATAGTGATTAGCGATGGCGATATTTTGAAGAACCAGGTAGGCAGCGATGGCTCACCGTACCCCCTGGGTTACGATCATTATACCCATCAAACGTACGGCAACAAAAATCTGCTGCTTAACATAGCCGACTACATGACCGACGACTCGGGGCTTATAGCCTTGCGTACCAAGGAGATCAGGATCCGCCTGCTGGACAGGGCGCGCATCCGCAGTGAAAAAATGTACTGGCAACTGGTAAATACCATTGTTCCGCTGGTATTAGTGTTAATATGTGCTATTTTTCAACATTATTTACGCAGGCAAAAGTATGCCCGTTAAATTTTCTATTTTTGATAGATTAATTACAACCATATGAGATTTATTGTTTCTACATCAACATTACTCAAACAACTGCAAGCGGTAAGTGGTGCGTTAAGCAGCAGTACTGTGCTGCCGATACTGGAAAACTTTTTGTTCGAGATAAAGGATGGGAACTTGACCATTTCTGCTACCGACCTGCAAACCAGCATGACTACCTCCCTACCGGTTGAGGCTAAAGAGAACGGAAGGATTGCTATCCCGTCGCGTATATTGTTAGAGACCCTGAAATCATTACCTGAACAGCCTGTTGCTTTTTCGGTTGATGATAAAACCTTCGCTATTGAAATTAATGCCGGCGATGGTAAATACAAGCTAAGTGGTGAAAACGGTGAGGATTTCCCGAAGATCCCGGTTGTTGAAAACGCTTCATCAGTGAACCTGCCTGCTTCAGTTTTGGCCGAAGCTATCAACAAAACCATTTTTGCGGTAAGTAATGACGAGCTTCGCCCGGCTATGACAGGTGTTTATTGCCAGCTGAGCACATCGCACCTTACTTTTGTTGCTACCGATGCACACAAACTGGTTCGTTACCGTCGTAAAGATGCAAAGGCTGCAAGCACTACATCGTTCATTTTACCTAAAAAAGCTTTAACCCTGCTTAAATCATCATTACCGAGTGATGATGTGAATGTATCGGTTGAATATAATTCAACCAGCGCGTTCTTCAAGTTTGGCAATATTAACCTGGTATGTCGTTTAATTGACGAACGCTACCCTGATTACGAGGCGGTTATCCCTCAAAGTAATCCTAATAAATTAAATATCGACAGGCTTACTTTCCTGGGTTCGTTAAACCGTGTAGCTATCTACGCTAACAAAACCACCCACCAGGTAAGGCTTAAAATAAATGGCAGCGAGTTAAATATCTCATCAGAGGATATCGACTTTGCTAACGAGGCCCACGAGCGTTTAAGCTGCCAGTACGAGGGTGAAGACATGGAAATTGGCTTCAACGCAAGATTTTTAATAGAAATGTTGAAGAATTTAAGTTGCGAAGAAGTATCTTTGGAAATGTCAACTCCAAACCGTGCCGGCTTATTGCTGCCACAAGGCGGAGATGAGAATGAAGATGTGCTGATGCTGGTTATGCCGGTGATGCTCAATAGTTATGCTTAAGTGTAAACTTAAATTATAAATCCAAAACTAAGTCCGGTATCATAAACCGGACTTTTTTTGTTCAACACCCGATACCAAAAATTACAGTAAGCAGTTATAGCTTATAATTGTATATGAATATAAAGGTTAAAGTTTTATTGATAATAGCCACGGCGGCAGGTTGCTTTGCATCATGCAAAAAAAATAACGATAAGCCCGATGCGGTGGATTCATCAACATCAGCGTTAAACGTTGTTAATGCTACCTTTAATAATGTTAATATTTACGTTAATGGTACAAGGGTAAACAATACCACAACTTTTTATCCGGGAGGTACGCTTGGCTACATCTTGATAAAAGCCGGAACACAAAATTATTCGGTTAAGTTAGATGGCCCCAATAATCCTAATCCGCTGTTTAGTTTGCCGCTGACATTAAGTAAGGATTCGATATATTCATTTTATATAGCTGGTAATACAGCCGACCAGGTATTTAAAACCACCGACGTATTAGCTGCTGACACCGGTAAAACCCCTATGGCTAAGATCAGGTTTGTAAATGCTTCGTCAGATGCAGGTAACCTAAGTGTGCGTTTTGAAGGAATAACTAATAAACTGGCTGTAGATACCGAACAAGTAAAAAACATCGGTTTTAAAACCACCTCGGCTTTTAAATTAGTAGCCCCCGGCGTGCATAATATGGCGCTGTATTCAACCGGGTTGCCAACAACTATTGTCAGAGATACCGTACTGTTAACCGGCGGTAAAATATATACCTATTATGGTTATGGTAATAAAAGTACCGGGTTGGCTACCGGCGTGTTCACTAATCAATAATTATATTAATGGCTAATAAAAATAAAAGCAAAGTACTGGTTTCGTTTTTTGTAGCTGTGATATGCGGCCTTTTTATATGTGCCGTTTCGTCATGCGGCAAGGGGGGTAATGCATCGTCGGTAGGCCTTAATACCCAATTTCAGATCGTTAATTTAAGTCCTGATATTCAGCCTGTATATCTTTATCAGCATTTTATCAGGTATAGCACAACTACATTCACCTATCCAAACAGTTCAGGATATTTTTACCTTTCAACACTTGAGTCGCCACTGCAATTACGTACGGCAACCGCGGCGCCTGTAATTTTGCTTCAGTTTGATACCACCCTTAAGGCCAACAGGAAATATACCATGTTTATAACCGGCTTCAGGAAGGATAGTACATTTGCCAATTCATTTATACTATCGGATAGTACCGGCTTGCCAACCATAGGGAAAGGAAAAGTAAGGTTTGTGCATACTTCTCCAAGTTCGCCAGCACTTGATCTGCGGGCTAACGATACGCTTGTTGTAAGCGGTACGGCTTTTAATAAGGTATCTAAATATTATGAGCTTACTGCCGGTAATTATAACTTTACTATCAGGGCCACCCGAACGCCTACCAAAATAGAAACTACCCTGCAAAATATAACTATACAAGATGGCCGCGCTTATACCATTTATACCAAAGGTATTGTCGGGGCTTCCGACTCTTTGGCTTTTGGTGCAGGTGTATTAACTAATAATCTGCTTAGTAAGACACTTCAATAGCTGCTTTTTGTTTAATATTTATATTTTTGGGCAAAATTTAAGCCTGTGGAAATAATAAAAAGCATTATCGACTTTATACTGCATATTGACAAGCACCTGGTGCAAATTACCAGCGCTTACCAGGGATGGACCTACCTGATCCTTTTCCTGATCATATTTGCCGAAACAGGTTTTGTAATAACCCCATTTTTACCCGGCGATTCACTGCTGTTTGCAGCCGGTGCTTTAATAGCGGGCGGCAGCTCGGGTTTGGATATCTGGTTGCTGGGCATTATATTAATTGCCGCTGCCTTTATCGGTAACACAGTGAACTATCTTTTGGGCAACTATTTAGGCCCCAAAGTTTTTAAAGAAGAAAATAAGATCCTCAAGCTGGATTACTACCTTAAAACCAAAGCTTTTTTTGATAAGCACGGGGGTAAGGCAGTAATCTTTAGCCGTTTTATGCCTATTATACGCACTATTGCGCCTTTTGTGGCAGGCGTTGGCCGGATGCCTTTTTTACGGTATAGTCTTTATAATATCATAGGTGGCGCATCATGGATCATTGTGTTCCTTTTTGCGGGTTACAAATTAGGCCAGGTGCCGGTGATAGCTAAAAACTTTTCGCTGGTAGGTGTGATCATTATCCTGATCTCGATATTACCGCCAATTTTTGCTGCTATAAAAAGCCGTACTGCCAAGAATCCGGCTTAGTCATAAAATTATCCCTTGATGCTGTTAGTTGATGGCATCAAGGGTCATTGTACCCATCAGTTTTTCACCTTTATAGGTTTCGGATTTAACAAAGCGGCCAAGTTTAGGAGCGTACCATTCGGTTACATGAAAGTTAAACGGGATGCCTATGCCCATCATTTTCATTTTGGTAGTAGCATCATAAGTTATCTTAAAGCAGTCGAAACTGCCGGCATTGGTACTTACGGTTTCGGTTTGTTCAACTTTACGGTTTTTGATATCCATTTGCAGGTTGGCCATCTGGGCGCCATTGTTACCCATATCAATAGTTACAGAGCCATCATCTAAAGTTTGCCCGGCTTTCATATCAGTAGGGTAGGTAAGGTATTTGGCTTCGCCGCTTACCTGCATATTGCCTTTCATATTTGATGCCGGTACAAACGATTTCATATCCACCTTAATGGTATTGCCTGTGCAGATCATCTCAGAATCGCCGCTGCCTATGGCTTTGCCGTTCTTGTCGTTTATTTCGGCATGTATGGCAACCGTTGTCGCATCTTTTTTAGTAGTAACATAAACTGCGGTCATCTGCTTGTTACCTTTGGCATCCTGGCTTATGTAAGTAAGTTTTTTACCGTTAACATTGTTTACAAACTGACTGCAGTTTTGGGCGATACCAGCTTTACAGAAAAGCACCAGCAACAGGATCATTATTTTTTTCATGGCGTAATAGTTTAATGTGGATGATTTACGCTAAGTTGAGAGAAAAGCAAAGAGGAAACAATGTTGCCACTACCCGTTTTGGCTTCGGGTTTTACGTTATTAGTGGTTAATTACCAGTGCTTTGCCTGATCGATACATAGCTTCTTCCTGTTGAAGTTCAGTCTTTTGATCAACGGTTAAAGGCTGTGCAATAAGCTTGTTCAGATCCGGCTGCCCGGCATCAACCCAGGCCGAATACCAGAAACTCCCCACAGAAAGGATGGATGCCCGCATTTGCCTTGCCACCATCCCCTTCAGCATTTTGTGATAAGCCTGGCTATAGGCGGCTGAGTAATCGTTGACCTGCTTTTTGCCATGCTGCACCAGCTCATACTTTTTATCCTGCGGATAGGTTTTGTTCAGGATGCGCTCGAAATGTAAAACAGTATCCACGCTTTTGTAAGTAGCCCTGCAAATACGGAAAGCCTCGTTAAGCGGGTTTTCGACATAGCGGGCTTTGCCGGCGTAGCAATTATAATGATCGGCAAATAACTCCGGCAAACGGCTTTCCCAAAGTGCGTGGATGCCGGTTTGGCCGGTAAGCTGGCCGTTATAGTTTTGGGTGAGGTGCAGGGGGACGTGTGCATCGGCAATATAATGCCCTAAATAGGCAGATGCATTAAGGATAGTTGTTGTATCATGTGCTTTGAAAGCCCGCACCAGCCTGTAATACTGGTATTGAATAGCCCAGGGAACGGTGCCATATTTAATGATGGTATCTTTTGAGTATTTGGCAATTGCGGCATTCCACTTTTTAGGCATAGCCTCAAAAGACTTTTTACCATAGCGGTCGGCGTCAAAGAAATGGCGGGGCGCTTCTGACGAGTCAACGTAGCGGCGTTTGTCGGCGCTCACGGCATGTTCGGTTATATAATCGATATTGGCCCTGTAAAAACCTGCCATGGCCTTAGGTAGCGTGAAAACGGCCAGCCGGTTAATGCGGTAATGCGCAAAGAATCCCCATGATGAGCATAGCATAATTAAACAGGCACCTGTTATGCTTAAAATTATCCGGCGGTTCATGGGAGTAAAGATGAGTTTAAGTTTTGAAGGTTAGAATAATAAGTTCGAAGTTTTTGTATATTGATATCTTAATTAGTATCCCAATATGAAAGTGCTAAAAATTTTTTCTTTGCGAAGTAAAATGAAATTCTACTTTGATATGGTAAGTAACAGCCATGAGGTTATTATGGTGTCAAAAGATGGTAATGAAGATAATGGGGTTGTAATTATTTCAATTCAAGAATATAACTCGTTGACTGAAACAGATCATCTACTATCCAGTAATGCCAACAATAAGCGACTCTCGGAATCTATAAATCAATTTCGTTTGGGAAAGACAATTCAATATGACTTTAGTGCTAAAAACGATTGATGAGTAATAACAATACTTTACAAATTATACTTCTCCCTCAACTGGCTGCTCACTTTATTAGCTTCATCAATAATACTCTCCGGGAAACCGACGCCTTTTAAAACAGCGATGCCATTCCGGTTTTTGAGCAGCCCTTCTTTAATTTTATAATCAAACACCAGGCGGTCATCACCAATCACTTCCTCAAAAGAAAAAACTTTATAATCGCTGCCCAGTAATTCGGCCAGTTCAAGGTCATGGGTTGAAACAAACACGAAACTTTGATTTTGGATAAAATAGCTTAATACTGCTTTTGCTGCGGCTATCCTTTCAATGGTGTTTGTTCCCCTGAAAATTTCATCAATGATCACCAGGCTGTTTACCGGTTTGCTGGCTATGGTTTGTGTCACTATATTTTTAACCGCCAATGCCTCGGCCTGAAAATAGCTTTTGTTATCGCCAAGGTCGTCCGTCATATCAATACTGGTAAATATTTTAAGCGGAGGGGCCTGGTATACCGTAGCGAAACTTGTATTAATAGTTTGCGACAATAAGGCATTGATGGCAATAGCCCTGATGAAAGTAGTTTTGCCCGACATGTTGGAGCCCGTTACCAAAACACCCTGTGCATTATCGATAGAGATAGAGTTTGATACACAGTTTTCAATAAGCGGGTGGTAAAGGTCTTTAATAACAATATTGGTATTGCCGGTTGTAAGCTGCGGCCTGCAATAATGGGTTGCACCGTCGCGTACCGATTGGATGGAAATAGCCACATCAACCTCGGCTACAGCTTCGTAAACAACTTTAATATCATCCAGGTATTTGTTCACTTTGCTGATGGATTTGATAAATACCATCGGCTCAATAAGCAGGAACATTTTTAACCATTCGGTAACCAGGTAGTAAATATCGGTAGGGTCAATAGCCGCTTTATTTTGCAGGGTGATGTAATTTAACGACTTTTTTAACTTGCCTAAATTCAGCATGCTGTTTCGCGTGCTTTCGTCGTCCCTGAGCAGGTTATGGTTTTTAAGCCAGTTTGAAACCCGGTGTAAAACCAACAATTGCGGTAAGGAATGCGTGTAATTCAGCATCTGTGTTTTATTGCTGTAGTGAATAACCACATTAGCTATCATTAAAACCAGTAATAATATTAACATAAACTGATTAGGAACTATAAAAAGACTGATAGCTACCCCAATGATCAAAAACGGCGCTATGCTGATATAAAAATTACCGATAGCAGGAAAAACGGAATAATGAGGTTTTTTAAAAAGCTCCGGTAAATAGTAAGCGTCATTGCTGCCTAACTCGGATAGTTTAAGTTCGGTTGCTTCTCTCAGTTCCTTGTCAACTGTAGCCAGACTGATCCGTTGCTCAAGCGTTTCAAAATAGCCTTCCGAAATTTGCGGCGAATGCAGTTGCTTGTATAAATATTGCTGGCCGGGTTTGGAGTTGGTACGGTCGATATATTCAAATACGCTGTCAATGTCCAGATCGGTAGCAGTATCAGCGGAGATTTCGCTTGCTCCGCCGTAGGCTGTTAAATAACTGCTGATCGGTTTAAAATTTCTGCCTGTAATTATGGGTTTACCCCAGCGTTCTTTTATCTGGGCAAACTTCTTTTTTTGCTGGGCTTTGCTTTTTAAATGGCTTATTAAAATAAATATAAAAGGCAACAGTATTACAATGATGATCCAGTATAGCATGTTTAAAAGTATTATTAATAAGCTGTTGTTTTGCTTAATTAGATAATACTTGCGTGCAATTGTTTCATCGGCACAAAATAACTAATGGTATGACTGTCTGTCTTTTACAGTTTACCCGAATAAACTTTGGTATCGTAATTAATTACGATAAGCCCATCCTGCTGAAATTTATCAAAAAGCGCTTGTAAATCATTGATCATTGGCTCGTACCTATCATCATCCCGAGTGGGCATATATGAAGATGACAGCAGTCTGCCTTTTAATCCTTCAAAATCAAATACCTGCTTATTGGCAAATATTTTGAGGTGAACAGGTTCCGGGTTGAAGAAGGCGGCGATATGTTCGGTATCGATATTGCGGTGATCGACCTTTACATAATCGTTGCCATGTTTGATGATAAGTTCGTCATACTCCTGCTCAAAGACCGATGTTGTTTTTCTTTCATTCCAGATCAGGGCAACAATACCATCCGGTTTCAGGATCCTTTTAAATTCGGCACGGGTTTTTACAGCATCAAACCAATGAAAGGCTTGTCCGGCTATAATGGCGCTAATACTGTTGCTTTCAATGCCGGTATCTTCGGCAGTACCATCCTGGGGGATAAAACCGTTATACGAGTCGAGCAGCTCAATAGCTTTTTCGCGCATTTCCAAATTAGGTTCAACAGCAATTACGCGGTAACCTTTTTTCAGGAACAAGGCGGTTGAGATCCCTGTACCGGCACCAATATCAACAATAAGTTTATCTTGTGTTAAGCCGTAAGTATCATGTAAAAACTTAACAATTTCGGCGGGGTAGCCTGGGCGGTATTTTACATAATCTTCAACCCGGTTGCTGAACCTGGTAGTGCTGTTGGTAACCATAATGCGATAGTTTTAATTAATTAGTAACGCTGCAAAAATCATTGTGTTGTATGAACACTTTGTGAATGCCAGGTTAACAGGTTATTAAATCGGCAGATCTGCAAGCCCCGGGGCTGCAGGTAATCCTGCACATTATCAATTCAATTGCATGAAAATATAAATCAAAAAACCACTTGCATATTAAATTTAATCACCCTATATTTGCAGTCCTTAAAATAAGTAGAAAAGAATAACAAGCTATACGAGATGGCAAATCATAAATCATCATTAAAAAGAATCAGGTCAAACGCTGCGAAGCGTCTGCGCAACAGGTACCAGGCTAAAACAACCAGGAACGCTATTAAGAAATTAAGAAACACTACTACCAAGGCTGATGCTTCTGCATTGTTGGGTAAAGTGATCTCAATGCTTGATCGTTTAGCTAAAAAGAACGTTATTCACAAAAACAAAGCTTCGAACAATAAATCAAAGCTTACTAAATTTGTTAACGGCTTAAGCTAATCTTAGCTTTAAAAATATACCAAAGGGGATAGTGTACAAGCGCTATCCCTTTTTTTGTTTGGCGCTTTTTCATACTTTAATGCCGTGGAAAACTACGAAAGCAAGATCAGTATTAAATCATGGGCCGAAGAAGACCGCCCCCGCGAAAAACTAAGCGGGCAGGGCCGTCGTGCCTTGACCGATGCCGAGTTGATCGCCATCCTTATAGGCTCGGGCAGTCGTACCGAAACTGCGGTAGAGTTGAGCAAGCGCATCCTGCACCATTACGATAACGACCTGAACAAGCTTGGTAAGGCTTCCATAACCGAACTGTCCAAATTTAAAGGGATAGGGGAGGCCAAGGCTATATCTATTATTGCGGCGCTTGAGATAGGTCGCCGCCGCAACGAATCTGAAGCCGGCGCAATTGAAGTGATCACTTCAAGCAGGGATGGCTACAATATTATGCGCCGCCACCTGATGGATTTGAACCACGAAGAGTTTTGGATTATACTGCTGGGGCGCTCCAATAAAGTATTAGGGAAAGAACTGATCAGCAAAGGGGGCCTATCGGCTACGGTATGCGATCCCAAGATCATTTTTTATTCGGCCCTGCAATACCAGGCCAGCGGATTGATCCTGGTGCATAACCACCCATCCGGCAACCTGAAACCCAGTAACGAAGATCTCCAACTTACCAAAAAGATAAGCGCTGCAGGCAGGATGCTTGATATGGGCGTGTTTGACCATTTGATCATTACCGATGGCGGCTATTTAAGTTTGGCCGATGAGGGGATGATGTAGATGTGCGAATGTGCAGATTTCAGATGCGCAGATTATAGTTAATTATCCAACAACCGACGATGGTAGTTTATCTGCCCCAAATGGTAGCCTAAGTGCATGGCCAAATGAACAAAAAAGTATTCGGTAGATGCCTCTTTTAAAAATATCTCGGCCGGATATTTTTCTTTCAACTGTTCTTCTGAGATCATATCGAAGGTTTTTCCGATCATGATCATCGTTTTTTCTATTTTATCAACCAGTTCCGCGCGCGGTACATCTTTCAGCGCAAATTCATCTGCGCGGTTTCTAACGTAGCCGGTTTTGCCAAATTCTGCACCAATATAGGTATTCAGATTACCAACCAAATGCAAACAAAGATTACCGGCAGAATTTGAAATACTCTTTTCCACATACCAGAGCTTTGCTTCGTTTTGGTAAGCTTGTATCTCCTGCTTTAATTTTTCAAGGTCGCGGATGATCAGTGTTTTCAGCGTATCTTTTATCATAATCAGAAATGACCGGTTGCGGTTTTTAATGAGAAAATCTTTCGGTTTAATGATGCAATGTAACTTATTTTATAATTGACTGCTGAAATTTTCAATTTAAGTGTTTAGCTGTTTTATTCTATATAGTGCCTGTTAGAAAGATAGTTTAAGCATCATGCAATAATCATCTGAAATCTGCACATCTACCAACCCCACATCCGAAATCTTTATATCTTTGCCGATTATCATTTCGGAATAATGAAAATATCTTATAACTGGCTTAAAGAATTTATTGATACTGATAAAACGCCCCAGGAAATTTCCATCATCCTTACCGGTACCGGTTTGGAGGTTGAAAGCCTGGAAAAGGTACAGGCTGTTCCCGGCGGACTGGAAGGCCTGGTGATTGGCTACGTAAAGGAATGTGCTGACCATGCCAATTCTGATCACCTTCATGTTACCAAAGTTGATGTAGGCGGAGCGGAAGACCTGCAGATTGTTTGCGGCGCTGCTAACGTAGCTGCCGGGCAAAAAGTAGTGGTTGCGATGGTTGGCAGCACGGTTTATCCAACCAGCGGCGAGCCTTTTGCTATCAAAAAATCAAAGATCAGGGGTGAGGAATCGCACGGGATGATCTGTGCCGAAGATGAGATAGGTTTAGGTACCAGTCATGCCGGTATTATGGTATTGCCGGAGGACGCTCCCATAGGTACTCCTGCTAAAGAATACTTCAAGCTGAACGACGATTACATGTACGAGATTGGCTTAACCCCTAACCGTGCCGATGCGGCTTCGCATTTGGGTACAGCAAGGGATATAGCCGCTTTCCTGAAAATAGGCATTAACAAGCCCGATGTAAGTGCTTTTAAAGTTGATAATACCAGTCGCACTATACCGGTTATTGTTGAGAACGAACAAGCTTCGCCGCGTTACTCTGGAGTAACCATTAGTGGGGTTGAGGTTAAGGAATCGCCAAAATGGTTGAAAGAGCGCCTTGCTGTTATCGGCATCCGTTCTATCAATAACATTGTTGATGTTACCAACTATGTACTGCATGAGCTTGGGCAGCCATTACATGCTTTTGACGCTGATGAAATAACCGGCGGTAAAGTATTGGTGAAAAACTATGCCGATGGCACGGTATTTAAAACACTTGACGATGTTGACAGGAAACTATCTGCCGATGATCTGATGATTGGTAATACCAAAGAGCCGATGTGTATAGCAGGCGTATTTGGCGGTGCAAAATCAGGTGTTAAGGAATCAACTAAAAATATTTTCCTGGAGAGTGCTTATTTCAATCCGGTATCTGTTCGTAAAACTTCAAAAAGGCATGGCTTAAAAACCGATGCTTCGTTCAGGTTTGAACGTGGTACCGATCCGGATATGACCGTTTTTGCCTTGAAGCGTGCTGCTTTGTTAATTCAGCAGGTTGCAGGTGGTGAGGTATCGTCACAAATTTCCGACCATTACCCTGCACCGGTTGCGCCGTTCGCTGTAGAGATCACTTATAATACCATCGATAAACTGATCGGTAAAAAGATCGGCAATGATGAAATTAAAGGTATCATTACGGCGCTTGATATTAAGATAGCGAATGAAACTGCGGATTCGCTGTCGTTACAAGTGCCGCCATACCGCGTGGATGTTACCCGCGATGTGGATGTGGTTGAAGAGATCCTGAGGATCTATGGTTATAACAACATCGAGATCCCTACACAGATCAGGGCATCGCTTAATAATTCCATCCGTCCGGAAAAGGATACTGTGCAAAATCAGCTGTCGGATTTGCTGAGCGCGAATGGCTTTAATGAGATCCTGGCTAATTCGCTTACCAAATCTGCTTATTCAGATAACCTGGATACTGCCGTAAAGATCCTGAACCCTTTAAGCAGCGATCTGGACATCATGCGTCAAACGCTATTATATTCTGGTTTGGAAGCTATAGCTTATAACCAGAACCGCCGTAGTGCCGATTTGAAATTTTATGAGTTCGGCAAGGTGTATAGCCTTAACGATGATAAGTATATCGAAACACAGCGTTTCAGTATTTTCATTACCGGTGCAAATACAGGCGAACAATGGAACCAGAAAGCAAAGCCGGTATCGTTCTATAATATCAAGGCTGTGGTCGACGGTATTTTACAGCGCCTGAACATCAGCAACTTTACAGTTGAGGATGCTACCTGCAAAAAAATGTCGTTTGGCATTCAATACATGTTAAACGGTAAGCAATTGGTAAAATTTGGTTCGGTAGCAGCAGCCTCGCTGAAAAAGGTGGATGTTGATAAAGAGGTGTTTTATGCCGATTTCAATTTCGACCTGGTATTGGCGGCTATCCGTAAAAATAAGATCGTTTACCAGGAGGTATCAAAATTCCCGGCTGTAAGGCGTGATCTTTCCATGCTGATTGATCAGAGCGTATCATTTGGCCAGTTGAAACAGATTGCACAGCGTACCGAGCGCAAATTGCTGAAGGAAGTTGATGTGTTTGATGTTTACCAGGGCGATAAGCTGCCTGCCGGTAAAAAGTCATACGCGTTAAGCTTTATCATCCAGGATATTGAAAAAACGTTAACGGATAAGGCAATTGATTCTATTATGCAGAAATTAATTTATAATTTAGGAAAAGAAGCCGGAGCGGAGATCAGGAAATAGATATTGAACGGTTGATTGAGTGAGTGGTTGATTAGGTTGTATTCTGATTGGCCTTAATGAAATAAAACTCAATCAACTTAATCAACCAATTAACCAAAAACATGGCCTCATTAGCAGAGCAGTTAAATAAAATTGTAGATAAAACCGAGCGCCTGATTGAACTGTGCGCTGCTTTGCAGGAAGAAAATGACCTTTTAAAACTGGAGAGCGAGGCGCTTACAGTAGCCCTTAATGCCAGTAAGGCCAAGACAAAAGAACTGGAAGAAAAATTGAAAGTTGTTAAAGTTGCCAAGTCTTTTTCAGAAACAAATGAAAAAAGTGTTGACATTAAGCAAAAAATTAACGACTTTGTGCAAGAAATAGATAAGTGTATTGTATTATTGAAAAAATAGTACAAAAAGTGAAAAGCTCAAATGGGAGAAATCTCAATAAAAATAAATATTGCTGACCGTGTTTACCCCTTAAAGGTTAACATGGAGGAAGAAGAAATAATACGCAGGGCGGCAAAGCTAATCAACGACCGGATAAAGGAATATCAGGAAAATTATGCGGTTAGGGATAAGCAGGATTTGCTTTCGATGTGTGTGTTGCATTACGCCACCTCATCGTTAAAGGCAGAAAAAAAGGTTACCGTAGAAGATACGGAGGTAACTGAAAAGGTTTATCATTTAGATCATTTGTTGACAGAATTTTTTTCGAAGTAATAATCGTTCTTTATATAATATACATACAGAGCACATTAAGATTTAACCGCAGTTAAATTTTAGGTTTCACTATTAAAAACTTAACGCTTCAATATTAAGCGGATCAAGAGGCATGCGTTAGTTACGATTAACGTTAACCAACCCATGGTCCCCAATATCCGAAATGAGGTTTTAAATACATGATACTTAAGAATTAGTTGCGGTTTTTTTATTTACATATATACAACACCACCAAACCTAAAATGGACATATTACTATACGTTATCATCGGCCTGCTTGTAGGCGCCATTGTAGGCGTCATGATAGGCCGCTTCCTGCTCCGAAAATTGTTTAAAGACCAGGAGGCCTCAGCTCAAAATAAAGTGAAAAAGATTTTAAAGGACGCTGAAAATAATGCTGATATCCTGAAGAAAAACAAGCTGCTTGAAGCCAAAGAGAAGTTTTTGCAAATGAAAGCTGAGCATGAGCAGGAAGTGAACAATAAAAACAATGCTATAAACCAGCGCGAAAACACGATCAAGCAAAAAGAGCAGTCGCTTAACCAGCGTATGGAAAACGTTAACCGCAAGGAGAGCGAACTGGATAATACCCGCAAAAATCTTGAAAAGCAAACCGAAGTAGTGGTTAAAAAGCAAGAGGAGGTTGAAATCCTGAAAAATCAACATGTACAACAGTTGGAAACCATAGCCGGTTTATCTGCTGATGAGGCCAAAACCCAGTTGGTTGATACCTTACGCGAAGAGGCCCGTACAAAAGCAATGATCCAGATTAAGGATATTGTTGACGAGGCTAAGCTTACCGCTACTAAAGAGGCAAAGAAAATAGTTATTCAAACCATACAGCGTACTGCTACCGAAAGTGCCATTGAAAATACGGTATCAATCTTCAATATCGAAAATGATGAGATCAAAGGTCGTATCATCGGTCGTGAAGGACGTAATATCCGTGCTTTGGAAGCTGCTACCGGTATTGAGATCATTGTTGATGATACCCCTGAGGCTATCATTCTTTCGGGTTTTGACCCGGTAAGGCGCGAGATTGCCCGTTTGGCTATGCACCGTTTGGTAACCGACGGTCGGATCCACCCGGCGCGTATCGAAGAGGTTGTTGCCAAAACCAAAAAGCAGATTGAAGAAGAAATTGTTGAAATTGGTGAGCGTACTGTAATTGACCTTGGTATTCATGGCTTACACCCCGAGTTGATCCGTATGGTTGGCCGGATGCGTTACCGTTCATCATACGGTCAAAACCTGTTGCAGCACTCCCGCGAGGTTGCCAACTTCTGCGCTACCATGGCTGCCGAACTTGGTTTAAATGTTAAAATGGCTAAACGTGCCGGCTTACTGCACGATATTGGTAAAGTACCTGATGATAACCCGGAACTGCCACACGCTATTTTGGGTATGCAGCTGGCCGAAAAATATAAAGAGCACCCTGAAGTTTGCAATGCTATAGGCGCCCACCACGATGAAATTGAGATGACTTCAATGCTATCACCGATAATCCAGGCTTGCGATGCTATATCAGGTGCCCGTCCGGGTGCCCGCCGTGAGGTTGTTGAAAGCTACATCAAACGTTTAAAAGAACTGGAAGAACTGGCATTGTCATATCCGGGTGTAGAAAAAACCTTTGCGATACAGGCCGGCCGTGAACTGCGTGTTGTTGTTGAAAGTGAAAAGATCAGCGATGCGCAATCAGAAGTATTGGCTGCTGATATCTCAAACCGGATCCAGACAGAAATGACCTATCCTGGCCAAATTAAAGTTACCGTTATCAGGGAAACCCGTTCGGTAGCCTTTGCCAAGTAATCATTATAAAATTAAACAAAACCCTTTCGGCATAAAAACTGAAAGGGTTTTTTATTTTTACAGCGTGACCGCAAAAACATCAAATAATAAACAGAAAGCAGTAGTTAAAACTACTGCAAGTACCGGTGAGCGCCCTGTTGATCGTTATTTCAGGGAGTATGAAGAAGCCCACCAGGAAAAGGTTAACCAGGTTATACATTATATATGTATCCCAACTTTGGCGTTTAGTGTATTTGGACTGATCTGGTCAATCCCGTTTCCGCACCTGGCGTTTTTGGGTGTTTATAACGGGTATTTTAATTGGGCCTCGTTTGTAATAGCTATTGCTATTTACTTTTATTTAAAGCTCTCGCCAATTATATCTTACTTTATCTTATTTATTTTGTTGGGGTTTAGTTATGGTATAATGGAGCTTGTATCATGGCAGCAGGCAGGGGGCCCTGCCATGTGGTTATTATGCATTTCTGTATTTATCCCTTCGCTAAGTGCATTGCTGATAGGGAATATCCGTGAGCCGCAATACGCAACAAAAGGGCTCAATATCAAATCATTAATTATTGCACCTGCATACCTGTTAAATCAATTGCTTAATAAACTGAGAATCAAAAATTGATTTAAGCCAATAATGTATTAAGCCTTTGTTAAAGCGCTAATTATTATTAGCTATATATGCCTTATAAAGGCAACACTTTTTTAGCTATAAAGCTCATGGCTGTGTAATTTATATTGCACATGTGATAAATAAAAAATTAACATTATGATACGTTGATTTTTTGTATGATATTGATAGTCAATGATTTTTAATCTATGTTTGGATCGCTTGTGTTAAGTAAAAAAGAAAACATTAAGCAGTTGTTAATATAATAATCTGTTGTTAATGTAAACTTAACATTGGTAGGGCAATTTTGTGCAATAAAAAATCACAAATGAAAAAGCTCTACTTTATTATTTTAACACTAATAATTATTGGGGTTGGGGGCGTTGCAAACGCTCAGATCACCACCTCGGTACTTAATGGTAAAGTTACAGACCAAAAGGGTGCCACACTTCCGGGTGTAACCATTACTGTACTTAATACCAGCACAGGTACCAGGTATGGTGCACAAACCAACGCCGAAGGCCGCTTCTCGGTTAACAACATTAACCCGGGTGGCCCTTACACTGTAACCGCTACTTTTATCGGTTACAAAAAAGACGAACGCAGCGACCTTACCCTTCAGTTAGGTAACGCTACTTTAAACTTTGTATTGCAGGACGAAACTACTACCCTGCAGGAAGTTAAAGTAAAAGCATCTGCAGGCCCGGCTAAAACAGGTGCAAGTACCCGTATCGGTCAAAATCAGATCCGTACTGCTCCATCAATTAACCGCAGCTTACAGGATTTAACAAGGAACACCCCTCAAAGCAATAACAACTCGTTTCAGGGTACCAACTACCGTTACAATAACGTAACGCTTGACGGTGCTATCAATAACGACGCGATTGGTTTCAGCCCATCATTAGGTGGTCAGAACAATGCTTCAGGTCAGGTAGGTAGCAGCACACGTACAAGCCCTATATCGCTTGACGCTATCCAGGATATCCAGGTTTATGTTGCTCCTTACGATATCAAAATTGGTAACGTATTGGGTGGTAGTATCAACGCTGTAACCCGTAGCGGTACAAATGATTTTTCAGGTGCTGTTTATGGTTACGGCCGTGGCGCGTTCCTGGTAGGTAACAACAATGCCCCTGCTGCTTCAGGTGGTGATGGTTCAAAATTGCCATCTACTTTTCATGATTATCAAACCGGTATCCGTTTAGGTTTCCCGATAATCAAAAACAAATTATTCTTCTTCACCAACGAAGAAATAGCACGCCGTGTTGACCCGGTTATCGCCGGTGCAGGTACAGCAGGTTCAGCTAATATCCTGACCCTTTCTGATGCACAGGCAATCGCTAAAAAATTCAGCGATGCAGGCTTAAACGCCGGTACTTATGATAATACTTCAATTTTTTCAAATTCAAACAAATTCTTTAACCGTTTGGATTGGAACATTGATGATCATAACCAGTTAACTATCCGTAACAATACCATTACTTCAAAAGCAACTAACTTAGAGCGTGATCAGCAAAACTTCCGCTTTGGTGGTATTGACTATACATCACATAACAACTCAACTTCAACAGTTGCCGAGTTAAAATCAAGGTTTTCAAACAGCTTAAGTAATAGCCTGGTATTAGGTTACTCAAGCGTTCATGATTACCGCGATCCAAATTCAAACCCTGCTTTACCGCAAATCGAGATCACAGGTAACACGCCAGGTACAACCATATTTGTTGGTACCGACCGTGAGGCTGCCATTTTTGATATGCACCAAAAAACTGCTGAGTTTACCGATAACTTAACCTTCACAAAAGGAAGGCATACATTTACTTTCGGTACACACAACGAGTTTTATGATATCACTTACAACTTTGTTAACGCATGGAATGGCCGTGACGCATTTAAAAGCGTTGCCGATTTCTTAGCTGATAAGCCTTCACGTGTACGTGCTAACTTTAACTATACTAATAACACCCGCGACTATATCTTAGCTAATCCATCGGCTAAATTTAAAGTTAACCTGTTTAGCTTATATGGTCAGGACGAAATTCAGATCACTGATAACTTTAAGTTAACTGCTGCTCTTCGTGTAGATTATGCTGATGTACCTAACAAACAGCCTTTAAGCTCAAAAACTACAAATGCGCCGGTTGATCCTAACTATGGTGCATCATTTACCTATACCAAACCAAAAGATATCAAACAAAACTATCTTGGTAACGCAGAGTTTAACCCTCGTGTATCATTTAATTATGATGCATTGGGTGACCAAAGCGTTATCCTGCGTGGTGGTAGTGGTTTCTTCACCGGCCGTGTTCCTTTTGCGTGGTTCGGTTATTCATTCTACAACAATGGTGTTACTTACGGTGCATATGACAACAAAACCCCTCCGGCAGGTGTAAGTGTTGTTCAGGCCCCGAATATTGGTGGTGCCGGTTATGTTAAAGACAGGGGCGTTAACATCAATGACCCTAATGGTGCAACCCAGGTTGACTTAATTGACAATAACTTCAAAATGCCGCAAGTATGGAGAAGCAGCTTAGCTGTTGATTATTCAACTGATAACCAATGGAAATTTACTGTAGAAGGTATCTATACCAAAGTTATCCACGATTTAAAGTTCCAACAGGTAAATACTACCGATCAGTCAACTTTCTATCCTTACGATACTCAGCACCAACAGCCAATTTTCATCAATACAAAAGTAAATTCATTATATACCAATGCTTATTTACTTTCAAACACAAGCCAGGGTTACCGTTACAGTGCTACAGCACAGGTTGCTAAATTAACCCAGTTTGATGCACAAAGCGCCTTAAACTTCTCAGTTGCTTATACTTTTGGCCATTCAAAAGATGTTACCAACGGTATCCGTAACTCTATGGAGTCAAACTGGCAGCTTAACCAGGCTTTAAATCCAAATAACCCTGGTTTGGCTAACTCAAACTTTGATATCCGTAACCGCATCGTATCAAACGTTAACTTCAAACATGATTGGGATGGAGAGCATAACTATACTGCTAACTTTACCTTCTTCTTCAGCGCACAATCAGGTAACCCATATACCTATGGTTTTTACCCGAATGCTATCGACGGAACCGGTCAGCAAGTTAGTTTAGCTTATATCCCTAACAGGGGCGAAACTGTTAAGTTCTTCCAGGACCTGCCAGCTTCAGGAACTGCTCCTGCTCAGACAGCAGCACAACAGGCAGCAAAATTTGATGCATTTATTGATGCAGACAAATACCTGAGCACCCGTCGTGGTCAGTTTACTCAGCGTAACGCCGCGTTCACTCCATGGAACAATGATCTTGACTTCCGTTTCACTCAGGACTTTAAATTTGGTTCAGGTAAGCATAAACAGATGATCACATTTACTTATGACATCATCAACCTTACCAACCTGTTGAGCAAAAACTGGGGCCGTTATTACTTCTCAGCAAATACGTATAACTCAACCTC
Organism: Mucilaginibacter angelicae; assembly: GCF_042434235.1. Taxonomy (NCBI): domain Bacteria; kingdom Pseudomonadati; phylum Bacteroidota; class Sphingobacteriia; order Sphingobacteriales; family Sphingobacteriaceae; genus Mucilaginibacter; species Mucilaginibacter angelicae. The sequence continues at coordinate 224,458 of NZ_JBHLTS010000024.1, read as the reverse complement.
AAGCGTTGGTTTAACACCAAAAACTACGCCTTCATATGCCAATGCAGCAACTACATACCCAACTTATACTTTCCAGAATCCTGGAGTACCGTATTCAGTTGACTTGTTTACTTCAAGGTGGCAAATGCAATTTGGTTTACGTTACAGCTGGTAATTGTAAAACAAAATATAGCTAATAAAAACGCCTCCGATGTTAATCGGGGGCGTTTTTTGTTTTTTGGAAATATGTTTTACCAAACAAGTTTATATCCGACGCTGCGTATGGTGATGATCTGTACATTAGGATCGGCTTTTAAATGGCCCCGGAGTTTGTTGATAAACACATCAAGGCTGCGGGCGTTAAAAAAACTATCATCGCCCCAGATATCATCAAGCAGCATTTTCCTGGGTATAACTTCATGCCGACTTTTACAAAGCAGTTTCAAGATCTCACTTTCGCGATTGGTTAGCCGCCATGTATTGACGCCTTGCCTTACGGTATTTTTAAGCGGCGTGAAATTGATACTGCCTATCTGATAGTTTTCATTTTCGGGTTTTGGCTTAGGCGTATCCAGCAAACGATTGTTGCTTAAAAGCACTTTTATCCTAACAATCAGCTCTTCCACACTAAACGGCTTTTTCAAATAATCATTGGCCCCCGATTCAAACCCGGCTACAACGTCTTTAGGCTGGGAGCGGGCTGTTAAAAATATGATGGGTGTTATTTTGTCACTATCGCGGATTTTTTTTGCTACCTGGAAACCGTCCATTTTGGGCATCATTACATCAAGCGCCAAAATATCGGGTTTTGAGCTTTGATACTTTTGCAGCGCCTGTTCGCCATTGGCGCATAATATTACTTCAAAGTTGCTTTCTTCCAGGCTTTCGCGTACAATATGAGCCAGTGCCAGCTCGTCTTCTGCTAATAATACGCGGATCTTATTCATTTTTTAGTGGTATGGTGACGGTAAAACTACTGCCTGCGTTAATCTGGCTTTTTACAGCAACGCTGCCGCCATGCGCTTCTACAATATACTTAACATAACTTAACCCAAGCCCGGTACCCTTTACATTATGCAGGTTACCTGTAGGCACGCGATGAAATTTATCAAATACCCGGTTAATGTGCTGGGCAGGTATGCCTATGCCGTTGTCCTTAACAGATATTTGAGCTTGCTTGTCGGCTTTTGATAGTTCTATTTCAATATTGGCCGGCCCATCCGTGTATTTTATGGCGTTATCCAGCAGGTTAACTATTACATTCCTGAAATGGAGTTTATCTGCCTCAATATACTTTATGTTGTTTTTGTTACTGTAATTAATGGTTACGGCCTTATCAGCTTTTAACTTTTCGGTCGATATCGCTTCGTTTATGAGCACATCTATTTCAATTTTTTCTTTTGTTAGTGAGATTTCTTCATTTTCAAAAGCTGCCACATTAAGTGCTTTGGTAACCAGTTCGTTTAAGCGGTTAAGTTCATTGCGCGATGTTTGCAGGTACCGCTGCGTTTTTTCCGGATCATTTAAGCCATTGAATTTTTGAAGCCCTTCTATTGCAACAGTTATAGTGGCAATGGGGGTTTTAAGCTCATGAGTCATGTTGTTGATGAAATCATCTTTTAGTTCGGCGAGCCGCTTTTGCTGATTAATGGTATGGATAATATAATAAAAGCAATAGATGGTAAGCAGAATGAGCAGCATCGAACAGATAAGTGTGATCACCATTCCTTTTATAACAGCAAATTGTACCTGATGAAAAGTGGCCCTGAGAAATAGAGGATTGGAATTATACTGGTTGAAAAGAAGAAACGCGTTGTATCTATAATTATATTCAGTGGTTTCGCTGTAACTTGACGTAGGGCTTTGCGACTGGGTAGGAGTATTTGTTACGGCTATATGAAAAGGAGTATAGATGTGCATTTTGTTAAGTTCGGCAGTATAGTATTTTTTGACCTTCAGGACGGTGGCCTGCCGATAATTAGGCGGCATAGAAAAGGTGGCGTTTTTAAAAATAGAATCATAAGGCAATGGTTTGTTATCCGGGCTTTTTGATGATGCCGGCGGGTGTGGAGGAAATACCGGGATATCGCCAATACTTAGTATAGCAATGATGTAAGATGCTAATTTGGGAGTATAAAAAGCCATTTCAGTTAATACTTGCGGAATGGTAGCTGTATTGCCAACTTGGTGTTTATAGTAGTTGTATATCGGTACGCTTGAATGAACAGGATTGTTTGATAAGGAATGGTGATTAAAGAGCCAGATGTTGAGCAGGGCATTGGCATCGTTTTCTTTATTTGGCGGCGTCACTTTTGCAATTATCGCGTGCGAACGTTTTTGCTTTTTTTGATCGTAAACGGTATCAATAATTTCATTCTGAAAAGAGCGTTTTTGAAGGCGAACGGTATCGATCTTTATGACAACATTAGGATCAGAAAGTCTCCTCACTAAAACTACCCTTATCGAATCAAAATAATCTTTCTTGCAGCTGTCAAGTGCGTGCTGCATGGCTGCATCAATGTTGGCGTCAAAGGTTTTTTTATTTACCTGATAGGCGTTTATGCTCCAATATGTTTGGAAAATAACAATCCCCGTTAGGGATAAGGCAATTAGTATTAATACAGTTTTGAGTTTCTTTTTCATAGTTTGATTTGCTTACGATAAAAGTAAGTTCATCGTAAGCAGGCATGGCGATTTGTTAACATTGCTTAACATTAAATAACCGGCGTTAATAATAATGTACAAAAAATGCCGCCTCAAAATATGAAACGGCATTGATAAGTTTGATGGTAAATTGGGTTGTTACAAATTTTTCCCCAGCTTATCCAATATGTCCTGCGGTACTTTTTCAAGGTCGAGCACCAGGAAACCGTCAAGACAATCGGCAAATTTAGGGTCGATATTGAAGCTGATGATCTTTGCGTTTAGGGCAATATACTGGCGCAGCAGTACCGGAACTTTCATGTTGCGGGTTTCTACTTCTGATATCAGGTTATCGAGGCCTTTAAAGCTATCTTCGCCGGCCATGAGCAGGTCAGTATCAATTTTGGCAAAGTCAACCTTGAATTTTTTGCGCGGTTTAACATACTGCGCCATTTCATGATCAAAATGGTTGCGGTTGATATAATCGACAATAAGCGACTTGGAAAATTTGGAAAAGGAGTTGCTGATACTTACCGGACCGATGAGGTACCGGTACCTTGGGTTATCTATCAGGAATTTCAGGATGCCTTTCCATAGCAGGAATAGCGGCAGCGGTTTGGTTTGATATTCCTTGCGGATCCAGGAACGGCCCAGCTCAAGGCTGCGGCGTAATACCGGCGTAAACTGCGTTTTAAGTTTAAATAGCTCATTTACATAAAATCCTTTTTTGCCCACGCTGTAAAAAATCTCATCGCCTAAACCAATCCGGTAGGCGCCTACTATCATTTTGGCCTCAAAATCCCAGATGAACAGGTGGTGATAGTAAATATCATATTCATCAAGGTCGATACTTTTATTGGTACCCTCACCAACTTCGCGGAACGTGATCTCCCGCAAACGGCCAATCTCCCGGATTACGTTAGGGATGGTTGCCGTTGGTACAATAAATACCTCGTAGTTTTTTTCGGTCCAAACCTTATAGTTTTCGCGCAGTGGCTCAATTTCTTTTTCGAGGATAGCATGATCCATTTCGGGAGCTATATCTTCGGCATCGCGTTTAATTTTAAACAGGTTGCGCGGGTTGAAGATCTTCTTTTCCTCTTCTAAACCAGTACCTAAGGCGTAGGTGCGGGCACGTAAAAAGTTAAGCAGTTTAGTAGTGTTGGTATACTCCGGAATTTCGGTTACATTAATAGGTTTGCCTATACGCAGCTTAATAGTATGCCCATGTTTGTTAAATAGCTCAGACGGTAGCTTGGCTGTACGCAGGGTAGGGTGCAGCAAGCTGAGCAGGTTAAAAAGCAGGCCATTGTTGCCATGAAAATAAATGGGCACTACCGGCACTTTAGCTTTAGCTATGATCTTGCCCACAACAGGATGCCACATGCGATCAGTTACCTGTTTTTGCTCCACCTTAAAGGTTGATACCTCACCGGCGGGGAAAATCCCTATCGGGGTTCCCTGGTTTAACAGTTCGAGCGTGTTTTTTAAACCGCTGATGCTTGATGAATGTTCAACGTTTTCAAAAGGGTTTACGGCTACAAAGTAGTCGGCAAGGTTGGGGATCTTTTTAAGCAGGAAATTGGCCATCAGCTTTGAATCGGGGCGGGCCATGCACAGGATCTTTAGCAGCACCATACCCTCAATACCACCGTAAGGGTGATTGGCTATGGCTATAAAACTACCATCTTTGGGTATGTTGCGCAGTTCGCGCTCGTCAAATTCAATATCAATACCACAACCCTCTAATATAGCATCAACAAACTCAGGGCCTTGCTTTGGCTGTGCCTGGGCAAACAGGTCATTAACCTGGTTTATTTTCATTAGCTCCATCAATAAAGCGGCCAGGCCCGGCATTTTCAACTTATCCAGTTTGGTGGCTTTGGCAAACTCTTCGGTGGTTATAACTTTCATTGTTTATCAGCAGTATGTTTTAACAAATAAATATCCTAAATTTTTATTTAATTTAACCTCAGGAATGTATATAAATGAGGCCGCAAATTAAAAGCTACCTGTCCATCACTAAAAAGGAATGGAACGGAATAGTAGTGTTGATTATTTTAATTGCAATGGTTTTGCTGGCCCCATATGCGTTCCAGGCAAACCGCAAAGATAATACAATAAATTTTAAGGCATTTGATAAAGCGATTGCCGATGCCGATAAAACGGGCGATCTTATAGCAGATGAGAATACGTTTGCAGGTGATCATAGTGCCTCGCCTGCCACGCTCTTTAAATTTAATCCCAACAACTTACCCCTTACCGGCTGGATAAAGCTTGGCCTCACCGAACACCAGGCACAGGTAATTAAACATTATGAAGAAAAGGGCGGACGGTTTTTCACCAAAGGTGATGTGCAAAAAATGTACAGTATTAACCCGGCCGAATACAAACGCCTTGAGCCATACATCAGCCTGCCCGATGGCCCTGCCTATCATGTAAACAAAGCCAAACCAGGCGAAGTGATAGAGATTAACAGTGCCGATTCGGCCAGGCTTACCATGATCAGGGGGATAGGCCCGGCATTTGCCCGGCGCATTGTGCATTATCGTGGGCGGATAGGCGGATTTCACAGTAAGGAACAATTAAAGGAAGTTTATGGTATTGACGAGGAAAAGTATAACCAGATTAAAGACGGTATTACGGTTGATGGGAAACATATTATTAAAGTGAACATTAATACCGCCACATTTAATGAACTCAGGCGTTTCCCTTATCTGAGCTTTAAACAGATGGATGCCATTGTCGCTTACCGCGATGAGCATGGTAATTACAATGCTTTGACCGACCTGAAAAATATTGCCATACTTAATGAAGGAATTTTGCGTAAAATTGGGCCTTATTTAGTTTTCAAATGATAGCTCAGCAAATTAAAGCAGCCATAAGGGATATTCCTGATTTTCCAAAACCAGGAATCATTTTTAAAGATATCACCCCCATACTCAAAAATCCGGAACTGTGCGAAAATATCATTGATGCTTTTGTTGAGCAGCTGCAGGGCACCCGGATTGATGCTGTGGCTGGTATCGAAAGCAGAGGCTTCCTGTTTGGCCTTACGCTGGCTACCAAATTAGGGGTGCCGTTTGTTCCGGTGCGCAAGGCGGGCAAACTGCCTTTCACCATAAAGCAAAAAGCGTATAAGCTGGAGTATGGCACCGCTACTATCGAACTGCATACTGATGCTTTTGAACCTGGTCAGCATATATTACTGCATGACGATTTGTTGGCTACCGGTGGTACAGTAACTGCAGCCAGCGAACTCATCAAAGAAATGGGCGGCGTAGTTGCCGGTTTTTCGTTTGTGGTTGGGCTTGGCTTTTTGAATGGTAAAGAACGGATTACGCCTATTTGCGACAAGCTGGTAGTATTGGCCGATTATTGATAGGTTTATTAGCTGCTCTTTTTTAACGAAAGTTTTAGTGCTAATGAAAATGCCCGCGTTAGGGATGGCAGTGGAAAGCCCACAGCGCGGGTTGGGATTGCGGGCACAGGAAAGGCGAGGACTTGTAACGTACAGCCCGGGCCGCAGGCAACGCTATGAATAAGAAACAGCCTCAATTAAAAAATAAATTTCAAAATTTTTTACCGCTCATTATCATGACTACCTTAGTGATAGCTGGGTTATGGCGGTTAATTGTTGTAGGCAATAGGAACAGGGCTGCAAATTTAAAAGAGATCAATAGTCACTCTGCTTATGGTAAGGGTGTTATTACTAAAATTTTTTATCATAAAGGTCACTCGTTACATGTACAATATACAATAGGTAATGTGACGTACGAACACATTGGCGGCTGGGATGAAAATCTCAAAAACCTTGGCAAAGGCGATTCGGTCAGCTTCAGGTATTCGATAAATAAGCCTGAATTGATTATAACAGAAATGGAAAGCGGGTATTAATTATGGAAATTGAACAGGAAGAAATAGGAGTGCCCGAATGGCAGGCAAATATAGTAAGAGAACGTGCTGAGAATTATAAGAATGACCCAAAGCAGATTCTTGATTTTAATGAAGCGATGGACGATATAGAAGACAATTTATAATGTTTTGTGTTACTATGTGGCCTGTGGTGAAGCAAAATAATTAAAGATGGTGCCTAAACCAATTCCCTGCAAATAATTCCTGAAAAATATTTTCCACTAATTTTACCCTCCTTAAAACTACCCTATTTCAACTAAACCTATAATTCATACCCAATACCAAACCGTTCTTGATTTGCAGGCTTTTATGGGCAAACCAATCTCATTTTTTATACGTTATTTTGTTAATAACCAATTATAAATGTACATATGGATGCTTTGTTAACTGATACCCAGCCAACTGGTGGGTATGATTTTGGTATGAATGAAAATCAGCAAATGGTTGGCCAGATGGCTAAAGACTTTGCCGAACGCTATATTAAACCTCATGTAATGGAATGGGACGAAGCCCAGCATTTCCCTGTAGATTTGTTTAAGCAACTGGGCGAGCTTGGCATGATGGGCGTATTTGTGCCAGAGCAATACGGCGGCTCGGGTTTCGGCTATTTTGAATATGTAACCGTGATAAGCGAGATAGCCAAAGTTTGCGGTGCCATAGGCTTATCGGTTGCTGCCCATAATTCGCTTTGTACAGGACACATCCTGGCCTTTGGTAACGAAGAACAAAAACTCAAATGGCTGCCCAAACTGGCCACTGCCGAATGGCTTGGCGCCTGGGGGCTTACCGAAGCCAATACCGGATCGGACGCGCTGGGCATGAACACTACTGCCGTTTTGGATGGCGATCATTATGTGGTTAACGGTTCCAAAAACTGGATAACCCACGGTAAATCAGGCGATGTGGCCGTGGTGATGGTACGTACAGGTAATAAAGGCGATTCGCACGGAATCTCGGCCCTGGTAATTGAAAAAGGCACACCTGGATTTACGCATGGTAAAAAGGAAAACAAGCTGGGCATGCGCGCTTCTGAAACTACTGAACTTATTTTTGACAATTGCCGGGTGCCTAAAGAAAACTTGCTGGGTATTGAAGGCGAAGGTTTTAAACAAGCCATGAAGGTGCTGGATGGCGGCAGGATTTCGATAGCGGCCCTGTCATTAGGGATAGCCAAGGGCGCTTTTGAGGCAGCAGTTGCATATGCCAAAGAACGCCACCAGTTTGGGCAACCTATTGGTAATTTTCAGGGGATAGCATTTAAACTGGCCGATATGGCTACCGAAATTGAAGCGGCCGAACTACTGGTAATGCAGGCTGCCGATTTAAAAAACAGGCACTTGCCGGTGACTAAACAATCGGCCATGGCCAAATACTTTGCCTCCGAAACGGCGGTGCGTACGGCAACTGAAGCTGTACAGATCTTTGGCGGATATGGATATACCAAGGATTTCCCCGTTGAGAAATTTTACCGTGACGCTAAGCTCTGCACCATAGGTGAGGGGACAAGCGAGATTCAGAAAATAGTGATCAGCAGGGAGGTGTTAAGGGGATAGATAAGGGACAGATTGAGGGGATTTTCTATTAGTAAAAGTTTAGCATCGCTAAACTTTTACTAATGCAAGAATAATTGATTTTATATAATAGAATACGGTTATATTGCTGACAAAAACTATCCCTGAATCTTAAAATAAATGAGATCGTTATTAATTATTCTTGTACTCGCGATTCAACCTACCCAATCGGGATTAATAAATTCAAGCTGGATGTACAAGGTAACCAACACCTGTATCAACACCCTAAAGTTTAAAGCCGGGGGCAAGGTTTACAATTATAATTGTGAGCTGGATTATACGTTTCGCGATACTTACAAAATATCTGCAGACACTGTAACAATTTTTGAAAAGGATGATTCACATTCTGAAGATGGTGGTAAGCCCGATTTTTACCAGGAAAAGTATGTGATACGGGGCAATGCTTTATACGGAATTGGTTACAGTAAGCTCATTCATGGCAAATGGAAAACTACGAAAGTTAAGCCGAGAACAGAAGCAGCATATACCCGGGTCAAATAAAGCATAATACTTAAGCTCCTTAAATTTATCAATGAAAGGTATATTTAAGAATGAAAAAAGCTTACCTCTTAGCCGTATTGATCCTGGTTACATTTCTTGTTCCCGGGTAATGTTAGGTATGGAGTAAAAGCAATTTGGTATAAAAAAAGGAAAGACAGGTTCACAAAAGGCTGAAATAACCAATCTTTTACATTCGCCTATTGTCAAATTAGTGTCATTTAGTCTTCGGTCAGGGGCTGTTTACTTTGGTTTACATCACGTAAATATATTGTTACATTAATTTTTTTTATGTGAAAACATGATTAAAACAATGTTTTTGCTATGTTTTTGAGCCTGAACCTTTACCTCTTCGGCATGTTTTATCGGGCCTCATTTGCCAGTTTCAACACAGTTTTGCAAGCCCTTGCATGCAAATTTCTCTCTTCAAGTTCTCGTTGCAGTTAAATTTATTCTGTTTTGATTTACAGTGGCTTATAAAGCAAATTAGGAAAATGCCTCGCGCATTTTCCTAATTTATAATTAACAATATTAACTGACTTATTACCGGCCGGATCTAATCGGCCATATGGTATTAACGGTCGCAAAGGTAATTTCTTGTTGGATATTTCCTAAAATATTCTCCATGGTTAAATAAGTTTTTGTAAAGGAAATATTACATTCAAATGTCGTTTTATTTTACCCCTGGATATTAAGTTTGTCGGCTTAACTATTAGCTAAATTTTTTCTATGAAAAAACGACTACTACTAATTTTGTGCAGTTTCGTATTTGCTGTAACTCAGCTTTTTGCGCAAAATCACACTGTTACCGGCACGGTAACAGCCAAGGAGGACGGTCTTCCTCTGCCGGGTGTATCGGTTAAAATAAAAGGTACAACAACCGGTACCCAAACTACCGTCGACGGTAAATTTTCACTCAGCGTTTCAAACAGCGCGGTTTTAACATTCAGCTTTATTGGCTACGCTACACAGGATGTTCCTGTTGGCAGTTCAACAAACCTTAAAGTGGTTTTAGAGGCATCAAGCCGCGGACTTAACGAGGTGATTGTAACTGCGTTGGGTATCACAAGGCAGCAAAAATCATTAGGTTACGCTGCGCAGCAGGTAAAGGGTGATGACCTTAGCGTTACCAAACAATCTGACCTTAACACAGCCCTTGCAGGTAAAATTGCAGGTGTACAGGTGTTAGGCGGTTCTGGTGCAAAATTTGGTACATCAACTATCCGTATCCGCGGTATCAACTCATTATCGGGTGGTAACCCAATTTACGTGGTAAATGGTGTTATTACCGATCCAAACGCGGTGAACAATGATGACATCGAATCAGTTTCGGTATTGAAAGGCCCTGCTGCTACTGCCCTTTACGGTCAGCGTGCATCTGAAGGTGCTGTTGTTATCACGCTTAAAAAAGGTTCAAACAAAGGTGTTGGCGTTTCTATTAACCAATCAACTACTTTTGAAAAAGTTTACCAGTTACCGGAGTACCAAAATGAATATGGTGGTGGTACCAGCGTTAAATGGGATACTTACACTTATGACCCCGCTAACGGATCTCCTGCTTCATTCGCTAAATTTAACGGTACAAAAATTTACGATTACGGCGTTGACGAAAGCTGGGGACCTAAAATGGATGGTACGCTTTATGCACCATGGTATTTCTGGGATCCAACAAACCCCGACTTTGGTAAGTTAAAACCATTTGTTCCGCAACCAAACAACGTTCGAGATTTTTACCGCACCGGTGTTACTTTCAATACCAATGCAGCTTTCTCAAAAGCAACGGATGATTATAACCTGAGGGTATCATATACCAATATCGATCGTACCGGTATTACTCCTAACAGCGATCAAAAACGTAATAGCGTAAGCTTAAACGGCGAATTGAAACTTACAAAAAAATTAACTGTAAGCGCTAACGCCAACTTTTCGCAAATCAATTCATTCAATATACCTCAGGAAGGATACGGAACCCAAACTGCCGGCTCTTTCAGTCAGTGGTTTCACAGGGATGTTGAAATTGACAAGCTTAAAAATTACAAAAGGGCTGATGGTACATTTACTTCATGGAACATTACCAGCCCTGATGATTTAACACCTCACTACTGGGATAACCCATATACCGAGGCGTATGAAAATACTTCAAAATCAAACAACAACCGTGTTTACGGTAACTTAACTTTAAGCTACCAGTTTACTAAAGATATCTCTGCATCATTTATCGCAAGAGAAGATTTATTAAACCGCGATGCGAGCGCACAGGTAGGTTCGGGTACGATTAACCCTGATGCTTACTCACAAAACCAGTATACTTACAAAGAAAACAACTATGTAGGTAACGTATCATACAGCCATAACTTTAAAGACCTGTCTGTAAAAGCCGGTGTATACGCCGAAACACGTCAGGACCGTTACACTTATCTTTCTGGTGCAACAGTAGGTGGCTTGGCAATTCCAGACTTGTATACACTAAGCAACTCTGCAAACGCGGCAACATCATTTAGCTATAACGCACTTTCAAGGGTAAACAGTTACTATGGTTATACTTCATTTGGCTATAAAGACTTTTTATACCTTGATTTCAATGCCCGTAATGACAGGTCTTCAACTTTACCGGTAAACCACAACTCATATTGGTACGGCGGTTTGTCGGGTTCATTTGTGTTTACCGAGCTGATGGCTAAAAACGATATCTTAACGTTTGGTAAACTGAGGTTATCAGCAGCTAAGTTAGGTTCTGATGCACCTATTTACTCAACATTTCCAACTTATAACCTAAGTACTACCCCACACGGAAATGATGCTGTGCAAACAGTACCTAATACTTTACCTAATGCAAATTTAACACCAAGTCTTTCAACTTCGTACGAAATTGGTACCGAGTTACATTTTATCAAAGACAGGGTTAAATTTGATTTCAACTACTACACACGTACTACTAAAGATCAGATCTTATCATTACCTGTAAACGGTACAACCGGTTATTCAACAGTTGTTATCAACGCAGGTTCTATCCGTAACAACGGTATCGAGATCAGCCTTGGTGGTACTCCAATCAAATCGAAAGATTTTACCTGGAATGCCGATTTCAATCTTTCATTTAACCGTAACAAAATCGTTTCACTTTATCCTGGTGTAACAAACGTTAAGGTAACTCCTGACGGCCTTGGCGGTTATGGTTTAGCAAGTGGTAACCAGGCTGCAGGTACCCAAAGCTTTGGCTTTGTGGGTTCACCAAGCTTTGGTATCAACGGTTACCTTGGTCAGTCATACGGTCAGATCATTGGTTCTGGTTTTGCCCGCGATGGTAAAGGAAATATTATAATTGGTGCCGACGGCCTTCCTGTAAGGCAGGACAATGTTAACCTTGGCAGCATGTTGCCAAGCTACACAGGCGGTTTTACCAACTCATTTAACTACAAAAACGTGGTACTTGCATTCTCTCTTGATTTTCAGAAAGGCGGCAAATTTGTATCAGTTACCCAGCAAAACCTTAACGGATCTGGCTTAGGTATCGAAACTGTTGGCAACAATGCCAAAGGTAACCCGGTACGTAACCCTGTAGCCGAAGGCGGTGGTACCCTGGTTGCGGGCGTACATGCCGATGGTACCCCGAACACTACTTATGTAGAAACCCGTACCTTATACGAACAGTCATACAGCCAGATCTGGGAAAAATGGACTTATGATGCTTCATACGTTAAATTAAGGGAAGTTAGCATTGGTTATTCGTTCCCTAAAAAGATGTTAGGCAGACTGCCATTCCAAACTGCTTACTTTGGTATTACAACCCAAAACCCATGGATGATCTATTCAAAGGTTAAAGGTGTTGATCCATCGCAACTGCAAACTTCATTTTATGAAGGAGGCCAGTTGCCAAACACCAGAAACTTAGGGTTCAATATTAAGGTAACATTCTAATAAGTTCTTCAATCATGAAAAAATCATATATCAGTAAATATATAATCGGGGCTGGTATGTTTATACTTGCCTCATGTAAAGTGGGCGGCGATTTAAACGTTAACCCCAACCAGTCACCTAACGCGCAAACCGGTTACCTGTTAACCAGTGCGCTGCAGTATTTGGGTGGTATTAACGGTGCTGGTGCAACAACCAACATCAACTCGTTCACCGGCGAATTATATTCACAATATCTTGCCGAAACATTTTATACCAGCGAATCGCAGTTTTCATTAAAGCAATATGACTACCAGGGTTATTACACTGGCCCGCTTGAAGATTTGAAAACCCTGATCCAGTTTAATACCGATCCGGCTAAGAAAAGCCTGCAGTCGACAATTAAATTTGGTTCAAATGCTAATCAGATAGCATCAGCACGTATTTTAAGGGCGTTTATATACCTTACTATTACCGACAGGTGGGGCGATATCCCATACTCTCAGGCATTGAACGGCGTATCCGGATTAACACCTGTGTTTGATGCGCAAAAAGATATCTATGCAGCATTGATGAAAGAGCTGGATGAGGCACAGGCTCAGTTCGATACTGGTGCTGCCTTATCAAGTGATATCTTATTTGGTGGCGATGCCACAAAATGGAAACATTGGGCGAACTCTTTACATGCTGTTATGGCATTAAGGCTTTCAAAAGTTGATCCTGCAACAGGTAAAGCAGAATATGCAAAAGCGGTAGCCGGAGGTTTAATGACCTCAAACGATGATAACGCTGTTTATGATTACCTTGCTATCCAAACTAACGAAAACCCTTATTTTACTAATTACCGCAACCGTTATGATTATGCTGTAAGCAGCCTGGTGGTTAATACCTTAAGCGGCCTTAATGATCCAAGGTTAGCGGTGTATGCAGCACAAACAGCTTCAAAAACATACGTAGGTTTACCTTACGGTACTTTTGGCGATGCTTTAGGCAATTATAACAAAGGAACACGCAGTAAACCTGGTAACGTATCATTAATTGGTTTGGCTGTTTCGGGCCAGGCTTCACCAACTGTTTGGACATCATATGCCCAGATCATGTTTACCCAGGCCGAAGCTGCTCACCTTAACTGGATTGCCGGTGGTGATGGCGCTGCTGCCGATTTCTATAAAAAAGGTATAGCTGCATCTCTGGAGCAAAACGCTGTTAGCTCGGCCGACGAAAGTGCTTATCTTGCACAGGCATCAGTTCAGTTTTCGGCTGCAAACGCTATGAACCTGATCATGACCCAGAAATGGATTGCTGGTTTCTTAGGCAACGGTTGGGAGTCATGGGCAGAATACCGCCGTACAGGCTTGCCTAAACTGCTTGACCCGGTTCCGGGTTCATTAAGCCCTGATCAAAAGATCCCCCGCAGGCAACAATACCCGCAAACTGAGTTTGACCTTAACAAAACTAATTACAATGCTGTAATTGCCCGTCAGGGCCCGGATGCGCTTAATACAAGAGTATACTGGGATAAACAATAATTGTTGATTACAGATCATTATAATAACAAAGGCTGCCTATGGCGGCCTTTGTTGTTTATGGGGACAACATTGCTGTATTAATGTAGAAACTTATAAGGGCCTGGAGGCGGGGCATTGCACAGATTTAAGATTTTTTAACAAATGGCATTTCTTAAAAAAGCTATCTTAGTTATATAATCTTAAACCTTTCATGAAAATCAAATGTATCCTGCTCTCGTTTATCATTTTTCTATTTTACAATCCAATTATCGCTCAACAAAAGCAGCCAGTCATTAAAAGTGATAAACCGGTAAGCTTTAGTAAGCGTACTGCATTTCTCAATCATCCAAAAGTATCAGATTTAAAACAGCAAAAACAGGAAGTAATTATAACCGGTAAGCTGGTAAATTTTAATAACCGTGTAGTGTTACTCGATTATTCTGAGCTATTGTACTTAAAACCCCCGGAAAGCAACCTGCAAATCGTCCCTGATACCAATGGTAACTTTTCTATCAAATTCAATTTAAAAGAGGCAAACTACTTTCTTTTAGGACGAAATGAGCTTTATCTTTCGCCCGGGGATGTGTTGAATGTTGTTATAGATAATAACGCGCCCGAAAAATCGGTGTTTCGTGGTTCAGGAACTGCGGCTGATAATTACCTTAAAACTGTGCCGTTTCCCAAAGCAGGTTCGTATTTGGATGGTGGTTTTAATATTAAGCATACATTACAGCAAACTCTTGATACAGTTTTGCAATTAGCTCAGGCCCGGCGGGATAATCTTAAAACTATTAAAGGGCTATCCAATGCTTTTGCTGATATTGAAAGGGCGCGTATAGAAGCCGATTTGTTTAGCAGTTTCAAATTGTTTGCAGGGCTTTTTATCAGAAGGAACAAGGTGCCTGAGAGTAAAAAGGACTCCATATTTGCCGAGACAAAAAAACTTTTAGATCCTTTATGGGATGAATATGCTGTAAACCTCATGAATGCCGAAAACCTTAAGGTTGAAGCATTCAGAAGTAATTACTACAGCATTCTCGATAGTTATGAAAGAAAACATATTCCTGTTGATGCCCAATTGAAAGATTGGCAATATGCTTATGAACTGGTTTACCGGGTAAACCAGGTGGATGATAAAAAGATGCTGGCAACCTTTTTGCCTAAAATAGATTCGATAAAAAACCGCAGCTACCGGGAAGCAGCTAAGGAAACGCTTACCGGTAAACTGGAATTTACTACTGGCGATGAGGCCAGGGATTTTACTGCTTTTAATGCAAATGATCAACAGGTAAAGTTGAGTAGTTTAAAAGGTAAAGTAATCTTCATTGATTTTTGGGCCACATGGTGCGGCCCCTGTCTTGAGGAAATGCCATACTTTGAAAAGCTTAAAAAACAATATGAAAGTAATGCAGATATAGCATTCATTGCTTTAAGTGTGGGTGATAATAAAAAGATATGGAAAGATCATTTGAAAAAAAATAATGCTACAGGCATGCAGCTATTTGCCGATGTAATAGAACTGAAGGCATATAAGATACTTTCAATACCAAGGGTTGTAATTATTAACAAGGATTTTAGGGTGGCAATGCTTTACGGGCCCGTACCGTCAAACCCAGGGTTAAAGGATTACCTGGACGGGCTTTTGAAGAAATAATTGACTCTATTTCGCCTTGTTAAGTTCATATTTAATAAATGAGAAGATCCTACCTTATCGTAATCATGTTGTTCCTTTTAACTTTAAATAAAAGTTATGGTATCTGCATGCTCTTAAAATCAGATACAGGAAAATGGTTCTCCGTACTGCAAGGCAATCATTTTCCAATATATCCCTCAATTAAAGAGCGTAATATTATCAAAATGAGGACCGACTTGCATAGAAAGCAATCTTTTGTAGCATATAATCAAATATTCAGTATTCGCATAGATTCAGATTTTGTAAACGCGAAACTGATCCGTACGGGATGGGATGATGGGATTTTTGATACAAGGCATGGTTTTTACCGGCATGATCCTGCAAGTGTTGTTCCGGCGGGATTTGCTGAACTTTCGGCTACTGACAGGGAGAAGTTTAAAATAACCATCAATCAGGATTCTGTTAAGCAAATGAAGGATACCGTGTGTTATTATGCAGGTAACATGCACAGGTGCCTTTACACGGTAGTGCCAGTTACACTCAATAACCAATCAGCCGATACCTTGAGCTATATTAATATGTCGTGTTCATGGCTCGATATATTTACAACCAATGCCGAAAATGTAAGATTAATCCCGTCAAATTTGATGGACTGTTTTAAAAATAGCCCTTCCATTTACAAGGTTGCTCCTTATCAGCAGGTAACGTTTTATATACCGGTGTATTTTTTAACTGATACTGGCAAAGGCAAGTTGTTTACATCTAAAGGTTTTAAAATAGGGATGAGTTTGTACAAGGATATTGAAGGGGCTCAGCTGCCTTTTGATATGCGCGGGCTAACGCTTCGACGGGAAACTGATAATGTTATATGGAGCAATGAAATTGTGGCGCGGTAATGTAATGGTCTTTAATCAAAAAAATAATTCCGGCTCTCTCTTTGATATTCAAAACATTGTGATTATCTTTGCCCTCCCTTGAAAGGAGGTATTTTAGGAATTATGATCATTATTAACGTAAAAGACGGCGAATCATTAGACAAAGCATTGAAACGCTTCAAAAAGAAATTCGAAAAAACAGGTGTTTTAAGAGAACTACGCAGTCGTCAGGCTTTCGAAAAGAAATCTGTAACCCGTCGTCATGTTGTTAAACATGCTATCTACAAACAGACTTTGAACCAGGAAACTGTTTAATTCTTGTTGAAAGAATTTTTTTCAGATTTCTTAACACTATATTAAAACTATTTGTACATTCATAATCCCGGATGTATAAATAGTTTTTTATGTTTTTAGCGCGTTTTATCCAATACATCAAATATGAAAAGCGGTATTCAGTCCATACTGTTTCCGCATATCAGTCTGATCTGGATCAGTTCATGCGCTTTTTAAACAATCCCGGCGGTGCCGATCCCGCACCCGAGCCGGTTATTACCCATCCATCGCAGATAAGCTATCATGATATCCGTAACTGGATGGTTGAGCTTATTGACCAAAAACTTACAGGCCGATCGGTTAACCGCAAAATGGCCACGCTGCGCAAATACTTTAAATTTTTACTGCAGGAAGGTGTTGTTGAAACTAACCCGGTATCCAGGGTACGGTCGCAAAAAGTTGCTAAAACCTTGCCCGTAGTAGTTGAAGATGCACGCCTCACAAAAATGTTAGATAGTGATGACATTTTTACAAATGACTTTCCGGGCCTGCGCGATAAGCTTGTTATTGAAATGCTGTTTGGCACCGGCATCCGCCTCGCCGAGCTGTTAGGTATTAAAGAACAGGACCTTAGCCTTGATGCGGGAGTAGTGAAAGTGTTGGGCAAGCGCAACAAGGAACGCATCATTCCTATCAACAATGAGCTGAAGATCCTGCTGCCCGAATATTTGGAGTTAAAGAAAAATCAAAATTTTGATAACAATTCCTTTACATTGATCGTTACAAATAAAGGAGCCGATGCTTATCCGAAATTGATCTATTTAATAGTGCAGAAATACCTCTCCAACATATCAACCCAAAACAAGCGGAGCCCGCATGTGCTCAGGCATACGTTTGCAACCACTATGCTAAATAACGGGGCCGATTTAAATTCAATTAAAGAACTTTTGGGGCATGCTAATTTAAGTGCTACCCAAATTTACACGCACAATTCAGTTGAACGACTAAAATCTATTTATAAACTCGCCCATCCAAAGGCTTAAAAAGGAGGAAACATGAAAATTACAGTGCAGTCAATTCATTTCACCGCAGACAAGAAACTTTTAGATTTT
This sequence comes from Mucilaginibacter angelicae, assembly GCF_042434235.1. NCBI lineage: Bacteria > Pseudomonadati > Bacteroidota > Sphingobacteriia > Sphingobacteriales > Sphingobacteriaceae > Mucilaginibacter > Mucilaginibacter angelicae. Next base: position 206,557 of record NZ_JBHLTS010000024.1, on the reverse strand, counting down.
ATTCAGAAAAAAGCGGATAAGCTTGATACGTTTTATGATCATATTATTAGCGGTGAAGTTTACTTAAAGCTTGAGAATGTGGAAGATGAGGCCAACAAGATAACGGAGATAAAATTGTTGCTGCCCGGAAATCAGATATTTGCTAAAGAGAAGTGTAAGAGTTTTGAGGAAGCAACCGACCTGGCTGTTGAAAGCCTGAGGAAGCAGATTGAAAAGCATAAACAAAAGAAAGCCATTGCTGATGCTACAGCCAAAAAAGCTGTTTTAACGGCAGCAGAGGACGGTTTTTAATATTATAAAGGGCTTGGTTTAAGCCTAAATCGGCAGGTTTTTAGCCTGCCGATTTTTTTTGATAAAAAATTTTGCAGCGATAATAATTTTTGTAGATTTGCAGTCCCTTTCGGGGAGGTATTTAACGCCTCAAAAAAAAGTTAAAATAGTTCTTTTAAATATCAAAAAGCTTATTACTTTTGCCGCTCGATTAACGGAAGCCATAAGGCCCCAATAATTAACCAGGCAAATTAAATATAAGCCTCCTTAGCTCAGCTGGTAGAGCAACTGACTTGTAATCAGTAGGTCATTGGTTCGATCCCGATAGGAGGCTCAGTTTTTTTCGGATTGAGGTGTTTAGCTTCAATTTTGGACATCCCAAATCCGGAAACAACTACTGGGGGGATACCAGAGCGGTCAAATGGGACGGACTGTAAATCCGTTGCTTCGGCTACGAAGGTTCGAATCCTTCTCCCCCCACATATTGAGTAGGCAGTTTATAGTTCGCAGTTAGCAATAAGTTAACGGAATTGTAAACTGCTGACTTGATTAAAGAGGTTTGAGGTTTCATTAATTGAAATCATAAGCCGAAAGCTTAACAAGCGGAAGTAGCTCAGTTGGTAGAGCGATAGCCTTCCAAGCTATAGGTCGCGAGTTCGAACCTCGTCTTCCGCTCGGTTACAGAAGGCAGTTAGCTGTGTGTAGTTTGCAGTTATATAGATAACTAACAACTGCAAACTGACAACTGGTAACTGAAAACTAAAGAAAATAAGCCGACGTAGCTCAGGGGTAGAGCACTTCCTTGGTAAGGAAGAGGTCATGGGTTCAAATCCCATTGTTGGCTCAGTGTTATAAAACATACATTTAAAGTTAAAATTAACCTACAAAAATAATTTATAGATCATGGCAAAAGAAAAGTTTGACCGCAGTAAGCCGCACTTAAACATCGGTACAATCGGTCACGTTGACCACGGTAAAACAACCCTTACCGCAGCTATTACTAAGGTTTTGGCTGATGCAGGTTTATCAGAAGCTCGTTCATTTGATTCAATTGACTCGGCTCCTGAAGAAAAAGAACGTGGTATTACCATCAACACTGCCCACGTTGAATATTCAACAGCTAACCGTCACTATGCACACGTTGACTGTCCAGGTCACGCGGATTATGTGAAAAACATGGTTACTGGTGCTGCTCAGATGGACGGTGCAATCATTGTAGTTGCTGCAACTGATGGTCCGATGCCACAAACCCGCGAACACATCCTGTTGGCACGTCAGGTAGGTGTACCTGCACTTGTTGTTTTCATGAACAAGGTTGACATGGTTGATGATCCGGAATTATTAGAATTAGTAGAAATGGAAATTCGTGAATTATTATCATTCTACGAATATCCAGGTGATGATATCCCAGTTATCCAGGGTTCTGCATTAGGTGGTCTTAACGGCGATCCTACCTGGGTTGGTAAAATCATGGAGTTAATGGATGCTGTAGATAGCTACATCCCAATCCCTCCACGTTTGACAGATCTTCCTTTCTTAATGCCTGTTGAAGACGTATTCTCAATCACTGGTCGTGGTACTGTTGCTACCGGTCGTATTGAGCGTGGTGTAATCAACTCAGGTGAGCAAGTTGACATCCTTGGTATGGGTGCTGAAAACTTGAAATCAACTGTAACTGGTGTTGAGATGTTCCGTAAGATCCTTGATCGCGGTGAAGCTGGTGATAACGTAGGTTTATTGTTACGTGGTATTGAGAAAACTGATATCCGTCGTGGTATGGTTATCTGCAAACCAGGTTCAGTAACTCCTCACACCGATTTCAAAGCAGAAGTTTACGTATTATCAAAAGCAGAAGGTGGCCGTCACACTCCATTCTTCAACAAATACCGCCCACAATTCTATTTCCGTACAACTGACGTAACTGGTGAGATTTCATTAGCCGAAGGTGTAGAAATGGTTATGCCAGGTGATAACGTTACAATCACTGTAAAGTTGATCAACGCTATCGCAATGGAAAAAGGCTTACGTTTCGCTATCCGTGAAGGTGGCAGAACAGTAGGTGCTGGTCAGGTAACTGAAATCTTGAAATAATAATATTTCAATAAAAAGGTTAATTTGAAAACATAAGTTTAGCCTTCAATGGCAAACTTATGTTTTCTTATTATAAATAACACACGGGAATAGTTCAACGGTAGAATAGAGGTCTCCAAAACCTTTGATCAGGGTTCGAATCCTTGTTCCCGTGCTTAAGCACAATATAAAAATGGCAGGCGTAGCTGAATATATTAAAGAGTCATACATCGAGTTAACCGAAAAGGTTACCTGGCCTACATGGCGTGAGCTGCAAAGCAGCGCTGTTTTGGTATTGGTTGCCGCTATAATTATTGCGCTGGTTATCTTAGGTATGGACCAGATCATTAATTATTTGCTTAAACTGTTTTACACATCGCTAACATAATATCAGGGAGAAGGAGATGAGTGATCAATTAAAATGGTATGTAGTTAGGGCTATTAGTGGTAAGGAGAAAAAAGTTAAACAATATATAGATGCCGAAATTAGCCGTTTGGGCATTAGTCATTTGGTACCACAGGTATTAATACCTACCGAAAAGTATTACCAGATGCGCGATGGAAAGAAGATCGCTAAAGAGCGTAACTACTTTCCCGGCTATGTGCTTATGGAAGCTGTTTTAGATGGCGAAACCGAGCACATCATAAAAAATATAAACAGCGTTATAGGTTTCCTGGGTGATAAAGCCGGAAATGCTATCCCGCTTCGCCAGGCAGAAGTTAACCGTATTTTAGGTAAGGTTGATGAGATGAGTGCCCAGGGCGAAACTATGAACGTACCTTACTATGTAGGTGAGGCCGTTAAAGTTATGGACGGGCCTTTCAACGGTTTCAGCGGCGTTATTGAAGAAGTTAACGAAGAGAAAAAGAAACTGAAAGTAATGGTAAAGATATTTGGGCGCCGTACGCCGCTTGAATTGAATTACATGCAGGTAGAGAAAGAATAAGTTTGGTGAACGGTGAGTGGTTGATTAAGTGAATAGTTAACTGCCGCAATTATCTAAACATTAATAAAATATAATAGAGTATTGAAATGTGTAAATGAGGCAACTGCTCACCACTCACAAAATCAACCACTCACTAAAACCTTAAATGTTACTTAGCTTCCACTTACTAACATTGAGTTATAATTAAAGTAAATTAAAATGGCAAAAGAGATCGGTGCAATGGTAAAGCTGCAAGTTAAAGGCGGCGCCGCAAACCCATCACCTCCAATTGGCCCTGCATTGGGTGCAAAGGGTGTGAACATCATGGAGTTTTGCAAGCAATTTAATGCACGTACCCAGGACAAACCTGGTAAAATATTGCCTGTTTTGATTACTGTTTATGTTGACAAATCTTTCGAGTTTATCATCAAAACCCCACCGGTTGCAATCCAGTTATTGGAAGCAACAGGTTTAAAAAGTGGTTCAGCAGAGCCCAACCGTAAAAAAGTTGCCAATGTAAATTGGGAGCAGGTTGAAACTATTGCTAAGGATAAAATGGTAGATCTGAACGCATTTACAGTTGAATCAGCCATGAAAATGGTGGCAGGTACTGCCCGTAGTATGGGAATCACCGTATCAGGTACGGCTCCCTGGAATTAAATTGATTTTGGATAGCGGATTTTTGATTTCAGATTTTTATAAATCTCAAGTCTCTGATCTCAAATCTCAAATCAAGAATTAAAAATTTATACAAATCAGTTTAAGACAGTGGCAAGATTAACAAAAAATCAAAAAGCGGCACTCTCCAAAATTGAGGCAAACAAATCGTATTCATTAGAAGCTGCATCAGCTTTGGTAAAGGAATTAACCTTAACTAAATTTGATTCATCAGTTGATATAGACGTTCGTTTAGGTGTTGACCCGCGTAAAGCCAATCAAATGGTGCGTGGTATTGCAACATTACCTCATGGAACCGGCAAAACTGTACGTGTATTGGTGCTTTGTACTCCTGATAAGGAACAAGAAGCAAAAGATGCAGGTGCGGACTTTGTAGGTTTGGATGATTATATTGCCAAGATTGAAGGTGGATGGACTGATGTTGATATTATCATCACTATGCCAAGTGTTATGGCTAAGGTAGGTCGTTTAGGTCGTATATTAGGCCCGCGTAACCTTATGCCAAACCCTAAATCAGGTACAGTAACCCCAGAAGTTGGTAAAGCTGTAACTGAGGTTAAAGGTGGTAAAATCGACTTCAAAGTTGATAAAACAGGTATCATCCATACCTCAATAGGAAAAGCATCTTTCCCTGCAGATAAAATTTATGAGAATGCATTAGAAGTATTGCAAACCATCTCTAAATTAAAACCTTCTGCAGCAAAAGGTACATACTTCAAGAGCATTCATATCTCTTCAACTATGTCGCCGGGAATTACAGTTGAAACTAAATCAGTAGCGGGGATCTAATCATGAATAAAGAAGAAAAATACGACCTTGTTGTAGCCCTAACTGAGCAAATGCAGGAGTTCGGTAACTTTTATATTACTGATACTTCAGATCTGACAGTTGCAAAAATCAACGACATCCGTCGTCAATGTTTCGAAAGCGACATTACGATGAAAGTAGCAAAAAATAGCTTGATTAAAAAAGCTATGGAAGCTGCAGGCGGCGATTACAGCCCAATATTTGATGTATTAAAGGGTTCATCATCAATCTTTTTTTCAAAATCAGCAACAGCTCCGGCCAAGTTGATCAAACAATTAAGGAAAAAAGGTGAAAAACCAATTTTAAAAGCAGCTTATATTGATTCAGCGATCTTTATCGGTGACAACCAGATTGACACTTTGATCAAACTAAAATCAAAAGAGCAGCTGATTGGCGAAGTTATTGGATTACTACAATCACCAGCAAAAAATGTTATTTCGGCATTACAATCAGGCGGAAATACAATTGCAGGCCTTGTAAAAACATTACAGGAAAGAGGTTAACGAACACCTTTAAGTTCGATAATAACAAACAAAAAGCATTAAAAGTAAAAATTTAAATAAAATGGCGGATTTAAAAGCGTTTGCTGAACAGTTGGTAAACTTAACAGTAAAAGAAGTAAACGAATTAGCTCAAATCTTAAAAGATGAGTATGGTATTGAGCCTGCTGCTGCAGCTGTAGCTGTTGCTGCTGCTCCTGCTGGTGGCGATGATGCCCCTGCTGCTGAAGCAGTACAAACTGCATTTGACGTTATCCTGAAAGAAGCAGGCGGCGCTAAATTAGCAGTTGTTAAATTAGTAAAAGACTTAACTGGCCTTGGTTTGAAAGAAGCTAAAGATCTTGTTGATGGTGCACCAAAAGAAGTTAAAACTGGTGTAACTAAAGAAGAAGCTGAATCTTTGAAAAAACAATTAGAAGAAGCCGGAGCAGTAGTTGAGGTTAAGTAATTTAACCTACTGAAATATAGCATCGAGACTCCGACCATAACGGTCGGGGTCTATTGCTGTTTATAAAGGTTTGGAGTGCAGATATCCGATAGGAGATGATAGATATGAGATTTAAGATATGAGATTTTTGCCGCTTGGTTTAGCGGCATCTGTCTGAATCGTATTTCTGTTCTCAAATCTCAATGCTCATGTCTCAAATCCTAAATCTCACATCTATCAAGTTTATTAATAAACTAAAATTTAAATACCTTGGCAAACAATAATAATCAAAGAGTAAACTTTGCAACCAGCAGAAAGGTGCTTGAGTACCCTGATTTTCTGGATGTTCAGTTACAATCTTTCCAGGAATTTTTTCAATTGGAAACCACTTCCGACAACCGTTATAAAGAAGGGCTGTTTAAAGTGTTTGCCGAAAACTTTCCTATTTCAGATTCAAGAAACATCTTTGTCCTGGAGTTTCTTGACTACTTTATTGATCCGCCACGTTATGATATACAAGAGTGTATTGAACGCGGATTAACTTACAGTGTACCATTAAAAGCCAAGCTTCGCCTGTCATGTAATGATGAGGAGCACGAAGATTTTGAAACAATTGTACAGGATGTGTACCTGGGTACTATCCCATACATGACCCCTAAAGGTACATTTGTTATTAATGGTGCCGAGCGTGTAATTGTATCACAGTTACACCGTTCGCCAGGTGTGTTCTTTGGTCAGAGCCGCCATACCAACGGTACAAAATTATACTCGGCCCGTGTTATCCCTTTCAAAGGTTCATGGATTGAGTTTGCTACAGACGTTAACAACGTGATGTATGCTTACATTGACCGTAAAAAGAAATTCCCGGTTACTACGCTGCTTCGTGCCATAGGTTATGACTCTGATAAAGATATATTAGAGCTGTTTGAACTGGCCGACGAGGTTAAAGTAAGCAAATCAGGCCTTAAAAAATATATTGGCCGTAAGCTTGCTGCAAGGGTACTTAAAACATGGATTGAAGACTTTGTGGATGAAGATACCGGTGAGGTAGTTTCTATCCCTCGTAATGAGATCATCCTTGAGCGTGAAACCTTACTGGAAGACGATCATATTGATATGATCATCGACTCTGGTGTTAAAACCATCATCCTGAACAAGGAAGATGCTTCAACCAGCGGTGATTATACTATTATATACAATACCTTACAGAAAGATACTTCCAACTCTGAAAAGGAAGCGGTTGAGCACATCTACCGCCAGTTACGTAACGCTGAACCACCTGATGAAGAAACAGCACGTGGTATCATCGACCGTTTATTCTTTTCAGATAAAAGATATGACCTGGGCGATGTGGGCCGCTACCGCATCAACCGTAAATTAAAACTGAGTACTTCGGAAGAAACTAAAGTTTTAACCAAGCAGGATATCATCGCGATTGTTAAATACCTGATCAAATTAATCAACTCAAAAGCCGAGGTGGATGATATTGATCACTTGTCAAACCGTCGTGTACGTACCGTTGGTGAGCAGCTTTACGCTCAGTTTGGCGTAGGTTTAGCACGTATGGCCCGTACCATCCGTGAGCGTATGAACATTCGTGATAACGAGGTGTTCACACCAACCGACCTGATCAACGCGCGTACATTATCATCTGTGATCAACTCGTTCTTCGGAACAAACCAGTTATCACAGTTCATGGACCAAACCAATCCACTGGCAGAGATCACGCACAAGCGTCGTCTGTCAGCCTTAGGCCCCGGCGGTCTGTCACGTGAGCGTGCAGGTTTCGAGGTTCGTGACGTTCACTACACCCACTACGGTAGGTTGTGTACTATCGAAACTCCCGAAGGCCCGAACATTGGTTTGATCTCTTCACTTTGCGTACACGCCAAAATTAACAACTTAGGCTTTATCGAAACACCGTACAAACGCGTGGTTGATGGTAAGGTAATGGTTGACGAGCCGGTTATCTATTTATCTGCCGAAGATGAAGACGGTAAAACCATTGGCCAGGCAAACGCGGTGTATGATGATAAAGGTGTGTTTGAATTGCCACGTGTAAAAGCACGTTTCGAGGGTGACTTCCCGGTTATCGAGCCAGAGCGTCTGGACTTAATGGACATCGCGCCAAACCAGATCACCTCAATAGCGGCTTCATTGATTCCGTTCCTGGAGCATGATGACGCTAACCGTGCATTGATGGGTTCAAACATGCAACGCCAGGCCGTACCATTGTTACGCCCTGAAGCGCCGATTGTTGGTACCGGTTTGGAAGGCCGTGTTGCAAAAGATTCTCGTACCCTGATCAACGCCGAAGGCGATGGTGTGGTTGAGTATGTTGATGCCAATGAAATCCGTATTAAATATGACCGTAACGAACTTGATCGTTTGATCTCGTTTGAAGGAGATAGCAGAAGCTACCGCTTAACCAAGTTTAAGAAAACCAACCAAAGCACCACCATGAACCTTAAGCCTATTGTTAAAAAAGGCCAGAGGGTTGAAAAAGGTGAAGTACTTTGCGAAGGTTACGCTACCCAAAATGGCGAGCTTGCATTAGGCCGTAACCTTAAAGTAGCGTTCATGCCTTGGCAGGGATATAACTTTGAGGATGCGATTGTGATCTCTGAGCGCGTTGTTTCACAAGATATCTTTACTTCAATCCACGTTGAAGAGTTCGAGCTTGAAGTTCGTGACACTAAACGCGGTGAGGAAGAGTTAACACCGGATATCCCTAACGTATCAGAAGAAGCTACTAAAGACCTTGACGAAGACGGTATCATCCGTGTAGGCGCCGAGGTTAAAGAAGGCGACATCCTGATTGGTAAGATCACCCCTAAAGGTGAATCAGACCCATCACCGGAAGAAAAACTGTTACGTGCTATATTTGGTGATAAAGCAGGCGACGTTAAAGATGCTTCATTGAAAACCCCGCCGTCAATTGCCGGTGTTGTTATCGATACCAAATTGTTCTCCCGTGCTAAGAAAACTTCAAAAGCTGAAGAAAAAGCACAGCTGGAAAAATTGGATAACAAGCATGATAAAGCTGTAAAAGATCTGAAAAATACTTTGATCGAAAAGTTATTTGAGATCGTTAACGGCAAAACTTCGCAAGGCGTTTACAACGTTTACAAAGAGTTACAGGTTCCTAAAGGTGTTAAATTCACCCAGAAAATATTAGTTGAGCTTAATTACGATAACATTAACCCAACTAAATGGACTACTGATGATGATAAAAACGATCAGATCAAGATCCTTCTTCACAACTTTAACATTAAGTACAATGAAGAGCTGGGTGCTTACCGTCGTGATAAATTCGCTATCAGTGTGGGTGATGAGCTTCCATCAGGTATCGTGCAAATGGCTAAAGTTTACATCGCTAAAAAGCGTAAGCTTAAAGTGGGTGATAAAATGGCAGGCCGTCACGGTAACAAAGGTATTGTTGCGCGTATTGTACGTGACGAAGACATGCCTTTCCTTGAAGACGGAACACCGGTTGATATTGTGTTGAACCCGCTGGGTGTACCTTCACGTATGAACCTGGGCCAGATCTACGAAACCGTATTGGGCTGGGCCGGTAAAGAGCTTGGTGTAAAATTCGCTACCCCTATTTTTGATGGTGCAAGCCATGAAGAAGTGGAAGAGTGGGTTAAGAAAGCCAACTTACCTGAATCGGGCCGTACTTATTTATACAATGGTTTAACAGGTGATCGTTTTGATCAGCAAACTACTGTAGGTATTATCTACATGCTGAAATTAGGTCACATGGTTGATGATAAGATGCACGCCCGTTCAATCGGACCGTACTCACTGATCACACAACAGCCATTGGGTGGTAAAGCACAATTTGGTGGTCAGCGTTTTGGTGAGATGGAGGTTTGGGCACTGGAAGCATTTGGTGCATCAAACATACTGCAGGAGATATTGACCGTTAAATCGGATGATGTTATCGGCCGTGCCAAAACATATGAGGCTATTGTTAAAGGTGAAAACCTGCCAACGCCATCAGTTCCTGAATCATTCAACGTATTGGTTCATGAGTTACGCGGCTTAGGTTTGGATATCACATTAGAATAAGGTTAAAGCTTAAAGGCTAAAGGTGAAAGGTTAGGGCAAGTCCAAAAACCTTTTACCTTTCACCTTTTCCCTTTCGCCTAAAAATTACCTTTAAAAAATCAAAGTAGACTATGTCTTACAAAAAGGATAATAAAATCAAAAGTAACTTTACCACCATTACCATCAGTTTAGCCTCTCCCGAGTCTATCCTTGAGCGTTCGAGCGGTGAAGTTTTAAAGCCGGAAACCATTAACTACCGTACTTACAAACCTGAGCGTGATGGTTTGTTTTGCGAGCGTATTTTTGGCCCGGTTAAAGATTATGAGTGCCATTGCGGTAAATACAAACGTATCCGTTACAAAGGTATCGTGTGCGACCGTTGTGGTGTTGAAGTAACCGAAAAGAAAGTACGTCGTGAGCGTATGGGCCACATCAACCTGGTGGTGCCTGTTGCGCATATCTGGTACTTCCGTTCGTTACCAAACAAAATTGGTTATTTATTAGGCCTGCCTACAAAAAGGTTAGATCTTATTATATACTACGAGCGTTATGTAGTTATCCAAGCAGGTATTAAAGAAGCAGACGGAATCAACAAAATGGATTTCCTTACTGAAGAAGAATACCTTGACGTATTAGATACCCTTCCAAAAGAAAACCAGTACCTTGACGACAAAGATCCGCAGAAATTTGTTGCCAAAATGGGTGCAGAAGCTCTGGAAGAATTATTAAAACGCCTTGACCTTGATGAATTATCATTCAGCCTGCGTCACCAGGCAGCAAACGAAACTTCACAACAACGTAAAAACGAAGCTTTAAAACGTTTACAGGTTGTTGAGGCTTTCCGTGATGCAAAAACCAGGATTGAAAATAACCCTGAGTGGATGATCGTTAAGATCGTTCCGGTTATCCCTCCTGAGTTGCGTCCCTTAGTACCACTGGAAGGTGGCCGTTTCGCTACTTCAGATTTGAATGACCTTTACCGTCGTGTAATTATCCGTAACAACCGTTTAAAACGTTTGATCGAGATTAAAGCACCTGAGGTAATTTTACGTAACGAAAAACGTATGTTACAGGAAGCTGTAGATTCGTTGTTCGATAACTCACGTAAAGTTAACGCGGTAAAAACCGAAGGTAACCGTGCATTGAAATCACTTTCAGACATCCTGAAAGGTAAACAAGGCCGTTTCCGTCAAAACTTATTAGGTAAACGTGTGGATTACTCTGCCCGTTCGGTAATTGTTGTAGGGCCAAACCTTAAATTACACGAGTGCGGTTTACCAAAAGATATGGCTGCCGAGCTGTTTAAACCGTTTATCATCCGCAAAATGATTGAGCGTGGTGTGGTTAAAACAGTAAAATCTGCCAAAAAGATTGTTGACCGTAAAGACCCATTGGTTTGGGATATTCTGGAAAACGTATTGAAAGGACACCCTGTATTACTAAACCGTGCGCCTACGCTTCACAGGTTAGGTATCCAGTCGTTCCAGCCAAAACTGGTTGAAGGTAAAGCGATTCAATTGCACCCATTAACCTGTACAGCATTCAACGCGGATTTTGACGGTGACCAGATGGCCGTTCACGTACCACTTGGTAACGCGGCAATTTTGGAAGCCCAGATCCTGATGCTTGCTTCGCACAACATCCTTAACCCTGCCAATGGTACGCCAATCACTGTACCATCTCAGGACATGGTGCTTGGTTTGTACTACATAACCAAAGGCCGTAAAACCGATGAAACACGTGTGGTTAAAGGCCAGGGTTTAACTTTTTACTCTGCCGAAGAAGTAATCATCGCTTATAACGAAAAGAAACTCGACCTGCATGCCTTTATTAAAGTTAAAGCTTTCACTAAAGAGCGCGATGGTAAAATTGTAAGCAAAATTATTGATACTACTGTAGGCCGCGTGTTGTTTAACCAGCATGTACCGGTTGAAGTAGGTTATATCAATGAGCTATTAACCAAAAAATCACTGCGTGATATCATTGGTGAGGTAGTGAAAATTACCGGTATGGCACGTGCTGCCCAGTTCCTTGATGATATTAAGGAATTAGGTTTCAAAATGGCATTCCAGGGTGGTTTATCATTTAACCTGAAGGATATCAATATCCCTGCTGAAAAAGTTACTTTGATCGAAACAGCTTCTAAACAAGTTGACGAGGTTATGGGTAACTACAACATGGGTTTCATCACTAACAATGAGCGTTACAACCAGATCATCGATATTTGGACACGTATCAACAACCGCTTAACCGCGAATGTGATGGACATCCTGAGCAACGATAACCAGGGCTTCAACTCTGTTTACATGATGCTTGACTCAGGTGCCCGTGGTTCAAAAGAGCAGATCCGTCAGCTTGCAGGTATGCGTGGTTTGATGGCGAAACCTCAAAAATCAGGTTCAGGTGGTGAGATTATTGAAAACCCGATCCTTTCAAACTTTAAAGAAGGTTTGTCGGTATTGGAGTACTTTATCTCAACTCACGGTGCACGTAAAGGTTTGGCGGATACGGCGTTAAAAACAGCGGATGCTGGTTACTTAACACGTAGGCTGCATGACGTTGCCCAGGATATGATTGTTGGTGAGGTTGATTGCGGTACCTTAAGGGGTATTTACACAACAGCACTGAAAGACAACGAGGATATTGTTGAGCCATTATATGACCGTATTTTAGGTCGTACTACACTTCATGATGTTCATGACCCTATCACCAACGAACTGTTAGCTTTAGCCGGCCATGATATTACCGAAGAGGTAGCTAAGAAGATCGAGAATTCGCCGCTTGAAGGTATCGAGATCCGTTCGGTATTAACCTGCGAAAGTAAACGTGGCGTATGCGCATTGTGCTACGGCCGTAACCTTGCAAGCGGTAAACGCGTGCAAAAAGGCGAGGCTGTTGGTGTAATTGCTGCACAGTCAATCGGTGAGCCGGGTACACAGTTAACACTTCGTACATTCCACGTGGGTGGTACCGCATCAAACATCGCGGCTGAGTCACAGATCAACGCTAAATTTGATGGTATCATTGAATTTGAAAACGTACGTACCGTTACTTATGAAACTGCCGAAGACGGCGCTGTTGATGTGGTATTAGGCCGTTCGGGCGAATTCCGCATCATTGAAGCCGGAAGCAATAAAGTAATTGTTACCAACAACATTCCATATGGTTCATACCTGTATGTGAAAGATGGCAGCAAGATCACCAAAGGCGACCGTATCTGTTCATGGGATCCATACAATGCGGTAATTATATCTGAATTTGCAGGTATTGCCCAGTTTGATGCTGTATTGGAAGGTATTACTTTCCGTGAAGAAAGCGACGAGCAAACCGGTCACCGCGAAAAAGTGATCATTGATACAAGGGATAAAACTAAAAACCCTGCTATCCAGATTGCCGACACTAAAGGTAATATCATTAAAGGATATAACATCCCGGTAGGCGCCCACATCGCTGTTGATGAAGGCGACAAACTGCAAACAGGCCAGGTTATTGCTAAAATTCCTCGTTCAACCGGTAAAACCCGGGATATTACAGGTGGTTTACCACGTGTAACCGAGTTATTTGAGGCACGTAACCCTTCAAACCCTGCTGTAGTAACCGAAATTGACGGTGTGGTAACTTTAGGTGGTGTTAAACGTGGTAATCGCGAAATCACTATTGAATCAAAAGACGGCCAGGTTAAAAAATACCTTGTACCACTTTCAAAACACATCCTCGTACAGGATAATGACTTTGTTAAAGCCGGTATGCCACTGTCAGACGGTTCAATTTCACCTTCAGATATCCTTGCTATCAAAGGCCCTGCCGCTGTACAGGAATATCTTGTTAACGGTATCCAGGAAGTTTACCGCTTACAGGGTGTGAAGATCAACGATAAGCACTTTGAGGTTATTGTTCACCAGATGATGCAGAAAGTATCGATTGAGGATGCGGGCGATACCCGTTTCTTAGAGCGTGAAGCTGTTGACGGATGGGATTTCATGACCGAGAATGATGAAATTTATGACAAGAAAGTTATTACCGATCCAGGTGATTCAACTACATTAAAATCTGGTCAGATAGTTTCATTACGCCGCTTACGCGATGAAAACTCGGTATTGAAACGCCGCGACCTTAAACTGGTTGAAGTGCGTGATGCTATCCCTGCAACATCAAGCCCGATACTGCAAGGTATCACCAGGGCGTCGTTAGGCACCAAGTCGTTTATCTCGGCAGCATCGTTCCAGGAAACTACCAAAGTACTGAACGAAGCAGCTATCGCAGGTAAAAAAGATTTAATGCTTGGCCTGAAAGAAAACGTTATTGTAGGTCACTTAATACCTTCAGGTACCGGTTTACGTGAGTATGAAAATATCCGCGTAGGCTCCCAGGAAGAATTTGACCGCCTGATGGCTTCAAAAGCAGAAGAGTTGGAAGCTTAATTTTCAACGGTTTAAATATTTTACTAAGCCTCCCGGTTTTCCGGGAGGCTTTTTTTATGCTTTTTTTAAAATAGTTAAAACAAAAACTAAACACCTCTGTTCTACGTTCGACCTTGTGCAAGCAGGATACCGGGCTGGTCCGTATTCTTAAAAGCTATATATGGCTCAATATTTACCCAGCAAAAAAGACAGTTTACGAAGAATGTCTTTTTGTTATTTTAGTGGCATGGAAGAACAAAATGAAAATCAGCTCAACATTGAGCTGTCAGAAGAAATTGCAGAAGGTGTGTACTCAAACCTTGCTATCATTACTCACTCAAACTCTGAGTTTGTATTGGACTTTATCCGGGTTATGCCCGGGGTGCCCAAAGCCAGGGTAAAGTCGCGGATCATATTAACCCCCGAACATGCCAAACGTCTCCTTTCGGCATTGGAAGACAACATTGAAAAGTATGAAACTATTAACGGCCGTATCAAAGTACAGCCCGATCATCCAGGCTTTCCGATGAATTTTGGCGGCACAATGGGTCAAGCATAATTTTGATTATTATATTAAAATGCACTTTTGATTAAAAAAAAGTTACGCTTTTGGCGTATTTATGAAAAATTTAATAATAGTGTGTTGTATTTGAGAAAAAAGTGTATATATTGCAACGTTTTAAAACTTATACCTATAAAGACATGGGAGTCCTAATTTTATGAGAAAATCCTACATTGTAAATTCATTTTTACTTTTATTCATTTTGTTCATTTCTGCAGGGCTGTTTTCCTGTAACACATCAAAAAAGGTTAAATATTTTCAGAATATTCCGGATTCTGGACAGCTTAAAGCAATAGCTAAGGCGGAGTATGTTCCACTAAAAATCCAATCTGACGATATATTAACCGTAGTGGTTCAAACCATTGATCCTCAGAGTACATTGGTAATTAATTCGGCTAATTTGCCTACGGCAACAACCGGTTCAATATTAAGTGCTTCCAACGCAACGCTTAGCCCGGCAAATACGCAGATTGGTTCAGGTTATCTTGTTGATAAGGAGGGTTTTATATCTGTACCTATTTTGGGGAGAATAAAACTGGCCGGCCTTACTACAACTGCTGCTGCAGATACTGTAAAATCAGTTGCATCAAAATACTTTAAAGAGCCGGTAGCAACAGTACGCTTTGCCAATTTCAGGGTAAACATTACCGGCGAGGTTTTAAAGCCGGGTGTATATGTTTTACCAAACGAAAAAGTTAGCGTACTTGACGCAATAGCCTTAGCCGGTGATTTGACAATCTTTGGGAAGCGGGATAATGTTCTTTTAATAAGAGAAAACGAAGACGGAACAAAAACTCCTTATCGTTTTAATTTAAAAAAGACCGATGTAATGACATCGCCCTATTTTTATTTGCATCAAAATGATATGATCTATGTTGAACCTGGACCTGGAAAAGTTTCTGCAACAGATGCATCACAGGCGCGATACTACACTTTGATCGGATCGCTTCTATCAGTTCTCATTGTTTTATTTACCAGGAAATAACATTTTATTTAAAACGGAATGGATACTCAAAATCCTTTAAATCAAGTCTCGCAGAATCAAAATGAAGAGGCTGAATTTGATTTCAAGAAATTTTTAACAAAAATAGTTTCTAACTGGCCTCTTTTTGTAATAGGGGTGATCATATTTGGTTGTGCCGCTGTTTTTTATAAACGATACGCTGTTTCTGATTATAAGATCCATGCGATGATGCTCATTGATGATGATAAAGGAGCCAGCTCAAGCGGCAGCGCAATGGGTGGCTTAGGCGCTTTAACAGATATATCATCATTACTTGGGGTAACAAGCAACGCCGAAAATGAAGTTAACATATTAAAATCAAGGAGTGTTGTTACGGATGCTGTAAAGGACCTGAAGTTAAACATAATTGTTTACCGCAACGGCAGGATCAAGCAAACCGAATTATTTGACGAGGCCCCGTTTGAAGTTAAGCTGGTTTATAAAACAGATTCGCTTTTAGCGCGGAAGTATAATATTTCGATAGTTAATAATGATATCCATGTAACTAACAGTAAAGAGGATATTGATTTAAAAGCCTCTTTTAATCAAAAAATAAGCCTGCCTCAATATGATCTGTTTCTGATACGGAAGCAAAAGCCGGTTGATGAACACGGATATACAATTGTTATTACATCGGTTGAGTCGGCTGTTGAGAATTTATCAAAAGCGCTGGATGTAGGCTTGTCAAGTAAAACAACTACAACTATTGATTTAGCTCTGGGATATACAAACTCAAAAAAGGGCGAAGCTATCCTGAACAGGGTAATGGATGTTTACCTTACAGCTAACCGGGCCAATAAACTTCAGATTGCGGATAGCACGCTTGCCTTTATCAACCAGCGTTTAGACCTGGTGGGCAAAGAGCTTTCGGGTGTTGAAAAGCAATTTGAACAATTCCGTAAGCAAAATAAGATTGCCGATGTTGATGAGCAATCAAAAGCCCTGATTGGCGCTTCAAGCGATTTTCAGAAGCAATTAAGCACGCTTGATGTACAGCTTTCGGTAGCACAAGATCTGCAGAAGTTTTTGAGCAATCCTGTAAATAGAAAAGTTATCCCTTCAACAATGGGAGTGGATGTGGATGGGTTTTCAGAAACAGTTCAGCGGTATAACGAATTGTTACTTGAAAAAGATCGTCAGAGCATAGCAAGCACTGATAATAACCCATATGTTAAAACACTTGATACCCAAATTGAGAGTTTACATGGCATAATCCTTAAAAACTTAAATACCTACATAAAATCGCTTTTGGTTAGTAAAGGCAATTTACAGGGGCAAAATTCAAAGTTCAACGGACAGATAGAAAGCGTTCCTGCTATATCACGCCAGTTTCTTGATTACACCAGGCAGCAAACTGTTAAACAGGACCTGTACATATTCCTGCTTCAAAAAAGGGAAGAAACCGCTATATCTAAAACGTCAACAATTTCAAATGCAAGGATAATTGACGTTGCCAAGAGCGAATACGAGCCTAATAAATCAAAATCAACACTGATAGCACTTGTGTTGTTTGCGATGGGCTTCCTGGTGCCGCTGGCATTCGTTTACATACGTGAATTGTTTAATGTTACTATCAGCTACAAATCTGACGTAGAGGATGGAACTAAAATACCTATCGTAGGTGAAGTAAGCCATAACGAATCGCAGAACAGCCTTGTGGTTAACACTCAATCCCGCTCAATTATTTCTGAGCAGTTCAGGGCTTTACGTACCAACCTGCAATACCTGTTAAATTCAGATAAACCGCAGGTTATCATGGTAACCTCAAGTATGAGCGGCGAGGGCAAATCTTTTATCTCGTTAAACGTAGGCAGTGTATTGGCACTGAGCGGTAAAAAGGTATGTATGGTTGAGCTCGATTTGCGCAAACCTAAATTATCGCAAAGTTTGGGTATGGAAAGGGATAACGGCTTTTCAAACTACGTGATCTCATCAACCATGGATATCGACGAGATCCTGAAGCCAACCTGGTTTAGCGAAAACTGTTTCCTGGTTAGTTCGGGCTCTGTACCTCCAAACCCATCTGAGCTGTTGCTGCATGATAAGCTGGGTGTGATGATTGAGAAACTTAAGGAAAAGTTTGACTATATCATTATCGATAGTGCGCCAATTGGCCTTGTATCTGATGCGCTTATAATTGAAAAACATGTTGATATCACTTTGTATATCATCCGTCAAAAATATACGTATAAGTCGCAGTTGGGCATCATCAATGACCTGGTTTTAAATAAAAAACTCAAAAAGGCCTATCTGGTGATCAATGACATCGAATCTAAAAAGGCTGGTTATTATGGTGGCTATGGCTACGGTTATGGTTATGGCTACGGTTACGGCTATGGTTATGGCTACGTTGAAGATAATAAAGAAAAGAGCGGAACATGGTTGAGCCGTTTATTTAAAAAAGGCTAATTGATCCGTTTAGAAATAGAGTGTGTAAATATTTTAGTTAATTGATCATGTTGTCTTTTACACTACAGGTTATAGATATAAGAACTGAGACAAATGACACAGTTACTATATGTTTCAAACAACCTGGTTTAAAAAAAGTAAAATATCTGCCGGGACAATATCTTACGCTTGTTTTCAAAATAAATGGGCGTAAGTATAACAGGCCTTACTCGTTTTCATCGGCTCCCGGCGCCGATCCTTATTTGGAGGTAACCATAAAAAGGGTAACCGGTGGTGTAGTTTCAAATCACATCATCGACTTTTTAAAGATTGGCGATCAGGTAGAGGTTTTACCGCCAATGGGCGATTTTATATTCGACCCAACACTTATAGATAGTGATAAGCATATTATACTTTGGGGGGCCGGCAGCGGTATAACCCCTCTGATATCAATTGCTAAATATATACTTCATCATAAAACCGGAAATAAAATAACATTGATTTACGGTAACCGGGATTCTGAATCGGTGATTTTTAAAGACAAAATTGCAGAGCTCAGGAAAAACCATCATGAAGATTTAAAAACCTATCACTTCCATTCAAGGCTCAGGGTATCGGATAATAACCCGGATGTGATAGAAGGCAGGATAAGCCCGGCAAAAGTTCTTTCGGTAATGAAGCACGAGGTAGACCTGCAGAATACAATTCATTACATATGCGGGCCAACGGGGTTAAAAGAATCTGTGAAAGAAGTTTTACAGGACATTGAGGTTACCCCCAAACAAATATTTTCCGAAGATTTTGAGGTGGTGTTAAACCAGAAGGATCTTGAAAATATAACTACTCAGATTGTTGAAATAACAAAAGACGGCGTTCTTAATAAGGTTGAAGTTGTAAAAGGCAAAAGCATACTTGATGCAGGCCTTGATGCAGGAATTGATATAGATTACTCCTGTCAAACAGGTAGCTGCCTTGTTTGCAAAGCAAAGCTATTGGCAGGAGAGGTAAAAATGCCTAAACCCGCAGAGGAGTATGAGAAGTTGTTACCGGGTGAATGCCTTTTATGTTGCAGTTACCCTTTAACAGGTGACGTTCAGGTTAGTATTTAACAGAGGACACTTAACTTAATGAAAAAATAGATGAAAGTTGTATTACTGGCAGGAGGGTTAGGAACCCGTTTATCCGAAGAAACTGTTTTAAGGCCAAAACCTATGGTTGAAATTGGTGGCATGCCGATATTATGGCATATCATGAAAATTTATTCATCTCATGGGTTTAATGATTTTGTTATCTGTTTAGGTTACAAAGGCTACGTGATCAAAGAGTATTTTGCTAATTACTTTTTGCACAAATCTGATGTTACCATCGATCTGAAGGATAACTCTATCAAAGTACATGATTCACAGGCCGAGCCATGGACAATTACCCTGGTTGATACCGGTAATGAATCAATGACCGGCGGTCGTATTAAACGAATTAAAGAACATGTTGGTAACGAAACTTTCATGCTTACTTACGGCGACGGTGTAAGTAATGTTAACATTACCGAACTGGTTAAATATCATAAGGAAAAAGGCAAATTTTGCACAGTAACTTCTGTACAGCCATCAGGCCGTTTCGGTGCAATCAACCTAAACGAAGATAATTCGGTACACTCATTTATGGAGAAACCCAAAGGTGATGGTGCATGGATAAACGGTGGCTTTTTTGTATGCGAGCCAGCTGTATTTGACTTTATTGAAGGCGATAGCACTATTTGGGAAAGAGAACCAATGGAGCAAATAGCCAAAGCCGGCGAAATGGTAGCGTTTAATCACGAAGGTTTCTGGAAACCGATGGATACGCTGCGCGACAAGCATGAGCTTGAAGAAGATTGGTCACAAAATAAGGCAAAATGGAAAACCTGGTAATATGTTTAAACAATTAGAAACTATATACAAAGGAAAAAAGGTTTTTTTAACCGGCCATACGGGCTTTAAAGGCTCATGGATGTTAAAGATCCTGAAAATGCTTGGTGCCGAAATTACAGGATATGCACTGGCGCCTGAAAATGATTTTGATTTATTTCATTTAATTGAAGGCAACAGCATTTGTAACTCCATAATAGGCGACCTGCGTGATAAGGCTAAGCTTACCAAAGCAATAACTGATTGCCAGCCCGATTTTGTTTTTCACCTTGCAGCACAGCCTTTGGTTAGGTTATCCTACGATATCCCTTCCGAAACCTTTGAGGTAAATGCTATTGGTACCGCCAATGTACTTGATGGTGTAAGGCTGATAGAAAAAGCATGCCAGGTAGTATTAATTACTACCGATAAGGTATATCACAATAATGAGTGGGTTTATCCATATCGCGAAGGCGATCGTTTGGGTGGTTATGATCCGTATAGTGCAAGTAAAGCATGCGCTGAGCTGGTAATTGATTCATACAGAAATTCATTCTTTAATACTGCCGATTATGCAAGCCATAAAAAGTCGATAGCTGTTGGCCGTGCAGGTAACGTAATTGGTGGTGGAGATTGGGCAAAAGACCGCCTGATACCTGATATAGTAAGGTTCCTGTCGAAAGAGCAAAAAATAATTATCAGGAACCCCAATTCCGTAAGGCCATGGCAGCATGTACTGGAACCTTTAGTTGGTTATTTGCTATTGGGAAGCCGCATGGTATCAGAGCCGGTAACCTTTGCCGATGCTTACAACTTTGGCCCTGGCCTCAGTGATGCCCTGCCGGTTCATGAAATGGTTGATTTAGCTATTAAAAACTGGGGTAAAGGTGAAGTTGAGATCTTCAATTCGGATAAACAGCCGCATGAAGCAGGTTTGTTGAAACTGGATATAAGCAAGGCAATGGCTAACCTTAACTGGAAACCAAAATACCAGGCAACAGAAACCATTAAGAAAACAATTGACTGGTATAAATTTTATTTCAGTAACCGTAACGAGATTAATCAATTTACAGAAACTCAAATTATTGAGTTTGTAAATTAAAAATATAGAGTAAAAGACAGAAAATCCTTAAAACCCCTTTAAGATGTTAAAACACATAAGCGATCCGGCCTTAGAAAAAAGCCTGCGGGCCATAGCAAAAGCACAAACAGAGAAAACCATTATTGCCGGTCAAAATTATATTCCGGTAACCGGGAAAGTATTGGATGAAGAAGATATTTTGTTTGGTGTGGAAGCAGCATTAGACGGATGGTTAACAACAGGGCGTTTTGCCAATAAATTTGAAGCAGATTTTGCTCAATATTTTGGCGCTGTTAAGGCACTGCTTGTTAATTCGGGCTCATCGGCAAATTTGGTTGCTTTTTATGCGCTTACATCACCAAAGCTGGGTGAAAGAGCTATCCGCCCGGGCGACGAGGTGATCACGGTAGCTGCCGGTTTCCCAACTACGGTAAACCCGGTTGTTCAGTTTGGCGCTGTGCCCGTTTTTGTTGACGTTGATCTGGCAACCCACAACGTTAATGCCGATTTGATTGAAGCTGCAGTTTCTGATAAAACCAAAGCAATAATGATTGCGCATTCATTAGGTAACCCTTTTAACCTTGATGAGGTAATGCGTGTTGCTAAAAAATATAACCTGTGGGTTGTTGAAGATGATTGCGATTCATTGGGCGCTACTTACAGGGATAAAAAGACAGGTACTTACGGTGATATCTCAACTTTTTCGTTTTACCCGGCACATCACATCACTATGGGCGAAGGCGGTGCTGTTTTGATCAACAACCCCGAACTTGCTAAAGTTGCAGAAAGCTTCAGGGATTGGGGCCGCGATTGCTATTGCGAGCCTGGTAAAGATAATACCTGCGGATGCCGCTTTTCACAGCAATTAGGATCGTTGCCATTTGGTTACGACCATAAATATACTTACTCGCACATCGGCTTTAACCTAAAGGTTACTGATATGCAGGCTGCTTTTGGTGTTTCACAATTGAAAAAGGTTGACTCATTTGTTCAAAAAAGACGCGAAAACTACAAGGCGCTATATGAGCGGATGAAGCAGTTTGAAGATATTTTCATTTTGCCCGAACCTACTCCTAACAGCGATCCTTCATGGTTTGGATTTCTGTTAACCCTGCGCGAAGGGGATGCTGCCGACAGGCACATGCTGGTTCAGCACCTGGAAGAAAGCAAAATAGGTACACGCCTGTTGTTTGCCGGTAACTTATTACGTCAGCCTGCTTACGCTAACATTAACCACCGCGTGGTTGGTGATCTTACCAATACCGATATCATCATGAACAGGTCGTTTTGGTTGGGTGTATGGCCAGGTTTAAATGAAAGTCATTATGATTACATGGCTGACGTTATAGCCAAATACCTGGCATAATTTATTTTTAATTGTGTTATAGATACCCCGGATAACAACAATGAAAACTGTATTAATAACCGGCATAAACGGATTTCTTGGATCAAGGTTAGCAATAAGGCTTCAAGCGCATTATAACGTTATTGGGCTTGGAAGCGGTAATAAAAATTTAAATCGTTTACCCGAAAACGCATTTAAGGTTTATTCCTCAACAGAGGCTTTAGAGCCGATATTCACAGAAAATGAAGTTTATGCCGTTATTCACGCGGCAACCGTTTACAGGCGAAATGATGAGCCGATTGAAAAACTGATACGTACAAACGTTCTTTTACCTGTTGAGCTGTATGATCTGTCAAACAAATATGGTACCAGCCTGTTTTTAAACACGGATAGTTTTTTTAATAACCCGGAGTTTGATTATAAATACCTGGTTGATTATACGCTGTCGAAAAAGCACTCCATTGAATGGCTCAAAATTATGCAGCAGGATAAATGCCATTTAATAAACATGAAGGTTTTCCATATGTATGGAAAAAATGACGGGCCTGGTAAATTTATTCCAAAGCTTTTATCAGATATCCGCAGCAATATGCCTGATGTTAACCTTACACCTGGCGAGCAGAAACGGGATTTTATTTATGTTGAAGATGCAGTGTCAGCCTATGAAACTGTGCTTCAGCAGGCAGGATCATTACTCCCTGGCTTTTTAGAGTTTCATTTGGGTATGGGCTATTCGGTTTCAATTAAAGATTTAGCCTTAACCATGGCCGGGATAACCCAAAGCACATCAAACTTAAATTTTGGTGCTTTTGATTACCGGGAAAATGAAATAATGGATTCAGTAGCCAACAACAAAAGCCTGGTTGAATTGGGCTGGGCCCCTGCATTTAACCTTAAAACAGGTTTAACCGAACTGTTACAGTAATTGTTGCGTTTAAATTATATAAAAAACAAAATATGCTTGGTATTATTCGTAATAGTTTTAAAAAGATAGGAATTGACCAGGCAATTGCATATACCATATTAGCCCGGGTTTTACAGGCCGGCGGTGGTGCAGTTTCCATAATTTTTATTGCTAAGTATCTTAACAAAGTTGAACAGGGCTATTTTTTCACTTTTAACAGTATTATAGCAATCCAGATTTTTTTTGAATTAGGTTTATCTAATATCATAACCCAGTTTGTGGCGCATGAGGTTGCAAATTTAAAATGGGTCAGCAAAACTGAGCTGGAAGGTTCGCCCGAAGCATTATCGCGCTTATCATCACTTTTGCAGTTCTGTGTAAAATGGTTTGCGGTAATTTCTTTCGTATTCATCTTTATACTGATAGCGGCCGGGTATTTCTTTTTCAGTGCCTATGGCAAAGGGTCAAATGTAAACTGGCAGTTACCCTGGATAGTTTTGTCGGTTGCAACAGCCTGCCTGCTTTTGGTATCACCGATACTTGCTTTTTTTGCGGGTTTGGGTTTGGTAAAAGAAGTAGCGCAGATCAAACTGATCCAGCAGATAGTTAATTTACTGTTCCTTTTTGTGCTTTTACCGCTGGGAGGAAAGCTTTATGCCAGTCCGCTGGGCTCAATGACGGCATTTTTAGTAGTGCCTATATGGATTTTCTTTTCGTACAAAAAGAAGATGCTGTATTTTATATGGGGCAAATTAAAAGGCTGGTCGGTAAATTACCGTACAGAAATATTCCCGTATCAGTGGCGTATAGCATTGAGCTGGATAAGCGGTTACTTTATGTACCAGTTGTTTAACCCTGTTCTTTTTGCTACCGACGGACCGGTTGTAGCAGGCCAAATGGGTATTTCACTTGCCGCACTTTCAGGTATCTTAACTGTTTCCCTAAGCTGGATAAACACCAAGGTGCCTCAGTTTTCAATACTTATTGCAAGGGAAAACTATAGCGATCTGGATAGCCTGTTTAACAGGACCCTTAAACAGGCAAGCGCTGTTTGTTTAATGTGCTTATTGTTCTTTATTGGTGTTATTGCAGCTTTAAAAAGCCATAACATTAATATCGGTACCCGGTTTTTACCAATCCTGCCATTGGCATTGCTGTCAACATCAACATTTGTAAACCAGCTGGTATCGGCCTGGGCTACCTATTTAAGGTGCCATAAAAAAGAGCCTTTCCTTTTATTTTCGGTAGTAATGGCTGTTTTAACCGCAGCTGCAACCCTTGGGCTTGGTAAGTTTTTTGGCCTGATGGGCATAGTTTACAGTTATACGTTTTTAACAGTATTTGTAAGCCTGGCATGGGCATACATCATATTTGTAAGAAAAAAGAAGGAATGGCATGAGCATGTTGTTCCGGCACAAGCAGTTGTAGTTGAAAGTAATTAAGCAATTTTATGTCGGCCAGTGAAAATCCATTATTAACTATTTCTATACCAACTTACAACAGGTCGGTGTTTTTAGACAGGGCGTTAAAACAACTGTCAATACAACTTATTGACCAGGATTTACCGGTTGAAGTAGTTGTATCAGATAACTGCTCAACTGATGATACCGAAAGCGTTGTGAAAAAACATATCGACAACGGCTTAAAACTGCGCTATGTACGTAACCCTGAAAATAAGGGTATGGATTTCAATATAGCGCAGTGTTATTTGTTGGCGAAGGGGCAATATGTGGTAGCGGTTGGTGATGACGATTTTTTGCTTGATGGATCATTAAAGCTTTTAACTGATTTTTTACAAAATAAGGATTACGGCGTTGTGTATTTCAAGAGCAAAGGTTTTGCCGAAGGCGCAACGATAGACAAGGTAACCGCCGAAAAGCTTTCATTTACGGAGTTTACCGAGCCAATTGATTTTGTAAAAAAGGTGCATTACTATATCACCTTTATATCGGGCAATATTGTTAATACCAAATACCTGGATAAAGACAATATGTTAAAATATCTTGGCACGAGCTTGCCACAGGTTCCGTTTTTTATGAACGCTGTGTTATCGGCAAAGCAAAATGTAGTTGTTGATACGGTACTGCTTGGTGTTGAGCTTGATAATACAGGCGGCTATAACTTGTTTAAGGTATTTGGTAAAAACTTTAACTATATCCTTGATGGTATTCAAACATCAAGCAAAAGCTTAAAGGATAATATAAAGGCTGCAATTAACAGGAAGTTATTGATTGGCTTTTTTCCAGACTATATCCTGAAATTCAGGCTTAATAACAAGAATGCCTTTGTGCATACCGATGCTATTAAGGAGCTGAAAGAGCTGTACGCAGGTAATTTTTATTTTTATATGTGCTGTTACCCTATTGCTTATCTGCCTAAAGGCCTGGCAAAAGGATACAAACAGGGGGTTAAACTATTTTCCAAACTATCTTCTTAACTAATTACATGGGTTATTTCAATACATTTAAAAAGATTATTGACAGAGAAGTTGGCAAACAGCGCTTTAAAAGCGCCTGGAGAAGAAAGAATGCTCATAACTTTACCATAGCCATCAACACTTTTCCTATTGATGATGTTGAGGTTGGGAATTATACCTATGGCGGCCTGAACATAAAAACTTATGGCGGCGCTAACGAAATTTTAAAGATAGGTCATTTTGTTTCCATAGGTATCGACTCGAAATTTATTCTGGGTGGTAACCATCCTGCAGATACCTTATCTACATATCCGTTTCAGCAAAAGATCTTCAATAAGGAAACTTTATCCTATTCAAAAGGGCCTATCACCATAGCCGATGATGTTTGGATTGGTGAAAACGTGATCATATTTTCCGGGGTGTCAATTGGCCAGGGTGCTATCATTGGCACAGGGAGCGTGGTAACCAAAAATGTTGAGCCATACTCGCTTGTGGCCGGCAATCCTGCTGTAGTAAAAAAGCATAGGTTTTCAAAAGAAATTATAGATGAACTGTTGAAAATAGATTACAGTAAGCTGAGCAAAAAAGTAATTGAGGAAAACCTCGATTTACTTTCGCATAAAAAGATAGTAGATTTGGATACGGTTAAGTTGTTTCAGCAAAAAATAACGAACGGTTAAATGTTAAAAATAAATAGCTAAATCCGGGTATAGCATGGAAGTGATTTTAGTGTTTTTGATTTTTTTTGCCACGTCGGGGTTGGTGTTATTTAACCTGAAAAAGGGTATTGAATTATATATTCTTTTGTTTCCGTTTCTGCAGCCTTATGTAGTTTTGGATTTAGCTTTTTTCCGTTACCCGCTGCAGGCAATTTTAACGGTGGTTGTTTTTATTTGCATCGTTTTTAAAACGATAAGGAGTAAAAAAGCCGCTGCAGATATCAAAACTAATTTCCTTGGGTACCCCGTGTTCCTGCTAATGTTTATCCTGCTTTTTACGGTTATAATTAACACAGAAGTAATTGCAGCAAACATAGTGGCCTATATCTTCTTCTTTTTACAGAAGCTTGCAGTAGCCTATATCGGCTGGATGGCCTTCAATACGGTAGAAAAAGGTGAAAAGCTGTTTGCCAAGGTTTTAAAAGTATTTGCACTTTTATGCGTTTACGGGATAATAGAAAGCATCCTGAAAACCAGCCCGATTATAGATATCTTCAACAGGGGAGGGTCATCAGCTATAGCAAGCGATCTGATCTTAAAGTATACTTTTGATGACGACCGCGGTTACCGGATCCAAACAGTATTTTATCACTCATACTCATGGGGCGGATACCTTGTAATTTTAGGATCATCGTTTTTGTTCCTGGTTTTTAATGCAAAAAGCAATTTTTCGTTTTACAAATACGGGTTGATGTTTGTTATTGTGTTTTTCAATATCTTCTTAACCCGTTCAAGATCATGCTTTGTACCAACAATATTTATGATTGGTACCATGTTTTGGATAATGCCTGGGGGTAAGCGAAAATCAACCTTAATTACGGTTATTATTTTTGCGGCTGCTTGTGCCATGACATTATCGCCAAAGCTGTTAAATAGTTTCGAGGGATATTTTACCGCAAAAGACGATGGCCAGGTAAAAGGCAGTAGCGCCCAGATGCGTGCAGTTCAGTTCGGAACGGCCTTTTCAATGGTAAAGGACAATTATATAGCCGGCAGTGGTTTTGGTGCTATTAAAAAGGTTTTGGCAGACCTGGGTGGTGACTCCGACCTTAAGGGTGCTGAAAGTATCTGGTTGGTAATATTGATTGATAACGGCATAATTGGTATAGTGGCCTACATTTTATTTTTTGTAAGTGTGATCCGGCGCTTTTTAAAAGAAAAGCGAAGGGCCATTACCAAGGCTACTTCCCGCAAAATATCCATTGCCATTGTTACCGTGATCTGTTACATCATATTCGTAACCCTAACGGGCGAAATGAATACGTTCGCATTTTTTATGCTTTATGCAGGGATGTTTGGTAAGCTGATCTATCTCCAGATACAAAGGGAAAAGGACGCTGCCTTTTATAATCAGCAGCAGGCATTAAATAATCAATCAATTACAGGCAATATAGCTGCATAATCAATTCATCTGATATAAAGTGGAACAGATTAAAATCAATATAAATAATAGCTCATATCAAACGGCCATAGTGATCCTTAATTGGAATGGTTTGGCAGATACGATGGAGTGCCTGGAGTCGATTCAGCAATATTGCATTGCTGAAAACTTCTTTATTGTATTGGTTGATAATAACTCCAGCCAGGCTATCGAACCTTTAATTGAAAGGAAATGGGCTATCCCGGTGCTGATCCTCAAAAACCATGAAAACTCGGGCTTTGCCGAGGGTAATAACATCGGTACGCGGTTAGCTATGGAGTATAAACCCGAGTATGTTTTATTGCTAAACAACGATACGGTTTTGTTAGACAATGTACTTGCAAAAATGACCAGTACGCTGCAAAAGTATCCCGATGTAGGTGTTGTTGGTGCAGTCAATTATTATTTTTCAAACCCTGAAGAAGTTTGGCAGGCCGGTGCGCATGTTTCAGTAAAAACAGGAAACATAAAACTGGCCGAGGTAGATCCTGCCCAGGAAATTACCATGGTTGAATATGTTCCCGGATCATCAATAATGTTCAGGGCATTTTTGGCCGATAAAGTAGGATTACTTGATCCCAACTTTTTTGCTTATTCAGAGGAGCTTGACTTTTGCCTGAGGGTAAAAAAGGAGAACTACGGTGTTGTATTTATCCCCGATGCAAGGATCCTTCATAAGGTTGGCAAATCGTCGCCAATGGCAGCCAAGGAATATTTAAGGTTAAGGAATAAGTTTTACTTGTTTAAACGCCATTCAACACCTGCCGATTTTATAAAGATTTCGATAAAGGAAACGGCAAAAGCTTTTGCCAAGGCGGGCATCCAGCTTGTAAAAAAAGGGACCTTTGTTTATTACACTGCCATATATGATGCAATAGTTGACTACAAGCATGGCAGGTTTGGAAAGGGAAAATTTGAGAAATTTTTGAAATTGAAATAATTAAATAAAATGAAATTAAGGTATTGTTAAATTAAAAATTTGATAACATTATTGAATATAATTACTATTTTTGTATTGTAACGCCTTTTTTGTTAATAAATTAAAATTGTTACCTGAGAAAAAACGGGAAGCCTAAACAACCCGCTTTAAAGCCTATGAAAATTTTAACATCTCCGTCATCCTTTGGACAGGTTGGCAGCGCTCCATTAGATTTACTAACCGAAAACGGTTACGAAGTTATAAACAATCCTTACGGTCGAAAGCTAACCGAAGATGAAGTAATTGAACTTGCAGGCGATTGTGTTGGAATAGTTGCCGGCGTTGAACCTTTAACTGCGCGGGTAATGGATGCATTACCTAATTTGAAATGCATAAGCCGCGTAGGTATTGGCATGGATAGCGTTGATTTAAAATATGCCGCCCAAAAAGGTATCATCGTAAAAAATACACCTGATGGCCCAACCCGTGCCGTAGCCGAGTTAACATTGGGTATGACACTGTCCCTGTTACGCAGGATTCCGCAGGCGCACTACGATCTTAAAAATAAAGTCTGGAAAAAACAAACCGGTAACCTGTTTTTAAATAAAGTAGTTGGCGTGGTAGGTTTAGGCCGGATAGGTAAACTGGTATCTCAAATGTTCAGAGGTTTGGGTAACCCGGTAATTGGCTTTGACCCATATGCTGATGAGGCATGGGCTGCAAAAAACGATGTTGAGCTACTGGATCTGGAATCATTACTGGCTAAAGCTGATATCCTGACTATCCACGTTCCGGGTAATGAAGATGGTTCGGCAGTGATTGGCGCAAAAGAAATTGAATTACTTAAAACCGGATCTTTCCTGATAAACATATCACGTGGTGGTATAGTTGATGAACAGGCATTATTTGATGCTCTTAGCACCAAAAAATTAGCAGGTGCTGCAATTGATGTGTTTTCTGAAGAGCCATACGCTGGCCCGCTTTGCGATCTGGACAACGTAGTACTTACCCCTCACCTTGGTTCTTACGCCGAAGAAGGTAAGTTGCTGATGGAAATAGACGCTGTGAATAATCTTATAAATTCATTAAAATAATTTTTTTATATGTATAAAGTAGGCATTATTGGTTACGGTGTAATGGGTAAAACCCGTAATACGGCCATTACTGAAATTAAAAGAGGCAAGGTTATAGCTATATCGGAACCTAACATCGGTGCCGATTTTGAAGGTATTCCTAATGTAAGTCATGAGGAGATCATTAACCATCCCGAACTGGATGTGATTATTGTTTGTACTCCTAACTTTTTAAACAAGGATTTAACCATCAGGGCGCTTAATGCAGGCAAGCATGTTTTTTGTGAAAAACCACCGGCATTTACCGGAGCCGATATTGAAGAAATTAAAATTGCTGAAGCAAACAGCGGTAAAATCCTGATGTATGGTTTTAACCACCGTCATCATGACAGCGTACTGCACATGAAAAGGCTTATCGACAGCAATGAATACGGTAAGGTTTTATGGTTAAGGGGCAGGTACGGTAAAAGCGTTACCGCCGATTATTTTAACCAGTGGCGCGCCAAAAAAGAGCTTGCAGGCGGCGGCATCCTGATGGACCAGGGTATTCACATGCTGGATTTATTCCTGTTTCTTTCGGGCGATTTTGATATTGTTAAAGCCGAAGTATCCAACCTTTACTGGCATATGGATGTTGAGGATAACGCATTTGTTATTTTGAAAGAATCGGCTACAGGTAAAGTTGCGTCTTTGCACTCAACCATGTCGCAATGGCGTCACCTGTTTTCGCTGGAAATATTCCTTGAAAAAGGTTATATGGTGCTGAACGGGTTGATAACTTCAACCATGTCATACGGCGAAGAAACGCTTTCAGTTGCTAAAAACCGTTCAACAGCGCCTGCTGCAACCTGGCAGGATGAGGTTATAACCAAATATGTTAACAATAATAGCTGGCGTTACGAAATGGATCACTTTTTTGATGCCATTGATAAAAACCAACCGGTAACTATTGGTAACTCAGACGATGCGCTTAAGTTAATGCGCATTATTGATAAAGTGTACGAGCAAAAGGACTTTTAATCATTGTAAAACATTTATTTTAATATGGAAAGAACAGATCTATTAAAAAATTACCTGGCAGATTATGTTGGCAGGTTAACTGATATCTTAAATAAAATTGACCCTGAAAAATTGGGCCAGGTAGTTACAACCTTTATCGAAGCTTTTAAAAGCGGTAATACCATTTACGTGGTAGGTAATGGCGGCAGCGCTGCTACAGCATCGCACATGCAGGCCGATTTCAGGTTCTTTGTACGTTATTTTTCAAAATTCCGTCCAAAGATCATCGCATTAACTGATAACGTACCTATGATCACTGCTATCGGTAACGACAATAACTTTGATGATGTTTTTGTTGAGCAAATGCGCGGTCAATTTGTAGCAGGCGACGTTTTGATCGCTATATCTGCAAGCGGTAACTCGCCAAACCTGGTTAAAGCGGCTGAGTATGCTAATGAGCTTGGTGGTAAAACCATCGCTTTTGTTGGTTTCCTGGGCGGTAAGCTTAACGAAATTTCAACAGTGCCATTGTATACACCAAACCCTAAAGGCGATTACGGCCCGATTGAAGACGTACACATGATATTGAACCACATTATTGTTAACTACCTTTCAACCGACGAAGAATTTTTAGCGCTTACCGCTCAATAATAACCGCTAATGGATAGCATATCAAATATAAAGATTGACCTTACCGGCAAAATTGCTTTAATAACCGGCGGAACCCGCGGTATTGGAAAAGCTATAGCCGAACGTTTCCTGGAAGCCGGCGCATCCGTTATCCTCACCGGAACTGATGCTGCCGAAGTTGAACGCTTAAATGCTGCAAATACGGCCGAAAGAGTTAGCTATTTGCAGTTAAATTTCAACGATCAGGCTTCGGTTACTGCTTTTGTAGCTAAGCTAAATGATTTCGACAGGATTGATGTATTGATCAATAATGCCGGGATCAACAAAATTGCCCTGAACACCGAAACTACTGACGAAGATTTTGATCTGCTTCATAACGTTAACGTAAAAGGGCCATATGTGCTTTGCCGCGAAATAAGCAAGCTGATGAAAAAGAATGGCTATGGCCGCATTGTTAATATAACCTCTATCTGGAGCGCTATAACAAGGCCGGGAAGGTCAATTTACACCACCAATAAAAATGCAGTTGCGGGCTTAACCAAAACACTGGCTATTGAGCTTGGTAAATATGATATCCTTGTAAATTCGGTTGGCCCCGGCTTTACATTAACTGAACTTACGGCAACTACAAATACCGCCGAAGAACTTCAGAAAATAACTGAGCTTATCCCCATGAACAGGATGGCGCAGCCGGTTGAAATAGCCAACGTAATTCTTTTTTTAAGCAGTAATCTCAACAGTTATTTAACAGGTCAAAACATAATTGTTGACGGAGGATATACCAATGTATAATTTCACAGTTAAATCAATCATACACGATTATAGTGTACAATTTATTGATGATACCCAGAAAACACTTTTAAGCGAATTAAAAGAGGGCGATGTGATCATCATCGACAACAAAATAAAGGAGCTGTATAAAGAGATACTTCAGCCTGTTTTGGATAGTTATACACATATCGGTCTTGACGCTTCTGAATCGGTA
The DNA here is from genome assembly GCF_042434235.1 of Mucilaginibacter angelicae. Lineage (NCBI taxonomy): Bacteria > Pseudomonadati > Bacteroidota > Sphingobacteriia > Sphingobacteriales > Sphingobacteriaceae > Mucilaginibacter > Mucilaginibacter angelicae. The sequence goes on along the minus strand of NZ_JBHLTS010000024.1, from coordinate 174,096 downwards.
AAAAGTTACCAGGGTGTAATGCCGATAATTGAAAACCTCATTGATAACGGCTTCAGAAAAAATCACCGTTTAATTGCTATTGGCGGTGGTATTACCCAGGATGCAACTGCGTTTATTGCTTCTATCATGTACCGTGGTGTTGCCTGGTACTTTTTCCCTACATCATTGCTTGCACAGGGTGATAGCTGTATAGGCAGCAAAACCTCTATCAACTTTAATAAATACAAGAACCAGTTAGGCGGTTTTTATCCACCTAACCAGATCTTTATTAACCTGCACTTTTTAGATACCCTTTCACTGTGGGACCTGAAATCGGGCATGGGCGAAATGTGCCATTACTTTATCGTATCGGGCGAGGAGGATTTTACCAGGTTTAAAAACGAATATGCCAGCGCGCTGGTTGATAAAAAAGTTTTGGCCGGTATCATCAACAGGAGCCTTGAGATAAAAAAGGGGTATATCGAGCGCGATGAGTTTGATAAAAACGAGCGTCTTGTTTTCAACTACGGGCATTCATTCGGCCATGCTATCGAATCGCTTACAAATTATCGTATCCCGCATGGTATAGCTGTAAGCTATGGTATGGATATGGCTAATTTTGTATCGGTTAAATTAGGCTATATTGATGAATCTATCCGCCAAAACATCCGTGAGCTGTTAAAGCAGGTTTGGGAAGGTACTTCAATAGATGATATTTCGCTTGATAAGTTTACAACGGCCCTGAGTAAGGATAAAAAGAATGTTGGTAAAACATTAGGATTGATCCTTAACAAAGGTTACGGTAAAATATTCAGGGATATGAGGCCGATGGATGACGAATTTATAGGCTGGATGAAGGAATATTTTGAAACACAATTGTAACGTTGCCTTATGATACTTGATCAGTTAAAAAATATAGATATCTATAAAGGGGTTTCGCCTGATATATATGCGGGACTGCAGTTTTTGCAAAATGCAACTCCGGATATAGCAGTTGGAACATACCCTATAAATGATAATGTAAAAGCGGTGGTTAGCGAATATGAAACCGTTGCCGATTTTTCAAGAGGATATGAGGCTCATAAGCATGTGATTGACATTCAATACCCTATTATTGGTTTGGAGCGTGTAAAATGGTCGCCAATTGAAGGCATGGCTGTGAACATTCCTTATGACGAAGCTAAAGACCGTACGTTTTACAAGGATCCATCGCCGCAGGGAACACATGTTGATATAGGCAATGGTATTTTTGCTATCATGTTCCCTGAAGATGGTCACGGTCCGCAGCATTACATTGAAAAATCCGAACTAATTAAAAAAATCACTATAAAAATAGCTATCCGGTAAAATGGAAATACCAAAAATCACAGCACTGGTACCAATGAAGGGGCATTCGGAGCGGGTACCTCATAAAAATGTACGCCCGCTAATGGGCAAGCCTGCTTTTCATTGGATAATGGAAACGCTTTCAAAAAGCAAATATATTACTGAAATACTCGTAAACACCGATTCGAAGGAAATTGCAGATAGCGCAAGGGCCAATTTTGATAAGGTAAAGGTATTGGAAAGGCCCGATTTTTTATTGGGCGATATGGTAAGCATCCAGCCTTTAATTGAGTATGATATAGAACAAACCAGTGCTGAGTATTTTTTGCAAACGCATAGCACTAACCCTTTGCTCACTGTCGAATCTGTTGACGGTGCAATAGAGGCTTTCTTTGCACAAACAGAGCATGATGCCCTGTTTTCGGTTACAGAGGTTAAGCAAAGATATTACTGGCCTGATGGCAGCGGCATTAACCATGACCCTAAACACCTGATCAGGACCCAGGACCTTGAACCGATATATCATGAAAATTCATGTTTCTATATCTTTTCAAAAGAAACCAACCATAAAATAAAAAGCCGTTTGGGCTCAAAAGCCCTTATGTACCCTATCAATGAGCTGGAAGCGGCCGATATTGATGATATGGAAGACTTTTACTGGGCCGAGTTTTTGCTGAAAAGAAAACTTGAAAATAACTTATCACACTAATCACCTGTTTACATCAACATTGTAAAAACGTACCATGATCATTGATTCGCTTAATAATATTGAATTTTATAAATCTATCAATAACGATATATATGAGGGCCTGAAGTTTATAAAAAACGCCGACCCTGAAATTGCCCTTGGCGATTATCCATTAACCGATACAGCCAAAGCTGTGGTTATGGAGTATGAAACCAAGATCAAAAACCATTTTGGTTATGAGGCTCACAAACACGTTATTGATGTACAATATTGTATAAAAAATACCGAGCGTATCCCATGGTCAAATTTGCAAAGGCTTACCCCCAATACCGAATATAATGTTGAAAAGGATTTTACCTTTTTTGATATGAAAGAGCCGCAGGGCGAGGTAGTGATCGGTAATGATATTTTCGCGGTATTTTTCCCTGAAGATGCCCATGCACCCGTATATAGCGATGGCGAACCCGGTTACATCAAAAAGATTGTAATTAAGGTAAAAGTACAGTAACGTACAGCTTGTAACTATAAATTGGCCTGTAGGCAACAGTGATATAATTCTCCTGAAATGCGAAACAATATTAATCTTTCTCACCTGATATCCCAGTCAACGCCGGCTTATGGTAACCGCGACAGGATCTTTATCAAGGATAACTCTTCCATTCTGAAAGGAGATACCGCAAATTCGTCGTGCTGGTTTTTTTCAAATAACCACATCGGCACGCATATTGACTCTCCGCGTCATTTTTCGGCAACCGGAAAAAAAACGCATGAGTTTGATGTTAACAACTTTTTTTACGATAAGGTAAAGCTTGTTGATATTACCTGTGCTACAGGTATATTAATTTCAATTGAAGATTTTAAAAAGGTTGAAGATCAGGTTGAAGACCATGATATTGAGCTTTTATTAATCCGTACTGGCTATGAGCAATACCGCACCATTGATAAATATTGGAATGACAGCCCAGGCTTGGCGGCCGAACTGGCCGGTTATTTCAGAGGGAAGTATCCAAAACTAAGATGTGTGGGTTTTGATTTTATATCATTAACCTCATGGAATTTCAGGCCCGAAGGCAGGATCAGTCATAAAGCTTTTCTTTGCCCCGAAGATGAAACTAAAGCGATATTGGTAATTGAGGATATGGCACTGGCCACTGTAAACAGCCAAATTAAATCTGTAGTTGTTGCTCCAATGTTTGTTGAGGACGGGAATGGCGGAGCAGTAACAGTTTTTGCCGATATCGAGAAATAATACAACACTATGAAAAATACTACTTTAAAACAAAAGCTTAAGGATAAGCAAAACACCATAGGATCATGGATCACAATTCCGCATCAATCGGTTATTGATATCCTTGCCGAGGCCGGATTTGACTGGTTGTGTATCGATCTGGAACATACTGCAATTGATTACAATGAAGTGCAGGTGCTGATCGGCTTTATCCAGGCGCGCGGTATGGCTGCTTTGGTCCGGGTTTCAAAAAACGAGGAAGTAGTTATAAAACGTGTACTTGATTCGGGCGCCGATGGTATTGTTGTGCCGATGATCTGTACTGCCGATGAAGCTAAACAAGCTGTTGAATATGCCAAATATCCGCCTGTTGGTAAAAGAGGGGTAGGGTTAAACCGTGCCCAGCGTTACGGGTTTGGTTTTGAAGATTACAGGAAATGGGCCGATGATAACCTGGTTATTGTTGCACAGATTGAGCATTATGAAGGCGTTAACAACCTGGCATCAATAATTGATACACCGGGTATCGACGGGGTGTTTATCGGACCGTACGATCTTTCAAGTTCGCTGGGTATACCGGGGCAGTTTAATGAGCCTGTTGTACAGGATGCTTTAAGAAAGTTTGAAAACATTTGTACCGAAAAAAACTTTTCAATGGGGTACCATGTTATTGACCCTGATTTTGAACTGGTGAAAGCTAAAAACGACGTAGGATACAATTTCATTGCGTTTAGTACCGATTTTCTTTTCATGGGACGTAAAGCATTCACCGAAATGCAAAATTTAAAAAAATAGGATATGAGCAGACTGAAGTATATAAAAGACATGTCCTTGAAAGAAATAACTTTCAAAAGGGTGTATGAGGCTGTTAAAAACAGGATTGATGACAGAGCTCATGCTAAAGCATGGGCAACTACTGAGTTGGCCAAACAAAACAGAGAAAAGCTAAAATCGTTCCATAACATCCATAAAGGCAAGCGTTGTTTCATCATTGCCAATGGGCCAAGTTTGAAGAATACAGATCTTTCTTTGTTGAAAGATGAATATACTATAGGGATGAACAGGATCTACTTAAATGGATTTAAACCATCGTATTTAGTAGTATTTGATATAGATATTCAACTGGTGCAGTTTCAGGAGGATTATGATAATCTTGAAATGACAAAATTTTTTAACTGGAATGCCCGCGAATATTTTACTTTTAGGGAAAATCTGGCTTATATCAGGGCCGACCATAAACCGGCGTTCTCAACAGATGTTTCAAAAACAACCTGGGGAGGGCATAGCGTAACCAATACTTGTATTCAGTTGGCTTACTATATGGGTTTTTCGGAAGTGTATTTAGTAGGGAAAGACCATAGCTATGATAAAGTTGGGGTACCTGGCGCCATTGTAATTTCAAATGGTAACGAAGGGAACCACTTTGTAAAAGGTTATTATAAACCCGGAATGGCCTGGAGGATCCCTGATTATAAAGGTGAAGAACTGGCTTATACCATGGCCCGCGAAGCTTATGAAAAAGACGGCCGTAAAATTTATGATGCCACAATAGATGGTAAATTAGATATATTTACCAAAGTAGATTATTATTCACTTTTTAAGTAATTACCGGGATTAATTAAGAATGTTTAGCATCTCAAATTTTGTTATATATGCATGCTGAAGAATTTAACGTTGAACGCACTAAGGATAATGTAGTTAATGTTTATTTCGATAATTTGAGCTTTAATGAAGCGTTGTTGAAATTCAGAAGCAGCAGGTTTATTGTAACGCCTAATATTGATCATTTATATAATCTTTATCATAATGAGGCGTTTTTTACTGCCTATAATAAAGCTGATTTAGTTTTATGCGACAGTAAGATCCTTTCGTTATTATCTCCGCTTGTATGCGGTCAGAAAATACCGCAGATAGCAGGTTCTGACTTTTTTCCGGCTTTGTGCAACCACTATCAAAATGATTCATCATTTAAGATTTTTTTGCTTGGCGGCACAACAGATGAATCGGTAGATCTGGCTACAAAAAACCTGAACAATAAATATAACAATATTGTAGGCGGATATTTTTCGCCCCCGTTTGGCTTTGAGAAAGACCCGAAAATGATCAAAAAGATCGTTGACATGGTTAATGCATCAGGCTGTTCAGTTTTGGCTGTAGGCTTAGGCTCACCCAAACAGGAATTATTTATTGCCAATAACATGGGCAAGTTTCATTCAGTTAAGCAGATCGTGGCTATTGGTGCAACAATTGATTTTCAATCAGGATACGTTCAGCGCGCCCCGAAATGGATCTCTAAAATAGGGCTTGAATGGTTTTACAGGTTTATTAACGAACCTAAGCGCTTGTTTAAAAGGTATTTTGTTAACGGCCTCTCTTTGGTGGCAAACCTCTTTTTCTTAAAACGGATCAGTATCAAAATTAAACCTTAAACAGAAGCTAAAAGCAGAATGCAAAAAGCTTAAAGCTCATAGACTGGCGCTAAGTATTATTTAACGCTTTATGCGGAATTAAGTAATAGGCACTACGAGAAATAAGATCATTAAAAAAATAAAACCCCGCATCTGTAACTGATGCGGGGTTTTATTTTGGACGTTTGTTTATTAGCTTATCTTGATTTTACTTCATCAACAAGTGCCTTGAAATTTCGTTTCGGCCGCATCTGGTCGTCAAGAATATTAGGGAAAAATGGCCCGATATATTTACCGCCTTTATCTTTCCAGAATTTGTTTTCACAGGTTACCGGGTCAAAAGCACCATACATGATAAAGGCATTACAGTTTTTGGCGTTAAGGGCAGCGCGCAGCGTGCCTTTGAAAATTTGTGTTTGCTTGTCAATGTCCGATGTTCCGGGCGATGCAACTGCATTGGCCGACCATGGCACAACCTTAGCCGTTGAGATAACGCAATCCAGTTCTGATACCTGGCTTTGTAAACCCAGGTCGGCAAGCATATCCATGTTGTCCTGCAGCTCGCTAAGCGGGTGGTCATAGTGGGTATCAAAATGGCATTGGAAACCTACACCGCTGATAGGGACATTATCTGCTTTCAGCTTTTTTACTAAGGCATACAACACATCCCATTTGTGACCTTTAAATTCAATACCGCCCTCATTAATATAAAGTTTTACGTTCGGATCAGCCTCATGTGCCCACTGAAAAGTTAAGGCGATATAATCTGAAGGATCAGTTGATCCTGGTTTATGAACTACCGACCATTTGGTGTTTCTGAGCCCAGTTGGGCCAATGTCCTGGGGTTTTGAATACGGATCGGCTACTGGCTCGTTAACAGCATCCCAGGCTATCACTGCACCAGGATATTTATCCCTGTAATGGCGCACTACAGTTTGCACGTGGGTTTTCATGATGTCGGCAAGCTCGGCCGGGGTAAAATTGCCCTTGGCCAGCCATGGTGGATAAAATACGTTGTAAATGAGGTTGTGCGCATGCATTTTAGCGCCATTTTTTACCGCAAAGTCAGCTACCTGGTCGGGCCCGTTAAAATTAAAAACTCCCCTGCCTGAATATTCAGTGTGGTGAAACCACGCCGGTATGCTATACAGGCTGAAATATTGGGAAATTGTAGCCAAATAATTTGATGGACGGGGAGGCAGTTGCGCAATGTCATCATTGTTAAGATAGGTGCCAAAATAGATCCCCCTTTTTTGAAGCAGGTTTTTTAAGTTGGCATAATCATCAGCTGGTTGCATTACCGTAGCAGCAGCACTGATTTTCTTTTTAGGGTTATTTGCCGGTTCCGGTTTGCTTTTGGCAACAGTGGCCGTTAAAACAGCCGCCGCTTTTGGACTGGCATTTTTTTGTGGTGCCCCATTATCATTACCCGGGGTGGTACTTGCTTCTTGCTTTTGTGGCGCACTTGTTTCAGTTTGCGCAGCCGGATCATTCTTATGCTGAAACGCCCGATAAGAAACGCCTGTTGCTGCAATAACTAAAAAGGCAACCGCACCCTTTTTGACCAAGGATGCCGATGTTGAAATTGTGGTACTCATAGTTTGATTTTTGTTTCTTCAATGTATTAAATTATTGCAGGTACTCATTTAACGCTAAATTGTACAATTTGTGTTTTTTAACGGGATTAAAATTTTCTTTTTTGTGCCGGTGCAACCCTTAATTTACAGTAGCATATCATTCAGGTAATAAATAGCTTAATTAATGTGAACCAGCTTTCTGAAATACAGTCTGTTTTATTTTTATTCAATCCGATAATTTGATTAAATTATTATATTTGTTCATAAAATCGCCTTTGGTTTAAAAACTTATAATTTTATGAGGTTTTGCATTGTAAAATTATAATTTAATACAACATCATGAAAACAATCCTTATTACCGGTGGTGCCGGTTTCATTGGCTCGCACGTAGTTCGCCGTTTCGTTACAAAATATCCTGAATATACAATTGTTAACCTTGACGCATTAACTTATGCCGGGAACCTGGAAAACCTGGAGGATATAGAGAATGCCGCCAATTATAAGTTTGAAAAGGCAGATATCACTGATAGGGAGGCCATGAGTAATGTTTTTGATAAATACGGAATTACAGATGTGGTTCACCTGGCTGCCGAGTCGCATGTTGACAGGTCGATATTAAGTCCGATGGATTTTGTTTATACCAATGTTATCGGCACGGTAAATTTGCTTGAAGTGGCAAAAAACAAGTGGAAGGATGATTATAGCACGCACCTGTTTTATCACGTATCAACCGATGAGGTTTACGGCGCGTTAGGCAGCGAAGGTTTGTTTACCGAAGAAACCCGCTATGATCCCCACTCACCATACAGCGCAAGCAAAGCATCATCTGATCATTTTGTGCGCGCATATCATGATACCTATGGCATTAAAGTAGTAGTATCAAACTGTTCAAATAACTACGGGCCATATCACTTTCCCGAAAAATTAATACCGCTGATGATCAACAATATCATCAACAATAAACCATTGCCTGTTTATGGCGATGGAAAATATACCCGCGACTGGCTGTTTGTTAAAGATCATGCCATTGCTATCGACCTGATATTTCATGAGGGAACAGTAGGTGGCACCTATAACATCGGTGGCTTTAACGAGTGGAAGAATATTGATCTGGTACACCTGCTTTGCGACCAGATGGATGAAAAGCTTGGCCGCCCAGCCGGAACCAGCAAGCAGCTGATCACTTATGTAAAAGACCGTCCGGGGCATGACCGCCGGTATGCTATTGATGCCGGAAAAATTAACAGGGAGCTGGGCTGGGAGCCATCAGTAACTTTTGAACAGGGACTTTCTGAAACTATTGATTGGTTTTTGGCAAACAAAACATGGCTGGATAACGTAACCAGTGGAGCGTATGCAAGTTATTACGATAATCAGTACGCAAGCAATTAATAGTATTAAACAGGTATAAATATATTATGACCATAACACCCACCCCTCTTGAAGGATGTATAGTTATTACCCCCCGTATTTTTAACGATGACAGGGGATACTTTTTTGAATCGTACAACACACAGAGTTTTAATAATGCTGTTGGATACGAAGTTAATTTTGTTCAGGACAACCAGTCATTTTCAACAAGAGGCGTATTCAGAGGGCTCCATCTTCAAAAAGGCGAACACTCGCAGGCAAAGCTTGTAAGGGTAACCAAAGGTGAGGTATTGGACGTTGCCGTTGATTTAAGGCAAAAATCGGCTACTTATGGCCAATATCATGCGGTATTGCTTTCTGAAGAAAACCAGCAGCAGTTTTTTATCCCCCGAGGCTTTGCACACGGTTTTATTGTATTGAGTGATGTAGCCATTTTTCAATACAAGTGCGATAATTATTATAACAAAGCTGCCGAAGGCGGTTTACATTTTGCCGATCCTGAACTGAATATTGACTGGGGCATGCCGGCCGCCGAACTCCTGGTATCAGAAAAGGACCTGCAGCTGCCATTTTTAAAAGATGCAGGTGATCTTGGCTTTTAATTTTACTTTTACTTTCTGAAAAACACCTGTAAATCTTAGTATGAAAAACATTTTAGTATTCGGCGCCTCAGGGCAACTTGGTCAGTGTTTAAAAAAAGTTGCATCGTTAAAAGGCATAACCTCCATTTTTTTTCCTCCCGAATCAGAGGCTAATATTTTGGATCCTGATTTGCTGGCTAAAGTTTTTGAACAATATAAACCGGCTTATGCTATCAATTGCGCTGCTTATACCGCTGTTGATAAAGCCGAAGATGATATAGAACTGGCCCGTAAAATCAATAAAACAGGGGCGGCTAACCTTGCTGTTCAATGTAAAGCCTATGGTGCCGCATTGGTACAGATCTCAACCGATTTTGTTTTTGCAGGCAATAATCCCAACCCGCTTAGCGAGGATGATATTGCAGAACCGATAAGTGTGTACGGGCTTACAAAGCTTGAGGGCGAACAGGATGTAGCTGCTATTTTGCCGCAGCATTTTATTATCCGCACCAGTTGGTTATACTCGGAGTTTGCCAATAATTTTGTGAAAACAATGTTAAAGCTTGGTGCCGAAAGAGATGAATTAAAGATCATTGCCGACCAGGTTGGAACACCAACCTATGCTATTGACCTTGCCGGTGCTATATTGGATATTATAACTTCAGGTTCGGAAAATTATGGTATTTATCATTACAGCAATGAAGGGGTAACTTCATGGTATGATTTTGCCAAAGGCATATTTGATGTGTCGGGTACTAAAGTTAACGTATTCCCTATCCGCACAAGTGAATATCCTACAAAAGCAACAAGGCCCGCTTATTCGGTAATGGATAAGGCCAGGATCAGGAACACTTTTGGTTTACAAATACCCTACTGGCGGGATAGCCTTATTGTTTGTATTAACGCGCTGCAATCGGCACAATAAAATAAATACCTCTAAACTATGAAAGGAATTATCCTGGCAGGCGGCTCCGGAACCCGTCTTTATCCTATAACAAAGGCAATCAGTAAACAGCTGATGCCTATTTATGATAAGCCAATGATCTATTATCCCCTGTCGGTATTAATGCTGGCCGGGATTAACGAAATATTGATCATTACAACCCCTGAAGATCAGCCGGGCTTTAAACGTTTACTGGGCGATGGCAGCGAACTCGGTTGCCGTTTTGAATTTGCAGTTCAGGAGGTGCCTAACGGGCTTGCACAGGCGTTTGTAATCGGCGCCGATTTTATTGGTAACGATAAAGTAGCCTTAGTGCTTGGCGATAATATTTTTTACGGATCGGGCTTCAGTACGCTTATCCAAAGCTTTAATGATGTAAACGGTGCAGCTATTTTTGCCTACCCGGTTGCCGATCCTGAACGTTATGGTGTTGTGGAGTTTGATAAGGATTTTAAAGCACTTTCTATCGAAGAAAAGCCGCTTAAACCAAAGTCAAATTATGCTGTTCCCGGTTTGTATTTTTATGATAACCAGGTTGTTGAAATAGCAAAAAATATCCCGGCTTCGCCAAGGGGCGAATTTGAAATTACCGATGTAAACAAAGTGTACCTTGAAAAACAGCAGCTTTTTGTAGGTGTAATGGACAGGGGAACGGCATGGCTGGATACGGGTACATTTGATTCATTAAGCGATGCTACTGAATTTGTGAGAGTAATTGAAAAAAGGCAGGCAACTAAAATAGGCTGTATTGAAGAGGTTGCATACCGCATGGGATACATAACTTATGATGAGCTCCAGGCCATAGCAACAAAATATATTAAAAGTGGATATGGTAAATATATCCAGGGTATTGCGCAGCAATAAACGGTTGATGTATAGTAATAAACGTTAATATCGTTGTAAATTAGGGTCACAATAAATATGATTGAATGGCAAAAATCGCTTTAATAACAGGCATTACCGGGCAGGACGGAGCATATCTGACCGAATTATTACTCTCCAAAAATTATATAGTTCACGGTATTAAAAGGCGTAGCTCTTTATTTAATACCGATAGGATCGATCATTTGTACCAGGACCCTCATGATATTAATAAAAACCTGATATTGCATTACGGCGATCTTAGCGACAGCACAAACCTGATCCGTATAATTCAGCAGGTGCAGCCCGACGAGATCTATAACCTTGGGGCAATGTCGCATGTTAAAGTGAGTTTTGATACGCCTGAGTATACGGCTAATGCCGATGGTATCGGAACGCTGCGTTTGCTGGAAGCCATAAGGATCCTGGGCCTCGAAAAAAAGACTAAAATATACCAGGCCTCAACATCAGAACTATATGGCCTGGTGCAGGCTGTTCCGCAATCTGAAACCACTCCGTTTTACCCGCGCTCACCTTATGCGGTAGCTAAATTATATGCGTATTGGATCACTGTAAATTATAGGGAGGCGTACGGTATTTTTGCCAGCAACGGTATTTTGTTTAATCACGAAAGCCCTTTGCGCGGTGAAACCTTTGTTACCCGTAAAATTACCCGTGCTGCAGCTAAAATTGCTATGGGCTTACAGGATAAATTATATCTTGGTAACCTTGATGCACAACGCGACTGGGGCCATGCCAAAGATTATGTAGAGGCGATGTACCTGATATTACAGCAGGAAACAGCCGAAGATTATGTAATAGCAACCGGTGTAACAACCCGCGTTCGTGAGTTTGTGCGCCTTGCCTTTAAGGAGCTTGGCATTGAAGTTGAATTTAAGGGTGAGGGTGTTGATGAAAAGGGATATGTGCTTAGCTGCAATAACCCTGATTTTGATGTTGAGATTGGAAAGGAAATAGTTGCCGTTGACGAAAAGTATTTCCGCCCTACCGAGGTTGAGCTGTTGATAGGCGATCCTACCAAATCAAAAACAAAACTGGGCTGGGAGCCTAAATATGACCTGCAGGGATTAGTGAAAGAAATGGTTGCTGCCGATGTCGACCTGTTCAGGCGTGAAAAGCTGCTGGAAGATTCGGGCTATAGCATTAAAAAACAGTTTGAATAATAGTGGTGATGGAAAAGGATGCAAAAATATACATAGCGGGTCACCGGGGTATGGTTGGTTCGGCAATTTTCCGCAAGCTGGAAAAAGAAGGCTTTACCAACTTTGTTACCCGCACATCGGCCGAACTTGATTTGCGGAACCAGCAGCAGGTGGCTGATTTTTTTGCGTCAGAAAAACCCGGTTATGTGTTTCTTGCAGCAGCTAAGGTAGGGGGCATTGTTGCCAATAATACTTACCGCGCCGAGTTTTTGTATGATAATCTGCAAATTCAGAACAATATCATTCATAATGCGTACCTGAATGGTGTAAAAAAGCTGATGTTTTTAGGCTCGAGCTGTATTTATCCTAAACTGGCCCCCCAGCCACTACAGGAGGATTACCTGTTAACCGGCCCGCTTGAAGAAACTAACGAGCCTTATGCTATTGCAAAAATAGCCGGTATTAAAATGTGCGATGCATATCGTGCACAGTATGGCTGCAATTACATATCGGCCATGCCAACCAATTTGTATGGCTACAATGATAATTACCATCCTCAAAATTCGCATGTTTTACCGGCATTGATCCGCCGTTTTCATGAAGCAAAGGAACAGCAGGCACCTGCGGTTACCATTTGGGGTACAGGTTCGCCAATGCGGGAGTTTTTATTTGCTGATGACCTGGCCGAAGCCTGCTATTACCTGATGCAAAACTATAACGAACCGGGCCTTGTGAATGTTGGTACAGGCGAAGATATCTCCATAAAAGAGCTTGCCCTGCTCATCAAAAAAATAATTGGTTATGAAGGCGAAATTAACTTTGATACCTCCAAACCCGATGGGACACCACGTAAGTTAATGGATGTTACCAAACTAAACAATGCAGGCTGGAAATATCATACTACATTGGAACAGGGGATAACGCTGGCTTATAAGGACTTTTTAACTAAAGGCCAGCTGGTGGCACAAAGATAATTTTGAACTATAAAGCGTCTAAAACAAAAGGCCGGATTTCAGAGAAATCCGGCCTTTTGTTTTATGATTTGAAATTTAATCTGTTAATCAAAACTCCCCCTTCAGGGGGCTGGGGGGCTACAAAAATGTACCCGCCGCTACAGTTTCATTGGTTGATTCATCAACCAGGATCAGTGAGCCGGTAATACGGTTTTTGCGGTATTCATCAAACACTACGGGTTGAGTAGTACGTAAACGGATCTTCACCATTTCGTTCATCTTAATATCCGTATTTTCTTCCTGTTTTTCAAGGGTGTTGATATCCAGCTTATAATAAACCTCTTTAATGATCGACATTACCTCGCGGGTAGTAGTTTTGAGGTGATATTTAGCACCCGGACGCGGCCCGCGGGCTGCCATCCAGCAAATCATTGCATCAAGGTCCTGGCTTACCCGTGGTTCGCTGTCATCCTTTACAAGCATATCGCCGCGGCTTACATCAATATCATCCTCCAAAGTAATGGAAACCGACATTGGTGCAAAAGCTTCCTCTACCGGGCCCGAATAGGTATCGATAGATTTAATGGTTGATGTTAATCCTGATGGCAGTACGGTTATCTTGTCGCCTGGTTTGAAAATACCACCTGCTATACGGCCTGCATAGCCGCGGTAATCGTGGTATTCATCAGCATGTGGGCGAATCACCGTTTGTACCGGGAAACGTGCATCCGAATGATTTTCATCACTGGCTATGTGGATGGTTTCGAGGGTATGCAGTAAGCTTTCACCTTTGTACCAGGGCATATTTTCCGAATCGTTTACTACGTTATCACCGGCTAAGGCACTGATAGGCACAAAGCGGATATCGGTAACATCAATTTTGGCAGCAAAGGCTTCATATTGCTCAACTACTTTGTTGAAAGCGTCTTCGCTGTAATCAACCAGGTCCATTTTATTTACACAAACAATAATGTGAGGGATTTTTAACAGCGACGCAATGAACGAGTGGCGGCAGGTTTGCTCAACCACACCTTTACGGGCGTCAATAAGCACCAGTGCCAGGTTAGCTGTAGAAGCGCCGGTAACCATGTTACGGGTATACTGGATATGCCCGGGGGTATCGGCAATAATAAATTTGCGTTTTGGGGTAGCGAAGTAGCGGTAAGCCACATCAATAGTGATGCCCTGCTCACGCTCTGAGCGTAAACCGTCGGTTAATAACGAAAGATCAACATGTTGCAGGCCTTTCCTTTCGCTCGATTGTTTTACAGCCTCCATCTGGTCTTCAAAGATGGATTTTGAATCGTACAGTAAACGCCCTATAAGGGTGCTTTTTCCATCGTCAACGCTACCTGCTGTAGTAAAACGTAATAATTCCATTGTGGTGGTATGTTTTTGCTTCGGGCATTAGCAGCCTAAAGACTTATTGAATCAAATTTTAAAAATAACCTTGCTTCTTCCGGTCTTCCATAGAAGTATCCGAGCGTTTATCATCACTGCGGTTACCGCGTTCGGTGCTGCGGGTAGCTGATACTTCGGCAACAATTTTCTCCAGTGTGTCAGCATCTGATTCGATACCGCCGGTGATGGTAATATCGCCCAGGGTACGGAAACGCATCAGCTTGTTTTCTATAGTTTCACCATCGCGAAGCTGTAAAAACTCAGATGCTGGCAGCCAGGTATTATCGCGGTAAACGGCATTACGCTGATGTGCAAAGTATAACGAAGGTATGGCTATGTTTTCCTGCAAAATGTAGTTCCAGATATCCATCTCGGTCCAGTTGCTGATCGGGAACACACGGAAGTGTTCGCCCATACGCTTGCGGCCGTTAAAGATATTCCAAAGCTCGGGGCGTTGGTTTTTAGGGTCCCACTGGCCAAACTCATCGCGGTGACTGAAGAAACGCTCTTTAGCACGTGCCTTTTCCTCATCACGGCGGGCGCCGCCAATGGCAGCATCAATCTTGTGGCTTTCAATGGTATCAAGCAGGGTTACTATCTGCAGCTCGTTACGGCTGGCGTTAATGCCGCTTTCCTCAACCGCACGGCCTTTATTAATTGATTCCTGAACTGAGCCAACTATAAGTTGTACGCCAAGGTTTTCAACCAGCTTATCCCTGAACTCCATAGTTTCGGGAAAGTTATGGCCGGTATCAATATGGATGAGGGGCATTGGGATTTTAGCAGGCCAGAATGCCTTTTTTGCCAGGTGTGTTACAACAATAGAGTCTTTCCCGCCCGAAAACAGGATGGCAGGACGATCAAACTGCGCAACCACTTCCCTGATGATGTAAATGGCCTCTGATTCTAATTCCTGCAGATGAGTAAGATAATATTTATGCATGTTACCAATAAAACACTGCTAACTCCACCTAAATAGTAGAGTTTTGCATTTAAACTGCAATTATACGTAATTATGCCAATTATAGTGCTATCTATTTGGAATTTAACACAGCAGATCGGTATTAACTTTATGCACTTTTGTAGGATGGTTATTTGTAATAACAGGTTTATGCTGTTGTTTCAATCGTTTTGATCATCTGGTCGATAAGATCGGGGGCACCGGCATCAAACCAAACAAAACCTTTATCTTTTCTGAACCAGGTAAGCTGCCTTTTGGCAAAGCGCCGGGTATTTTGTTTTATAAGCAGGAGGGCTTCATCAAGACTGGTTTTGCCGTCAAAATGATCAAACAGTTCGGAATAGCCAACCGTATTTAAGGCATTCAGTTCGCGGTGGGACAGGAGGGATTTTACTTCTTCAACAAGGCCCTGTTTTGCCATGAGGTCAACACGCAGGTTTATGCGCTCATACAGTTTCTCGCGCGGCATATCAAGCGCCAGTTTGATGATATTAAAGGGCCTTTTATTGATAGTGGCATTGCGATAAGATGAAAATGGTTTGCCGGATGTTTCAAAAACCTCCAATGCCCTGATGATACGCTGCGGATTGTTCAAGTCGACCTCGGCATAATAATCCGGATCAACCTGCTTTAATTTTTCTTGTAGCGACAAGATGCCTTCTTCAAGCTCAAGGTTTAATTTTTCCCTGACTGCAGGATCGGCAACGGGCAGGTCATCAAAACCTTCACAAATAGCTTTAATGTACAGGCCCGACCCGCCGGCCAGGATCACTTTGTCATGTGTTTTAAAAAGCTCATCTAAAAGTGCAAGTCCCTGCTTTTCAAAATCGCCGACTGAAAAACTTTCGGATATGGAGTGCGAATTGATAAAATAGTGTTTAGCCGCAGCTAATTCGCTTTCATCGGGCTTGGCGGTACCTATGCTCATCTCCCTGAAAAACTGCCTTGAATCGGCCGAAACTACTACCGTATTGAAATGCTGAGCCAGCCTGATAGCCGCAGCCGTTTTACCCACCGCGGTAGGCCCTGCAACTACTATAAGGGTAGCCCCCTCTAAATCTCCCCCTGAAGGGGAGACTTTCAATAATTGATTTGATGTTGGTTCATTCATTTTTAACGCCCTCTCCCTTTAGGGGAGGGTTGGGTGGGGCTTAATAATCGTCACTTCCACCTCTGCTTGGCCTCTCGTCGTCATCAAAGCCTTCATCATCGCTGAATTCGCTGCCGAACTCGTCTTCCTCTTCTTCTTCATCGGCTACGCCGGCGGTCAGTTTTTCTTCCGGCAATTCATCCGTATCGGTCACTTCCGAAAAATCCTCGGCATCTTCCGGGTTAAAAGCCATCTCGTTAAGAAAATCGAAATCTTCGGTAACAGGCGGCAAAATGGTGGGGTTAAATGTATTGCCAAATTGTTTTGGCGCCTCGCCAACTGATTTTACAACGGCAGGGTAGGTGGTACCCGGTGTTTCATCTAAAATGATCTTCATCAGTTCAACATGAAAATCAAACGGGCGGTCAAAATTGAATGTATAGTAAAATTTTTGATGCGGATCATCAATAAAGCTTAACAGCTTCACTTTGCTCATTAATGACACACCGCGGTCAATACGCCTTTGGTTGGGCAGGTAAGTTATTTCTTCACCTTTTGTCCACTGATCGTTGCTGATATAAAATGATGAAGAAAATTCCGGATTGTAGCCGGTTGACTGATGAATTGCGCGGTGAAGATCTTCGAAAGTTTGATTTGATTTTACATCAATTTCTCTCGTAACGTCATCGTAGTCTTCAAAAGTAACCCTGAACCTGTATAGTGCCATTGCTTATCGTAGATTTTGGACAAAAATAATAATGTTTTAATTTAATTTGGGGTAGTCACAACTTTTAAGCCAATTTCAAGGCCTTTGTTAATTGTAAAGTTTAAAGCAGCCTCCCTATTGTTAGGAATTTCGCCCTCCAGTATGGCTTCACGGATCTGATTTTTAATTATTCCTACCTCGCGGCCTTCTTTTATACCAAACATGGTCATGATATCGTTGCCTGTAACCGGCGGCTGCCAGTTACGGATACTGTCGCGCTCTTCAACATCTTTTAATTTTTGTTGAACAAGCTCAAAATTGTTACGATATTTTTTAACCTTATATTCATTTTTAGTGGTAATGTCTGCTTTACACAACAGCATGAGGCCTTCAATATCATCTCCTGCCTCAAAAAGCAAACGCCGCACTGCCGAATCGGTAACTATTGATTGTGAGAGCACTATCGGCCTTAAATGCAGCTGTACCAGTTTTTGAACCTGCTTCATTTTTTCATTAAGCGGCAGCTTAAGCTGAGCGAAGATTTTGGGCACCATGCGTGCGCCGCGGTCTTCATGGCCATGAAAGGTCCAGCCGTGGCCGGGCTCAAAACGTTTGGTTGCCGGTTTGGCTATGTCATGCAATATGGCAGCCCAGCGTAACCAAAGGTCGTTAGTGGTTTCGCAGATATTATCAAGTACCTGCAGGGTGTGGTAAAAGTTATCCTTATGGCCTTTGCCATCTACATAATCAACACCGTAAAGGGCTGTCATTTGCGGAAAGATCTTATGCAGCAGCCCGGTATCAAACAAATAATTAAAACCTATTGAAGGTACGGGCGAAAGGATGATCTTGTTCAGCTCATCGGTAATCCGTTCCTGTGATATGATGCTGATCCTGTCGGCAGTGTTTTTAATGGCTTCAACGGCGATATCATCTATCCTGAAATTGAGCTGGGTAGCAAACCTGATGGCCCGCATCATGCGCAGCGGATCGTCAGAAAAGGTTTCATTGGGATTAAGCGGCGTACGGATCAGTTTGTTTTCGAGATCAACGATACCATTGAAAGGATCAAGCAGCTCACCAAAAGTATCCGGGTGCAACGAGATAGCCAGCGCGTTGATGGTAAAATCGCGGCGTTTCTGATCGTCTTCCAAAGTGCCGTTCTCTACAATTGGTTTGCGCGAATCCCGGCGGTACGATTCCTTGCGGGCACCGACAAACTCAACCTCCAGATCACGGTATTTGAGCGATGCTGTGCCGAAGTTTTTATAAACCGCCAGCTTAACCTTAAGGTTAGCAGCCACAGTTTCGGCAAAGGCGATGCCATTACCAATAACTACAATATCAATATCCTTAGACGGGCGCTTCAGAAAAATATCCCGTACAAAACCACCTATAGCATAAGCCTGTACATTTTGTTCGCCCGCAAGCCGGGATATAACAGAAAATACGGGATGCCTGAGGTGTTGCTGCATAGTTTGATGCTTAAAAACGCTAATAAGGGTACAAAGGTAAGATTAATTGGGGATTGTGCAGCCTATAGTTGTAAACTACGGGCATAGCGGGTGCGAAGTTTGGAAACTTCGGACAGCTGTAGGCTGCAGTTGTTCAATCTTCAACAATAAAAAGCTTGCTGCTGTTTTGAAGCGCAGAATTGCAAATTTGTTTTAACGCTTCATGAGCGTTGGCGTAGACTAAAGGTACAAGGTTATTTATTGCGATTAGTTGATCGTAAAATTCCTGTATTCTTTTACATTCCCATTTACCATCATGCCATCCTGCAACTTTAAAATAGTTATTCATAACACTATCCAAGTCATATTGACCAAGTGGAATCAATGAAAGGATTTCATCGAAATGAAATGAGAGAAGTTGAACTTTAAATAGGACTTTATTGGGCTGCATCTCTTCTGTTAGAATAACTTCGGCATACCCCTCATAGCCACTATATAAATCTATTTTTTGCATAATTTGGTTTGAGTTACGCTTGCTATTTCCCTTGCGCTCGTTTGCAACGAGTGCTTAATTTGGGTTTGCCTAACCTCTAATCTCTTAACGACGCAAAAACTCAAACCTGCCATCGGGTGCAAGCTTCATAATGGTGGATGGCGTTTTGATCTCCTTGCTATGCTGCTCCAGGTCAACCACGTAATCAACCCCATCAATAATTTCCTGGTCTATCTGTGAAAAATACTGAGGCGACGGCTTGCCACTGATATTGGCCGAAGTTGAAACAAGGGGCTTGCGCATACGCTGGATAAGCTGCTGGCAAAAAGGATATTTGCTTACCCTGATGCCCACACTGCCATCGGCGGCAATTAAAGCCGGAGAAATGTTTTTAGCGCCGGGCATTACCAGTGTTAATGGGTTTTCGGCATATTCAATCAGTTCAAAGGCCAGGGGGTTAACTTCGCTGATATAGCTTTCCAGCTTGTTTTCGGTATCAAGCAAAATGATCATGCTTTTGGCCTCATCACGCTGTTTAAGGCGATAGATTTTTTGAATGGCTTCGGTATTGGTGGCGTCACAGCCTATGCCCCAAATGGTATCGGTAGGGTAAAGGATGATGCCGCCTTCCTGCACAATTTTAAAAGCTTTGGCTACTTCGTCTCTAAGCATGGTTCAAAATATTTTGGTAAAGCTGCATTAACTGCAGGCTTAGTTTATCATCAGTAAAATTGGCTGCATAAGCGCGGCCTTTAGTTATCATGTGTTGCCTTAAGTCATCATCGCCAAGCACCTGGTTTAGTTTTTCGGCAAGACTGGTATCATCATCCGGGTTAACATAGAGACTGTCCGGGCCGCCGGCTTCTTCAAGGCATGAGCCTGTTGCTGCTATAACCGGGACACCAGAGTTTAGGGCTTCCAATACGGGGATGCCAAAACCTTCGTACCTTGAAGGGTAAACAAATACCGATGCCAATTGGTAAATAGCAGCTAACTCTGCAAAGGTAACGTCTTTTAAAAACATTACCCGCTGGTTTAAATTATTGGCCGCTATATAAGCTTTAACCTGTTCAGTGTATTTGGTTTCCTTGCCAACCACCACCAGTGTTATATCATCGACATTTTTTAAAGCCTTAACTGTTAATAGCAGGTTTTTGCGCTCTTCGATAGTACCAACACTCAATATAAAGTGCTTAGGCAGGTTATATTTTTCTTTTACTGCCGATTTTTGTGCCGCGGTTTGTTCAATTGTAAATGCAGGATCACATCCCTGGTAAATCACTTCGATTTTTTTGGGATCGATGCCGAGCAATTTCACCATGTCGTCCTTTGTTTTTTGGCTTATGGCAATGATTTGATCTGCAACGCGGCAGGCATGTTTAACCTTGGCGAGGTAAATGCGATAATTAACTGCACCAAACTGTTTTGGGAAACGTATGAAGATAAGGTCATGCACGGTAACAACCGACCTGATGCCGATTTGTTCAATATCTGAAGGCAGCTCATGGCTTAAACCATGATACAGGTCAATACCATCGAGTTTAAGATCTTTAACAATCCCCTTACTGCGCCACCATGAGGTGAACCACTTGCTTTTTGGGGTAACAGTGTGGATGTTGGGGTAATCGCCAACAAAATTAAGCCGGGGATTGGCTTTGGCCTTTGGCGTATATAAATATAAAGTGTTGGATGGATTGAGCGACGCTATGCCTTTGATTAACCAGCGGCTGTAATTACCTAAGCCGGTGTTATTATAAAAAGCCCGTTTAGCATCGTATCCTATCTTCATTTGAAGTTGTAAGTTCAGAGTTTTAAGTCAAATTCGCCTTATTAAATTAAAAGTCATAAGCGAAAGATGGTAAACTGATCCATCAAGCACTTATGACTTTAAACTTGCGACTTAAGACTATATTATACCGCTACGTTATTTTCACGCAGGGCATCATTCAATGATGTTTTTTTATCGGTTGATTCCTTGCGGGTGCCGATGATCAGCGCACAAGGTACCTGGTATTCACCTGCGGCAAATTTTTTGGTGTATGAACCAGGGATCACTACCGAACGGGCAGGTACACGGCCTTTATATTCAATCGGAGTGCTGTGGGTTACGTCGATGATTTTGGTTGATGCCGTTAATACCACGTTTGCACCTAAAACAGCCTCATGCTCAACATGTACGCCTTCAACAACAATGGCACGCGAACCAATAAAGCAGTTATCTTCAATAATAACCGGAGCAGCCTGTAAGGGCTCCAATACGCCGCCAATACCTACACCACCACTTAAGTGAACGTGTTTGCCTATCTGTGCGCATGAACCTACAGTAGCCCAGGTATCAACCATGGTGCCTTCATCAACATAAGCGCCAATGTTTACGTACGATGGCATCATGATAACGCCTTTTGCAAGGTGAGCGCCATAACGGGCAATACCGTGAGGTACAACACGTACGCCGGTTTGTTTGTAATCGGTTTTGAGTTTCATTTTGTCATGAAAAACAAAAGGACCGGTTTTAATTTCTTCCATATGCCTGGTAGGGAAATACAAAACAACCGCCTTTTTAATCCACTCATTTACATGCCAGCGTGAGCCAATTGGTTCGGCCACACGGATTTCGCCTTTATCCAACCGGTCAATTACGGTTTCAATGGCGTTGGTATATTCATTGTAGTTAAGCAGGTTCCTGTCTTCCCAGGCCTCTTCAATCAGTTTTTTAAGATCTTGCATTGGTAAAATTAAACTTTTGGCAAATTAAAGGATTTTTAAGGAAATATGATTGATTTTAAAAGATTGTATGTGATGGCTGATGAGCGGCGAAGTCCCGAAAGATGCATTGTCATTATTGATACTCAAACTGGATTTTAACATAGACAGGCTTTAATTTTCAAGAACATTAGCAACGCTTTGAGAAATCTGTGAGTATTATTGACGGGTTGTGTATACTATTTTGATTTTCAGTGTAAAAGATTTTAAAAATCCCCTCATGAGAGCAGGGCGCGGAGGAACGAGTGGTAGCAGGGGGGCTGCAACAAGCTTCTCAAAGTTAGCATTGAATATGTAAGAAGTTAATCGCAACGAATACAAATATCAGCCAAAGGATTATTGGCGAAAGAAAACCTACGAGAACTTTGCCGGATGCAGATTGTGTGAAGGTCCGAAAAGAAGAATCTGGAAGTAAACTAAATAGAAATATAATCCCTTTGTAAATTGCAAAAATAAGCACAACTGCAATAATAAAAGCTACTATAGGCGAATCCATAGGGGCAATTTACAAATTTCATCATCATTAATAAAATCCTACCGACCTAATATTGGTTAAAGTGTCTGATTAATTCAATGCGAAGCTTCGGTAATAACCTCGTTCAATAAATTGAATTTTAACCCCAGGGTGCTTCAATTTTGAAAAGCATTTGTGATACATCGGGAAATCTGTGGTTGTAATTGACAGATTGCGTATAATATTTTGATTTTCAGTGTATTGGTTTTCACACATCTATACAAAATACGGACAATCAGTTAAAACCGTATAAAAAGACGTTAAGTAAGCCTTAATTTTATATAAACGAAAACCAACGTTTAAACTAATTAGGTGTCAAAAAGCCTTCCGGACAGCGAGTGTCGGGGAGGCTTACTTTTTTATGATTGTTTTTCGGCAAATAAGTTTATAAAACAATAAACAATAGCACTTTATTCAGCGTATAAATGCTCATTGTATCAATCCCTTATTTATAAGAAATTGATGCAGTGATTTTTATTTAAACTTATTACTGTTAAACCCCTGATTTTACCCCAAATATGACCCCAATTGTACTATTTGCCGTTATTTTACTTAGCCTGGCATTGCTACTTATTTTAGGCGTTTTGTTTTTTGGTATGCTTAAATACATCAAAAAACGCTATTATCCCAACTGGAAATTTCCCGATTATATCAGTGTTGGTTATGCCGAATATCTTTATCGTAAATTCATCAAAAGGAACCTGCCCAAATAAATCATGAAAGTTGAGGCTTTGCAGTTGCTATTTACCGCATATTTAAAAATGTTGCGTTAATTAGCATCATGACAGTAAAGCGAAATTCTTATAAGGACGTATTGTTCGGCGTAGCTATCGGCGATGCGCTTGGTGTTCCTGTTGAATTTAAATCGCGCGAAATCATCGCTCAAAAACCGGTGACAGATATGATCGGTTTTGGGACCTACGGGCTGCCGCCGGGCACATGGTCTGACGATAGTTCTTTAACCCTTTGCCTTGCTGATGTTTTAGCCAATGATTATGATCTGCAAAACATAGCCGATAGCTTTGTTAGCTGGCTGTGTGATAAATTATGGACTGCCCGTGGCGAAGTGTTTGACGTAGGCAATACGACCCATGAAGCTATTGAACGGGTTTTGCGTAAAGTACAGCCTGATCTGGCCGGTGGGTTTGAGGAATCTTCAAATGGTAATGGCTCCTTAATGCGGATCCTGCCCTTATTATTTTACATAAAAGATAAGCCGGTAAAGGAGCGTTTTACCATTACCAAACAAGTATCCTCTATAACGCATGGACATGTACGCTCGGTAATAGCCTGTTTTTATTACCTGGAATTTGCCCGTAAATTGTTAACGAATAATGATGCAGTATCTGTTTACCACGAAGTAAATACCGAAGTAACATCATTTTTAGCAGAGACAACCATTAACCCCGATGAAATATCCCTGTTTAGCAGGTTATTGAAAGGCAATATTTACGAGCTGCCTGTTACAAAAATACAAAGCAGCGGGTATGTATTGGATACGCTTGAAGCTTCAGTGTGGTGTTTGCTGACCACAACAAGCTATGGCGAAGCTGTATTAAAAGCTGTAAATTTGGGGTTTGATACTGATACGACAGCGGCAGTGACCGGCGGCCTGGCAGGTTTACTTTACGGCTTTGAAAGCATTCCCGAACATTGGGTACTTATGCTTGCCCGTAAAAATGATATTGATGAATTGGCCAAGCGCCTGGCCGGTAAATATGAAAGGAACTGATTGATATGGGCGAAAAAGAGAAACTAAGAATAGATAAATACCTGTGGGCCATCCGCGCTTTTAAAACACGTACACTGGCTTCTGATGCCTGCAAAGCCGGACGTATAAAACTGGATGGTAAAAACATCAAACCATCGTACGAGGTGAAAATCGGCGATGTTTACCAGGTAGCAAAAGGCATTGAACGTAGAGTAGTAAGGGTAACCGGCCTGCTCGAAAACCGGGTTGATGCTAAAACCGCTGTTAACTTTTATGAAGATATAACCCCGGTTGAACAAACCCAGGCCTTTAAATCAATGTTCCAGGCCCCGATACTTAAGCGCGACCGCGGCACCGGTCGCCCTACCAAGCTCGACAGGCGCGAGATTGACGATCTGAAAGATAATTTTTTTGAGGATAAGGAAGAAGAGTAGTTGTCTGAACCAGGATTAAACGGATTTTTAGGATTAATAGGATTTGCTTTGCAAGCATAATCTTAACCAATATTAAGGCAAGTGTAAGTGAAATCCTGTTAATCCGGCAAATCCCCCCAAATCAGGGTCAATAATGCTCCTTATGCTCGGTAGTTTCCCAAAGTTTAAAGGCAGGCAACGCTTCATCACGCAGAATCTGCACAAAGGGTAACTTACGCTTCTCCATCGGGTTTTCCAGCTCGTCGTAAATAAAGTGATCGTCGAAACCTATTGCAGCGGCATCGGCTTTGGTGTTGGCGTAATAAATTTTATCAATGCGGGCCCAGTAAATGGCGCCCAGGCACATTGGGCAGGGTTCGCAGCTGGTATAAATTTCGCACCCGGCTAAATTATAGGTCTCCAGCTCCTGGCAGGCCAGACGGATCACCGAAACTTCAGCATGTGCGGTAGGGTCGTTAGTGGGTACAACACGGTTGGCGCTGCGGGCTACAATCATGCCGTCTTTAACAATAACTGCCCCGAAAGGGCCTCCTATTCCACGCTTTACATTGTCTTCGGCAAGCTCAATGGCTATGCGCATAAATTTTTCGTGTGCCGTATTTTCCATATTGCCCTAAATTAAAAAACCTCAACCGAAGTTGAGGTTTTTTTTATTGTCATAATTGCAAATTTTTATCATCTGAACTGCACATTCAGAATATTATTTCTTGTCTTTAGCGTAAGCTTCGTTAAGGCGTTTAGCAACATCAACAGTAACATCTAAAGTAGGATCACCATATAATACGGTTGGGTTAGCTTTTGAATAAGTTAATACCAATTTGTAACCTTTTTCTTTAGCGTAAGATTTTACGAAATCGGCAATTTTATCATACAATTTAGCGTTTTCAGCAGCTTGCTCATTCTGGAATTCGGCACCTGCATTTTGTGAATAGCCCTGTAATTCCTGTTGTTTACGCTGTAACTGCTGCTCGGTAGCCTGGCGCTGATCGGCCGGCATGGTAGCCTGATTTTTCTGATATTCGGCAACCTGGCGCTGAAATGCCTGGCCACGGTTTTGCAGATCGGTTTGTGAGGCTTTGCCTTTGTCTTCAAGGCGTTTTGACATATCCTTAAAGTAATCGTACTTGCTTAATAAAGAATCAGAGTTTACATAAACAATGGTTTCTTTATCAGGAGTTGCTGTGGTTGCAGCAGCAGCCGGTTTATCGGCGGTTTTATTTTGGGTACAAGCGGCAATGCTGCCTGCAATGGCTAATCCTAAAGTAAGCTTGGTTAAAATTGAAGCACTGGTTTTCATTATCTCAATTGAAAATATTATAAAATTTTGACAAAGATAATCTTTCATTGCAAGTATCCTAATCAGATGTGCAGATTTCAGATGTGCAGATTTCGGATGTGTAAATGTGCGGATGATGTTTGTTACCTCTATTATTGCTGCCGATTTTTTTTCACGCGGAGGCGCAAAGATTTGTTTTACCTCAAAGGATTTTATGGTGGGTAAATTTGCGTTAGGGATGGGAGCGGATACCGGCCTGTGGCTAATGCCCGTGCAGTATGAGCGTACAGCCCGGGCCGCAGGCAACGCCATTATTGATTTCGAATATCGGATTTTCGATTTCGGAATTTCTGAAATTGAATTTTTAAGAATTAATGAATTGCCTGAATTGGAAAAGGAACAAATTCTATAATTCTATAAAACTCAGGTTCAGACAAAGCATTCTGCTAATTCTTAAATCCTGTAAATTCTGATTCAGACAACATTGCTCTAATCTATTCCACAACTGCAATTTATCCACAAATTCTCGATAATACCGGTTATTTTTTGTAATTTTGAAGGTTGTTTCATTAAATAAATATGAGCGAAGAAATTCAGGACAGATCCAATTATTCAGCAGATAACATACAGGTTTTAGAAGGTTTAGAGGCGGTGCGCAAGCGTCCGTCGATGTACATTGGTGATACAGGCGTTAAAGGTTTGCACCACCTTGTATATGAAGTAGTTGATAACTCTATCGACGAAGCCCTTGCCGGTTACTGTGATGATATTAAAGTTACTATACATGTTGGTAATTCCGTAACCGTAACCGATAATGGCCGCGGGATCCCTACGGGTATCAATACAAAAGAAGGTAAATCGGCACTTGAAATAGTAATGACCGTTTTACATGCCGGCGGTAAGTTTGACAAGGATACTTACAAAGTATCGGGTGGTTTGCACGGTGTGGGTGTAAGTTGCGTTAACGCGCTGTCAACCCATGTCAGAACCATTGTTCACCGCGAAGGTAAGATCTTTACCCAGGAGTATGAGCGCGGTAAGCCGATGTTTGAGGTTAAGGAAATTGGTGTATCTGAAAAAACCGGTACTATCCAAACCTTTCAGCCCGATCCGGAAATTTTTACCACTACTACCGAGTATAAATATGATACACTGGCAGGCCGTTTACGCGAGCTGTCGTTCCTTAATAAAGGGATCCGCTTAAGTTTAACTGATGAGCGCGAAACTTTGGAGGATGGAACTTTCCGGACGGAAGAGTTTTTCTCACAAGGTGGCTTGCGCGAGTTTGTTAAATTTTTGGACGGTACCCGTACCTCTATCATCCCTGAACCAATTTATGTGGATGGTAATAAAGGTGGCATCCCGGTTGAGCTTGCCTTACAGTATAATGATACCTACAGCGAGAACGTTTTCTCGTACGTGAATAACATTAACACTATTGAAGGCGGTACCCACGTAGCCGGTTTCCGTCGCGGTTTAACCCGTACGCTTAAAGCTTATGCCGATAAGGAAGGCTTGCTGAAAAACGTAAAAGTTGAGATCAGCGGTGATGACTTCCGCGAAGGATTAACTGCCATTATATCGGTAAAAGTACAGGAGCCACAGTTTGAAGGCCAAACCAAAACCAAGTTGGGTAACAACGAGGTAATGGGTGCTGTAGACGTAGCCGTAGGTGAAATTTTAGGTAACTACCTGGAAGAAAATCCTAAAGAGGCCAGGATGATTGTGAATAAGGTGATCCTTGCCGCTACTGCCCGTGCCGCCGCCCGTAAAGCGCGCGAACTGGTACAGCGCAAGAGCGTAATGACAGGCTCGGGCTTACCGGGCAAACTGTCGGACTGCGCCAATAGTGATCCAAGCCTTTGCGAGTTGTTCCTTGTGGAAGGTGACTCGGCGGGTGGTACCGCCAAACAGGGCCGTAACCGCGAGTACCAGGCCATTTTACCATTACGTGGTAAGATCCTGAACGTGGAGAAAGCCATGGAACACAAGATTTACGAAAATGAGGAGATCAAGAACATGTTTACCGGTTTGGGCGTGAGCCGCGGTACACCTGAAGATGATAAAGCCCTTAACATGGCGAAGCTCCGTTACCATAAGATCATCATCATGACGGATGCGGACGTGGACGGTTCGCACATTACTACGCTGATCCTTACTTTCTTCTTCCGTTATATGAAGGAGCTGGTTGAGGCTGGTTATGTATACATTGCTTCGCCGCCACTTTACCAGGTTAAAAAAGGTAAAGAGTACGAATATTGCTGGAACGATGTTCAGCGTGATGCCGCCATTCAGCGTCTTAAAGGTGCCGGTAAGGAAGACAGCGTACACGTACAGCGCTACAAAGGTTTGGGTGAGATGAACGATATCCAGCTTTGGGATACTACCATGAACCCTGCAACCCGTACGCTTAAACGCGCCACTATTGAAAACGCTGCCGAGTGTGACCATACCTTCAGCATGCTGATGGGTGATGAGGTTGCCCCACGCCGCGAGTTCATTGAACGCAACGCTAAATACGCTAAGATAGATTCGTAACCCCGGCCCCCTGAAGGGGGAGGAATGAAATATTAAAAGCCTGCTCCTTTTGGAAGCGGGCTTTTTTTGTAGGGCTTACATAAGAGGTCGCAGTTTGGCTCTGAAGAGTAGGGCGGCAAAAATTATGTCATTTCGAGCGTAGCGCGGCAATCTCGTAGCCAATGCATGTCCGATTTGCTTAGCTACGAGATTGCTTCGTGCCTCGCAATGACATGGTTTATCTATATAAACAACTTTATCTTTCCAACAGTTGCGGCAAGAGCCGGGCGGCTCCCGGGCGTGGTGCTGCTATTTAAATCTTTATCAGTTTACCGTTATAAACCACTTTGCCATTTAGTTCAATAGTATAAACATAAACACCTGCTACAAGCTTTACCGGGAATGTGTTTTGTAACTCGTTAATGCTTTTTGCCATATTTAACCTGCCGTCGGTTCCGTATAATTTAAATTCGTAGTTATTGATATCGCCGCTCAGGATATTGATTTGCCCGGCAACGGGATTGGGGTATATAACAAACTGGTTGGGTTGTAAATAAACAGCATCAGCTATGTTAGAATAAATGGTATCGCCGTTGGTTGTGGTAAGCCTGGCCCGGTAATATTGTTTACCCTGCCGGGGATTATTGTCGGTATACTGATAGCTAAGGGATGTGCTGACCGGCATAGTATTTAAAGTAACATATTGGCCTGCGGGAGTAGTTTTTTCCCAGGTGATGGATTTAAGATTATAAACACTGCCTAATTGCAGATTGAGTAAAACGGTATTGTTAACTACGTTTGCCAGTAATGTTTTTACATAACAGCCAACCCCCTGTGTAGTGGCATCAATGGTATAGCTTTTAATGCCTTCAAAGCCGCTGCCTGCAGCGCTCACCGCAAAATAGGTTGAAGTTTGTTGTTGCGCGGGTATAATAATGCTGGTATCGGCGGTTGATGCAAATTTTTGAAGCAGGTTATCTTTAATGGTATAAACAGTGTAGCCGGTACTACCTGGCTGAGGGTTCCATTGCAGCAGGGTTCCGCTGCTGCAGTTATAGCCAACATCAAGCGTGAGGGGTTTTGAAATGCTGAACTCGCCGCTTGTAAAAGTTTGACTGCCTATGTTCATTTTAAGTATGGCTTTGGTGAAAACCGCAGGGGCTGCCCAGGTGTAGTACCGGTTTTTTAAAGTGGCGTTGCTAAGGGCCTGCCAGGTGAGGCCATGATCAAAGCTGATACTTATTTGCCCCGATATTGTACTGAACGAGCTTTGCCATCTCAGGTAATTATCCTCGCCGGCAAAAAGTTGGTCGCCGGCCGATGGGTAGGTCCATTCAAACCGGTTTGCTATGGTTTCCTGGTGGCTTAAATAAAATTTTTGCGTACCGGCAGTAACCCTGCTGCCTTTAACATGTACTATATATGTACCTGCAACCGGGTTTTGTAAACTTACCTGTTCGGCATTGTTTAAGGTATCCACCCGCCTTTTTGCCGGGGCCGACAATGAATCGGGAGAAGGAAAACCGCTGAGCACCCATGGTAAAAGTTGCTGTCCGGATGGTGTTGTCACGGTAAGGTCAAGGTCATTCACCAGTGCCGATGCTGCATTAATAGATGCTGCCGGGTCGTTCCATGCTAATGAAACTTTAAACTCTGCACAATTTAAAGGGACGGTCATGGGGTAATCCGTTTGCCCCGCGTTGATAACCGAGCCGGCAATAAAACGTTTTTCATTGATGGTGCGCAAGGCTTCAAGCGCGTTTAATGAGCCATAACCTGTTTTATGGCCCGGCCCCTGCGGGTTAATCTCATTGGCCGAGTTGATGAGCACACTTTTTATGAGCGCGGCAGATGGCAGTTGTTTGTATTGTGTTTTATAAGCCTGTTGCAGCAATGCCACTGTGCCCGATACCAGGGCGGCTGCACCAGAGGTACCGTCTTCACCATCAGCTATCAATTCGGGTTTAATGCGGCCATCATACGTTGGTCCGGCCGAGCTTAAGGATTCCGGATCGCCTGTTCTGCCGGTACCACCAACTACCAATACATTTTTAGCCTGTTTAAAATCTCCTGAGAGATTGGCAACTCCGCTTATACCATTATAAACCCCGCTTTCGGGTGCAGAGGTGCCGATATTCCCCGATGAAAATACATGCACCAGGGAGTCGTTTTCAAAGATCTGCTGATCATAGGCCGCACTTTCGGCCCCGTAATAATTTTCAATGCCGGTACCATACGAGTGGTTTTGTACCGAGATATTGAATGATTTAAAAATAGCGCTGCTATCTGGCATCAATTGCGCGAATGATGATGAGGTGAATTTTACTTTTGGCGCAGTCCCCAAGCCCTTAATGTATGAGTTTCCGTTGCCACCTATGAGCGTTGCCATAGTGGTGGCATGGCCCGAAGTTATATCAGATGTTTTGAATGAAATAAAGCTGCGGCCCAACAGGTCGAGATCGTTGTCGTAACGGTCTTCCTTTACAGAAACATTGATGCCGAACCCTGTTATATCCGGAAAGTTAGCCCTTATGGCCGACATGGTATTTAAGCCGAGATCAATATCGCTTATGGCAAGTTCTTCATGAGGCTGCCGTACTTCGCCGGCAAATAGTATATAGTCCTGCTGTAATAAGCCGGGAAGATCTTCTAATTTGATATTGAGGCGTGTCAGATTACTTGTCTGGCTGATGATCGTTCCAAATTTTTTGATGTGATTGATAACCGTATCATTAATAGCAGTAAAAGTAACTTCGATAGCTTGTGTGCGTCCGGGATGCTGTTTCCAGTTTTTTGCAAGGTTATCTGAAGCTTTCCAGAGGGGGGTGGCAACACCGGCACTTATGATATTATTATCTGTTTTAATAGCCGGGGAAGGCGAAATTATATAATATTCATAGGAGATCCGTTTTGTGATGTTGTATTTCCGATTGTCGATATGTGCCGGATCTTTAAACTTAACAAGGTAATATTGCCCTGGCGTAGTATTTTGCAAAACCGAAGGGGATGCCTTGTAAATAGAACTGATAGCCGCATCGCTCATATGTTTTTGTGACCACGATGCTTTAAAGCATAAAAAAAGAAGTAATATGGTAAGGGGTATTCTTTTTGTCATAGGCGGTAATGCGGTCAAAACCATTAAAGGGGAGCTGCAGCATCCCCTTTAATGATAAAGCTATTTAGTTGAAATGTAATAAACAGCTATTGGCGATATTAATATAAATAGTTTAACGCAATTTGGTCGTTAGCATTAAATGTACGGTCGGTACCGCTTGAGCAGGCTAACATCCATGAACCGGCATCGGCCTTGGTTGGCGTTCCCGGGATGTTGATAGCGCCAATACCAGCCGAACCTTCGTTGCTTTTGCTACCCCCACAGCTAAAGGCGCGGTTCATGTAATCAGTATGGCGGAAGCCAATGCTGTGGCCCAGTTCGTGTTGTATAACGGAAGTTACATAACCCAGATTGGGGTTTGTGCCATAAGCCTGGGCATTGGTGTTCATTTGGATCTGGCTATATGGGTTGCCCGATGAAGTAGGGAAGCCTGATGAGCCTAAGGTAATATACCCTCCGCTTGGCCCCTCGTTAAAGCCTATGATCTGAATTGCACCTCCGCTGCTTACCATTTGGAATTTAAGGGTAAGGTTTAACGCGTTGTAACGTGCAACAGCCGCGGTAGCCGCGTTAAGGTAAACGGTAGGTAAGTTTGAAACCGATACTGTTACCGTTCTGGGCAAATTTTTAACCAGGTTGGTGGTACGGTACTGCTCAACATCAGCAATTCTTAAAATAGGACTGGTGCTGGCTTCAGATAAATTGGCTTGTGTTAGCAGGATATCCCCCTCTACAAGATAACCATCCCCTTGTTTGCGTACTTCATCGGTGCTGAAGCCTAAGTTTGAAATACTTTTCAGTACATCATCCGGAATAGCGGTTTGGCTGGTGGTTGTAGTTTTTGCTCCTTTATCTTTTGAACAGGAGAATAATACAGAGGCACCGACAAGCACGCTTAGTCCGACCCCTAATAATAGTTTTCTTTTCATTGTTTTAGTTACGTTTAGATGTAAATGAAGAATAAAATTTTCAGCAACCGGCCAGTGCTATTAACCTATACGCAATATGTAAATAAAAAGTTACGATTGTATTAACAGAAAATAACAAAAAATTACCCTTTTTAAGAATTATTATTGTTGTATTTAACTGATACTGGAATTATAATTGCTTATTAGGTTGTTATACCAACTATAGCTTGTTTTAACTGAAAGTATGTTTGGTGCATTACTTTGGTTGATCAGTTAAAAATTATTTTTGGATATGCAAAGCTTTTCTTTTGTTTGAAATGCGTGTTTTCAAAGTCAACACCTCCTTGCCATAATCAATCACTGCTTTATACTTCATTAAAATATCCCCTCCCAAAACACCCAGCACCGTTGGATGCCCCATCTGGCCGTAAGCTACATTAATGGTCGACAGGTCGAGTACCGCTGCTTCAAATTCGGCTACAGGCAATTCGCCGATGAAGAGGTCGCTTACTGTTGCAGTGAACGACTCCATAGTAGTGGTGCCCAGCCCGGTTGATAATTTATCGCTGGCCAGGATGTTCATGGCTTCATTGGCTTCGGAAAGCATGGTTTGATCAAAGGCTGTTTTTGATGCTCCTGTATCCAGCACCATGATAAAAGTTTTTCCAAACAGTGTGATTTCAACGAGGGGATGAAAGCCATCATCGTGCAGATCGATAATGCGGAGCGGGACGGATATGATCATGGTAGATGTTCAAATTATAGATGTGCAAATTAAAACATTGGATTCAAACAGAAAAGCCCTGGTCTGTAGCCAGGGCTTTTGTTATGTTGAACAAATTGAATTAAAAAGGATACCCGATAGCAAGGTTAAATACACTGTTGTTAAAGTTGAAATTCCAGCGCGGCTCATTGGCACGTACATATGGCGTACGGAGCGGGATGCCCAGATCGGTACGGAGCACCAGCACCGTTAAATCAAACCTTAAACCAAAACCGGCATCAACTGCCAGGTCGTTTAAAAAGCTTTTGGTAAATACTGCGCCAGGCTGCGATCCGTTGGAGTGCAATAGCCAGATGTTACCGGCATCAACAAACAATGCCCCGCGCACTATGCTGAATAATTTTGGACGATATTCAATATTGGCCTCCACCTTGATATCGCCCGATTCATCAGCAAGAAACCCGCCGGTGCCTGCGCCTGTGTTTGGATCAAACGAGCCCGGTCCGATAGCCCTCGCCCTGAAACCACGTAAACTGTTTGGGCCGCCGATAAAGAATTGCTGGCTGTAAGGTAATTGGGTTGAATTACCATAAGGCAGGCCGACGCCTACTATGAGCCTGCTTGCAATGGTGCTGTTTTGCCCTGTTTTATGGAAATACCTGAACTCGTTTTCCAGCTTTACAAACTGGTTAAAAATAGCCCCGAATAATTTTTTAGGCTTCCCGCCTGCACTGTCGGCACCTGTAACCAAGCCGTATATATTGTTTGACAGGCTGATTTTGCCATTATAGTAGATGGTGTTGGTGCGGTAATCCTCGTTGGTATTGGTATAGGTAAAGCTATAGCTTGGACCGAGGATAAATTGTTTATCAATAACGTGCTTTAATGCAGGGTTAACCGGAACATTTTTCTTGTTGATACTGTCGAGATATAATTGCGACACGCTCAACGGGTTCACAAACTGGAAATTGATGAGGTTAAGCTCATGCGAACGGTGTTCTGTTTCGCGCCATTGGTAACCAAATGATAAGTTAAACGAGTTTAAGTTATACAGTTTTTGGCGGTTTACGATAGAATAACCTAAGCTCAGGTTGGTATGCGGGATATAGGCATCGGCTGCTTTTGGATAGATGGGCCCGATAAACCGGGGCCATGAGAGCGTTGTCTGGATACCGGCCTGGTAAACATTATACCCGGAGTTTTGCCCGCCAACCTGCACGTCGGTACTACCAAACAGGGTTACTTTTAAGGCCTCAGCACCTTTAAAGGCGTTACGGTTAAGCCAGTTCAGGTTAACCTGTGTACCGGTATAGTTGGCCGATGTGGTGCGGCCTAAGATATCGAGCGACAGTGATTTCTTTTTATACTGGGTTAAAAAGTAATAAACATCAAGCTTTGAGGAGTCAGCCGATACATCCTCAAACCTGTTTTTTACAAATTTGTAAGGTCCCAGGTTAATAAAGCGGTTAAGGGAGTTGTTATGCGCGGTACGGTTGTAAACCTGGCCGGGGCGCATCAGTACCGTATTGGCAAAGGTGTAAGTATGTACCGTGTTGCGGCGTTCAACAATATTGTACCATTTGTAAGGAATAGCCTTATCCTTCATGAGCGATGTATCCCTTAACGAGTAGCTTGGGTACACATAAATTTTATTGATAGTGTAAATCTCCTTGGCACGCCCCGACGTTTCATTTTTTACAGCCACAAAAATATCAACCTGGTGACCGGCAATGGTGCTATCCACATGCATGATCAAATCTTCAGGAGAGAAGTAATAAAAACCTTCTTCCTTCAGGCGTGCATCAATGCGCAGGCGTTCGGTTTTAATAACATCGAGATTGTACTTATTACCTGGTTTTAACAGGGTTTTGGCCGATGTACCTGCAACTGCAGTATCAATGGTGCCCTTACCCTGTGGAAACACTACTTTCCTGATCTTATACCCCGGACCGGTTACTGCGGTATATATTGCCTTGGCAACTTTTGATGTTGGTTTTTTGCTTACCGTATCGCCGCTTACCTGCGCCTGGAAATAGCTTTCGTTTTGCAGGCGGTTTTGTAAAATATTGCTGTTTTGCTCAAGGTTTACAGCGGTTATGAGTACAGGTGGCTCGCCTTTTTTGTTGAGCCAGTGTGCAAGTCCTTTGGTTTTGTTGGTTTTGGTTTTAAAATACAGCCAAAGCTTAAAGCGCAAACCTAATATCGAACTATTGGGTATCGGCCTTAGCAAAGTGCCAAGCTCTTCGCTTAATGCACTTTTCTCACTTTTTTTCAGGGTTGAGTCCTTGATCACTACTTCGCCGCCGGTGTATAGTTTTTGGCCGGGCGCCAGAAACTTGGTGGTACTGCAGGCACTCAGTAAAACAGATGATAACAGTATATATTTTAAATGTTTGGTCATGGGCTTAGTTTGAAGTAGTTTGCGGTTTGTTGTCCTGTTGCTGCTGTATGTTCTTTTGCTCCAGCGCCTTGTCTGCTTCCTGTTGTTTTTGTTTTTCGTCTTTTTGCTGCTGTTGATACTGGCGGCGTAATCTGCGTTCTTCAGGGGTACGCTTGCGGAAGATCTCGCGGAAACGGTTATAATCAACCGTTAGCGTAAAGCCTACACCGGTTTCAATGATCTGGCCTTGTATTACAATAAATTCGTCGCGGCGGTAAGCACGCAGGGTATATCGGCCGTCCTTGCTTAGTTTATAGGCTATAGATACGTCGCCCGCTATGTTTGATGCTTTTTGCCCCGGCTGGTTACCCTCCAGGTTAAAGTTGTTACCCACGCTAACGGTAAGCCTGTCGCTCAGGAAACGTTTGGATAAGCCTACATTTAAATCAGTACGGTTAGTGGCTGTACCCGACGAGTAATCTTCGCCTGATGTGAGGCCGAAGTTCAGGTCAACACCCGAAATCAGGCTGCCTGCCAAACGGTTCAGCTGGTCGGAGAGCAGACTGCTTACACTATTACGAATGGTGCCTTCAATAGAAGTACCTGCACCCTGGCTTTGCAGCGGGTTATCGCCAATAAAGTGGCCAAGCACCAATACGCCCAATACCTGTTTATTGAGCTCATTAGGGTCCTGCCTTACCTGAGCCAGGCGGGTATTTACCGTGCTTACCACATCCGATGATACAGAATAAGTACTATCAGGCAGTACGATATCAAAGCTGATAGCTGGCGTAAGCAGCTGATCTTTCAGGTTCAGGTTAACGTTAAAAGGCAGCTTTTGCTTATACATGACAGTGTTTTGGGCATCCGGCAACTGGTTAGCAACCAGGTCAATTGGTGGCACATTGGCTACATATATAGCGGTAAGGTCGATGTTCGCGCTGGTTGGGTCGCCTGTCCAGACAATGGTGCTTCCTTTCTTAAAGTTAAAGGTACGTTTAACCGTAGCGTAAGCTAAGTTATACGAACCCGAATTAACCACATAGGTACCGGTAAGGTTGATCTTGCCGCTTGGATCGATACCGCCGTTCAGGTTAGCCTCGCCTTTCAGGTGTACGATATCGCCGTTGCGTTCATCAACCACAATGGTAAAGGCTGCGTTTTTATTTACGGTGATGGTTGCCGATACATCAAGCCCGGTAACATCCGATTTTTTGAGGGAGTCGAGCTGCCTTGCCAGCATGATGGAGTCCAGTTTAGGCGCATCCTTGTCAATAAAGTCAACCACACCTTTTCTGTCTTCCACCGCCGGATCATTGGTTGGCAGTACAAAGGTCATGTCGGTTTTATCGTTAACGGTAAGGTTGGCATCAACTACCGGCTTAGCCATATTACCGCGAATCTTGATACGGGTATCAACATAAAGCTTACCGTAGTATAATTTATTATCCGCCTCGGTTGAATTGGTAACCCTGAAGTTATTGGCATTAATGTCCATGCCGAAAGCAAAGTCAGTATAGGTTTTGGTGTAGATACTTCCGCTTACCACTGCTTTGTTACCGGTTGAATCAACCAAAGTAAAATCATTAAAGCGGATGCCTTCGTTGTTAAAAGTTATGCTTTCCTGCGGCATACTGAAGTAGGAGTTAAGCATGGCTACGTTAAAGCCCACTTTATTAAAGTTGATATCGCCCCGTACGGAAGGCGCATCCGTAGTTCCCGATATTTTTAACGCGCCGGTAATATTGCCTGTAGCATTACGCAAGCTGCCGAAGCTAAAGCCCTCGATGCTCTTCATGCTCAGGTTAACGATATTCAGGTCGAGATCAAAGCGGCTTTCCGGGGAAGTATAATAGGTGCCGTTCAAATCGACCTGGTTACCTTTGCCGGTAATGCTCATTTGCGCGGCATAAGCGTTGGCCGTTTGATTATTCACCTTTAGGGCAATGTTACCTACAGTATCGCCTTTAAAATTGAAGTCGTTAACGTTGATGGCGGCAGTAAATAAAGGAGCAGACTGGAAATTACTTACAGTAGCATCCCCATTAATAGTGCCGCCTACCTGTAATGAATCCTGCTTAGCCATTTTGGTAAGTGCCTCAATATGGAAGTTGTTAAACTTGATATTGAGCGGACTGTTAAACTCCTGTGTGCTGCTGTTAACGCTTAGCACCTGGTTGTTATTGGAGATGGTAAAGTTATGCGCCAGGATCCCTTTTGTTCCGTATTGTAAAAAGTTATCATCGCTAACCGCCCATGGCAGGTAATCGAGCAGCAGGCCATCTTTGTTAAAGCTAAACTGGTACTCATCCGGCAACAGGCTGAAAGTACCCGCAATACGGAAACGCTCCTTCTTAGCCGCGTCGCGGATTTGGATGCTTATCCCTGCCTTATTATCCTTTGCTGCGCCGGAGATACTGGTATACAACAGATCAACAGATGACCCAACTTTAACTTCATCGACAGAAAAATTGTAATTAAGCGCGTTGTTGGCGGTGTTGATATTAAGGGATGCTTTGTTAACCGTATTAGTGCCATATACAACTTTGGGTATGGAGCCTTTAACAATCAACTCGCCGGTTTGGCTGTCAAAACTGCCGTTTAGTAAAACCGGGTCGAGTTGTTTCAGATCGGGGGCAAATTGGGTGAGCAGCGGGGTTTTAACCAACCTGGCCTCAAATTTAAATTGCTGTGCATCATACCTAACTACCGGTGCGGGTTTGGTTTTAATAGTTTTACCGCCTTTGGTTTTTACGGCTACCTGCTGCCCGCCGGCAATGGCAGTGTTAAAGTATTTGTTGATCACATCCTGCATGGCCGGGGCTATCTGTGTAAGCTTGTACTTACCGGCCATGTGCGCGGTCATGATGGGGGTTTTTAATCGCAATGTACTACTATCGGCGCTGGCTGTGGAGATCAGGCTGATGGTATCCATCTGGATCCGCTGGCCTTTGTTTACCACCAATAAATCCGTGGCTTTAATATTGGCGTTCAGGTAATCGGGATCGGCAGTAGGTACATCAGCAACGATCTTGCCATGAAAGCGCATATCATCCGCCACAAAGTGCAGGTTTTTCAGGTTGATGCTATCTACATTTAAAGTAGCCTTAACCGCAGGATATTTTTTATTCAGGTTGGCCTTAGCATCTAAACTAAAATCAATGTTAGGGTCTTTCATACGGGCAACAGCGGTGTAAGCGCCATTGCTTGAGGTGCCTTTCATTACCAGGTTTTGGTAAGTGTAACCTTTAACATAAGCCTTTGCTACAGTGCCATTAAAAGCTATGCTTGCCTTTTTAGGATCCAGACCGGTACCTTTCAAGTTGGCATTCATGGTAATATGGCCAACCATTTGCGGTTGTTTGGTGATCGCGCCCACGTTAAGCTCATTAGCCTTAATGCTGGCTGTATAGGTTGCCGCGTTTTTGTTTTGTCCGTTCTTTAAAGCAGCAACCAGATCAACAGCGCCATAGCTTGAGCGCAGGCCCATTTTGGTGTTGAAGGTATACATGCTGCCTTTAAAATTACCTTTCAGGCTCATTTTTTCGGGGATGCTTACATTTGGCGGAATGCTGCCTGCCGGGGCCAGTTTATCAATATCACTGCGACTGGTACTCAAATCGGCAATGTTAACATCAAAGGTTGCCTTATTTACATCCGGTAGCCCTTTCATTTTAGCCGATGCCTTGATGTGTGTGCTGCTTAGTCCGGTTACTTCAAGGTTAGGAATGTCGAGGTTATTCACCTGTCCGGCAACCCGGCCGTTGATCTTAAACACCGTGCCCGGCGACGACTTGAATGGCTCCATAGTGGCCATGGTTGGCATCAGCAGTAAAACATCTTTCAAACCTAAACGGCTGCCATCTAAATTGGCATTGATGCCCAATGCGCCAATGTTTTTGGTGATGGCATCGATAGATGGGTAACGTACCTGAACCGATTTTTGCAGCGTGGTATTCGGGGTTTCCAGCAGCAGGTCATTCATGTAGGCATTGGTTGGCCCGTACAGGAATGCCGTGTGGAATTTGTTGATCTTTAATCCACTTTTTTCGGTAAAGGTAAAGGAGTTGATCTTGCCCGAAATGGTGTCCGGGCTATAGGAAATTTCTTCGGCTTCGGCATTCAGGCTGCGGATATCCATGTGCCCAAAGTCGAGGCCTTTAGGGATTGCTTTCTGCGCTTCATTATCAAACTTAATATTATCGTTAGTAAATGTAACCTTGCCTATAGTAGCCCTCCATGACGACTTGGTAGGCGATGATACCAGCGTATCCAGTTTTTTAACGGCCTTAACAACGGCCTTGGCTACTGTTTTGGGCTTAGCTAAACTCAATCCGGCGTTGGTATTGCTTAGTTCAATGTTTTTGATCCCTACCTTTTGATTTTTCAGGTCGATTTTATCCATCTCCACCAAAAACTTACTCAGGTCTACCTTCGCACCCATCTCGGCACTTTGATAATCGACTTTTATTTTAGAGATATCGATCACCCCTAAATTAAGATCCATGTTTAATGGTGCTGTAGCGGTATCAGGAGGCGGCGGACCGATTGGCGTTTGGATAATCTTCGCATTCACATCGCTCAGGGTGATTTTTGGTATGGTGAACTTCATTTTGTCCATATCAAAATCCTTAACGCGGGTATCAAAATGGCCCAGCAAAAACTTTACATCGTTGCCGGTAATGGCATCTTTATATTTTACGTTGATCTTATCGAGGATGATCTTATCAACAGAAAACTTCATGGTTGAGGTGGTATCGGTAGGTTTAACCTCTTTTTTCTGTTCGCCCACAAATGCTTTCATAATGTAGTCGAAGTTGAAAACGCTGTCGGCGCCGCGGCTTACGTTGGCGGTTATGCCCTGCAGGTTTATTTCGTTTATCTCAACCTGGCTGTGCAGCAGCTTGAGCATGCTGATATCAACCTTTAGTTTTTCGCCGGCTATCAGGGTGTCTTTTTTCTGGTCTTCAAAATATACATCTTCCAAAACAAGCAGTTTGGGTAAGCCAAGGCTGATGTGGCCAATTTTAACTTTGGTATGGATCTTATTTTGTAAAAAAGTTACGGCTTTATCTTTCGCGAAATTTTGTACAGCGGGAACCTGTATCAAAATTACTACAAGGATAACCAGCAGAACTACACTAACCAGTATCCAAAGTATCGTTTTAAGGGTTATTCGTAGTATTTTTTTCAATTGTATATGTATTTCAAAGGTGATGATAGGGTTGCTTAATATAAACAAATAACATGCTAAGTATAGCTGTTCGCTGTGTGTAGATGTATAATTTACAAAATGGAGGACCGGCTTTTATTAAAAATTTCCACAACGTTATTTTTTAACAGTCTACATCCTTAACTTGTTTTAACTTTGTATTTCATAAAGATTTTGCTGAAACGGATTAACTATGCCTGATTTTTCTCACCTACACGTACATACCCAGTTCTCCCTGCTCGACGGTGCAGCCGATATCTCCAAGCTGTATAAAAAAGCCGCCAAAGATGGAATGAAGGCCCTGGCCATTACCGATCACGGTAATATGTTTGGCGTATTTAAGTTTGTGGCCGAAGCCGGTAAACACAACGTAAAACCCATTGTAGGCTGCGAGTTTTACGTGGTTGAAGACAGGCATAAAAAACAATTTACCAAAGAAAATAAGGATGTACGCCGCCATCAGCTGATGCTGGCTAAAAACCCTACCGGGTACAAAAACCTGGTAAAACTATGCTCGCTGGGTTACATGGAAGGCCTGTACAGCAAATGGCCCCGTATTGATAAGGAACTCATCCTTAAATACCATGAAGGCATTATTGCTACTACCTGCTGCATCGGTGCTTCGGTGCCACAGGCAATTTTAAGGGATACGCCCGAAAATGCTGAGAAGGAATTCAGATGGTGGCTTGACCTGTTTGGTGAGGATTTTTATATCGAGCTGCAGCGTCACGAGATCCCCGAGCAGCAGATCATCAATAATGTACTGCTCACTTATGCCAAAAAGTATAATGTAAAAGTTATCTGCTCAAACGATTCGCACTATGTGGATCAGCAGGACTCGAATGCGCACGATATTTTGCTTTGCGTAAACACGGGCGATATGCAGAGTACCCCCATAGCAACCGATGAGGAGGGTGGTAAGGGCTATCGTTTCGGTTTTCCTAACGACCAGTTTTACTTTAAAACCCAGGAGGAAATGGGTAAGCTGTTCCATGACCTGCCCGAGTCATTGGATAATACCAACGAAATTGTTGACAAGGTTGAGGTACTGAAGCTTAAACGCGATATCCTGCTGCCCAACTATGTTATACCCGATGAATTTAAGATCCACAATACGCCCGATGCCGATACCCTGAACCAGTGGGAATACCTGAAGCACCTTACCTTTTTGGGTGCAAAGGAACGC
Source organism: Mucilaginibacter angelicae (assembly GCF_042434235.1). Lineage (NCBI taxonomy): Bacteria > Pseudomonadati > Bacteroidota > Sphingobacteriia > Sphingobacteriales > Sphingobacteriaceae > Mucilaginibacter > Mucilaginibacter angelicae. The sequence continues at coordinate 132,173 of NZ_JBHLTS010000024.1, read as the reverse complement.
TATATAGATATCAGTCCGGATGCTGAAGAACGCATCAACTTTGAGTTGTTCACCATCCGTACCATGGGTTTTGCGGGATACTTCCTCATTGTGGCCGACTTTATCAGGGCTGGCCGTGATATGGGTGTGTTCATTGGCCCGGGTCGTGGTTCGGCTGCCGGATCGGTGGTGGCTTACTGTATCGGGATCACCAATATCGACCCTATAAAATATAACCTCCTGTTTGAGAGGTTCCTGAACCCCGACCGTAAATCAATGCCCGATATTGATACGGACTTTGACGATGCCGGCCGGCAAAAAGTTATTGATTACGTAGTTGATAAATACGGTAAAAACCAGGTAGCCCAGATCATTACCTATGGCTCTATGGCTGCCCGTACCAGTATCCAGGACGTGGGCCGTGTGCTTGATATGCCGCTGGCCGATGTGAGTGCCATGAAAAAGCTGGTACCCGAAACATTGGGTATCACCCTGAAGGATGCTATTGAGCAGGTGCCCGAACTGAAAGAGATCCTGAACGGTAACGACCTTAAAGCACAGGTACTGCGCGAGGCCGAAAAACTGGAAGGATCGGTACGTAATACAGGTGTACACGCCGCGGGGATCATTATTGCCCCTTATGACCTTACCGATATTGTACCGGTAGCAACTGCCAAAGACTCCGACCTGCTGGTTACCCAATATGACGGCCGTGTAATTGAAGATGCCGGTGTAATTAAGATGGACTTTTTGGGTTTAAAAACCCTTACCATTATTAAGGATGCCCTGCGCATGATCAAACAAAATCACGGCGTAGTGATAGATATCGACTACATTCCGCTGGATGACCTTAAAACCTATGAACTTTACCAGCGTGGCGATACCAACGGTACTTTCCAGTTTGAAAGTGATGGGATGCAAATGTATCTTCGCGAGCTTAAGCCTGATAGGTTTGAGGATTTGATTGCCATGAACGCGCTTTACCGTCCGGGCCCGATAGAGTACATTCCTAACTTTATCAGCCGTAAACATGGCCGCGAGCCGGTTGTGTTCGACTTACCCGATATGGAGGAATACCTGGGCGAAACCTACGGTATTACCGTATACCAGGAACAGGTGATGCTTTTGTCGCAAAAGTTAGCAGGCTTTAGTAAGGGCGATGCCGACGTTTTACGTAAGGCGATGGGTAAAAAGCAGATTGAGGTATTGAATAAAATGGAAGCCCAGTTTATGGATGGGGCTGTTGCCAAAGGCCACCCCAAAGATAAGCTTACCAAAATCTGGACCGACTGGAAGGCATTTGCCCAGTACGCGTTCAATAAATCGCACTCTACATGCTACGCTTTCGTGGCATATCAAACTGCTTATTTAAAAGCGCACTACCCGTCGGAGTATATGGCGGCGGTTTTAAATAACCAGAACAATATTGAAAAGATTACCTTCTTTATGGAAGAGTGCCGCCGTATGGGGGTTGAGGTGTTAGGCCCGGATATCAACGAGTCGGACATGGCCTTTGCGGTGAACAAACGAGGGCAGGTACGCTTTGGTTTAACCGGTGTAAAAGGTGTGGGCGATAAAGCGGTAGAAAGTATCATTGAAGAACGTACTGCTAACGGGCCGTTTGAAACGGTATATGATTTTGCAAGGCGCTCCAATACCCGTAGCGTTAACCGTAAATCGTACGAAAACCTGGTTTACGGTGGGGCTTTTGATGGTTTCGGGATAGCCCGTGCCCAGTTTTTTGCTAAAACCGAGCTGGGTACATTAACAGGTGTTGAACGCCTGATCAAGTATGCCAATGATTACCAGAATGTGCAAAGCAGCTCGCAGTCATCATTATTTGGCGGTTCGGTAGCGTCATATGTACCCGAGCCTGCCATGCCCGATGTTGAGGAATGGGCGCTGATAGAAAAGCTGAAATACGAGAAAATGGTTATCGGGATCTATTTAACCGGTCACCCGTTGGACAACTATAAAGTTGAGCTTAAACGTTTCTGTAATGCCAGCATCAGCGATTTGAAACTGATGCAAAAAGCCCGCTCGGGCGAGGGTGGTGAGGATGTAATGGGCGCGTTTAATGAACTGCGCCGCAGGGGCGAGTTGCGGATAGGCGGTCTGGTGTCAAGCGTTCAGCATAAAATGACCAAAACGGGTAAGCCATTTGGCACCTTTGTGTTTGAGGACTATAATGAATCGTATGAGTTTGCCTTGTTTGGCGACGATTATGTGAAGTTCCGTAATATGATGATGGAAGGCTACTTCCTGCATATTAAAGGAAACATTGAAGAAAAATTCCGTCAAAAAGATAACTGGGACCTGCGGATCCTGGTGATGGACCTGCTATCAGAAATGCGCGATAAGCATACTAAATCATTAACTGTTTGCATTGATGTGCAAATGCTCAACAGTAAGCTGTTGGATGAGATCCAGCACATGATAGATGACAATAACCAAAAGTACCCGGTAAAAAACTGTAAGCTCCGTTTCCAGATCAAGGACAGGGAAGAAGTAATGCTGGTTGAACTCTCATCCAAATCATTCAAAGTAAACCCAAGCGATGATTTTATGGCCGGGATCCATAGTTTAACTAATGAGGAGCCGGTGCTGAGTTAAATTTTTATCCAGCTTATCTATATAAATCCGTCATTGCGAGGCACGAAGCAATCCCCGATTAGCAGAGAAGCTGTGCAAGTTTCTCTGTAAAGTTCGCGATTGCTTCGTGCCTCGCAATGACGTGGTGGAGATGTGCAAACGAGCGCAAGGTCTTAATTACACTTCCTCCTTCACCACTTCATCATCCTGTTTAATCAAAGTATAACAAGTATAATCAGGCTTTATAACGTCACCGTTGGCGTTGGTTATGGTCATGTAATGGCTGCCCCAGGTTTCGAGGGTGTAAAATATAGATGATAGTTCCTGGCCTATGGGGGTGAGGGAATATTCAACTCTTGGCGGTACTTCGGGGAAGATGGTTCTGGTAACTATGCCGTCTTCTTCCAGCTCACGTAATTGCTGCGAAAGCATCTTTTCGGTCATGCCGCCAATGTTGCGGTTTATTTCACTGTAACGCTTCTGACCGGTTAGTAACTGGTTTATTATTTTCAGTTTCCACTTACCGCTGATCACGCTCAGGGCGGCTTCCATAGTGCAGGAATAATCGGAATGTCTGTTCTTTGTCATAATGAAAAAGGCGATATATCGATTGCATCAAACCGGCTCATAACCTACCAAAAAGTATGTTCCATACAAAATGGTGCATTCTTGTGGGGGGCTTCAACTTAGTGTACATTTGATGTATCAAAACAAAGATAATGAAAAAGTTACAAGGAAAAACAGCAGTAATAACAGGCGGCAACAGTGGCATAGGCCTGGCCACAGCACAGGAGTTCATAGCACAAGGTGCAAAAGTGATCATCACCGGCAGAAACCAAAATTCAATTAATGAGGCACTTGAAATACTTGGTGCTGATGCTAAAGGCGTAATTGCGGATAGCGGCGATATGAACCAGGTTAAACAGCTTGGCGAAAAAGTAAAAGCTATTGCCGAAAAAATTGACATCGTATTTGTTAATGCAGGTATTGGCCAGTTCAATTCAACCGAGCAAATGAGCGAGCAGATGTTTGACGATATCATGAACATCAACTTTAAAGGTGCTTACTTCAGCATTCAGCAATTGTTACCATTAATTAACGATGGTGGTTCTATCATCCTTAACACATCTATCAACGCACATATAGGTATGGCCGGTGCAACTGTTTATGCAGCAAGTAAAGCGGCATTGCTTTCATTAGCTAAAAACATTTCGGCCGAATTATTACCACGCCGTATCAGGGTTAACTCTGTAAGTCCCGGCCCGGTAGTAACACCTTTACATACTGCCGATAAATTAGGCTTAACCCAGGAACAACTGGAAGGCATGGGTGCCGAACTGGTAAAACAGATCCCAATGGGCCGTTTCGGTTTAGCAGAAGAAATTGCCAAAACAGTAACCTTCTTCGCTTCTGATGATTCGACATTTATAACTGGTGCCGAGCTGATTGCTGATGGTGGTATGGCCACTTTGAAAGGCGCATAATTAATAAAGAGAATTTGTCCGGGTCTTCACAAATTTGGGTATTGTGAGTTGTTATTGAGGACACGGACAATGTATTAACCAATGACCGGCGGCTGTAGCTTCCGGTCATTTTTTGTTTTGATAAGGTAAATGATGTAGCTTAATATAAACGTAACAGGTGATGTTATCGAAATAAGTAAAATACCGCCTAAAAACACAGCTGTTTCGGGCGTAAAACAAGCTGGACTTATTCTATTATGTGTTTCCCCACTAATGTACGTCGCTGCAGTGGAGAACCCTATTCCTGCTATTATTGATAAGGTCATGATGGCAATCAGTGGTAAGCGGATACGCCCTTTGATTCTCAAAACCGAGAGGGCTATCTGCAGCACAGGAGCCAGGATAATGAGCAGCAATGAAATAATTACTAATAACATAGTATATAGCTGTAATGTTAATTAATACCGGCAATGTTAAAAAGTAACCCGCCTGCATAGTTGTTTATATGCTTTGTAAACAGGTAATTTGTGTTAATACGTCATGTCGCAAAGCTGTATTAAAGGGTGTGGATGCGACAAATGGTCATGCCTGCGCTAAGGGTGTGTATTATGATAATATAATTGTCACATTGTCAGTAGTACACTTGTGGCAAGCAATTTGAATAGCATATATTTGTAAATACAAAATTTAAAAAATAGAAATCATGGCTTTAGAAATAACTGATGCAAACTTTGACGAGCTTGTCCTGAAATCAGACAAACCGGTATTAATTGACTTTTGGGCAGAATGGTGTGGTCCGTGTAGGATGGTAGGTCCGGTAGTTGAAGATATTGCAAAAGAATATGAAGGCAAAGCTGTTGTTGGTAAAGTAGACGTTGACAACAACCCAGGTATATCTGTAAAATACGGTATCCGTAACATCCCTGCCTTATTGTTCTTCAAAAATGGCGAAATTGTGGATAAACAAATCGGCGCTGTGCCAAAATCAGTATTAACTGATAAACTTGCAAAACAGTTAGCATAACCCCTAAGCTTATTTAATGCTATCCACTGTAGCATTAACACAACATATTTTAGTGAAAAAGCGTTGCAATTTTGCAACGCTTTTTTTATGCCCTATATTAGCCTATGCCCAAATTAAACGAAGATCAGCAAATAAGGCAACTGGCCAATCTGGAGCTGCTGGCCCGGCAGGTGGTAGAAGGCTTTATCACAGGTTTGCACCAAAGCCCTTTTCACGGATTTTCGGTTGAGTTTGCCGAGCACCGCCTGTACAACAACGGCGAGTCGGTAAAAAATATCGACTGGAAGCTGCTGGCCCGTACCGATAAATTGTTTGTTAAGCAGTTTGAAGAGGAAACCAATCTTCGTTGTTTCCTGCTGCTGGATACCTCATCATCCATGAATTTCCCCGAAGCAGGCACTAACAAACTGCAATTTTCGGTTTATGCCATAGCATCGTTGATGTACCTGTTCAAAAAGCAGCGCGATGCATTTGGGCTTTGTATGTTTTCGGATAAGATTGATTGGATCAGTGCTGCAAAATCAACCACAACGCACCTGTTTTATTTATATGCCGAGCTGGAAAAAATGTACGCCAGCCCTAAAGCAAATACGCAAACCAATATCACCAATGTGCTGCACCACATAGCTCAGGAAATCCATCAGCGCTCCTTGGTGATCATTTTTAGCGATATGCTGGAGAATAACCTGGATGCCGGAAAGCAACAGGCTTTATTCGCAGCTATTCAGCATTTGAAATTTAATAAGCATGAAGTGGTGATTTTCAACGTTACCGATAAACAAAAAGAATTGGAGCTGAACTTTGATAACCGCCCCCATCATTTTGTTGATATCGAAAGTGGTGACGAACTGAAAGTAAACCCGGCCCGTATCCGCGATGCCTATAAAGCATCGTTAAAGGAATATCGTCATCAGCTGGAACTGAAGTGTGCCCAGTATCATATCGATCTGGTTGATGCTGATATCCATGAAGGTTATCATCATATTCTGAATGCTTATTTGGTTAAGCGCAACAAGATGATATAGGAGGAGTTTATAAAAACAAAATCGTCATTAAGGTACGAAGCAATCGTGAACATTAGTCACAAGTCATCCACCCTTCAGCCCACCCACACAAGGCTTGCGCCATTGGGGGAATATTTAGAACGCGGTGAGCCTCAGGGTCCTCTGCGAGTTTAAGTTAACCCACAAAATTATTTTGTCGTTTAATCAGAAAAGCGGCTTGTTTTGACCCTCTGGGGCAAAGGATAATTCTATAATTTTACACGCTACAAACCTTTTGCACCTCTGGTGCACCTGTCCTCAAGCACATCTCAATTAATACCTGTTTATCAAATTATAAAATTCCCCCAGAGGGGGAAAAGGTTTGTAGAAATAACGTCCCAGCCCTCCCCCGAACCCCAGAGGGGTTCAACTCACGCGGATTATCAAAGCGATTTGAAATCCGATTTTGTGGGTTAACTTAAACCTGCGAGAGACCCTGAGGGAACATAAGATGCTTCGTGCCTACCCACGACATAATTAAAAAAAACTGTCATCCTAAGGTACGAAGGATCTTCTTCAACAAGCATGGCCGCTATACAGGGCGAAGAAGATGCTTCGTACCTCAGCATGACAAAGGGATAAATGTCATTTTTAACCTTCAAAGTCCCTGGATTTTACCTACCCAGCATGACAGTAATTAATAAAATATTTCTTTTAGGATAACAAAAAAGGCTGTTTCCATCTGGAGAACAGCCTCTATAGTTAAATAGGGGATCTACTTATAAAATAAACTTTGTAAATGTATTGATACAATGTGAAGAATAAGTGAAGCCTAATCGCGGTTAAATATGAGGTATACGCTGGTGCCTTTGTCTTTTACCGAATCTATTTTTACCCTGATGTTATGAAAAGTAGTAATACTTTTTACAATGGCTAAGCCAAGGCCATAACTTTCCTTTTCTTCTGTTTCAAATTTTTCGAAGCGGTTAAAAGCGTTTTCTATTTGTTGCTGGTCCATGCCTGCACCGGTATCGGTAATCTCCAATATGTAAACATCTTCCTTAAGTTCATCAGCAACAGTGATACTGCCTTTGGGTTTGTTGTACTTGATGGCATTATTAATGAGATTGAACAACAGGGTATGCATGAGCGGGCGGTTGCCCATGAGGGAATAAATATATTTGATATTGTTGTTAAAGGTTAGGTGCCTTTCTTCCAGGCGGTCTTCCAGTTCTTCCTCAATCTCCATAATTACGCCTGCTATCATCACCATATCGGCCTTGTCATACTGGTTGTTCTCAACTTTTGAGATCAGCAAAAGGCTATTGATGATTGATTTAAGGCGGTTTAATGTTTTTAGCGAAGCATGCATCTTATTTTCGCTGGCCTCGCTAAGTTCTTCCTGCAATAAAATATTCTCCAATCTTGAGCTGATAATTGAAATTGGCGTAAGCAATTCATGCGATACATTGGCAATAAACTGTTTTTCCAGGCTAAACAGGTTACTGATCTTTTTCATGAGCGTGCTGATGCTGTCGTCAAGCAGTTCAAAATCCTGGGTAGTGGTTTTTATTTTTTCATAATCAAAGTTCATCGGGTCATTTACTTTGATCAGTTTGCGGTCGATGATCTTATAAAAAGGGGCAAGCAAAAATTTGGTAAATACCAGGTCACTTACCAGGGTAAGGGCAAGGGCAATTACCAGTGTTAAAAGGGTAAACCTTTTAATGATTGATTTTAGTTCTTCAATGGAGGTAATTGCCACGCCAATTTCAAGCAGATAGGTATGGTTGTTAAAATTAAACTGGTGGGTTAATATGCGGTAAGTTTGTGTAACCTGGTCACTGGTGCGGGTTTCGGTTGTGAATTTTGCGCCCTGGGTTTCCGTAGGCTGAAACTTAACCGGCCTGATAATAATGAATTCCTCTTTTAAGATATTGTAATCGGTATACGGTTTTTGATCTGAAAGTTTACTGTTGATCTCTTTGGAGCTGAGATTTTTAAGCGTTTCCCGTTCATTTTCCTCAAGCCTTAGTTCTACGTGATCGTATGAGATCTTTTCAATAGAAAGCAGGATAAGCAGGCCCGTAAAAAGTATGATGGCTAACTTGGTTAACGTATTATAAAGGGCCAGTTTTACCTGTAATTTCATGTAGCTGTTATTTTCAGATATTGATGCGGTAACCGATGCTTCTCACTGTTTCAAACCAGTCGATAGGGATATAAGCCGATAGTTTTTTGCGCAGGTTTTTAACATGTACATCCACAAAATTGGAATCGGAGTTTATTTCCAGTACATCGCCCCAAACGTGCTCGGTGAGGTTAGTGCGTGATATTACCCTGTTTTTGTTAAGCACCAGGTAGTTAAAGATCTCGAACTCTTTTTTGGTGAGGGCTATCCGTTCATCGTTATAAGTAACGGTGCGGTTTTGTATGTTGATCTTCAAACCTTTTACATTAATGTCATTACTTTCCAGGCGGTGTTTACGGCGGGTAATGGCATGCATGCGGGCCAAAAGCTCATTCAGCGAAAACGGTTTTGCCAGGTAATCATCGGCACCCTGTTCCAAGCCCGATACCCGGTCATCAACTGCGCCGCGGGCTGTGAGGATAATTACAGCATCTTCGCGCTCATTCATGCCTTTCAGCATTTTAAGCAGGTCAAAGCCGTCGCCATCAGGTAAACCGAGGTCGAGCAGGATAAAGTCATAATTGTTTACGAAGATTTTTTCAGATGCCGATTTTTTAGTCCGGGCATGTTCAACCGTAAAGCCTTCGTGGCTTAAAAATTCATCAACTTCAAGCGCAAGGCCTTTTTCGTCTTCAACAATTAATACGTTCATAATTGTGCAAGTTTACAAAAACTATAAATAAGGGTTACAGGATCAGGATGTTTACGGCAGGTAAAATACCATACCAAAGATTAACAAAACATGAAGATAGGCTTTTATAACGGCCTGTAAAGTGTCATTTTTTAAATCTTGCGTTTAAATTAAAAAAGCATAAATCAATTTGCAGTTATTGGTGTTACAAACTAAAAGCTACCACTTCATTGTATGAGACTTTCTATCGAACGCAAACCCATCCGAGTAAATCCCGATCCGAAACGTGTAATAGCAAGGTTTTTTTTTAATGGGAACGACCGCGCCAAAGAAGTTATTGAGCGTGTGATGCTTATCAGCGAAGATGATGCTTTTGGCATTGTATCACCCTTGCTGCAGGAATATTCCAAAAGGCACCGTAATATTACCCGTGTGCTTAACAGGCATTGCAGCAAGCTCAAACCCTTGTTTCAGGAGTTGGATATTGATTTTGATACGCTTACCGTTTATCGCAAACTGCTCATAGGTTCCTATTTTACGCACGAGTATTCTATTGAGTCGGCTGCGTTCTTTAACCCTTCTATTGTGGAAGATCCTGATCAGACCGAACTGGAAGACGGGCAGCGCCGGGTGATCATCAGCTTCAGGGCGGTAGGCGAGGGGCATATTTCCTCCATAACCTTCCGCCGTGCTTTAATTGATAAATTTAATAATATTACCGTACAGCCAGCCGGCAGCTATATTGATGAAGCCGAAATTGTGCGGAATGCCGTTTATAATAAAAAGCTGTTTTTTGAAAAGGCAGCCATCACCCAAATCAGTATCGATGTAATAAACGAGCTGGAATCAAAGCTTGATCATCATTTTGAGTACGCCAACCTGCGCCGGATCATCATGGATTCGCAAAAACTGCAGGAAAGTGATATGAAACGCCTGGAGTACGATAAAGTGCTCTGGCTTGCAGACTCCTATTATGAAATTGTTTTTTCGCTGGATACCGATATTTCCGATAGGGTGATCTTCCCGATATCCGAGTACGAACGTAAAGGTATTGAAGATGCCCGCTTTGTACAGTTCACCAATGATGACGGGAGCAAGCTTTATTACGCTACCTATACCGCTTATGATGGTTCGCTGATCATGCCGAAACTGCTGCAAACAACAGATTTTTATAATTTCAGGATTATGCCTTTGTACGGTGCAGGGGCACAGAATAAAAACCTGGCCCTGTTTCCGCGCAAGGTAAACGGCAAGTATGTGATGATATCACGGATAGATGGCTGCAATAATTATATCATGTATTCGGATAAGATCAATATCTGGGAAAAGCCGGTGATGCTGCAGCAGCCTAAATTTAGCTGGGAATTTGTGCAGATAGGTAATTGCGGCTCGCCCATTGAAACGGCCGACGGCTGGATCATGATAACCCATGGTGTTGGCCCCATGCGGCGCTATGTACTGGGGGCAAGTTTGCTGAAACTGGATGACCCGGCGGTTGAGATCGGCCGTTTGAAAGAACCTTTGCTGATCCCGAACAGTGATGAGCGCGAAGGTTATGTACCCAATGTACTTTACTCATGCGGGGCCATAGTACATAATAACAAGCTCATTATTCCATACGGCGTTTCCGACTCATCAACTGCTTTTGCCGAGGTAAGTTTAGATGAGCTCTTAATCAAGTTGAAAGAAGCCTAAAGCGGAATGCCGAAAACAAAAAGCTTTTAAATTCAAAATCCTCCAACCGTCATTGCGAGGTACGAAGCAATGACGGTTTTTTATTTATGTGGTTAAAATTCGCCCCAATAAAAAAGCTTTAAGCCTTCGGGTTTCTGCTTTTAGCTTGCGTTTATAATGTTGATTTTAAGTCATTTAACCATCATCTAAATCTCAAGATGTATTATTAGTTAAAACTTATTCTTCTTTTTCAAGTTAGATAAATATGAAAAAGATAATTTTAAGCTTAAGCATAATGCTGTTTTCGCTTGCAGGTTTTAGCCAGGCATTTAAACCTGTAAAGATAGATAGCCTTATTACGGTTTCATTACCCGAGGGTTTTATCAAAAAGGATACATTAGGTCAGCAGGTATACCAGGGTACTGCAACATTAGGGAATATTCTTGTTTTGCGTGTACCAAATGCTAATACCAAACCTTTAAATAAAGAAAAAGACCTGAAAGATGTATTTAAAAACTACATCAACGGTATTCAAAAACAATCTGTTAATGGTAGCGTAATGTATCCGCGTGATACCACTATTGGTAAACTGGAAGGTAAAGTATTTACCCTCAGGATTGATAACAGCGGCTCAACAGGCGAATCGCCCGAGTTAAGGAATTTTATCCTGTTATATACCCAGGAAGCAACTTATACCTTTGAGTATAATTACCCTGAGCAAAGGGCTAATCTTGCAACGGCCGAACTGAAACAGTTTTCGGGTTCTATCAAGATTGCACCTGCTTTAGATCGCCGGGATCAGTACCTTTCTGATGCAAAGGGCATGTCTACCCCAGCCAAAATAGGTATTTATGGTGGTGGCGCCGTTATAGTGCTCATCATTGTGTTAACCGTGGTAAAACGTAAAAACAGGCAACTGGAAGCAGGAGTTTAATTAATAGCAGGGGCTTTTTTGAAAATGATATCAAACAGGCCCCTGTTCCATTTGGCCGAATTGATGAACTGTTTACCATCAAGCCAGGTGAGCCAAAATATAGTAACAAACACACCAAGGGCCGAGCCCGCAAGCACATCCTCATAAAAGTGCTCGGTTAAATACATTCTTGAATAGCCAACCATTATGGCAACAAACAAGGCTGGGATACCCCAGCCTTTGTTTTTACATAGGTACGTTATAACAAGTGCCGCCGAAAAAGCGCTCACTGTATGCCCCGAAGGGAAGCTGTATTTTTCTAATATATAAACACCTTCTACCGTGTGAACCCTGCTCCATTGATCGGCAAAGTAAAGCTTTGGCCGCGGAGCTATATAAATGTATTTAAGGATCTGTGCAGCTATAGATGTTATTGCATAGCTTGATGCCAGCAGTAGCCAGTTACGGTAGCTGAAAAAGAGCATAGCAAGCGATAATATTACGGCTGTAGTGCCATCGCCAAGGTCGGTAACATAGGGCTCAATGGCATCAAGCCAGGGTTGGTGCCAGCTGTTTACGGTAAAAAAAATAGCCTCCCGGCTATACAGCAGTTTGATGATCAAACAGGTCAGTAAAACGATAAGGTAAAGGATAAAAAAAGGCCTGATCCTGTACAAAACGTCTTTTATTCCTATCTTCATGTCGCAAAGTAAGCATATACTTATTCAATGCAAAAAAATGATTAATTTTGAGATTGATTAGCACTAATTAATTAAACTACATGTCGAAAAGTATCTTTCGTAAAAAATCAGTAGCAAAAATATTACATGATGTTGAATGTGGCTTTAGCGACAGTGAGCACCCCGGCTCAGCATCAACCCAACTCAAAAAAGAACTTAACGTCAAAGACCTCACCCTCATGGGCATCGCCGCAGTGGTAGGTGCAGGTATCTTCTCAACCATCGGCGAAGCATCCTTTCAGGGCGGGCCCGGTGTTAGTATATTATTTATCATTACCGCTGTAACCTGCGGCTTCTCAGCACTTTGCTATGCCGAATTTGCATCGCGCATCCCGGTTGCAGGCAGTGCATATACTTATGCTTATGCATCATTCGGCGAACTTATCGCCTGGATCATTGGCTGGGACCTTTTAATGGAATATGCTATCGGTAACATCGCAGTAGCCATTTCATGGAGTACTTATTTTGTGAACCTGTTGGAGGGTTTCCATATCCACATGCCAAGTTATCTTTATACCGATTATCTTTCGGCATTCAGGGCGCATGAAGAAATAGCCAAACTCACAGCTAATCATGACCTGGCATCAATTACTGATACGCTAAAAATTAACGCATCCGCCTGGGCAACTGCTCCGGGCTTTGGCAGTTTTAAATTCATCGCAAATTTACCTGCGCTGGCTATCGTGTTGATCATTACCTACCTGGTTTATATAGGGATCCGCGAAACCAAACGTGCTACCAATGCTATGGTTTATCTGAAGATAGCCATTGTGTTAGCAGTTATTGTAATTGGCTTTTTTTATGTAACCCCGGCCAACTGGCACCCTTTTATGCCTAACGGTTTTGGCGGGGTAATGAAAGGCGTATCCGGCGTGTTCTTCGCATACATTGGTTTTGATGCCATATCAACCACTGCCGAAGAATGTGAAAAACCCCAGCGCGATTTGCCAAGGGGAATGATTTATTCGCTTGTGATATGCACGGTTCTTTATGTTTTAATATCGCTGGTGCTTACGGGCATGGTAAGCTATAAAGACCTGCAGGTTGGCGATCCTTTAGCCTATGTATTTGCTAAAGTTGGTCTGCATAATGTTAGCTATGTGATTTCAATTAGCGCGGTAATAGCTACAGCAAGTGTATTGTTGATATTCCAGTTAGGCCAGCCGCGCATCTGGATGAGCATGAGCCGGGATGGATTATTGCCAAAAGTTTTTTCCCGCATCCACCCCAAATATCAAACACCATCTTTTTCAACAATTGTTACCGGCTTTGTGGTAGGTGTGCCAGCGTTGTTCTTAAATCTTACTGTAGTGACAGATTTAACCAGTATAGGTACCCTGTTCGCGTTCGTATTGGTTTGCGGTGGCGTTTTGCTTTTACCCCGCGAAGAAGCAGTTAAAGGGAAGTTTCACTTGCCTTACATCAACTCGCAGTGGATAGCCCCTTTGGTTTATATCATATGCCTGGTTTTTTTCTGGAAACAATTTACAGGTCTTTTTTCGGGCGAAAACCTCCACCAAAAATTTCCGTTTTTCCTTTTTATATTGCTGTCAACCAGTTTAACGGTACTTGCTTTTATTAAAAAGCTTTCCCTTATCCCTGTTTTAGGTTTATTAAGCTGCTTTTATTTAATGGCCGAATTAACTTACGATAGCTGGATCCGCTTTTTAGTATGGCTGATAGCCGGTTTGGTTATTTACTTTACCTACAGCTACAAAAACAGTGTATTAGGCAAAGAAGAAACAAAAGCTGCGTAAATACGATGTGGACCTGCCCTCTATGCGAACGTGAATTTACCACCACCAACCAGGTGCATTCATGCCGCGACAGGGAACTATCAGAAGCCCTAAACGGCAAAACACCTCATACGATAGCACTGTTTGATCATTTGGTTGATGAATACCTTCAAATTGACGGAGTTAAAGTTTATCCTACCAAAAGCATGATAGCTTTAGGCGCAAGGGCAAATTTTGCTTATGTTACCCAATTAGGTAAAAACTTTATTGATGTGGTATTCCCTTTTAAACAGGTTTATGATGATAACCTGTGTTTCAGTAAAATAAAGCAGGTACCGGGCACCGATCAATTTAATCATTACTTCAGGATGTATTTTAAGGAAGATATTAATGATGAGGTAAGGAAATATATGCGGATGGCGTGGGAGAGTGGGGTTTAAAAAATAAAAAAACATCTACCGCGGGTTTAGCGTAGCGTAACCCGTGGGAACCATTGTGTAAGTTTTCAACTTACGTGTTCGAGTTGAAAACTCAAACTATGCCACACCACGGGTTGCAAACCCGCGGCAGATTGCTTTAAACAAGAAAAGGCTCCCGGATTTCCGGGAGCCTTTTCTTGTTTAAAAGAGTATTTTTAATTAACCCTATGGATTTCTATTGCTTCAGGTATAGCAAGTACCAGCGGTACTTTTTCAACCGTTACAAAGCTCAGATCGAGGCCAAAACCACGCTCTTCGGATAAGCTTACTTTTTTAAGCTGCTTGTAGTAATCCATTATAAATCTTTCGATAAATGAAAGATTATGTGAGCGGGAGAAGATCTTTTCAATTACCACAAAGCGGAAATCGCCTACTATTTTGTGCTTATTTAATGATTTATAAGTGCTGGTAATATCAACCTCGCCTTTTTTAACCAGGTCTTCTACTACTTTCCTGAAGAGCAGGTTTATTTGCTGTTCAACACGGAAACCAAGTTTAAAATCAATCCGGATCAGTTTGTTTGGCACCAGGTGGTCAACTTCGTATTCGCGTTTGTAAGGCTCGTCCACTACGTCAACGTGAACCAGCCAGTAAACGTCGGCACGTTTAGGTTGCTTTTGCAGTATGGAGTAAACAATTTTCGATTCAATTTCCGAGTTGAAATTGGCACTGGTTAAGTACACCAGTTGTGATGCATATTTGGGTACGCTTTCATCAAGGCTTAATTCGGTAATAATATCAAAATAATCCTCAATCTCCACAAACTTAACATAACGGTTCCTGATCTTACGGGCGGTATGCCAGGTCCACATTACAGTGAACAGCACAAAACCTATTGAAAGCGTAAACCAGCCGCCATCCAAAAACTTGTGCAGGTTACCGGTAAGGAAGGTGCCTTCAATAAGCAGGTAAACCACCAAAAAGGTATTGATGATATAATTGGGTACCTTTTTACGTTTCAGGAATTTGGACACCAGTATGGTGGTCATGAGCATGGCTACGGTAATACTTAAACCGTAAGCAGCCTCCATTTTGTCCGAATGTTTGAAGATCAGTACTACGCCTAAACAACCGGCCCAAAGCAGCCAGTTAACACTGGGTACATACAATTGTCCTTTTTGCTCGGATGGGTAATTGATCCTTACTTTTGGCCAAAGGTTAAGCCTTACAGCCTCGGCAATAAGTGTAAACGAACCGGATATAAGCGCCTGGCTGGCAATGATAGCAGCTACGGTAGCGATACCGATGCCATATATCAGGAACCATGTTGGCATGATCTGGTAAAATGGGTTGTTGGCGTTAAGGTCCATGCTGTGGCCGTTGCGCTGTAATAACCAAACTGCCTGGCCTAAATAATTTAGGATAAGGCATATTTTTACATACACCCAGCTTACGCGGATGTTTGATTTACCGCAATGACCAAGATCGGAGTATAAAGCTTCAGCACCCGTTGTACAAAGGAAAACTGCACCTAATACAATGAATGCACCATCGCTTGAGCTTGAGCTAAGCAGCTTATATGCATAATACGGGTTAAGCGACCTGATGATCCAGGGATCATGCACTATGTAAGTGATCCCTAAAACGCCCATCATACTAAACCATAGGAACATGATAGGCCCAAATGCCTTACCTACCAGCGATGTACCAAATTGCTGTATGATGAACAGCACCGTAATAATGGCCATTACCACATACACTGTTGGTAAATTGGGGTAATACGTTTGCAAACCTTCAATAGCCGACGAAATGGTGATTGGCGGGGTAATGATACCATCGGCAAGCAGGGCGCAGCCGCCTACAACCGCAGGTACAATAAGCCATTTTGCCTTACGCCGCACTAAGGAGAACAGCGAAAAAATGCCGCCTTCACCTTTGTTATCAGCCCTTAAGGTTATCACCACATATTTTAAAGTGGTTTGCAGGGTTAATGTCCAAAAAATTAACGAAACTCCTCCAAGAATTAATGTTTCTGAAATTTGATGCTGGCCAACAATGGCCTTAAATACGTATAATGGGGAGGTACCAATATCACCGTAAATTATTCCTAAACTGATTAGAAAGCCCGCGGCCGACAGTTTATGCAGATCTTTATGATTTGACACTTTTATGATTTAGAGATGGCAAAAATATTAATTTTTTTGGTTAAACCATTACATTGATTAAACGTATAAAGAAATATTGTGTCTACAGTACAATAAGGTTACACGTTTTGTTAAAATTTGTTAAAAAGTTTTACAAAAACATTAATATTTAATGGGATGAGGGCTTTATTTATACTTTTGTAGAATCATACTAAATAATGAGGCGAAATTTTACATATTCTTATGTTTATACCTATACGTGGGTCGTGATGATTGCGATGGCAATTTTCATGAACTTCGCCTTTGTTGCTGATGGGCATTCGCTAAAGTCTGATACTGTATACCTTAGGGGTAAAACCAAGCAGGCAAAAACTTCTTATTTAAAAAATGGTTTACACCTTTCGCTTCCGCCTTTAAAGCCGGCTGTTACTTCAAATGTTAAAATTAACGTATCCCGGCCGGATGATAAACTACTGAGCGATGTGCAGCTGTACCCAAATCCTGTAACAGATCAGATCAACCTGAAATACTCCATATCGCGAAATACCAACGTAACCATTAAAATAATGGACGTGCTGGGTAACGATATTTCCACCCTGTTTTCACAAAGGGTTGAATCCGGTGATCATAATTTAAATTATCCTATCAGCAATAAACTGGTTCGCGGGTTTTACTTTGTGCGCGTTGTTGCCGGTACCGAATCGGTTATCAAAAGGATTTCGGTTATTAATTAAAAAATAGCTAAAGACTATGTCATTGCGAGCGTAGCGCGGCAATCTCGTAGCCAATGCATATCCGCCCTGTATAGCTACGAGATTGCCACGTCGCACCAGGCGCTTTGGCCCATGCCGCTCCTCGCAATGACATGGTTTATTTACGTCAAATTATTAATACACCGTCATAAACCTTCCCCCAAACCCATCAATTTTTTTAGCTTTGGCATTTATAGCGTTCATTTATGAAAATTATTGCCATTGGCCGCAACTACGCCGAACACGCCAAAGAACTTAATAACCCGGTACCTACAACGCCGGTTATTTTCATGAAGCCCGAAACGGCTTTGCTGAAAGAAAATAAGCCTTTTTATCACCCTGATTTTTCGGAAGATATCCACCACGAAATCGAGATCGTACTCAAGATCAGTAAGGAAGGCAAGTATATCGACGAAAAATTTGCGGCTAACTATTACGAGGAGATTGGTTTAGGGATTGATTTTACCGCCCGCGACATCCAGGCCCGCCACAAAGAAAAAGGTTTGCCCTGGGAGTTGGCCAAAGCCTTTGACGGCTCAGCACCTATCAGCAATTTTGTGCCTAAGGCTAAATTTGAATCGGTTTACGACATCAATTTTAAACTGGATATCAACGGTGAAACCCGGCAGCAGGGTAACACCCGCGATCTGCTTTTCTCTTTCGAGAGCATTATTGCATTTGTTTCAAAATACATCACCCTTAAAAAGGGCGACCTAATATTTACCGGCACCCCACCGGGTGTATCAAAAGTGAAAATCGGCGACAGGCTTGAGGGATACCTTGAGGATGAAAAAATGCTCGATTTTTACGTTAAATAAGCATGATCAAAAAACTATTGGTTACAGGTGCTATGTGTTTGGCGCTTTATTCAAACACATATGCACAAACTATTATACAAAGCAGGCAATACCCGCAAAACTATTTCAGGTACCCGCTTGATCTTACACCGCCTACCACAGCCGGTTCATTTGGCGAGTTAAGGCCTGCGCATTTTCACTCCGGGCTCGATTTTAAAACCAACCAGCGCACAGGTTACCCGGTACATGCAGCTGCCGAAGGCTATATATCAAGGGTGCGCGTACAGTTTGGCGGTTTTGGCAGGGCAATTTACATCACCCATCCAAATGGCTATACTACGGTGTACGGTCATTTGGAAAGTTTTAGTCCGGCGGTGATTGATCTTGTAAAAAAATACCAGTACGAGCACCAAACCTATGAGGCTGATTTTAATCTTACGCCAACACAGGTACCGGTAAAAAAGGATGAGGTTGTAGCAATATCGGGCAATGCCGGTGCATCGGCCGGTCCTCATGTGCACTTCGAGATCAGGGATAGTAAAACAGAGGAAACCATCAATGCGCAATTGTTTGGCTTAACCATCCCCGATAAAGTGCCACCTACGATTACCTCCATTGGCATCTATCACCTCAATGGTAAACCTTTCAGCGAAAAAACAGCTAAGGAGTTTTTGGGCGTTACCGGATCAGCAGGTAATTATCACCTCATTAAACCGCAAACGCTTGAACTAAGCGGTAATATCGGCTTCGGCATCAATACTACCGATATGAACAGTACATCGTTTAACCATAACGGTGTTTATTCTATCGAATTAAAACTGGATGGCAAAACCGTATACACCTTTGCGGTTGAGCGTTTCGCGTTCGATCAAACCCATGCCATCAATGCCTATATCGATTACCCTGCTTTTGAATCGTCGCGCAGGTGGATGCAGAAATGTTTTATCCTGCCCGGTAGTCGGATTTCGCTGTACCCGCAATCTGTAAATAACGGCATCATCACTTTTGATGATAATGCTGTGCATGATGTTGAATATGTGGTAAAGGACGTAGCGGGCAATTCTTCATCCTTGAAACTCAAAGTTAAATCGTCTCCGTTCACCAACCCGCAGCCTATAAAGCCTACAGGCACTATGCTTTATTACGATAAGCGCAGTGAGTTTAGCAACGATAAGGTTAAGGTGATCATAATGCCGGGCAACCTGTATGATGATCTGGATTTTCAGTATTCGGCTTCGGCCAAACCTGCAGGCGCCTATTCGGCCATGCATCATATCCATAACAGGTTAACGCCAATTCATGACAGCTATGAAATCTGGATCAAGCCCGATGTTGATTTGGGCAAGTATGCCGATAAGGCAGTTATAGTAAGCTCATGGGGTGGCTGCCAGGGTGGTTACTTTAAAGATGGTTATGTGATATCGCAGGTGAGCGCCTTTGGCGATTATTACATCAAGGTAGATAGCGTATCGCCGGTCATCCATCCGCTCAATATCAAAAACGGCAGCAACATGAAGGCCGCCCGCAGTATCAATTTGAGGATGAGCGATAATTTATCCGGAATTAAAAGCTATACCGGCACCATTGATGGTAAGTGGGTGCTGATGGAGCATGATTATAAAAGTAAAATATTAAGTTACACCTTTAATAGCGATATTGCGCCCGGTAAACACGTGTTTAAGCTGGTGTTAGTTGATAACAAGAATAATTTTTCGGAATTTGCCGCCGATTTTTACAGATAAGTACCTCATACCATGACAACATTAAAAGAAGGCGATAAAGCCCCCGCCTTTACCGCTAAAGACCAAAACGGTAAAGAAGTATCCCTTGCCGATTACAAAGGCAAAAATGTGATCCTTTATTTTTATCCTAAAGATGATACCCCCGGCTGTACTGCCGAATCATGCGATTTCAGGGATAACTATCAATCGCTTTTAAGCAAAGGTTTTGAGGTGATTGGAGTAAGCACCGACGACGAAAAATCGCACAAAAAATTTGAAACTAAATACAGCCTGCCTTTTACCCTGATAGCTGATAACGAGCTTAAAATTGTTGAAGCTTATGGGGTTTGGGTTGAAAAAAACATGTATGGCAAAAAATACATGGGTACAGCACGTACCACATTTATAATTGATGCAGAAGGAGTTATTACGCACGTGATTGGTAAGGTTGATACTAAAAACTCATCTCAACAAGTACTCGATCTTGTAAATTAAGTGTTAAAAACACAATCATAATAGCTACTTTAGCAGTTCCTATAATTCCATTAATGAAAGCAGACTTACAAACATTAGAAAAAACCGCGTCGCAGATAAGGCGCGACATTGTACGTATGGTACATGGCTGTCAATCAGGCCACCCCGGCGGCTCATTGGGCTGTACCGATTTTTTTACCGCATTGTACTTTTCGGTAATGAACCACGATCCTAAATTTAATATGGACGCTGTTGGCGAAGATATTTTCTTCCTGTCAAACGGCCATATTTCGCCGGTGTTTTACAGCACTCTGGCACACGCAGGTTACTTTGACAAAGCCGAGCTGGCAACTTTCCGTAAGTTGAACGCCCGTTTACAAGGTCACCCAACTACACATGAGCACCTTCCGGGTATCCGTATTGCTTCGGGTTCATTAGGCCAGGGCTTATCGGTAGCTATAGGTGCCGCCCTTGCTAAAAAATTAAATGGTGATAAATCATTAGTGTTTACCCTGCATGGCGATGGCGAGATCCAGGAAGGCCAGATCTGGGAAGCTGCAATGTTTGCTCCTCATAATCATGTTGATAACCTGATCTCGACTATTGATGTTAACGGTCAGCAAATTGATGGTCCAACCAAACAGGTACTTTCATTAGGCGATCTTCGCGCTAAATGGGAAGCTTTTGGCTGGGATGTACTGGATATGAAAGGTAATGATATGGCCGATGTGGTTAGGGTGCTTGAAGAAGCAAAAAGCCGTACAGGTAATGGTAAACCGATCATGATTTTGATGCATACCGAAATGGGTTACGGTGTTGACTTTATGGTAGGCAGCCACAAATGGCACGGTATTGCGCCAAATGATGAGCAGCTTAAACTGGCTTTAGATCAGTTAGAAGAAACACTGGGCGATTATTAAGCCCCCCCGGCCCCCTGAAGGGGGAGTTCAAGACATCAGTTTAATTTATCACGATTTAAAATCTTCCTTTCCTTGAAAGAGGGGAGGGGTAGGCAAAATGAAAAAATACACTTACACAGATAAAAAAGATACCCGCTCGGGCTTTGGCGCCGGGTTGCTGGAAGCAGGCCAGAAAAACGACCAGGTTGTTGCCCTTTGCGCCGACCTTGTTGGTTCGTTAAAAATGAACGATTTTATTAAAGCATTCCCTGAGCGTTTTGTACAGGTAGGTATTGCTGAAGCTAACATGATCGGTATTGCTGCCGGTATGACCATCGGCGGTAAAATTCCTTTCACCGGTACTTTCGCAAACTTTTCAACCGGCAGGGTTTATGACCAAATTCGCCAGTCAGTAGCTTACTCAAACAAAAACGTTAAAATTTGCGCTTCACACGCTGGCTTAACTTTGGGCGAAGACGGTGCTACCCACCAGATTTTGGAAGATATCGGCCTGATGAAAATGTTACCGGGCATGACGGTTATCAACACTTGTGATTATAACCAAACCAAAGCCGCTACCATTGCTATTGCTGAGTATGACGGTCCGGTTTATTTACGTTTCGGCAGGCCGGTTGTTCCTATCTTTACCGATCCTGATCAAAAATTTGAAATTGGTAAGGCATGGATGGTGAACGAAGGCGCTGATGTAAGTATCTTTGCAACAGGGCACCTGGTATGGCAGGCTATTCTTGCAGGCGAAATTTTGGCTGAGCAGGGCATTGACGCCGAGATCATCAACATCCACACTATTAAACCGCTGGATGCAGAGGCTATTTTGAAATCAGTTGCCAAAACAGGCTGCGTAGTTACCGCCGAAGAGCATAACCGCCTTGGTGGTTTGGGCGATAGCGTTGCGCAGGTACTTGCAGTACACAACCCTTCACCGCAGGAATACGTAGCAGTTAATGACAGCTTTGGTGAAAGCGGTACACCTGAACAACTGATGACCAAATACGGTTTAGATGCCGAGCATATTGTGGCCGCTGTTAAAAAGGTGATAGAAAGAAAAAACAAAAAAGGTTAATTAAACCTTTAACATTAATAAAATTCTAAAAATGTCGGTACAGGTTGAAGATTCAGAGATATTAAGCAAGTTTCAGGACGAAAAGACCCGGAATGAGGCGTTTAACCTGTTGTTGAAAAAATACCAGCAAAAAATATACTGGCACATCAGGCGCATGGTTGTTGACCATGACGATGCTGATGACCTGGTTCAGGATGTTTTTGTAAAGGTTTGGAAAAACCTTGCCGGTTTCAGAAACGACGCGCAACTGTACACCTGGATGTACAGGATAGCATCCAACGAATGCATTACTTTTTTGAATAAGAAAAAACAAAAAAATAATGTTTCGTTGGATGATGTTGCTTATGAGCTGGCTGATACACTGGCCGACTCAACTTATTTTAACGGCGACGCCGCGCAGCGTAAACTGCAGGAAGCACTGCTTACCTTACCCGAAAAACAACGGCTTGTTTTCAATATGAAATATTATGAAGACATGAAATACGAGGAAATGTCGCAGGTTTTAGGTACCAGTGTGGGAGCTTTAAAAGCTTCTTTTCACCTGGCAGTCAAGAAGATAGAAGCGCATTTGCTTGGTCACGATTAATTTTTTAATTTACGTTAAACCTTTTAGCACAATACCAATCTATAGTTGTGTATGAAAAGCGATATGGACAATAGGGAATGGCTGGATGATTTCATCGCGCTGAAACAGGTTAGCAAAACTAACCCGTTCACAGTGCCTGACGGCTATTTCCATGAGTTAGCGCAGCACATTACAACACGTATAAGGCTTGAGGGATTGAAAAACTATCCATCTGCAGGGTATACCGTACCTGAA
This sequence comes from Mucilaginibacter angelicae, assembly GCF_042434235.1. Lineage (NCBI taxonomy): Bacteria > Pseudomonadati > Bacteroidota > Sphingobacteriia > Sphingobacteriales > Sphingobacteriaceae > Mucilaginibacter > Mucilaginibacter angelicae. The sequence goes on along the minus strand of NZ_JBHLTS010000024.1, from coordinate 109,137 downwards.
AATTACTTCGACGAGCTAAGCAGCAACATCCAGAGCCGTATAAATATTGAGCGTGCTTTTAGCGCCGGTGATTCGGGGTTTACCGTTCCCGAAAATTATTTTGATGAGCTTAGCAGCAATATTCAAAGCCGTATTGTGGTGGATGAAGCCATGAATGCGGGTGAGGGCTTCACGGTACCCGAAAATTATTTTGACGAACTGAGCAGCAATATCCAAAGCCGAATAACGGTTGAGGAAGCTATGGATCTGGCTGATGAAGGCTTCACGGTACCTGAAAATTATTTTGACGAACTGAGCAGCAATATCCAAAGCCGTATTGCAGTGGAGGAGGCCATGGGCGATGAGGGTTTTACCGTGCCAGAAAATTATTTTGAGGAGCTGAGCGCCAATATCCAAAGCCGTATAGCGGTTGAGGAAGCCGTGAACGCAGAACATGAGGGCTTTGTTGTACCAATAAATTACTTCGATCAGCTTAGTCAGCGCATCCTGGATAAAACGGTTAATGCCGATTTGGAGGAGGAGCAGGAAGCAGATAACGTTGTAAGTATAAACAAAGCTAAGCCTGTACAGAAAAAAGGCATGGTAAGGAGGCTTTGGTTATCACCTACCATCAGGTATGCTACAGCCGCCTGTTTTGCCCTGATACTGGGGGTGGGTGTTATTTTCAGGAGCGATATTCAGTCGCCCGATCATAACCACTCATATTTACATGAGCAGGTATCATCAGTACCGGTTGATGAAATAAAAAGCTATCTTCAGTTGCACATGGACGCAAGCGATACCCGTACACTGATGGACGCTAATCAAAAAAGCAACACAAGTAATGCAGACGAAGATCTGTCGGATTATATAGATAATTAAACAGAGGAAAACATTTAATGAGTAAATTAATCAGGCATATTTGTATTGTGTTATTTGTTATGGCTTTGGGCTATGAAGCTGTGGGGCAGGTTAACCGCTTTGTTCCGGCTCAAACCCCCGCAAGGCCCGAGCTTAATCCCGTCCGCCCTAATGGTAACAAAAAGGGAAATATGGGTAAAAGGCTTGAGGCTGCCCGTAACAGGTATATCAGCAGGCAGCTTGATCTTACGGATGAAGAAGCAACCAAATTTTGGCCGATCTACAATCAATATCAGCAGGAACTTACTGCTGTGCGCATCCTGAAGCGTTTAAATAACTCTACTTCATCAACAAACGGCACCGAGCAGATAGATAAAGAAATTTATTACGAAAGCCAGCTGGTAGGGATCCGTAAACGCTACCGCGATTCTTTTTCCAAAATTCTCCCTCCCGAAAAGGTGAGTATCCTGTACAAAAGCGAACAGGAGTTTAACGATGAGCTTATCAAACAACTCAGCGAACGCAGCGAAAGAGCGGGGAATTGAGGTTTAGTGATTAGAGGTTGAAGTTTAGAGATTAGTTGCTCTCTACTTTTTAGAAATCGAAAGTATTTTAAATATCATTTACAGATGGATTTTCGTCCATCTGTTTTAGTTTATCTTTGTCGGTAAATTCATTTTTTTTAACTGATTTGATAAAAATAATATCATAAAAAACGTCATTGCGAGGAACGAAGCAATCCCCGATTAGCAGAGCTGCTCTGTATAGTTTGGGATTGCTTCGTTCCTCGCAATGACGCTTTTATTTTTGAACAGTTTTTAAAATATGATAGGAATTTTAAACTCAGCAATCATGCCAACTCTTCGCCAGCTCTTTCTTGCCAATAACGCTCAAACTACCAATTTCCCTTTATTGCTTGAATTTGAGCGTGCCGAAGGTATTTACATGTACAATGCCGAAGGCAAGCCTTATATCGACCTGATATCGGGCATTGGTGTAAGCAGCCTGGGGCACAGCAATCCTTATGTTATTGACGCCATCAAACAGCAGGTTGATAAATACATGCACCTGATGGTTTACGGCGAGTATGTGCAAACTCCACAGGTACGCTTCGCCGAAAAGCTTGTTTCGGTACTGCCCGATAATTTGCAGTCAGTATACTTTACCAACTCTGGCGCCGAAGCTGTTGAGGGGGCTTTAAAGCTTGCCAAGCGCTTTACAGGTAGACAGCAGGTTGTGGCTTGCCACAACTCGTATCATGGCAGTACGCACGGCGCATTGAGTGTTATGGGCAATGAGGAGTTTAAGCAGGCTTACCGGCCTTTATTGCCAGGCGTAAACTTCATCCGTTTTAATAACCCGAAAGATCTTGAATTCATTACCGAAGAAACCGCCTGCGTGATCATCGAAACCATACAGGGTGAGGCTGGCATCCGTGTGCCTGATATTGCCTACATGCAGGCTTTACGCGCCCGCTGTACAGCAACGGGTACGCTGCTGATACTGGATGAGATCCAGGCAGCGTTTGGGCGTACGGGTAAACTGTTTGCTTTTGAACATTTTGATATTGTACCCGATATTTTGCTGTTGGCAAAAGCACTTGGCGGCGGCATGCCGATAGGCGCGTTTATTTCATCAACCCAAATCATGGATGCGCTGAAGGAAAATCCCATCCTTGGCCATATCACTACCTTTGGCGGCCATCCGGTATGTTGCGCAGCTGGTTTAGCAGCATTGGAGTTTTTGTTGAATACTGATCTGGTATCCGGCGTAGCCGAAAAAGAGGCGTTATTTCGTACATTACTTGTACACCCTGCTATACACGAAGTTAGAGGTAAAGGCCTTATGATGGCCATTGAGCTGGAAAACTTCGACCTCAACAAAAAAATAATTGATCGCTGTATCGAAAACGGTGTAATAACCGACTGGTTTTTACATTGCAGCAACTCCATGCGTTTAGCCCCGCCGCTCATTATTACCCATGATGAGATCAGGAAGGCCTGCCAAATTATAATCGAAGCAATCGGTTATTTTTGTGTATCTTAACATGATTTCATAACACTGCTCTCTCTTCTAAAAAAAGTAACGATTAAGTTACTTTATAAAATAGCCCGCCGTCAAATTTTAGTTTGAGTTAAAATGGTATGGTTTGTGCATTTATAGTAATAGCTATGCAAATGTCGCAAGAAATGCTGTAATCGCAATAAATAAGGTCAATCTGCCCATTTAAATAGTCAGGTGTTTATACAATTAATTAAATTGTTAAACCTTGAATTCACAAACTTGCATCTATACTCAATCTACATATGAAAATAGCATATATATCCACCTATCCTCCCCGCGAATGCGGTCTCGCAACATTTAATAATAATTTGATGCGCGCAATAGGCTCAAATTTTCCCGAAAGGCAATCGCTGGCGCAAACCGGTTTTGTTGTTGCACTTAATGATTCGGAAAATATACATGAGTATGAATACCCGGAGGAGGTAAAATATGTTATTCGCCAAAATCATCAAAAGGATTATATCAGGGCGGCTAACTATATCAACACCAGCAATGCCGATGTATGTATTATGGAACATGAGTTTGGCATCTACGGCGGCGAAAGCGGTATTTATATTTTGCCACTGATCAACCGGCTGGAAAAACCGCTGATATCGATATTGCATACCATATTAAAAGACCCAAGCTACGTTCAGCGCATTATCATCCGCGAGATAGCTGAACAATCATCCAAAGTTATTGTGATGAGCAAGCGGGCTGTTGAGTTTCTGACCTCCATTTACGAGATCCCTGCCGATAAGATCCAGATCATAGAGCATGGTGTACCCGATGTGGAAGCCCCTGCCGAAAACCCGGTTAAAAACCTGAGCTCGTTTAAAAACCACCGGGTTATGCTCACCTTCGGTTTGCTGAGCCGTAACAAAGGCCTGGAAACAGTGGTTAAGGCCTTGCCCAAAATAGTTGAAAAACATCCTGATGTTATGTACGTGGTGTTAGGTAACACGCACCCTGGCGTTATTAAAAGCTCGGGTGAGGAATACCGTGACCACCTGAAATCGCTTGCAGCGCAATTAGGGGTATCCCGTAACCTGGCATTCATCAATAAATTTGTATCTGAGGAAGAGCTGGTAAACTACCTTACAGCCTGCGAGATCTATGTAACCCCATATTTGAATGAGGCCCAGATCACCAGCGGTACGCTTTCATATGCGGTAGGTGCAGGCGCAGCCGTAGTATCAACCCCATACTGGCATGCTACCGAATTACTGGCCGATAAACGCGGCAGGCTGTTTGATTTCAAAAACTCAGAAGCACTGGCCGATACACTTATCGAATTGCTTGACCAGGACCGTATTCTGAACGAATTGAAAGAAAATGCCTATCAATACGGCCTGCATTTACGCTGGCCGGTTATTGGTGCTGAGTTTATTAAAGTAGCCCAGGAATCACTGGTACGTTTTGATTTTAGCGACAAGATCCTGCGTAACAGTATTGTTGATCCGGAGATCTTGCCGAAATTCAGCTTAACCCATGTATTGCGCTTAACCGACGATACAGGTATCGTGCAACATGCCAAATATGGGATCCCGAATTTGAAGGAAGGATATTGTTTGGACGATAACGCCCGTGCGCTGATCATGGCATTGATGGCTTATCAACGCAACGGGAGCAGCGAAGCGTTTGAACTGCTGCCGATATACCTGAGCTATATTCACTATATGCAAACGGATGATGGCAATTTCCGCAATTTCCTGAGTTTTGACAGGCGATACCTGGATGAGGTTGGCTCTGAAGATTCATTCGGGCGTACCATTTGGGCGCTTGGGCATTTGATTGGCTGTGCGGCAAGTAATTCATACCGTGAATTTTCGCTGGAGATCTTTCATAAATCGGTACCCCATTTTGCGGCATTAAAGCATTTGAGGGGTATGGCTAATACCATAATTGGTATCAGTTTATACCTGCAGGTTTATCCTACAGATGAGGGCATGGTGAAAATATTAGCTGATTTAACCCAGCCTTTGATCGATGCCTATAACAATACCCAGTCTGACGACTGGCAGTGGTTTGAGGAAAAAATGACCTATGATAATGCTATCCTTCCGCTGGCCTTGCTACATTCATGCGAGATCACCGGTAATGAAGAAGCCAAGAAGATAGCCATGGCAACCATGGCCTTCCTTGATCAGCTTACCTTATCAAACGGCTACCTAAGTCCTGTTGGTAACGATGGTTGGTATTACCGTGGTGGTACATTCCCAACCTTTGATCAGCAGGCTATTGAAACAATGGCTATGGTGCTGATGCACTTCCAGGCCTACCAGATTTTCAGGGTACCGCAGTATATTGAAAAAATGTTCCTGAGCTATAAATGGTTTCTGGGAGAAAATACCCTGCGCGCACCGCTATATGACCATGAAACAAAAGGCTGCTGCGACGGCTTGCTGCCGGGTGGTATCAACCGTAACCAGGGAGCGGAAAGCACGCTGGCTTATCTGATATCGCACCTTACCGTATTGAAAGCTTTCGAGCTGGAATACGAGTACAACAAATACGGTCAAAAACTGCAGACCTGCTAAATGAAAGTAGCTGTATTAGCCCCTGTTGCCTGGCGTACACCGCCCAGGCACTACGGGCCATGGGAACAAATAGCATCAAACATAGCCGAAGGGATCATCAAACTTGGCGCGGAGGTAACCCTCTTTGCAACCGGTGATTCGATAACTTCGGGTACGCTTGATGCCATTTGCGCTACCGGTTATGAAGAGGACAGGACACAGGATGCTAAAGTGCTGGAATGCCTGCATATCAGTAACCTGATGGAGAAAGCGCATGAGTTCGATATCATCCATAACAACTTTGACTTTCTGCCGCTCACATATTCTGGCTTGATTAAAACGCCGATAATTACCACCATACATGGTTTTTCATCGTCGAAGATCATCCCGGTTTATAAAAAATATAACAGCATGGGGCATTATGTATCGATCAGCAATGCTGATCGTAGTCCTGAGCTTAATTATTTAGCCACGGTTTACAATGGCCTTGATACCCGCGATTTTCAGTTTTATGAACAGCCCGGTGATTACCTGTTATATTTCGGTCGCATCCACCCCGATAAAGGAACCGCCGAAGCAATAGAGATCGCCAAAAAAAGCAAAAGAAAGCTGCTGATAGCCGGCATAGTGCAGGACGCCAATTATTTCAAAGAAAAGGTAGAGCCGCAATTATCTGATGAAGTAGAATATATTGGCCATGCCGGCCCGGATCAACGCCGGGAGCTTTTGGGTAAGGCTTATGCTTTGCTACATCCTATCAGCTTTGATGAACCTTTTGGCTTAAGCGTTGCCGAGGCCATGCTTTGCGGTACACCGGTCATTGCCTTTAATCGCGGCTCTATGCCTGAACTGATCAAAGATGCGCAGACAGGCTTTTTGGTTAATACGGTTGATGAAGCCGCCGAAGCCGTTGATTGGCTCGACCAAATTAGCAGGGCTGATTGTTATGAATGGGCAAACGCACAGTTTTCAAGTGAAAAAATGGTGAGCGATTATTGGGGGCTGTATAAGAGGATTTTAGGATAAAAGAAAAAACTGCCGCGGGTTTAGCGCAGCGTAACCCGTGGTTGGCCATGACTAAAGTTTTCAACTTTAGTGCCACTTGAGTTGAAAACTCAAACCATGCTACACCACGGGTTACGCTGCGCTAAACCCGCGGCAGATGGTTTTAAACAACAAAAGCGTCATTGGCGCTTTTGTTGTTTAAAAAAGGGAATATCTTAATTCAATTTATCCAATTCGGCCTTAACAAACTCGGCCAATTCTTTTACATAAGCAGCGCTGAAATCAAATTTGATCCCTGCTGTTTCATAAATTTCCTTGATAGTTTTAGTATAGCCAAGCTTAAGGGCATCAAGATATTGCTGTAAACCTTTTTCGGGATTTTCCTTATAGTTTTTCCAAACGGCTATAGCACCTAACTGGGCCATACCATATTCAATATAGTAGAAAGGTACCTCGAAAATGTGCAATTGTTTTTGCCAAAGATTTGCTAACGCTTCGCGGTGTTCGCTCCAATCGGCAAAGTTTGCACCGAAAGGTTCAAAGATCTCTATCCAGGCAGTTGTACGGTCGGCATCAGTATGATCCGGATTGGTGTAGATCCAGTGTTGAAACTGATCGACCACGGCCACCCACGGCAGTGTTTTCAATACATCTACCAACTGATCGCGTTTGGCGCGTTTCAAGTCTTCTTCGTTATCAAAATAAACATTCCAGTTATCCATCGAGATCAGCTCCATCGACATAGAAGCCAGTTCGGCAACTTCGGATGGGCAATGTTTAAAATCGTTCAGTTCCAGGTCGGCAGTGAGGAAGGTGTGAACTGCATGACCACCTTCATGTACCATTGTGGTTAAATCGCGGAAAGTATTGGCCGAGTTCATGAAAATGAAAGGCGCGCCGGTTTCGGCCAATGGGTAATTGTAACCACCAGGTGCTTTGCCCTTGCGGCTTTCCACGTCAAACAGTCCGTTATCCTTCATGATCTCTAAACGCTCACCTAAATAGCGGTTGATATTGCTGAAACATTGGATAGATTTTTCGATCAATTCCTCTCCATTTTGGAATGGCTTTAAAGCAGGTTTACCGGAAATATCCACATCCATATCCCATGGCTTAAGGGCAGGCAAACCCAAAGCCTCGCGGCGTTTTTCGGCCTGAACCCGAAGTATTGGAACTATTTCAGTTTCGATAGCCGCGTGGAAAGCGTAGCAATCCTGCGGGGTATAATCAAAACGACCTAAAGCCTGGAACATATAATCGCGGAAGTTTTCAAAGCCTGCGTTTGTGGCTACTGTATGGCGAAGCTTACGCAGATGATCAAAAAGTTCGTTCAGCTTTTCTTTATCCTGAAGGCGGCGACTGGTGATCTTTTCCCAAACTTCCTGGCGTTTGGTGCGGTCGGTGCCCTTTAAAAATACGGACGCCTGTTCTAAAGTAAATTCCTTATCATCAATATGAACCGACATGGCACCGGTGGTCGACTGGTACTTCTGCTGCTCCACCTGGATCTCGGTTTGTACCGGGATATTTTCCTCGCGGAAAAGCTCTAAAGCCTTTTTTACAGCACGTAAAAACACGAAATATTTTTCGCCGTCCAACTGGTCAACATATTTGCTGGTAACCAGCTTTTTGTTGAGTTCGTTGCTGAATGGAGCAATTTTTGGCTCAATTTCGGTGGCGAAGTACTGGAACTTTTGCAGCAGGTCTTCGCTGGTGGTATCACAGGTCATGCGGATATAGCGCCAGGCAAAATCTTCTTCTAAAGCAGCCTCAAGCTCGCTTTTATCGCGCAGCCATTTCTCCAGTTCTTCAACCGAGTTGACAGGACGATTTAACAGTTCTTTATAAAAAGGTTCAAGTGTTTCCCATTTAATATCGAGGGATGCAGGGATATATGTTCTTGTTTTTTTATGGATCATGATTTTTAGATGTGCAGATATGCGTATGTGCAAATGTGCAGATTATGGTTGGAGATGTGCAAATAATAGATGTGTAAAAGTACACTAATTTGACAAGCCGAAAGGATATCCAACAACGTCATTGCGAGGTACGAAGACAACCGACCAAAGGGAGCTCATTAATACCTATAAAATCAAATTATAATTATTAATAATCCCCGATTTGCAGGTCCGCCCTGTATAGTTCGCGATTGCTTCGTGCCTCGCAATGATGTTTTTTTGTTTTTAAGCAGTTTCTTACAACTCCAGACTTACGCTTTATAAATCGTCTTTGATATTTCGGTTATCCCATCTTCGTAGCTTGTTGGTTTAAAGTTGAATGCTTTTTCAAACTTACTACTGTCGAAAATATAATTGTGATCGTACTGGTAATACATCTCCACGGTACCCATTACCACTTTTTTAAACAGGCCAAACAGCCACAGCATTGCTTTATTAACGCGCATATATTTTGGCTCAACTTTATAAACCCTGGCAGCAATATCCAAAAACTGTTTACCGGTGATGGCAGGCGGGGTGGGGAGGTGCCAGATCTGGTTACCGCTATCAGGATTTTGACCAAGCATGAACATGGCTTTACCTGCATCGGGCACATAAATAAAATTGTGTTTACAATCCGGATTGCCTATCCATTGCGCGTTTTGTTTTTTGGCATAATTGCTCAGTACCATCATATCAATAAAGCTGTTGATCGGGGTGCCATAAAAATCGGGCGCGCGGGCAATGGTTGCGTTGATGTTGCCTGCTTTAACTTCATCCATCAGCATATTGGCAATGCCGGCTCGTACCTCGCCTTTAACGCTGCTGGGTTTGTAGGGCGTTTCTTCGGTCATGGCCCCGTAAACCAGTCCGTACATGTATACGTTATCAAAAAATATCAAACGGGCACCTGTGGCTTTAGTAACGTTTATTACGTTTTGCATAATAACGGGCCATTGTGCTTTCCAGATGTCTTTATCGTAAACCAGTCCGGCTACAAGATAAATTACGGTTGATCCCTGTGCTGCTGACAATACCTCATCGTAATTCAACAGATCGGCTTTTTGCCAGGTTACTTTATCGTTGGGTGTGTTAACCGGTTTGCGGCTGACTAAGCGGATGGTTTCGTTATGGTTGATTAACTCTTTGGTAAGGGCGTTCGCTACCGGACCGCCGGCTCCTAATATAGTGTGCATAATCTTTTTCGTTTTGTGTATAACAAAGGTAGGCTGCCTTTGTAAATCAAAACGTTAACAAAAGATAAGGAATTGGGGGATTTCGAATTTAGATAGATGTTTGAATTTTTATTTAGCTTTCTGCTTTAAGCCTTCGGCTTTCAGCTCTCCCAAAACCTTTAACCTTTCGCCTTTTACCTTTCACCTCCTCATCAGGCGCTTATCTTCATGATCCTTCTCCTGATGCGCGAGAGTGAAACCGGGGTAATGCCTAAGTAATTGGCAATATAATGCTGCGGGATGCGGTATAAAGCCTCGCCGCCTGTTTGTAAAAGATCGCTGTAACGCTCTTCGGGCGATTGGGTGATGAAAGCGGTTATGCGTTCTTCGTAACAGATGAGGTAATGCTCGGCTGTTAACCTGCCGAAACGTTCCATTTTAAAGCTGAGCAACTCATTCATACAGGCTTGTTGTAAACCTTTGTGACTTAGGTTCACGATCACAGAATCTTCCAATGCCTGGATGTAATTTAAGGCCGGGGTACGGGTTAAAAAGCTTTTATATGAACTTAGCATTTCATCTTCAAAGCTGAAATAACCGGTTATTTCTTCGCCATCCTTAACATGATAATAGCGTACCGATCCTTTAACCACCAGGCCGATATGATCACATACTTTACCAGCCTCTACATAAAACTTCTTCTTTTTTAAGGCATCTACCGTTAGGTATTGCGATAAAGCCTGCCATTCCTGGTCAGTAAGCAGAACATATCGCTCAAAATATTCCCGAAACTTATGAAGGGCGGTTAGTGGATCCATATCCTGTCAAGCAAAAACAATACTGCAAATACCACACTGGCAATGCCGTTAGTTGTCATAAACGCAAAGTTAACGCGACTCAGATCGTTTGGTTTTACAAGCAGGTGCTGGTAAACCAACATGGCGCAAAAGAAGGCGATGCCGATATAGTACAGGAAGCCCACATGCGTTTCAAACGCCGGCATCATGATAAAAATAGCCGAAAGTACATGTAAAAAGGTTGATAACCTTAAGGCATTTACCTTACCCAAATAAGCCGGGATGGAGTGCAGGTTTTTGCTGCGATCGAAATCTTCATCCTGCAGGGCGTAAATAATATCAAAACCACTTACCCAGCAAAGCACGGATAAGGAAAAGAATATTGGCGTAATGGCAAATTGCCCGGTAACCACCAGGTAAGCACCGATGGGGGCAAGCGATAATCCCAATCCCAAAACCAAATGGCAAAGCGCTGTAAAACGTTTGGTTGCACTGTAGCCCATTACTACAAATAATGCTACCGGTGATAAGAAGAAACAAAGCCTGTTAATGAACCATGTTGCTGTAATAAATAACAGGCAGTTAATGATAACAAATGTTAAAGCCGCCCGCGGACTGATCCTCCCTGCCGGAATATCACGCTGCTTGGTACGCGGGTTTTGAATGTCGATATCCCTGTCCAGGTAGCGGTTAAAGGCCATGGCCGAATTGCGGGCAAAGACCATACAAAGAACCATTAACACCAGCTTAAGCCAGTCGAAATGATACTGGGTTGTAGTTACTGCCAAAAAAAAGCCGATAAATGCAAACGGCATGGCAAAAATGGTATGGGCGAAGGTTACTAAGGATAAGTATTTTTTCATGGTTCTATTATACTCAGGCCGGAGGGTTGAAAAACGGCACTTCAAAGTGTTGATTGATATTACTTATAAAAGCCAGAATCTCATCCCTGCCCAGCTGTGTTTCTGACGATGTGATGAAGAATTGCGGCACCTCATCAAAAGTGGCCAGCATTGCTTTGCGAAATTTAGCTATATTTTGATCTGTTTTAACTGAAGACTGTTTATCTGCCTTAGTAAACACCAATACAAATGACAGGCCTTTTTCGCCAAGCCAGTTACAGAATTCTATATCGATTTTTTGCGGTTCAAGGCGGCTGTCAATCAGCACCATTACACATTGCAGGCTTTCGCGCTTATCCAGGTAGGTATGGATAAATTTATCCCAGTTGGCTTTATTTGCTTTGGAGGCCCGGGCGTAGCCATAACCAGGCAAATCAACAATGTACCAGTTTTCGTTGATCAGAAAATGGTTGATGAGCTGCGTTTTACCGGGAGTTTGCGATGTTTTTGCAAGTCCCTTTTTACCTGTTAAAGTATTGATAAGGGAAGATTTGCCCACATTTGAGCGCCCTATAAACGCGTACTCCGGTTTTACCGGTGGCGGCAGTTTACTAATCTGGGTATTGCTGCAAATAAATTCGGCCGATTTTACGATCATTCTGCAAAGGTAGTATTTTTACTTAATGCCTTTACTTAGGTAATTACCCTTGTAAATGCTTGCAGCTTATTTATAAGCTTGTTTTACAATAGGTAAACAAAAAGTAATGCAATAATAGTTAAATTTGATGTTTAAACACGTAATATAATGAACGATTATAAAATACCCGCCCAAACCCGCATTGGCCACGTACATTTAAAGGTAAGCGACCTGCAAAAATCGCTTGATTTTTATTGCGGTTTGCTGGGCTTTGAAAAAATGGTAATGTATGGCGATCAGGCCGCCTTTATTTCGGCCGGTGGTTATCACCACCATATTGGCTTAAATACCTGGCATAGCAAAGGGGCTTCGCCGGCTCCTGAATATGCACCCGGCCTGTTTCATACAGCTATTTTATACCCCGAAAGAAAAGACCTCGCAGTTATACTTCAAAGGCTGATTGATGCCCGTTACAACATCACCGGCGCATCTGATCATGGGGTATCTGAAGCCATCTATCTGAACGACCCGGATCAAAACGGTGTTGAGCTTTATTGGGACCGGCCAAAAGAGCAATGGCCTAAGGATCAGGATGGTGAGTTTACTATGTTTACCCGCAGGCTGGATATTGAAGGTTTGTTAGCGCTCACTAAATAAGCGTAAAAAGCAAACAAAAAAACTCATTGCGGGTTATATATTCAACGGGGGATCAAAAGATTTTTTCTTTCCCGATCATTGGGAGGTGGAACGGCGAAGCAGTTCCCGGCCGGCGATATTGCATGGTTGCCTGCTGTTAAGGATTGCTTCGTACCCCCAATGAGTTTTTTATAAAGATAAAACTGTTGCGCGAAGGTACGAAGCAAAATTTATAAATTTTATAGTTCCTTTATTTTGATACTCCTGAAATAAGCCTTATGGCCATGGTCCTGAAGGGCAATCAAGCCCGTTTTGGCGTTGCCGTAGTCGGGATAATCTTTCCACTTACCTTCAGCTTTTTTCTTTTTCCAGTCATCTGTCCAGGCTTCAAAGGCTATAATTTTTTTGCCGTTGAGCCAGTGTTCAACATGCCCGTTATTAAAAACAATCCTGCTGGTGTTCCAGGTGCCAACAGGCGCTACTTTTTTTGATGCATTAGGCAGGTACATCGCATAATCGCAGCCGGTTTTTTGCCAATCCTCCAGTTTTTCGGGCCAGCCGGCATCGTCAATAATCTGGTATTCGGGGCCGGTTTCGTAAGTGGCATGATATTTAGGATCTTCAACCACGTGATAGATCACGCCGCTGTTGCTGCCTTTATCTATCTTCCATTCCCATGAAAGTTCAAAATTGGTGTAAGCTTTATCGGTTACAATATCGCCACCTGTATCTCCCTGTGCTGCACCAAGGCAAACAAGGGCACCATCAATAATAGTCCAGTTTTTTACCGTGCCTTTTTTATTGAAGCCATGCCAGCCTTTTAATGTTTTGCCATCAAAAAGGTTTACCCAGGTACCTTTTGCAGGGGTAGCCTGTTTAGCTGGTTTAGTGCCATCAATGGGAACGCCCGACGTTTGCACACAAACCCAACCGGCTGCCGCCAGTAACAAACCAATTCTTTTTAATTGTTGTTTCATAATAAGGTATTTGCTGTGAACTGTTATTTTTTGATAAGCTGCATTTTTTCAGGATCCCAGAACATCGGGCTGTTGTTGTAATAGCTGTCATTACATAATAGGGCGGGGGCTGCCGCGCGGTAGCCGAATATGGCATCTTCAGTTACCTTACCTTTATTGCGGATGGCGGTGAAGAAGTTGTTCATATGATCATACGGACCGCCGAGGTAGCCTTTATCGGCATCGTAAGTGATCTCTTCAGGCGGAAGCATTTTTTTGCGTTCGGCGTAACCGCTTCCGGCTTTTTTAAGCTTATCTAAATAAAACGGATCGTCGGATGCTAAAACTTTGTTGCGCTTTAAGGTTACCTTATCCCAGGTTATATCCATCGAGCCCTCGCTGCCTACCAGTTTAAGATAGGTAGTGCCGCTGGTGCCATCCACAAAGTTGCACCTTAAGGAAAGGTTGAATGCCGGATGTGCCTGGGTTTTGCCGTAATCAAAAGTGCCTAAAAGTACATCGGGTACTTCGCGGCCATCGTTCCAGAAACGTAAACCGCCTGACGCGTAAATTTTATTAGGCCCTACAGAATCAGTTATGAAATGCAGGCTTGAAAACAAGTGAACAAAAAGATCGCCTGCCATGCCGGTACCATAATCGGTATAGTTTCTCCAGCGGAAAAAGCGTTTCTCATCAAACGGGCGTTTTTTTGTATTGCTGATATAAGTTTCCCAATCCACAGTTTGAGGCGAGGCGTCTTCAGGGATAGGATATTGCCAAACCTCAAGCGGCGCGCGCCTGGCCCAGAAACCTTCGGCATAGTTAAGTTCGCCAATGGCGCCGCTTTTTAACAGTTCATGCGCTTTTTCATTACCTAATGATGATACGCCCTGGCTGCCCACCTGGAAAATCATACCCGTTTCTTTTTGTGCCTTGATCACTGCCGGGCCTTCGGTAATGGCATGTACCATGGGCTTTTCGCAGTAAACATGCTTGCCGGCATGCATGGCATCAACCGAAATTTGCTGGTGCCAGTGATCGGGCGTGGCAATGATCACTGCATCCACATCTTTACGGTTCAGGATCTCTTTGTAAACCCTTGTAGTAAAAATGTCGGCCCCCCAGCGGGTTTTGGCATCTTTAAGCCTGCCGTCGTACAAATCACACACGGCTACCAGTTTCACACCGGGCACCTGCAGTGCGGTAATAGTGTCCTGTGTGCCCATGCCGCCTGCGCCAATGAGGGCGAGGTTCACCTGGTCGTTAGGACTGTTGCCCACAAGGCGTTTCTGGATAGAAAAAGATTTGGCCTGGCTTTGGCTGGCTAAAAGGCCCGATCCGGCGGCTACAGCCGCGGTTGCTGTGGTTAGTTTTTTAATGAAACTACGGCGCGAGGATTCTTGTTCGTCTTTCATAAGGATAAGGAAACAAATTTAAAATGTGATTTACCGGGATGTACCGGTTGTAATTGGTTTTTAAAAATAATGAATTGACTTAACATTTGTATAATTAGGGTAACTTAATATCGGGGTAACTTCGTGTCGCATGGTCAACTCACCCGGTCTGCGCTTCGCTGGACCACCCTCTCTCCGGCTTCGCCGCAAAGAGGGTAAGGGAAACATAAAATATTGAAACCCCCTCTTTGCGAAGCAGAGAGGGGTGACGAGCGCAGCGATGCCGGGGTGAGTCCACTTGTCAGCGCTGTTTCAGTATTCATTTTCGCCTTTCTTAATATTAATGCATTCAGCGTACAATCACTATCTTTGCCCGCGATGAGCAAAACCATAACACCGTACCATGACGAGCAGGCTACCAAAAAAGAGCAGGTGGCAGATATGTTCAACAATATCTCAAAAACATATGATTTCCTGAACCATTTCATGTCGCTTGGTATTGATATCATCTGGCGTAAAAAGGCTATCAACGAATTAAAAAAAGATAAACCAAAACTGATCCTGGATGTTGCTACCGGTACCGGTGATTTTGCTTTCGAGGCTTTATCTATCCTGAAACCCGAAAAAATTATTGGTGTTGATATTTCAAGGGGGATGCTTGACATCGCGGAGCAAAAAATAGCCAAGCGTGGTTTAAGCGATAAATTTGCTGTAAAACTGGGCGACTCGGAAAAACTACCTTTTGAGGGGGCAGAATTTGACGCGGTTACGGTTGCTTACGGCGTACGTAATTTTGAAAACCTGGAAAAAGGTTTGGCCGATATAAACCGGGTGCTGAAACCGGGCGGGAAAGTGGTGGTGCTTGAGTTTTCAAAACCCAAGGTATTCCCTGTAAAGCAATTATATAATTTTTATTTCAGCTATATTACACCGGGAATTGGTAAGCTGTTCAGTAAAGATGCAAGGGCTTACAGTTATTTGCCCGAGTCGGTAGCTGCTTTTCCTGATGGGCCGGTTTTTGTAGCTTTGATGGATAAAGTGGGTTTTAAGAATACCAAATGCAGGCCTTTAACGTTTGGTATCTGTTCAATATACACCGGTATTAAATGATTATAAACCGTTACCTGATTGTAGTTGTACTTATTTTTAGCAGCAATTTATTGTTTGCTCAACGCGTACCTGCATGGGGTGGCGGTGCCGATCAGCAGGACCTGAGCTTTGGCTTCAGCTTCACGTATGTAGGCAGCGATTTCAAGATCATCAACCAACCCAATTTTCGCGATCCTTTTTTGGATGAAAATGGCGTCCAGGTGAAAGGTCCGCTTAACAGCATCAGCTCAAAAAGTACATCAGGTTTCGGTGTGGGGTTTTTAACACGGTACAGGCTCACCGAACATTTGGAGGTTCGCACCACGCCATCCTTGATTTTTGCCGACAGGGCTTTACATTATTCTTATGTTGATCCATCAGAGGATGTTGACAAAAAAGTACAAACCACTTCGGTTGATCTGCCCCTGCAATTAAAACTAAAATCGGACAGGCTGGGCGATTTCAGGGCTTATGTAGTAGGCGGCATAAAATATACCCAGTCCATCGGCTCCAAGAAAAATGCAGATGCCAATCTTGATCTTTCCGAAAAACTGGTGAAGAATGTTGGCGGCTTTGCCTCATATGAAGCAGGAATAGGCTGTGATATCTATTTTGAATTTTTTAAGCTCTCGCCCGAGATCAAGATCTCCAATTCGATAGGAAACGTACTGATGCGCGAAAATAATCCTTATTCTGCACCTATCAGCAGGCTGGGCTTACATACCATTATGTTCAGTTTGATTTTTGAGTAGAAGTTAAAGCTATTCTTTGTTAGATGTTTTCTCGCAAAGGCGCGAAGACGCAAAGGTTTTTTCATTTTCACTTCTTGCACTCATTTATAATGAGTGCTTAAAATGGGTTTGCGTTTTTAACGCAATGGGTGATAAAGCCATCATCATTTAATGCATGTCGCAGAATTGACTCACCCGATCTACGCTTCGCTGGATCACCCTCTCTCCGGCTTCGCCGCAAAGAGGGTTGTAAAAATTAGATTGCTTAAAGTCCCTTCTTTGCGAAGCAGAGAGGGGTGACAAGCGCAGCGATGTCGGGGTGAGTAAAACATCCTTACCCACAACCGACAAAATTTCAAACTAAAAAACATAATTTCGCTGTTTATAGTTATCAAACCTATGAGTAAAATTGCCTTAATTACAGGAGCTACCGCCGGCATTGGCGAGGCATGTGCACACGTTTTTGCCCGTGAGGGATATAACCTGGTATTAACCGGTCGCCGGTTGGAAAGGCTGGAGAAACTGGCCAAACACCTGAATGATAAGTATAATGTAGAAGTTGCCGTTTCATCATTTGATGTACGCAACCGCGAGGATACTATCAGCAACCTGGAGGCATTGCCCGAAAAATGGAAAAAAGTAACGGTGCTGGTTAACAATGCAGGTTTAAGCCAGGGGCTTGACCCGATTCAAAAAGGCAGCATTGATGATTGGGAAACTATGATTGATACCAATATAAAAGGCCTGCTGTATGTAAGCCGGGTGGTATCAAACTGGATGATTGAAAATGGTAAAGGCCATATTATAAACCTTGGTTCAATTGCCGGTAAGGAAGTTTATGCAAACGGAAATGTATATTGCGCTACCAAGCATGCTGTTGATGCTTTGAATAAAGGTATGCGGATTGACCTTTTACCTTACGGCATTAAGGTAACGGCAATACATCCGGGTGCTGTGGAAACCGAGTTTTCGGAAGTGCGCTTTAAAGGCGATAAGGAAAGGGCAAAAAAAGTATATGAAGGTTTTGAACCATTGCAGGCCGTTGATATAGCCGAAACCATCTGGTTCATTGCATCACGACCTGCACATGTTAACATCAACGATATCCTGATCATGCCAACGGCACAAGCTAATGCCGGTACGATATTCAGGGGGTAGTAGATGTGCAGATGTACAGATTTCAGATGTGCAAATGAGGATGATGTGCGGATATGCAGATTCCAGATGTGCAAATGAATGAAGTTTCAAAATTAGTTCAATAGACTTATATAATAAGAACAGCATCAAAAAACATTTGCGCATCTGCATATTAGAAATTTACACATCGAAAAATCATCTGCACATTTGCACATCTGAAATTTGCACATTTAAAAACACTAATTAAAGATATGTCATTAATTACACAAATAGACCAGGACATTAAACTGGCCATGCTTGCTAAGCAGGCAGATCGTTTACAGGGATTACGCGCCATTAAATCGGCTTTGCTTTTGGCTAAAACCGAAAAAGGGGCTGCCGATGAATTAACCGAAGATGCAGAGATCAAGGTATTACAAAAGCTGGTAAAGCAACGCAAGGAGTCGGCTGATATTTATAAAGAACAAAATCGTGACGACCTTTACCAGGTTGAGATAGCCGAAATGCTGGTTATTGAAGAGTACCTTCCGCAGCAAATGAGCAAGTTTGAAATTGAGGGTTATCTTGAAGAACTTATTGGCAGGATAGGCGCAACATCGGTGAAAGATATGGGCCGTGTAATGGGTATGGCCAGTAAAGAACTTGCCGGCAAGGCCGATGGCAAAACAATATCGGAGGTGGTTAAACAGTTATTGGGTTAGGCTTTTAGCATTTAATTATTACTGAGCTTTTTAAATAGTAATGTTGAATTAATGTTAACTTGTTTAATAAAAGCTTAACATTACTACATTGATAAATAATTGCTATACTTGCTAAATGTCGTTCGTAATAAACTAATTTTACAGCGGAATAACAGGAATTTATACTGAAAGCGATTTTGGTATAGGCTAATTTTGAAAAATTAATTTTTAATATTTATATGGAGTTCGTGCTTAAAGAGGAACACGGTTTTAGTTACATCGATGAGGGCGAAGGAGAGGTGCTGTTACTGCTGCATGGTTTAATGGGGGCGTTGAGCAATTGGGATGGTGTTATTAATGAGTTTAAATCAAAGTACAGGGTTATTATCCCCATGCTGCCTATTTATGATATGCCGCTGATCAGCACCGGGGTAAAAAGTTTATCGAAATTTGTACATAAGTTTATAAAATTTAAAAAGCTTAGTAATATTACTTTACTGGGTAATTCGCTTGGCGGGCATGTGGCTTTGGTATATTTAACCGCGCATCCCGAAAACATAAAGGCTCTTGTCTTAACCGGCAGCTCGGGCTTGTATGAAAACGCTTTTGGCGGTTCGTTCCCACGCAGGGAAAGTATTGATTTTGTGCGCGAAAAGGTACAATTTACATTTTATGATCCGGCCATCGCTACTGATGAGCTGGTACTTGATGTTTTTCAGACCATTAATGACAGGCACAAGGTGATCCGTTTGCTGGCCATGGCAAAATCGGCTATCAGGCATAATATGAAAAAAGATCTGCATAAGATCACTATTCCTGTATCTTTGATATGGGGCCGTAATGATAAGATCACCCCGCCCGAGGTAGCTGTTGAGTTTAATGAAACACTGCCCGATTCTGAACTGCACTGGATTGATAAATGTGGCCATGCCCCTATGATGGAGCACCCTGAAGAATTTAATGTTTTACTTAAACAGTTTTTAACTAAATTAGAGACCAAAGTAAATGCGTAGATGATAGCACTTGACCTGATAGCTGACTCGATACCACCGGTACACACCTCTGATACCATTCAGAAAGTGCTTGACCGTATGGTTGAGTTTCGCCTCAGGCATTTGCCTATTGTAAATGAAGAACAATTTTTAGGTCTGCTTGCCGAGGATGACCTGATAGCTGAAGATGATTATCAAACCCCTATAGGTGCGTTGGCCCTTTCGCTGGTTAATCCCTATGTGCTGGAAGATCAGCATATCTATGATGTTATCCGCCTGTTTTATGAGCAGCAACTTACTGTGGTTCCGGTGCTTGATGCCAAAAGCAATTACCTCGGCCTGATATCCATTAACGCCATTACAGAATATTTCGCTCAAATAACTTCGGTATCGCAGCCGGGCGGCATTATTGTGCTGGAGATCAGCAATAAGAATAATTCGCTGGCACACATGGCGCAGATCGTAGAGTCAGACAATGCGCAGATCCTGAGCTCCTATGTTCAGTCCTTCCCCGATTCCACCCGGATGGAGGTTACACTAAAAATCAACAAACAGGATATCTCGGCCATAACTGCCAGTTTCCTCCGGTACGAGTATGATATCAAGGCCACCTTTAACCATACCGATATCAACGATACCACCCGCGACAGGTATGATTCACTCATGAATTACCTTAATTTGTAGTCATAGGTCATAAGTACGAAGTCTTAAGTCAGCGGCCTTAAATAGGATGCACTATTATATCTTATCGAACTTTGAGATTTGAAATTTAAGACTATTGACTTAATATACAGAGAAGCTGTTTAAAAACGAATCTTATTCATTGCCGTTGACTTTAGTCGACGGTAAGAGGAGGTAGCATTGCGGGCTTTAGCCCAATATTCAAGCGATATTTTGGCTAAAGCCCCTTGTTTTTCGTTCATTACTCCGTTGACTAAAGTCAACGGCAATGATTTTGTATTTTACATAAATAATCCCAATCAAATTTAAACAGCTTCTCAGAACTTAAACCAAATTATAAGCCTGCGCAAACCGCACGGCATCATAATGATTTTTTAACCGCAGCTTGTTCTTGATGTTTTTACGGTGTGTTTCGGCCGTAGCCGGGGCAATGAATAGTTTTGCGCCAATTTCTGCCGAGCTCATGCCCATGGCAATATATTTCAGGATCTCTTTTTCGCGCCGGGTAAGGGTCAGGAACAGCAGGTTGTTTTTTCGCAAAAATGAGATGTCATCCATTAACCGGTTCACTTTGGTGGTGATATGATGAACTGGGTCCAGCATGCTGGCTAATGTCAAAATATGCGTGGCGTCGCCGGCTTCGTTGCGGGCAAAAACTTTAGTATTACTAACAAACAGCTGCCACTCTTCATGTTCTGACGAGCGGGCCTGTTGAAAATAAGACACCTGCTCCTGGGTACGGCTTTTTATAAGGTGCAGTATTTTAGGCACATACTCATCGCTGTCTTCGGTGTTAAAATATTTTAGATGATATGTTTCCGGGCCCATGGCCTTCAGTTCATCAAGCGTGGTACCCAATATATTAAGGCCTACACTGTTCATATATACAATCTGCAATGTTTCAACCTCATGTATTATTAATGCAGAAGGAAGCTCATTGGCAATTGACTGTATATTGGATAGTTTTTGGGTAAAAGTTTGATCCATCTATAAATAACCGTTGTTTAAATATCGTAAGGTAGGCCAAAATAGTTAAACTTAATTAATTTTACTTTGAAGTTATTTATCTGTTAAGGTTATTAAAGTGCTGTTATTCGGAAATATTGGCAAACAATAGCATATGGTTTGTCATTATAGAGGTGTATCTGGTATAAAGGGCAGATCGGGACCCAATTGCAGCGGATAGGTTATACCTGTATTAATTATTTATGCCTTGCTGCATGAATGTACTTTCAAAGTTCGATATTCGCTTTTTTAAAAAATGAAAATAGCAGTTTACGGCAGGCCCTTTAATGAGCCATCTGTTTTACCCTTTGTACAACAGGTTTTTGATAACCTTGCACAGCATGGTGTTGATATTTATGTACACCAGCAGCTCCACGAATATCTGCAGGATAAACTGACCACGGTGCAATACAAAGTATTGCGCCCGGCCGAAACATTAAAAGGCTTTATAGATATTTTTATAACGCTTGGTGGCGACGGCACCCTGCTTGATATGGTAACCGTGATCCGCGATTCGGGGATCCCTGTTATCGGTATCAATTTTGGTCGCCTGGGTTTTTTGGCCAGTGTTAATAAAAATGATATTACTGCGGCTATTCACGCCGTGGTGAACAGGCAGTTTACCTGCGATTGCCGCGAGCTGCTTACTGTTGATTCGCAGCCCAATGTTTTTGGCGACAATAATTTTGCCCTTAATGATGTAACTATCCATAAGCGCGATGATGCTGCTATGATCATTACCCATGTGTTTTTGAACGATGAGTTTTTAAATTCATACTGGGGCGATGGCATTATTATCTCCACATCAACTGGTTCAACAGCTTATTCGTTAAGCTGTGGCGGGCCAATCATTTTCCCGCAGTCAAACAGTATTGTGGTAACCCCGGTATCGCCACATAACCTAAACGTGCGGCCTATTGTGATCCCTGATACCAGTAAACTTTGTTTTGAGGTTGAAAGCCGCAGCGCTAACTATATCATTTCCTGCGATTCGCGAACGGAGGTGTTAGATCAAACAGTTAAATTTCATGTTCAAAAGGCCAGTTTTAAGTTAAATTTAATTCGCCTTAGTAATGAAAGTTATTTAACTACGTTAAGGAATAAACTGCTTTGGGGCCTGGACGCCCGTAATTACTAAATTTGATTAATGCCTAAATTTTTACTTTTTGCGATATTCTTCTTTCTAACTTATCAGCTGCAGGCCCAAACCTGGGAAATAGGCGGATCGATAGGTGGTGCAGGTTATATTGGCGATCTTAACCCCAATAACCCTGTTAAGATAAGCGGTGTTTCGGCAGGCATATTTGGTAAAAGAAACTTCGACGGTTATTTTTCGGCTAAGTTGAATGTTGGCGTTGGTAATATTGCAGCTTATGACAACCGGTCAAGCAATCAGCAATTTCGTGATCGTAACCTTAATTTTAAAGACCAGTTACGCGAGGTTAGCCTCACCGGCGAATTTAACTTCATGAACTATATCCCCGATGCCGGGCGAAATAAATACACGCCTTATATATTTACAGGTATCGGCATTTCTTCCTACGCCCCCCAGGCACAGGATTTCAGGGGCGGCACCAGGAGCCTGAGATCATTAAAAACCGAAGGCCAGCTTAAGCCCTATGGTAATAATACGGTTGTGATCCCTTACGGCTTAGGTATTAAGTATAACCTTTCGGGCAAATTTACCATCATGGCCGATATGGGATATCGCTATGCATTTACCGATTATCTTGACGATGTAAGCGGTGTGTATCCCGATAAAAATAAAATGACCGGCACTGCGGCTGCACTTTCTGATCGTTCGGGCGAAATAACCGGTAATTATATTGGCACAGTTGGCTCACAACGCGGCGATTTTAAATCGCACGATACCTACTTCTTCCTCAATTTCACCATCTCATTTACTTTCGTAACAGCCAACTGCTACTACTAAAAAGCTGTTTAAAAATGATGAATACAGTTTTACAGGTAGATAAAGCTTCATTGCCGTTGGTTTTAACCAACGGAATAATGATTAGCAATAAGAGGGCTTCAGCCTAAATCCGCTTGCATAATTAGGCTAAAGCCAAGACTTTTAACTTTTTTACCGTTGGTTAAAACCAACGGCAATGAATATTTTGCGTTTTTTAAACAGCTTCTTAGTACAGTATATCTACAATTTGCGGTATACAAGCGTTGTGGAATTATTGTGTCTTTTTAAATAATAATTCAATATTTAATTCGTTTAAAATTAGAAAATACAATATTTAATTCTGTTTTTGTATTGTATTTTCTAATTTAGTATTGCAATTAATTATTAACCTTAAATCTTTAAAGTCATGGCCGAATTAAATTCATCCCCCCAAAATGGCGGCGGAAAACACAAACGCAAAAAAATAAACGCCCGTGTTGATCTTACTGCAATGGTCGATCTGGCGTTCCTGCTCATTACCTTTTTTATCATGACCACTACGCTGGCTAAACCAAAAGCTATGGATTTGGCTATGCCGGTAGGAAAAGAAGATGAACCTGTGGGAGCAAGTCGCACTTTAACGGTATGCCTGGGTAAAGACAATAAAGTGTTATATTTTTTGGGCGAGCTTAAACAACCTATAATAGCGCCATCTGTTACAAACTTTAATGCAAATGGGATTCGTAAAGCCATCATCGAAACAAATAAAAAAGTGCATGATAATACGGGAAAAAGCATGATCGTACTGGTAAAACCCAGTGATAAATCGCAATACAGTAATTTGGTGAGTACGCTTGATGAACTGGCAATTACCGGTATCCAGCAATATGCTATAGTTGATATTATGCCTGAAGATGTTAATGCACTTAAACAAAAAGGAATATAATAATGTAATGCAACTGTAAGCAAATTTACAGGCAGCTTTTTAGGGCCGGCAGCTTTCATTATCAAACAGATAATAGCTGCCGGCTTTTTAATTTAGCTTAAATATTGTGAAAAATCATGGTTTTGATAGCTATTTAGGCAGTTTTAATATATTATTCGCAATAACATTTTCTTTTAGTGCGGGATACTAAAAAAATACAAAGTAAGTTTTACCTTTGTACCCTGAAAAATCCGTCAATTTGCGTGGCAAAAATGGCAAATGTGGGTTAATTTATAATTGAGCAGTCTAACAACCGGATATAGCAGACCATCGTATTGATGAAAAATTTTACACAAGTGTGTTTGTACAGGGTGGCTTTTGATAATGAGTAATATGGATTATTTGGATCAGATTGATTTGTCGAAACTACCGCAGCACGTAGCTATCATTATGGATGGTAACGGGCGCTGGGCAAAAGGCAAAGGCAAATTACGAATATTTGGCCATCACAACGGTGTAACTTCTGTTAGGGACGTTGTTGAAGGTGCCGATAAATTAGGTATTAAATATATCACCTTATATACATTTTCGTCCGAAAACTGGAACCGTCCCAAGCTGGAGGTTATGGCTATTATGGAGCTGATGGTAAGTACCATTCATAAAGAAGTTCCCGGCTTTATGAAAAACAACATCAGGCTTAATGCCATCGGAGATCTGGATATGCTTCCAGAGAAATGCCTTCGCGAACTTAATAGCGCTATTGAAACTACATCAGGTAATACCGGTGTGGTACTTACTTTGGCTTTAAGCTATAGTTCGCGACGTGAAATTGTGCGCGCTGCAAAAAATATCGCCATAAAAGTAAAAAACGGCGAGCTGGATATAAACGATATTAATGAAGAGGTTTTTGAACAAAACCTTTTTACCGGTGATATGCCGAACCCCGAGCTGCTGATCAGAACCAGCGGTGAATACCGTATAAGTAATTATTTATTATGGCAAATTGCTTACGCTGAGTTGTATTTTACAACCAAGCTATGGCCCGATTTCAGGAAGGAAGATCTGTATGAAGCAGTGATCGATTTTCAGAAACGCGAGCGCCGTTTTGGTTTAACAAGTGAGCAGGTGAACTAAATTTTTACTTTTAACAAATTTTAACAACTGTATAAATTATTTTTAGCCCACTAAAATATTCGAATGTATAAATTTCTTTTTGCTATTCTTTTCTCGGTTTTGGCTACTACGGCTTTCGCCCAGATATCCAACGGGCCGAGGCCTACACTGTCAAAATCGATACCGGCTGATAGTTTAAGTTATCTTAACCCTAAAGATTATATTATTGGTGGTATTTCTGTTAGTGGCGCAAAATATCTTGATAAAGACATCCTGATCCAGTTATCCAAATTAACCAAAGGCGATCGTATCAACCTTCCGGGTGAGCGTAATGCCGAGGTAATTAAAACCTTATATCAACAGGGCTTATTTGATGATGTTCAGTTAAACATCACCAAAATTAATATGGATACCATTTACCTGGAGATTGCTGTTTTGGAACGCCCGCGTTTATCACGCATGCACTTAACCGGCATTCGTAAAGGCGAGATTGAAGATGTTCAGAAAAAACTGAACGACCGTGTAGGCAAGATCGTAAATGAAAACCTTATCAGCACAACAACTGCTATCATTAAAAAACACTTTAATGAAAAAGGCTTTTTAAATACTACCGTTACCATTACCCAGCGTAAAGATCAGGGTGATGTTAACAGCGTTATATTGGATGTTGCCATTGATAAAAAGACAAAGGTTAAAATTAACGATGTTATTTTTGAAGGCAACAAGGCATTTAGTACAGGTACCCTGCGCGGATTTTTAAGTAAAACCCGTAAACGTAAATGGTATAACCTGTTTGGATCGAAGAAATTTAAGCAGGATAAATACGAAGAAGATAAGCAAAACCTGGTTGAAAAAATGCAGGGCAGGGGCTATCGTGATGCTGAGATATTGAGTGATTCTGTTTGGAAACATGATGATGAAACTGTAAACGTAAAACTGAAAGTATACGAAGGCCCGAAATATTACTTTGGTAACGTTAAATTTTCGGGCAATGCCAAATACCCAACCGATATATTAAACAGGATCCTCCATGTTAAAAAAGGCGACGTATTTAGCGAAGACGAATTGAACAAACGCTTAAGCGGCCCTACACCGGGTAATGATGACGTTTCATCGCTTTATCTGAATGACGGTTACTTAACCTTCAATGCCGATCCGGTACAAACAAGGGTATATAATGATACTGTTGATGTTGATGTAAGGATTTATGAAGGCCCTCAGTATACCATTAACCGCGTTATGTTAAAAGGTAATGATGTTACCAACGATAAAGTGGTAATGCGTGAGATCCAGACAAAACCTGGTCAAAAGTTCAACAAGGAACTACTGATCCGCAGTGCGCGTGAAATTGGCCAGCTGGGTAACTTTGACGAGCAAAAAACTGAGCCTAAGCCAACCAATATCAATCCGCAGGATGGTACTGTTGATTTGGTTTATAACGTAGTTGAAAAACCTTCAGATCAGATCGAGCTTTCGGGCGGTTTTGGCGGTGGCCAGCTGGTAGGTACTTTGGGCTTAACCTTTAATAACTTTTCTATCCGTAACATATTCCACCTTAAAGCTTACAAACCGTTACCTAAAGGCGATGGTCAGAAATTGAGTTTAAGGGGGCAGTCAAGCGGTCGTACTTACCAAAACTTCTCGTTCACATTCTCCGAGCCGTGGTTAGGTGGTAAAAAACCAATTTATTTTGCGTTATCGGCCTATACACAGGGAAGCTCAACCGGTCAGTACTATCCAAAATCAAGCCCTTACTACAATAACCTGCGTATTAACGGTATTGGTGTTACATTAGGTAAACGTTTAAAATGGCCTGATAACTATTTCCAGTTAAACTACTCGCTTAACTTTGATCACTACAATCTGGATAACTATACCGGTTACCTGTTCACCAACGGTACCTCATATAACATCAAGTTAACCCAGGAGCTTAGCCGTAACTCAATTGATGCGCCTATTTTCCCAACACAGGGTTCAAACATTAAATTTACCGTACAGGCTACGCCTCCATATTCACTATTTAATAATATCAACTACCGTATAGCAACTCCTGAAGAGCGCTACCACTTTGTTGAGTATTACAAATTTAAATATGACGCGCAATGGTTCTCGAAACTGGTAGGTAAGTTTGTGCTGATGTCGCAGGTAAGGTTTGGTTTCCTTGGCCAGTACAACCACGAAGTAGGCCCTTCACCGTTTGAACGTTTCAAATTAGGCGGCGACGGTATGCAGAGCTACCAGTTTTTACAGGGTAGCGAGATTATCGGTTTACGCGGTTACCAAAACTTCTCGATAGTACCTGAAGGCTCAAACGAAAATCAGAACACCAACACAGGTAGTGCCATTTATAACAAATACACACTGGAGCTTCGTCACCCGGTTATTGCCAGTCAATCGGCAACTATCTTCCTGCTGGCCTTTGCCGAAGGTGGTAACGTTTGGAACCAGTTTAGCCAGTTTAATCCGTTTAACGTAAGGCGTTCGGTAGGTGTGGGCGCAAGGATATTTTTGCCTATATTTGGCTTACTTGGGTTAGATTATGGTTATGGCTTTGACAAAATACCGGGACAACCGGATGCAAATAAAGGCCAGTTCCATTTTACAATTTCTCAGAGTTTATCCGGCGGATTTAATTAATTTGCGTTCCGAATTTATGAAGAAGATAATTTTAGTAGCCTTTTTAACGTTAACTGCTTTTGCAGGTGCCTATGCGCAGCGTTTTGCGTATGTTGATTCGGAGTATATCTTAAAGCACATGCCCGAATACGCTTCATCACAAAAGCAGCTGGCTGCATTATCTGATCAATGGCAGAAAGAGGTTGACGGGCGTTTTCAGGAAATTGACCGCCTGTATAAAGCCTACCAGGCCGACCAGGTGCTGATGACCCCTGATATGAAGAAACGCCGTGAGGCCGAAATAGTAGAAAAAGAAAAGGCGGCGAAAGATTTTCAACGCCAGAAGTTTGGTCCGGATGGTGAGCTTTCACAAAGAAGCACAGCGCTGATTAAACCTATTCAGGATAGAGTGTCTAAAGCTGTACAAGCAGTTGCCGAAGGCGATAACCT
Organism: Mucilaginibacter angelicae; assembly: GCF_042434235.1. Taxonomy (NCBI): domain Bacteria; kingdom Pseudomonadati; phylum Bacteroidota; class Sphingobacteriia; order Sphingobacteriales; family Sphingobacteriaceae; genus Mucilaginibacter; species Mucilaginibacter angelicae. The sequence continues at coordinate 81,046 of NZ_JBHLTS010000024.1, read as the reverse complement.
GGATATGATTTTTGATAAAAACAGTGAGGTGATCATGTTATATGCCAGCCCGCGATATGATAAAAGTGCGGATGTTATAACCAGGTTAGGACTAAAGCCCGGAGTATTTGCTAAATAATTTGAATTAAAATAAATCGAACTATTATTTAAACACAGAAAAAAGGAAATGAAAAAACTATTTAAAGTTGCCTTAGTTGCAGTAGGTTTGTTATTTGCGGGCAGCTTTGCAAATGCTCAGACTAAGATAGGCCACATCAACTTCAACCAACTGATTGATTTGATGCCCGAAACTAAAACTGTAACGGCATCAATACAGGCTTATCAAAAAACATTCATTGATCAATTAACTACTATGAACAATGAGTACCAGACAAAAGGCCAGGACTATACGTCAAAAAGGGCGAGCATGACTGATGCTGTACGCGCCGTTAAAGAAAGCGAATTGCAGGATATTCAAAAACGTATGAATGACTACCAAAACAATGCCCAGCAACAAGTTGATGCTAAAAGGCAGGAATTAGGTAAACCGCTTATCGACAAAGCTACCCAGGCTGTACAGGCTGTGGCTAAAGAAAAAGGTTATGCTTACGTGTTAGATTCATCACAGATCACTTTATTGGTATCTCCTGATGCTGATGACCTGATGGCAGCTGTGAAACTTAAATTAGGCTTGAAATAAAAATTACAAAAGATATAGAAAAAGCGCCCTGATTAAACGGGACGCTTTTTTTATGTTTAACAATCAAATTACTCAATGTTATTTTAGCCGGAGTAAGGATAGCCGCCAATGTTCCTGTTCATTGTTAAGCTGTTTCCGGGTTGGTTTTCATAAGTAATTTGCAGTACACGTTACAAAAACAAACAGATAATTATTATCCATTATTAAACACAGGACACAAAACAAAAATGAAAAAACTATTTAAAGTCGCCTTAGTTGCAGCAGGTATGTTGTTCGCGGGTAGTTTCGCTAAAGCGCAAACAAAAATAGGTTATGTTAATTTTAGCCAGGTTATTGATCAGATGCCTGAAACTAAAACTGTTTCAACAACATTACAGGCCTATCAAAAAACATTCATTGATCAGCTAACCACTATGAACAATGAATTACAAACCAAAGGAGCTGATCTGGAAAAAAACGCTTCTACAATGACAGATGCTGCACGTTCAGCAAAAACTGCCGAGCTTCAGGACATCCAGAAACGCATGAACGATTATCAAAATAACGCTCAGCAACAAGTTGATGCTAAAAAGCAAGAATTAGGCAAGCCTATCATTGATAAAGTTTCAACTGCGGTACAAGCTGTAGCCAAAGAAAAAGGTTACGCTTACGTACTGGATTCGTCACAGGTTAGCATGATCGTATCGCCGGCAGGTGATGACCTGATGGCTGCTGTAAAATTGAAATTAGGTTTAAAATAAAATCACCTTTAAGTAAATTATACAAGAGCGCCCCGTAATTACGGGGCGCTTTTTTTATGTTTGTGTATGTCAAATCAACCCATTGGTATTTTTGATTCGGGCTTTGGCGGGCTAACCGTATTCCGTTCCATTATTGAACAGCTGCCCGGCTATGATTATATTTATATGGGCGATAATGCCCGCGCCCCTTATGGTAACCGTTCATTCAGCACCATACACCAGTACACCTGGGAGTGCGTACAATGGATGTTTAGCCAGGGATGCCCGCTGGTGATCCTGGCCTGTAACACCGCATCGGCCAAAGCACTGCGTACTATCCAGCAGCAGGATTTGAAACATATAGATGATCCGTCGAAAAGAGTATTGGGTGTGATCCGTCCAACGGCCGAGATTATTGGCGATTATACCAAGACCAAAGAAATAGGGGTGCTTGGTACAAAAGGAACAGTACAATCGGGTTCATATTTGTTGGAGATCCAGAATTTTTTCCCTGATATAAAAGTTTACCAGCAGGCTTGTCCGCTTTGGGTGCCGCTGATTGAAAACGGCGAATACGATAAACCCGGTGCTGATTTCTTTGTGCAACTGTATTTGGATCAGATTATGGCACAATCACCAAACATTGATACCATTTTACTGGCCTGTACACATTACCCCATTATCCAGGAAAAAATAAAAGCATATTTGCCCGAAGGCATTAATGTAGTTGGCCAGGGCGATATAGTAGCCAAAAGCCTGGTTGATTATTTAAACCGTCACCCCGAAATTGAACAAAAATTGAGCAGGAACGGTGAAAATGAGTTTTATACCACTACCGATGATACCACCGATTTTGATCATCACGCCTCGCTATTCTTTTCGGCCCCGGTAAAATCAACGTTTATATCGGCTAATGATTTGGTGAAGTGTTAGTTTGGGTGAGTGGTTGGTTAAATAANGTTTGGGTGAGTGGTTGGTTAAATAAGATATCTGCCGCGGGTTTAGCGCAGCGTAACCCGTGGTTGGCCATGACTTAAGTTTTTAACTTAAGTCCCCTGTTTTTAGCGCAAGTCTTGTGTGATGGCATTAGCGTGGATGACTTGTGCTTCGGGCAAAAAAGCACAAGTCATCTCCCCTCCGGCCCACTACTCAAGACTTGCGCTAAAGAGATGAGAGGTTGATTAAATAAGATATCTGCCGCGGGTTTAGTGCAGCGTAACCCGTAGTTGGCCATGACTTAAGTTTTTAACTTAAGTCCCACTTCAGTCAGAGACTCAAACTATTTTACACCACGAGTTACGCTGCGCTAAACTCGCGGCAGTTATTGGGCCATTATAACCACTCACTTAATCAACCCAGTCAACCACTCACCTGTACAATCAACCATTCACCAACAATCCCTATCAACTTAATATATAATTTAATCATTCTAAATAACTCAACATTTAGTAAGTTTGCACCCTTAAGCAAATATTCCTGTTGAACTATTATTTTACATATTTTATTGCGGCAATTGGGTTGTTCAGTTTTTCGGCCTTTTTCGCTTTATTCGGTGTGTATGCCGAGCGTAAAATATCAGCATTTATACAAGACAGGCTTGGTCCTACCGAAACCGGGAAATACGGCTCACTGCAAACGCTGGCCGATATTTTGAAGATGCTTCAGAAGGAGCTGATCATCCCGGCGGCAGCAGATAAATGGCTGTTTATGCTGGCTCCGGCGGTAATCTTTATAGCAGTATATCTCGGCTTTGCTGCCCTGCCCTGGGCACCTGGGTTAATTCCTTCAAAAACTAATATTGGTCTATATTATATCTTCGCCATTATCTCCATCGAAACATTGGGGATCCTGATGGCAGGCTGGGGATCAAACAATAAATACTCTATACTTGGTGCCATGCGTTCGGCAGCGCAAATCATTTCCTACGAGATCCCTGCAGGCTTTGCCATAATATCGGTAGTGATGATAGCACAAACACTGGATTTGCAGGTGATCTCGGCCCAACAGGGCATCCTAACTACTGAAAAAATAAAGTTCGCCGGTTTCTGGGATGTATCTCAGATAGGCGGCCTTTTTAGCTGGAACATATTTCGGGCACCACATTTATTGATCGCATTTGTAATCTATTTTATAGCTTCACTGGCCGAAAGTAACCGTGCCCCTTTTGATATTCCGGAAGCAGAATCGGAACTGGTAGCCGGTTTCCATACCGAGTTTACGGGAATCCGCTTTGCGCTGGTATTTTTGGCCGAGTATTCGATGATGTTCCTGGTATCTATGATAGCAGTGATCTTATTTTTAGGTGCCTGGAATACACCGCTGCCTAACATAGCTGGCCTAAAGCTGGCAACGTGGACAACCGGAGTGGCATGGGGCATACTGTGGGTAATATTAAAAACATTAACCCTTGTAGGCGTGCAAATGTGGATCAGGTGGACTCTGCCCCGTTTACGGGTAGACCAGTTGATGAACCTTTGCTGGAAGGTATTAACCCCGCTGGCCTTTGCCTGTATGCTGATATCGGGCGTGTGGAGGTTGTGGTTAATGTGAGAATTGCCAGAGGCAGGAGGTCAAGAGCCAGGAGGCAAGATAGAAAGAGGGAAGCAAAACATATAAAAGGAATAATAAATATCAAGGTGATCCTGAAATCCTAAAAATCAAGGTTCAGAATCAGCGAAATCAACGTAATCAAAAAAATCAACGGTGAATAAAGTAATTAATGCGTTTACAACTGCATGGAAAGGTTTAAGCCTTACCATACGGCACCTTTTTGCGGGTAATGGCAAAAGGGAGATTGTGACCGTGAGCGACAGTAATTACTTTAAACAACTGGAACATGGCACCAATACCATCCAATACCCCAAGCAACAATTGCCCGTACCTGAGGTAGGCCGCTACCAGTTAGATGTGGAAATGGACGATTGTATAGTGTGCGACTTGTGTGCTAAAGTATGCCCGGTTAATTGTATCGATATCGAATCGATCAAGGCAACGGAGGCTATCGGCCAAACATCCGACGGTACAACCAAGCGTTTGTATGCTGCCAAATTTGATATTGATATGGCCAAATGTATGTATTGCGGCCTGTGTACCATTGTGTGCCCAACCGAATGCATCGTCATGACCAACCAGTATGATAAAACGGTTTTTCAGCTCAGCGATTTGGTTTATCAGTTCTCAGATATGGCGCCCGAAGACGCAGCCGAAAAGCGCGCCTTATTTGATAAGCAACAGGCCGAAAAGCAGGCTGCCAAATTAGCCGCTATGAAACAAAAGGAGGGAGGGGCATGACCTTGGTACGCGTGTTGTTTTATGTGATGAGCTTTATTGCCGTTAGCTCGGCCCTGTACGCTGCGTTAAGTAAAAATTTAGTCAGGAGTATCTTTATATTTTTTGTTACCCTGTTTGCATTGGCCGGCCTGTATGTATTGGCCCTTGCCGATTTTGTGGCGGTAACGCAGGTAGTAATTTATGTGGGAGGCATCCTGGTGCTCATCCTTTTTGCGTTTATGCTCTCCGGTCGCGAAACCTTGAATGTGATCCAGCAGCAGAAGGGGAAATTCATTAACATGGCTAAAGTACCGGCTGTTATACTGGCTGTGCTGTTTTTAGCGGTGATTGTAAATATTATACTTAAAGCCGATGCTGATAACCTGCCATGGGTAAAGCAATCCATCGCACAAAAAAATGAGATCGCCCCAACTACTTTGATGACTGAAAATATCGGTATCAATTTAATGACCACTTATTTGCTGCCTTTTGAAGCTATCTCTGTTTTATTGCTGATGGCATTGGTGGGCGCGGCGCATTTATCACGTAAGGAGGGCAGCGCATGATCACACTAACCGATTTTTTATTGGTAGGTGCTTTGCTGTTTTGCACAGGCATGTACATGATTGTGTCCAAACGCAACTCCATACAGGTATTAATAGGTATTGAACTAATGCTGAATGCAGCCATTTTAAACCTGGTAGCTTTTGGTAAATACGATAAGCTGAACAATGGGGGGCAGGTATTTGCCCTGTTTGCTATCGTGCTGGCGGCAGCTACAACGGCGGTTGCCCTGGCTATTATCCTGAATGTTTACCGGAGATATAAAACCATTGATCCGGACGAGATTAAAAATTTGAGGGATTGAACATGAGGAAATTTTTGTTTATTTTCTTTCTGGTCGCTTTAATTCCAGTAATTGCATGTGCTCAAGCTACAGACACCTTTGCAAGTACATTAAGAAAACAGATCAATACCACTTTACTTTCCCGATCTATGATATTTGATGGGATATTGCTTAAGGGGGACCTGGACAGTACATCGCTTACATTTATAAACCCGAATGATACTTTGTTACGTAATGAGCAGTTTAGCCACTTTGCAGATAGTAGTTATAAATATGTAGTTGACGGAAAGCAATCGGATAGGAATTTCAAAGGTTTAAAATTGAAAGATGTTCATAGTGTTGAATTTATAAAACAAAAAACTGACTCAATAACCAACGCCCCTACGAGCTTCAAAATAATAATTGTTACGACCAGAGAGTATGCAGTAAAACAATATAAGCAGGGAATCGGTGCGCTTTCAAAGGAGTATGAATCGTATCTTGAAAAACATCATAATGACGATAGTAATTTAATATACATAATAAATGGGCATGAATATAAATCAATGACATCTGTACGAATCGAACAGTTATACAATATTCTTTCACAGAAGGCGACTTACAATGAGTTTAGTTTATATTATGTAATGGGGCATGATTCTATACCGCCCTCTGTAGAAATAAAAGCAAAATAGATAATTGAACACTGCGCTTTCACATACAGATCCAATCATTATCAGCTACACCATAGCAGCTGTGGTTTTGCCGCTGTTTGCTGCTTTGATAAACTTTTGCCTGCCTGAAAAAAGTAAATTGTCAGGATGGATCTCAACATTAGCTATTCTGGTGGGTTGCGTGCTATCTGCAATAGTATTTGCAAGGGTTTGGAACCTGCAGCCACTGCATACCCAAAAGCTGTGGTTTACTATTGGCAATACCAAAGTTTTCGCAGGGATCCTGCTTAATAATATTTCTGTGCTGATGTTGCTGCTGGTATCGCTGATCGCTTTGCCTGTACATATCTATTCTACAGCCTACATGAAGCATGACAACAGGTATAGTCGTTACTTCACCTACTTAAGCTTCTTTTGTTTCAGCATGCTGGGCCTGGTTGTTGTGGATAGTCTGGTGCTGTTCTACGCTTTTTGGGAACTGGTGGGTTTTTCATCATACCTTCTTATCGGCTTTTGGTTTACTAAGGATAAGGCCGTACAGGCCAATAAAAAAGCCTTTATCATGAACCGGATAGGCGATATCGGTTTGCTGAGCGCTATCATTATCATTTTTGCCCAATTCCATACGTTTGATATCGATACCTTATTTGGAGAACATGGCCTTGTTAAGTTTATGGGGCCGGATAAAGGGCTATGGACTTTTTCGCCGGATAGGATGCCTTCTAATTATGGCTCTGTTTGGGTTCGCGGTACAATGACCAAATTACCCGCAATCTGGCAATATATAGCCTGCACAGGGATCTTCCTTGCTGTTGCAGCTAAATCGGCCCAGTTCCCGCTGCATACCTGGCTACCGGATGCTATGGAAGGCCCAACTTCAGTTTCTGCATTGATTCACGCGGCTACTATGGTGGCTGCAGGGGTGTTTTTGCTGGGCAGGGTTTATCCGATGTTTACCGATACGGAACTGACTGTTTTAGCCGTCATCGGCTGCTTTACTGCTTTCATGGCGGCTACCATCGCGCTTACGCAAAACGATCTGAAACGTGTACTTGCTTATTCAACCATATCGCAATTGGGCTATATGATTTTGGCAATGGGGGTAGGAGCATATGGCTCGTCGTTATTTCATTTGGCTACACATGCCTTTTTTAAATGTTTGCTGTTTTTGGTGGCCGGCATCGTGATCCACGAAATGCAGCACATCAAGGAAAAGAACGATCTGGATATCGATCCGCAAAATATTCTTCACATGGGTGGTTTGCGTAAAAAGCTGCCGCTTACTTTTATTGCCGCTGTGGTTGGTTCGCTTGCCCTTATCGGGATCCCGCTTACATCGGGTTACCTGTCGAAAGATGGCATCCTGATCCAGGCTTTTGAGTGGAGCGAGGGCCGGAGTGCATGGCTTAAGCTGATTCCGGCGGGCGCCTTGTTTACCAGCTGGCTTACCGCTTTTTATGTATCAAGGCTTATTGTAAAAGTTTTCTTCGGTGAGTTTCGACTGCTTAAGAGCAACCCGGAAATCAAGTTCCATATCAGTGACGGCGGCTGGCAATACAAGTTGCCGTTGATCCTGCTGGCGGTTTGTAGTTTGTTCCCTTTGTTTTCATTTAACCCTTTCTTTTATGAAAGCGCCTGGCTTTTTAACGGCCTAAAGCCTGCCGAGTTCCTGGCCCGCGAAAATATCTACCATACCATAATCCCGGTAGGGGTAAATATCTTGAGCGTATTTGTGATGTATGCGGCATACGCCATCTATGTAAAACAAAACACGTTCTCGTTCCCGCAAACAGGCTTCCTGTACCGCTTATCCTATAACCAGTGGTACCTGGACAAGATCTATAAAAAAGTAATTGTAAAGCCGATCCTTGGTCTGGGCAAAACCTGTTTCTGGTTCGACAGGAATATCATCGACGGGCTGATCCATTTAATTGAACGTACAAGCCGGATGGTAGCAAGCATCGCTGCCTGGTGCGATAAATATATTGTTGACGGATTTTTGCATTTAATGGCTGCATTAGTGCAAAGTATTGGCAATTTTGCACGTAAGTTTCAAAACGGCAAGGTGCAGTATTATTTGTATAGTATGCTGCTCATTGTGCTGGTACTCTTTATTTTAAAAATACTGATCTGAATTTAATGAACCTATTAACCCTCCTCATATTTATACCTGTACTGTTTGCGTTGGTGATTGTATTGCTGCCATCGTCAGTTCGGGGGAGTTTTAAATATATCACCCTGCTGGCTACGCTTTTGCAGCTGGGTATCAGCATCTGGATCTATCTTGATTTTAAAACGGGCGCAGCTACAGCCGGGATTAATCATGAAGATCAGTTTCAGTTTGTGCAGAAACTGCCATGGATAGCGCTTAACCTGGGCAGCATGGGCAAAATGCAGATAGATTATTTTGTGGGGATAGATGGTATTTCGGTAACGCTGCTGGTGATGTCGGCATTGGTGATGGTGGTGGCTACACTGGCCTCATGGGAGATCAAGAGTAATTTGAAAGGTTTCTTCCTGCTGTTCCTGCTGCTGGATATGGCCGTGATGGGTGTATTTTGTGCACTGGATTTCTTCCTGTTTTACCTGTTTTATGAGCTGATGTTATTACCGCTTTATTTCCTGATAGGGATGTGGGGCGGTGTGCGCCGGGAATACGCAGCTATTAAGTTTTTCCTGTATACATTATTTGGTTCAGTGTTTATGTTGCTGGTGATGGTTGGCTTATACCTTTCAGTGAGCGACCCTGCAACAGGCAGCCATACTTTCAATATCGTCCAGATGATGAACCAGGCCAATTATGCCCAGGGTTCGGTGTTTTCGGCCGCGGCACATCAAACCATATTGGGGATGCCTGCTCGTACGGTTGGCTTTGTGGTGCTGTTTATTGCTTTTGCCATTAAAGTGCCGGTTGTACCGTTGCATACCTGGCTACCCGATGCCCACGTGGAGGCACCAACACCGGTATCTATCATTCTTGCCGGTGTACTGCTCAAAATAGGTGGTTACGGGATCATCAGGATTTGCTTAGGCATTTTCCCGGAGATAGCCACCTCGGGTGCTTTCTGGATCGGGCTTTTAGGCGTTATCTCTATATTATACGGTGCCTGCAATGCGCTGGCCCAGCGCGATCTGAAACGGATGATCGCCTACTCGTCTGTATCGCATATGGGTTTTGTATTGCTGGGCATAGCCTCGCAAACTGCAGAGGGTGTAAGCGGCGCTGTAATGCAGATGGTAAGCCACGGCTTTTTATCAACCATGCTGTTCTTTTTAGTTGGCGTGGTATACAACCGCGTGCACGACAGGGATATTTACCATTTCCGCGGATTGGGCACCCACATGCCGAAATATACCGCTTTTGTGATGATTGCTTTTTTTGCTTCCTTAGGTCTGCCGGGTTTCTCGGCTTTTGTGGCCGAAGCATTTACGCTTACGGGTACATTTAAATCGGCAACAGTAAACGGTTTGTTGCCATATTGGATGGCTATTTGCGGCTCAGTAGGGATCCTGCTTAGTGCGGCTTATTTCCTGTGGACGCTGCAACGCATGTTTTTTGGCAAGGTATCATTAAAAGGCGGCGAAGTTTGGAAAATAGCCCTTACCGATCTCAACCTTCGCGAAAAACTAACACTTGCCCCGCTGGCCCTTGCGGCGCTGGCTTTAGGTATAATGCCGGGGCTGGTTTTTGATAAGATCAATGATTCGGTACTGGCGCTGATACAGTATTTACAGGCTAAATAAAATAAATCGTGTTTCAACATAAATTCATTTATGGAAAAGTGCATACCCCTGCATCTTTTATTTACGCTGCCCCCGGCAACCCGGGCATCAGCGAAATAACAGATGGTATGTATTTAACCGAAGGAATTATGTTTAAAAAATTATCTATTGCTGCAGCATTATTTTTTATCGCTACAGCAACCAAAGCCGATGAAGGGCAAAAGGTAGCGTCCAAAGTTCAGAAAGTAACCGTGTTTTTAAACGGGGCGCAGGTAAGCCGTACCGCGCTGGTGAATATCAGCCCCGGCACATCAACGCTAATATTTGAAAACCTGTCGCCGGGGATTGATGTGCAAAGCATCCAGGTAAATGCAGGCGGCGATTTTACCATTCTTTCGGTTAACCATGAACTTGATTTTGCCGATAATGAGATCAAACAGAAAAATATACAGGTTATTGAAGCCAAAGAAAAACTGGTAAGGAATAAAATTGCCCTGCAAAATAATATGCTTTCCATTTACCAGGAAGAGGCTAATACACTGGCTAAAAACCCGGTGAGCAACGGTACCAATGTCGCTTTGGATGCAGTTAAGCTAAAACAGGCACTTGATTTTCAAACAGCCCGCTTAAATGAGATCAAAAAGAACCAGCAGGCGATAAATGACCAGGTAGATCAGCTTAATGATGAACTGCAGGGTTATGAAAAACAAATTGCAGAGATCAACAGGGCGGGTGTTAAAACTACAAGTAATGTTTTGGTAACCGTATCATCAAAGGCAGCTTTGCAGGCAAACTTTACCTTAAGCTACCTGGTGCGTAATGCAAATTGGTTCCCAACCTACGATATCAGGGCAAAAAATGTAAACAGCCCTATCACCATTGTTTACAAGGCCAATGTATCCCAAAAAACAGGTGAGGACTGGAAAAATGCCAAGCTTACCCTATCAACAGGTAACCCTACTGTAAACGGCGCAAAGCCCGAGCTTACCCCTACCTATCTTAACTTTGGCATGTATTATTCGGGTACCGCTGCTTCTATAACAAAAGTAATGGGCAGGGTATATGAAGAAAACACTAACCAACCCTTGCCTGGCGTAAGTATCAGGGTAAAAGGAACCTCAATAGGTGCGGTAAGCGATGTAGGAGGGAATTACAGTATCCAGCTACCTAACGCCAATGCTGTGCTTACCTACAGTTTTATAGGATTTGAAACTTTAGAAAGGCAGGCTAATGCACCGCTGATCAATGTAGCGCTAAAATCATCATCACAACAATTGAATGAAGTTGTTGTGGTTGGTTATAGTTCTACCCGTGATGATAATTCATCCGGCTATATCACAGGTAGTGTTAGCAAAGTACGTAAAGAATCGGCCTATACCACACCCATCGAAGTAAAAAAAGAAGAGAACCAAACCAATATCGAATTTAACATTGCCAATCCTTATACCGTGCTAAGCGATGGCAAGCAATATGCGGTTGAAATAAGCCAGTATAATATCGATGCTACCTACCAGTATTATGTAGCGCCTAAACTGAGCACCGATGTATTCCTTACCGCGCAGCTCACCAACTGGAATAAATACAGTTTCCTCTCTGGCGAGGCTAATCTGTTTTTTGAAGGTACCTATATCGGTAAATCGCTTATCAATACCGATGCCACTACCGATACGCTGAACCTTTCATTGGGTACGGACAAAAACATCATTGTTACCCGTACATCGGAGAAAGGCCTGGCTATGCGCCAGTCGTCGGGTTCAAGTCAAAAGGAAACACGCAACTGGCTTATTGATATTAAAAACAGGAAAAGCCAGCCGGTTAACCTGCTGGTTGAAGACCAGGTGCCGGTTTCGCAGAATAAAGATATCGAGGTGGAAACTCAGGAAACATCCGGAGCAAAACCAGATGCAACAACAGGTAAGGTTTCATGGAATTTCGTGTTAAATTCGCTCGATGAAAAGAAGGTGAAATTAAAATACCAGGTTAAATACCCAAAAAATCAATCAGTAATAGTACAATAAAATATAAATGCACGATCTGCTCCCCCATATATCAGCTCAGTTAACCAATGTTTTTGGCAGCTTACCCTATTTTATGCCCGAAATTTATTTAACCGTGCTGTTTTTGGTAGTGCTGATAACCGACCTGATATTTGGGCGCAGATCTGTAAAGCTTTGTAAAATAGTAGCCTGTGCCGGTTTGCTGTTGGTGCTGTTTAAAGACCTGCAGCAAGTAGCCCTGATCCTTGACGGTGATCATGTTATTTTTGGCAGTATGTTGCTGCTAAGGCGATCGGCAGTGTTTTTTAAAATCATTATCGATCTGCTTTCATTTGTCCTGTTATTGAATTTTACCTGGGATGATAAGCTGAAGGCACACCCGAAAGGATTATCTGATCTGTACACCATTTCCATTGCATCTGTTTTAGGTCTGCATTTAATGGCGATGGCTATTAACCTGCTGTCTGTTTATCTTGCTATTGAGATGGTATCCGTAGCATCATACCTGATGGTGGCCTATCGTTCAGAAACTGCTTTAAGTACCGAAGCCGGTTTAAAGTACGTGCTGTTTGGTGCGGCATCATCGGCGGTTATGTTGTATGGCATCTCGTTACTATATGGCTTCAGCGGCTCGCTCGATTTGTTGGGCATTGTGGCACAGTTGCCAAATGTGAACCCGGTAAGTGTTTCCTTTGCTTTGGTGCTGGTAATGATTGGTATAGGTTTTAAGCTGTCATTTGTACCCATGCATTTTTGGGTGCCCGATGTTTACCAGGGAGCGCCCACGCCTGTTACTGCATATCTTTCAACCGTGCCTAAAATAGCTGCCTTTGCATTATTGGTAAATGTGATGCCCTTGTTTCTGTTTTCGGCAGATTGGAAGGGGATTGATTTTAGCATTGTTTTATCGGCCCTTGGTATTATCACCATGATAGCCGGAAATTTTGCAGCTGTTTTGCAAAGCAACGTAAAAAGGATGCTGGCTTACTCAAGCATCGGCCACACCGGGTTTGCATTAATGGCGGTGGTTACCTTTAATGTACAGGGCTTATCATCACTTACTTATTATCTTGCCGTTTACGCACTGGCCAATATAGGAGCGCTCGCTCTGGCCTCTTACTTCAGCAATATTGCTGAGGCCGAAGAGGTGGAAGCTTACAAAGGTTTGGGTTTAAAATACCCGGTAGCTTCGGTTTGTTTTGTAATTATCCTTATCTCTTTAACAGGGATCCCGGTTACTGCCGGGTTTACAGGTAAGCTATTCGTGTTTTCGGCGGTTTACAGTACTTATGAGCAAACGCATAGTATTTGGTTGATGGCATTAATGATAACAGGCGCTTTAACTACGGTAGTATCCTTGTTTTATTACCTTAAAATTCCCTTGTATTTATTTCTGAAAAGAACAGAAAACGCTGAAGTTCCCAGTAAAAGATCTTATAATTTGCTTGTTTTAGCCGTTGTTATAAGTTTTCTGCTTGTTTTATTAGGGGTTTTCCCAAATTCTATCCTGAAATATCTGTAGTTGATGTTTTTTTCAACAAAAGTTATTTAATTTCTTTTGTTTTTAGAAAAAATCATACCTTTCATGCCGATTTAAAACATATTTTTTCTAAATACATGAAGAGGTATTTCCCTTTTTTCCTGATCTTAATTATACTTTCACTTACTTTTATTTTTCCGTCGGTTGATTTCAAAAATTCCGGTCACCCCAACTTTAATACCGGCGATATTGCCTGGATGCTGATGTCGACGGCACTGGTTTTAATCATGACGCCGGGCCTTGCGTTTTTTTACGGGGGCATGGTTAACAAAAAGAACGTGATATCAACCATGCTGCAAAGCATTGTTTGTATGGTGATCATTACGGTAATGTGGGGCATTTTCGGTTTTAGCCTGGCCTTTGGCGATAGCTTCTATGGTATTATCGGCAATCCGTCAACCTATTTTATGATGAAGGGCATGCTGGGTAATGCCACCTGGAAGGCCGCGCCAACTATTCCGTTGCTGCTGTTTGCCATGTACCAGTTAAAGTTTGCCATTATTACCCCTGCGCTTATTACCGGTGCATTTGCCGAGCGCATCCGTTTTAACTCGTACATTATTTTTTTGGTACTGTTTTCTATTTTCATATTCTCGCCGCTGGCACATTGCACCTGGCACCCGGATGGCATACTGGCCAAATTTGGTGTGCTTGACTTTGCAGGCGGTACGGTAGTGCATATGTCGGCCGGTTGGGCTGCATTGGCATCGGCCTTATATTTAAAACGCCGCAACGAGGCCAATCATGCACCTGCACGGATCACCTATGTAATGATAGGTACAGGCTTGTTATGGTTCGGCTGGTTTGGTTTTAATGCCGGTTCGGCTTTTGGAGCCAATGCTTTGGCGGTTACCGCTTTGGCAACCAGCACTACTGCTTCGGCAGCCGCGGGTGTTACCTGGATCTTTTTTGATATGCTGCTTGGTCGCAAGCCATCGGCCATGGGTACCTGTATTGGCGCTGTGGTGGGTTTGGTGGCCATTACACCTGCTGCGGGCTTTGTATCGGTACCGCACTCACTGGCTATCGGTATTATCTCGGCAGTAGTGAGTAACCTGGTAGTTGAATGGCGTACACGTACTTCTATAGATGATACACTTGATGTATTCCCTTGCCACGGCGTGGGCGGTATGGTGGGAATGCTGTTAACCGGTGTATTTGCCAGTCAGCATGTAAACCCTAACAATACTACCGGTAACGGTTTGTTTTTTGGTGAAACCCACCTGTTCATTGTGCAGCTCGTAGCATTGGTTTGTGTATCGGTATTTGCATTTTTCGGTTCATTACTGTTGCTAAAGATCACCGACATGATCTCGCCATTAAGGGTTTCTGCAGAGGAAGAGGAGCAGGGCCTTGATATCAGCCAGCACGGCGAAAAATTATAATTACGTATTTCCAACCAATCCAATAAACCTGATGAAATCCCCGGCCGTAAGGCCGGGTTTTTTGTTTGGTGCAAAAACGCGTCATTGCCTTTAGCTCAAATTTTGTGGGATGGCTAAGGAGCGTTGGATAACTTGGACTACGGAGTCACAAGTCAGCCCGGCACCATCCTGCACACAAGACTTGCGCCAAAAAAGGTTTTAAAGAAAAAATACGCGTCCACGCTTGAATGATTTTTTGATAGGAGCGTCCACGCTCCCGGGTATGGTAAGCGTGGACGCTTACCGTTGGAATGGTACAAGCGGAGGACGCTTGTACCTGCGTAAAAAAATGTCATTGCGAGGTACGAAGCAATCTCGTAGCTATGCAGAGCGGCTGTGCTTCCGTGCGATTGCTTCGTACCTCGCAATGACATAATTTTATTCCCGCTGGCGAGAATAAATAAAAAAAGAAAACCCCTCTTTGAGAAGCAAAGAGGGGTGATGAGCGTAGCGACACCGGGGTGAATCAATGGCCTTACGCAAAAACTTCTTTACCCACAGTCTCAACCGCTTTATGTGTAACCGGGTCAATCCTTTTAATATGGATATTATTAACAGGTTTAACCACCAGCGGGATCTTTTCAATGCGGGTTTCGCTGGTATCCAGGCCAAAAGCTTTGGCTTCGGACTGGGCCAGTTTTTTGATGGCAAAATAGCTGTTCAGGATAAAGCCTTCAGATACGCTGAACAGGTTATTGTACGACAGGAATTTCTCCATGATCACAAACCTGAAATCGGCCGCCATATTGTATTGTTTCAATGACTCGTACTGACTAATGATGTTGATTTCGCCACGCTCAACCATATCCTCAACCACCTTGCGGAAAAGTACGTTAACCCTCGGCTGGATCTTGAAACCAAGGCGGAACTCAATCCGGATTACCTTGCCGGGTTCAATCTGGTCAACACTGTATTCCTGGGTGTAAGGCTCATCTGTTTGCTCAATATGTACAAACCAGTAAGTATCGGCACGCTTAGGGCGACGGCTCATGATAGAGTAGATGATCTTTTCTTCAATTTGCCTGCCGTTGTTGGCCTTGGTAAGGTAAATCAGGTGGGTAGCATATTTATTGATGGTGGTATCATTGCTCAATGCGTTCAGCAATGGCAGTTTTTCTTTAATGTCGATGAAATTAAGGAAGCGGTTATTGATTTTACGCGCCCTGAACCAGGTGTACATGGTAAAGATCAGGCCAACTTCAAATCCTACAAAAAATAAACGTTTTAATATTTTAACCGCATTGGCTACAAAAAAGGAGAACTCGACAGTTACAAATACGCACAGGATAATAGTAACCAGCCATACCGGCCAATGCTTCACGTAACGCATAAAGTAATACATCAAAATAGTGGTGCTAAGCATGGCAATGGTGATACTGAAGCCATAAGCGGCAGTCATGGCGCTTGAGGTACGGAAATACATTGACACCAGGATACAGCCGATACACAACATCCAGTTAATGCTTGGGATGTAGATCTGTCCGCGAATGTTTGACGGGTATTTAATAGTGATCCGTGGCCAAAAGTTCATGCTCACCGCTTCACTAATGAGTGTGAATGAACCGCTGATGAGTGCCTGGCTGGCAATAATGGTAGCCAGTGTAGCCAAAGCTACAGCTGGTAACAGGAAGGTATGCGGTACAATTTCAAAGAAAGGGTTAACGCCGGTAAAATCTTTTCCGGGTGCTTGTGATAATACCCATGCGCCTTGCCCAAGGTAGTTCAGTATCAGGGTTGTTTTTACAAAGATCCAGCTTACCTGGATGTTGCGCCTGCCGCAGTGGCCAAGATCGGAGTACAGGGCTTCGGCGCCGGTGGTGCATAGAAACACCGCGCCTAACAGCCAGAAACCTTTAGGGTGGTCCATCAGCAAGCGTGCGCCGTAATAAGGGTTAAGGGCTTTAAAAATAGATGGGAAGTGCACAATTTGCATGGTGCCCAATACGCCGAGCATGATAAACCACATCAGCATAACAGGCCCGAAAGCCGAACCAACCACCTTGGTGCCAAACTGCTGAAAAAAGAACAGCAATAAAATGATGGTGATTACAATAATGAGGATCAGGTTATTTCCTGGTACAATAACGGTTGAAAATGCCGGCACAAGGTTCAAACCCTCAATGGCCGACGTTACGGAGATAGGTGGGGTAATAATACCATCGGCAAGCAAAGTACCTGCACCTATAATAGCCGGGATAGCCAGCCATTTGCCATATCGCCTCACCAGTGCGTATAATGAAAAAATGCCGCCTTCGCCTTTGTTATCTGCCTGTAGGGTAATAACAATGTATTTGAAAGTGGTTTGGAGGGTTAGTGTCCAAAAGATACAAGAGATTGAGCCTAATACCAGCGCGGTGTTCACTTTACCGCCTTCAACCAACAGGGTTTGAAAAACATAAAGGGGAGAAGTACCGATATCGCCAAAAATAATACCGAGGGTAACGATCATACCCGCGAAAGTGAGTTGCTTAACGTGCGAATTCATGAATTGTATAAATTATTAGGGGAAAAAGAGGGGATGATACCTGCTGCAGCGGGGGAGCATGTGGTCTGTTTTGAAAATTTTGCTGCTGCAGCGATAAACAATGCCATCGTAAATTTTATTTTGTACTATGGATGCGCATAGCCAATAAGCATGCCACTGCGTATTTTATTTTATATAGATGCTTGTTTTATAGTTGTTTATCAAAATGAGAAAGATTTTATCAATATGAGTAAAAGCTATCAAAATGATAGGTTTTATCATTTTGATACTGGAACTGGGGATAGCGTTTTTATGGTAGTATTACGGATATTTGAACATGGATCTATTCAATAATGATCAACTGGGCCTGTTTGGTGCGCCAAAAAACTTGTTGCCTTTTGACGGCGAGGTGTTGCTTTATCCTCGATTTTTTAAGGAAGATGTATTTGGGCGGCTGGTTGAGGAAACACCATGGAAGCAGGATAAAATGAAGATCTATGGTAAGGAGATAAACTTCCCCCGGCTTACGGCCTGGTATGGGGACAGCGACGAGGTGTATGTATATTCGGGGGTAGTGAATGTGCCGGTTAAGTTTAGTCCGCTGCTTGGTGGTATTAAACAGGCGGCAGAACAGCAATGCGGGCACCGGTTCAATACTGCGCTGCTTAATTATTACAGGGATGGCAACGACAGCATGGGTTGGCATAGCGACGATGAAACTGAGCTTGGCGGTAACCCGGTTATAGCTTCGGTATCATTTGGTGCTTCGCGGGTTTTCCAGTTTAAACATAAGCAGCAAAAGAATGCCAAAGTTTCTATCCCCCTTAATAATGGCGACCTGCTGATCATGCAGGGGCAAACACAGCATCACTGGCTTCACCAGGTACCCAAAACAAGCAGGATGCAGGGGGCAAGGATTAACATTACATTCAGGTATATAGGGTAGGTTGTTTTTTTATTTACCGCGGTGATTTGCAATGCGGAGACGCAATTTTACGTCTCAAATCTAAATATTCGAAGATGAGATTATCTCTTAAAAAAATATGTCATTGCGAGCGAAGCGTGGCAATCTCGTAGCCAATGCATGTCCGATTTGCTTAGCTACGAGATTGCTTCGTCGTTCCTCCTCGCAATGACATGGCTTTTTTAACTAACATTTTCAATTGATCTGCATGTTCCGAACACTTGTGGTGACAACACCAACAACGGCGGGGGATCATCTAAAGGCTTTAGCCAAAATCTCACAAGCTGTTTTGCAACATCCCAAACAAACTACTAACTTACCCTAATATTACTGACCTTATGAAAAGACCTATATTATTATTTGCTGCCGTTTCGGCTTTGATAACAAATGCCCGGGCCCAGACCGATTTGCCTGTTGATAGCGGAACCTTCTTCCTGCACAAGTTTGAACAGCACATTGGCAAGGAAACTTATTACGTGCGTAAGTATAAAGATGCCGTTCATTATCATATCGATTTTAAATTTGTTGACCGCGGATCGCCTGTGCCCCTTATTGCCGAATTGAAGGTAAACCCTGTTGCCGATCCGCTGGAACTGACCATAAAAGGTAATACTTCCAGGTTTTCGACCATTGATGATAAGGTAACCATTCGCGGAAATGAAGCGGCAATCAGGGTTAATGATTCATCGTATTCACAAAAAGTATTACCGCTTAGTTTCCCGGTAGGGGGCTATTCGCCGGGCACAGTACAACAGGTGCTTATCCGGTATTGGAATAAACATCAACAACCAGCAAGCATCCATATGCTGCCATTTGGCGATGTACAGATCAAAAAATCAGGCATGGATCAGCTTACCTTCAATGGTAAGCCGCTTACACTTAACCGCCTTACCATAAGCGGACTGGTTTGGGGCAACGAACTGGTATGGACAGATAATGATGGCAAACTCATTTGCCTGATCACCAATGATGCCGAAGGCGATAAACTGGAAATGATGCGTGTGCCTTATGAAGAATTATTGCCTCAGCTTATCAGTAAGGCAGCTACTTACGGTATGGAACTGTTTGCCAGGGCAGCCGCGCCTACCGGTGTTACTAATAAGGTAATAGCGGTTACAGGTGGTAACCTGATTGATGTAAACACAGGTACAAGCATGCCGAACGCCGTTGTTTTAATAGAGGATGGTATTATCAAACAAACAGGTAAGGTTGGCGAAGTTAAAATCCCGGCAGGGGCCAAAATCATTGATGCCAAAGGGAAAACCATTTTACCTGGCCTTTGGGATATGCACGCGCACTTTGAACAAGCTGAGTGGGGGCCTGCCTATCTTGCGGTAGGTGTAACCACTGTGCGCGATTGCGGTAACGAATTTGGATATATCAATGCAATAAAAGCTGCCATTGATGGTGGCAAAGGCGTTGGCCCAAATATCATTAAAGCGGGTATCATCGATGGCAAAGGGCCTTATGCACTGGGTATTATCCAGGCGGATACTAAGGAAGAGGCTATTAAGGCGGTCGACCGTTATAAAGAAAATGGCTTTCAGCAGATCAAGATCTACAGTTCGGTAAAGCCGGCTATAGTTAAAGTAATTTGTGATGAGGCGCACCGTTTGGGCTTAACAGTAACAGGCCATATCCCGCAGCACATGACGCTGCAGCAGGGAGTTGATTCGGGCATGAATATGGTTAACCATGTTCAGTATGTTTACTCTGTCATGAAACGGGATAAGAATAGGGCAACTATTTTTGATGATTCGATAAGCGTGGCGGCAATCAAGTTCATAAAAGATCATCATGTAGTTATCGATCCTACCATTGGTGTTTTCGAGCTGGCTTTCCGTAATGTTAAGGATGATATAACTAAACTTGAACCTAACTATTATAATTTGCCGCTGCCGCTTCAGGCGTTGTTTAAAAACATGGGCGAAGAACCGGCACAGGCTGCCAAACTAAAACCCATGTATGAAAGTATGAAGAAAACGGTTAAGGTGTTGTATGATGCAGGGGTACCTATAGTTGCCGGTACAGATATGGGCTTCCCCGGCTATAGCCTGGACCGCGAACTGGAACTTTATGTGGAAGCCGGCCTTACCCCGGCACAGGCTATCAAAACAGCAACTATCACGCCTGCCACTGTAATGAGCCTTGATAAAACAACAGGCTCGATTGAGGTGGGCAAGCAAGCCGACCTGGTTATTATCGACGGCGACCCGCTTAGTAATATCAGGGATATCAGGAAGGTATCGGTAGTAATAAAAGAGGGCAGGGTTTATGACCCGGTTAAGCTGCACCAGATGGTTGGATTTAAAAATTGATTAAGTTAATAATGGAAGAATTAACAACGCTTTACAGGCCTGTAGGCCCAAAAGAACTAAAACTGATAGAGGAATCGGGGTTTAAGCGTTTTCCCAAACGTTTGGCTCAACAGCCCATTTTTTACCCGGTGATGAACGAGGAGTATGCAATTCAAATAGCAAGAGATTGGAATGTGCCTGCCTCGGGCTCGGGTTTTGTGACTAAATTTAGCTTGCCTGCCGTGTTTTTGAAAAGGTACGAAGTGCAAAATGTGGGCGGCATTGTCCATGATGAGTTATGGGTACCTGCCGAAGAGCTGGAAGATTTTAATGATCAAATAGTTGGATTTATTGAGGTTACGCGTTCTTTTTACCCGGATAAAACTGATTAAAGGGCGTTGTAAATTAATGCAATGTTATGACAATGTATTTTATCCATACTTCATTTTAAAATGATACCTTTGCAGCCTCATTCCGAATCATGAGCGATCAGATTAAACATGAATGCGGTGTGGCATTTATCCGCTTACTAAAGCCACTATCTTATTATCAGAAAAAGTACGGAACTGCACTGTACGGCCTGAACAAACTTTACCTTTTAATGGAAAAACAGCATAACCGCGGCCAGGATGGCGCCGGTGTTGCTACCATTAAACTGGATATTGCTCCGGGTAAACGCTACATCAGCAGGCACCGCTCTATGGCCTCAAATGCCGTGGCTGATATTTTTGAATACATCCAGAAGAAATTCGCGGACATTCAGAAAGAAACCCCCGAAAAGATGCTTGACGCCGAGTGGCTAAAGGAACATGTTAGCTTCACAGGCGAAGTTTTATTGGGGCACCTGCGTTACGGTACCCACGGTAAAAACAGCATTGAAAGCTGTCACCCTTTCCTGAGGCAAAACAACTGGCAAACACGAAATTTGGTTATTGCAGGTAACTTCAACATGACTAATGTTGATGAGTTGCTGCAGCAATTGTATGACCTTGGTCAGCACCCGAAAGAGCAGGCAGATACCATTACCGTACTTGAAAAAATAGGCCACTTTATTGATACCGAAAATCAGGGCTTGTTTGATCAGTATAAACGCGAAGGACTGGACGATAACGTGGAGATCAGTAAGCTGATAGCCAACGATATGGATGTTGCCAAGATCCTCCGTAAATCGGCTAAGAACTGGGATGGTGGTTATACTATTGCCGGGATCCTGGGCCATGGTGATGCTTTTGTAATGCGCGACCCGGTTGGCATCCGTCCGGCGTTTTACTATTACAATGATGAGATCGTGGTTGCAGCCTCAGAGCGCCCTGCTATCCAAACAGCGTTTAATATACCGATGGAAGAGATCAGGGAAATTCGCCCGGGTCATGCTTTGATCGTTAAAAAGAACGGCAAGATCTCTGAAGATATGTTCAGCGAGCCAAAGGAAAAGAAAGCCTGCTCATTTGAGCGGATCTACTTTTCGCGCGGCAGCGACTCGGCCATTTACCGCGAACGTAAACAGTTAGGCCGCCTGCTTTGCCCGCAGATATTAAATGCGGTTGATCATGATATCAAAAACACGGTTTTCTCTTACATCCCAAATACGGCCGAAGTTGCCTTTTACGGCATGGTTGAAGGCATGCACAAGTATGTAAAGAAATATCAGCACGAAAAACTTCTTGAGCTTGGAAGCGATATCACGGAAAAAGACCTTACCGAAATTTTACAGATAGCACCAAGGGTTGAGAAAATTGCCATTAAGGATGTTAAGCTGCGTACCTTCATCACCCAGGATGCTGACCGCAGCGAAATGGTTGCCCACGTATATGATACCACTTATGGCCTCATTAAAAAAGGCACCGATACATTAGTTGTATTGGATGACTCCATTGTTCGTGGTACTACGCTGAAACAAAGTATCCTGAAAATTTTGGACAGGCTTGGCCCTAAAAAGGTTGTTGTGGTTTCATCTGCCCCGCAAATCCGCTACCCCGACTGTTACGGTATCGATATGTCACGCATGGGCGAATTTGTTGCTTTTGAAGCGGCAATCAGCCTGTTAAAAGAGATGGACAGGGAAGATGTGATCCTGGATGTTTACCAGAAATGTAAAGACAGCCAGAAACTGCCGAAAGAAGAGGTTAAAAACTATGTTAAAGAAATTTATGCCATGTTTACCGACCAGCAGATCTCTGACCGTATTGCAAAGATCATCACACCTAAAAATGTGAATTGTGAAGTACAGGTACTTTACCAGACATTGGATAACCTGCATATTGCCTGTCCTGATAACCTTGGCGATTGGTATTTCAGCGGCGATTACCCAACCCCTGGTGGTAACAAGGTTGTTAACCGCGCCTTTGTTAACTGGATGGAAGGTAAAAACCAAAGAGCTTACATGTAAAGCCCCCTAACCCCCTGAAGGGGGAATGATATATTAAGGCGATGGATTTTTCATCGCCTTTTTTTGTTTTGAAAAGTTAGCCATTTGCCCAATGACGATACGAAGAAGCCTATGCTGTAGGTGGTGTTGTCACCACAGGTGTTCGGAAGATGCAGATCAGTTGAAAATGTTGGTTTAATAAGCATGTCATTGCGAGGAGGAACGACGAAGTAATCTCGTAGCTATACAGAGTGGCTTTGCTTCCGTGCGATTGCCACGCTACGCTCGCAATGACATGTCTTTTATTTAAAAAAGAGATAATTCATCTTCCCGAACACCTGTGGTGACAATGCCAACAAGGGCGAGAGAAGAAATAAAATAAGAAAAAAATCTTATGACCCCGTCGGTGCTGCAAATACAAAATGGGTGACCAGCTTATCAATCAACACCAGCGAAGCAATAATAAGCGCAATACCGGCAACCTCATTTAAACGGTGAATGAATTTGACCGAAATACGGTCGCGTAATTTATTGGCGTAAAAAGCTTTGAGGGTATCCATACCAAACTGAATAATAAGTATGGTTAAAAACATTACGGCTATATGAAATGATCTGTGCGGGGTACCCACCAGGAATGTGGTACTGGCTGCGCCGATCACTACCGTCCAGTGGAAGAGGAGGGTAGGGTTAAAAATACACATCAGGAAACCTTTAAGTACATAACCAAAACGGTCGGCACTTGAGGGGACTTTATTTTCATAATTGATCTCGCTTTTCTTGAACATATAATACAGTCCAAGTGCAAATAATATGGCACTCCCTACAACGCCGGCTATCACTTTGGTATGATCAGATACATCGATATATTGCGAACCGAACAGGATTGCTCCTACGAAAACCACATCGCTGCAAACCACACCCAGGGCAAGCGAAATACCGGCATGAAACCCTTTTTCGATGCTGGTTTTAATAAGCGCAAAAAAAACCGGGCCGGTAATAAATGTAAGTACTAATCCAAACCCGATACCCGAAACAATGGCTTTTATCATTAAGTTAAGCTTTGTTCTTTTTTGAACATTGCGAATATGCAATTTTATCTCATAAACAACGAAAGTTAAAATTGTGATTTAATTTATTTAAAAAAGAGTGGAGAGTTTTAGCAAAATTGAATTATGTTTAGAGATTCAAAAATCAAATTAGTACAACCTACTTTAAAATGGAACAAAACAATGCTAAGAACTACGGTACAGCCCTGTATACGCTGATCACCGTGTTTTTCTTCTGGGGCTTTTTAGCAGCCTCCAACGGTATTTTTATACCTTTCTGTAAAGAGCACTTTCACCTTACCCAGTTTGAATCCCAATTAATTGACTTTACATTTTATGGAGGGTATTTCATTGGTTCACTGATCCTTTACTTTGCTTCACAAGCCAGCAAGGTTGATATCATGAACAAGTTGGGTTACAAAAATGGTATCATTTTAGGCCTTGTTGTTTCGGCGGTGGGCGCATTAGCTATGATCCCTGCTGTAGCTTCAGGCGCATTTGGTTTTATCCTGGCTGTTTTCTTTATCATTGCGGTTGGTTTTTCACTACAGCAAACGGCTGCAAACCCTTTTGTTGTTGCATTGGGCCCGCCCGAAACCGGTTCAAACCGTTTAAACTTTGCAGGCAGTATCAATAACATCGGCGCTTTGTTAGGCCCGGTTGTAGTGAGCGTGGTATTATTTGGTTCGGCAACTGCTAAAACCGCTGCAGCTGATGTTAAAATATCATCAATCAATAACCTGTACTATCTGTTGGCCGGCTTATTCATAGCGGTTGCTTTGTTCTTCTGGTTCTCAAACCTGCCAAAGGTTACCAGCGATGAAAAGATTGAATCAAGCTCAAAAGCAAATACACCATTGCTGGTTATGTTTGTAGCGTTTTGTTTGATACTTGCTGCCGACCCCATCAGCAAGGCTACCGGTGTACCGAGCCAATATTTTGTTTACGCGTCACTTGCCATCATTGTATTTACCCTGGTAGGTACCATATTTGCTGCTAAAAAGAGTAAAGAAGGCTGGGGCGCCATGCAGTATCCACAGCTCATATTGGGTATGCTTGCCATATTTACCTATGTAGGTACTGAGGTAACTATTCAAAGTAATATGGGGTCGTTATTGAAAACCCCTGCGTTTGGTTCTTTTGCCGAGTCGGATATCGCACCGTATATTTCATTATACTGGGGTAGTTTAATGATCGGTCGTTTTGCCGGATCGATAGATGCGTTTAACCTTTCAAAATCTGTAAAATATATTTTATACATCCTGATACCTTTCCTTGCGTTTGGCATAGTATTGCTTGTAAATGTGTTTTCGGGTGTTAACGTGAGTAACCTTTATACCTACGCAATTTGCGTGACTATCCTTATTGTTGCTTTCTTTATCGGTCAGCAAAAACCAACCCGTACTTTATCTGTACTTGGTTTATTGGGTATAGTGTTTATGCTTACAGGTTTATTTACTACCGGTAAAGTGGCAACCTTCGCGTTTATCAGCGGTGGTTTATGCTGTTCTATCATGTGGCCATCTATATTCTCTTTGGCTATTACCGGTTTAGGTAAATACACCAGCCAGGGCTCGGCATTTTTAATTATGATGATCCTGGGTGGTTCTATAATTCCACCTTTGCAGGGTAAAATTGCCGATGGCAGTAACAACGTTATAGCAGGTATGAGCGGGATCCACTTCTCCTACATAGTACCTGTATTAGGCTTTGCTTATCTTGCTTATTTTGCATGGAAAGTTAGCCGCGAACTCCGTAGCCAGGGTATCGACCTTGACCACGTTGAAGTTAAAGGCGGACATTAATATTTTTTAGAGATTAGAGGTTGGAGATTAGAGGTTAGTCCTTTAATTTTCAACCTCTTTTCTTTTTACAGCAGTTTTAACTAATCTCCAATCTCTAACCTCTGATCACAGATGACAAAACCCAGCTTCGATCATATTTTCATGAACCTGGCCACTGATCTTTCGCAGCGGTCGCATTGCGTTAAGGCACACGTTGGGGCGGTTTTAACCCGCGATACCAGGATCATATCCATCGGTTATAACGGGCCTCCAGCACACACGCATAATTGCGATGAAGAATGGCCCGGGGTTGGCTGCGCACGCGATTCAAAAGGCAGCTGCTCGCTTGCCCTGCATGCCGAAGAAAATGCAATACTTTACGCGGTGAAAAACGGTGCAAGACTTGAAGGGGCTACGCTGTATACTACACTGTCGCCGTGTTTGCCTTGTGCAAGGCTCATTTATTCGGCCGGGATCACCCATGTTTACTACGATAAATCATATGCCGAATACAAAGGCCTGCCAAGCGATGAAGGGGTTGATTTTTTGAACAGGTTTGGGGTTAAGGCGGAAAAATTTGACCGTTGATTTTTTTGATTGCGTTGATTACGCTGATTTTTTCTGAACTATTATATACACCACGTCATTGCGAGGTACGAAGCAATCCCCGATAAGCAGGGCCACCTTGTATAGTTTGGGAATATTAATAATTATAATTTGATTTTATATGTATTAATGAGCTTCCTTTGGTCGGTTGTCTTCGTTTTTTATAATGGTGTAATTGTAAGTCATTGATTATTGGGTGTGTTTATGAATATGGGCGTTGCCTGCGGCCCGTGCTATCCGCTCATACTGCACAGGCATTAGCCACAAGGCCGGTATCCGCTACTATCACTAACGCGGCCTGCGCACCATCGCTGAAATATATTTTATACGTCATCACTATTTTTTTCAGGGTTTCCCTGATGGTTACCCGCAATGACGCTTTTAACTAATCTCTGATCTCCAACCTCTAATCCCTGACCACTACTCCGCAATAAAGGGCTCAATATGGCTCAGGGCAAAGAGTAATTGCTCGTCCTGGCTAAGGTCGGTGTTATCTAATATAATGGCATCCTCGGCGCGGGTAAGGGGGCTTTCCTCACGTGTGGTATCCTGGTAGTCGCGGTGGGCAAGGTTGTCAAAAATTTCTTCTAAGGTTATGTTGGGATTAGTAGGTAATAACTCCTTGTAACGGCGTTCGGCGCGGATCTTCGGATCGGCAGTCATAAATAGTTTTACCTGGGCATCGGGGAACACAACGGTGCCTATATCGCGGCCATCCATAATGATATTTTTTGAGCGGCCTAAACGCTGCTGCTGCCTTACCATGGCTACGCGCACTTCTTTGATTGCAGCTACCGAGCTAACTTTTTCAGCAACATGCATCTGGCGGATCTCTTCAGATACATCTTCCTCATTTAAAGTAATGAAGGTTTTATGATTTTGCGTTTGAAAGTTAAGATGAATATTATGCAATGTATCGGCCACGAGGGCATGGTTTTCAAGGTCAATATTATGCCTTAAAAAGTATAACGTTACGGCACGATACATGGCGCCGCTATCTACATAAATAAAGTGAAGCTCTTTTGCTAAAGCTTTTGCCAGGGTGCTTTTACCGCACGAAGAATAACCATCAATGGCTACTACAATATTGTTGTTCATAGAACTGCTAAAATAGCAAATTATTGGCAAAAGGCCTGACCATGGTAACTCAATTAGGCTTATTTTTGAAGATGAATTTTACTAAAGCCAGTCTCCAAAAGGAAACGAGCTACAAAACATCAAGAAGCGGGGGAAAGGGCGGCCAAAACGTAAACAAGGTTTCGAGCAAGGTTGAATTGTTATTTTCAATAGATTCATCGGCCTTGTTTACCGATGAGGAAAAGTTGCTTTTAACCGAAAAACTGCAAAACAGGCTTAACAAAGATGGCTATGTGCAGGTGATATGCGACGAAGAGCGGAGCCAGTATCTCAATAAGGAAAAAGCGATTGAACGGTTAACATCGATACTCATAAAAGCCCTCCAAAAGCCCAAGATACGCAAGCCAACCAAAGTAAGTAAAGCTGCCAAAGCCGCAAGGCTCGAAGGTAAGAAGATACAATCGGCAAAAAAGGAAAACAGGAAAATTGATTTTAGAGAATGATTTATTGATGTGCAAATGTGCAGA
Organism: Mucilaginibacter angelicae; assembly: GCF_042434235.1. Taxonomy (NCBI): domain Bacteria; kingdom Pseudomonadati; phylum Bacteroidota; class Sphingobacteriia; order Sphingobacteriales; family Sphingobacteriaceae; genus Mucilaginibacter; species Mucilaginibacter angelicae. The sequence continues at coordinate 53,061 of NZ_JBHLTS010000024.1, read as the reverse complement.
TTTCAGATGTGCAGATGAATTTGAGAACTTTATCTAATCGAAAATAATCTGAGCATTTAAAATTGTTTAACCTTCAATTTGCACATCCGCACATTTGAAATTTGCACATTTACTTAAACCTATAAAAGCCGGTAATTGATCCCCACTGGTGCGAGCGCAACATCTCTTTAGCGTCTTTGGTGTGGAATATGGCCGCTACATCAAACGCGAAACGACTGGTGGTAAAAGCTACGCCAACCTGCTGGCTAAATATAAAAGGTTTCTTTTCTGAAGTAACTTCCAGGCTGTTTGGATCGTCATGTTTGCGGAACAGACTGCCCTGGATGGTAGCATCATAGCCAACCACATTGGCTAAAGGCTTGTAATAAAAAAAGATCTCGTGTTTGTGCAGCAACTTTTCTTCGCCGCCGGTTGATACTGTACTTTGGGTACTGATGGAATTGAACAGCTGGTTAAAATTGCCCAGGCGTACCATACCTCCGGCACCGGCACCTGTAAAGCCATTACCCAGGTTGGCATATGAGCTAAAACTCAGGTCGATCCATGAAGCACGCGCCAGCAGCTTGTTATATTCGGCCGAAAGGTTGAGTTCCACATCGTTTTTGATCTGGTATTGCCAGCCATTAAGCTGGTAAAAGCCAAATGTGTTATGGATAAGCTTTTGTACCGGCTCGCCGCCAGCTGCAGGGCCTACTACCCCCAGTTGTGCGCCAAATTTCAGGTTGCTTTCGTTTTTATAAAGGAAGTTAAGTGTGGAACCTAAATAGGTATATGCGGCAAAGGGCCTGTCAATATCAAACGGTCCGCGAACATAGCCCGATTGCGGGTTGAACATCTTTTGCCCTAATTCAAATCCTAAAACTTTGTTTTGGAGGTCGTTTTCTGATGGTTTTACCGTTAAAGCTTTTCGGTAATAAAAGAAAATACCATTGGTGTAATACCTGTCGGATCCCTGACCAAGGAATGAATCATTATCAGATTGGATACCAAATTCGTGACCGCGGGTTTGTGCAAATAAACAGGTAGCGCTTAACAGGCATACCAGTGTTAAAAATAGTTTATTAGGCATTGGGGTTTATATAGTATATGTGCGCTAATATATAAAAAACCCAATGCAAATAAAGCAGTTATAAAATTGACTGTTTAAAAATGGTATTGGTTGGGATCAAGGTTTTTAATTCCCCTCTTAAAAATTACTGTGGGGCACTTCTTTTGAAACTGATCGTTTAAAAACCGGTTGTCATTTCGACGAATCAGTAGGGGGAATGCGCGGGAGGGGTGAGGAGAAATCTTATGCAATATGCACTAAATCATGTATGAGGGTTTTACATGGCGTATAAGATTTCTCTTTCTCCACATCACTCCACCTCACCTTGCTCTATCGAAATGACAATTTCTTCTTTTATAGAAAAGAAGTGTACACATCGTAGGCTGTCAGCCCCCCCTTTAAACGAAAAAGTTTCACAGCGGTAAGCTGTGAAACTCATATTATTTATCCCGAAAAATTGCCTGTTTAATTAACCGCTGCTTTATCATCTTCTTTAACTGTAAGATCTATCGGTTTTTTAACTTTTTCGTTAAGGAGGGCCAAACTTATTACATCCTTCATATCGGTAACATAATGGAAGTTAAGGTCCTTTATGTAATCTTCCTTAATTTCAAGGATATCCTTTTGGTTCGATTTGCAAAGGATGATCTCCTTGATATTGGCACGTTTGGCAGCCAGGATCTTTTCCTTAATACCGCCTACAGGTAACACACGACCGCGAAGGGTGATCTCGCCGGTCATGGCCAGGTTAGGTTTTACTTTACGCTGTGTAAAGGCCGATACCAGTGCCGTAAGCATGGTAACACCTGCCGATGGGCCATCCTTAGGGGTAGCGCCTGCCGGTACGTGTACGTGTACATCCCACTGATCAAATAGTTTAGGGTTGATATCAAAATCGGCTGCGTGCGCCCGTAAATAAGCGAGGGCAATGGTCACCGATTCTTTCATGACATCGCCAAGGCTGCCTGTTAGCGTTAAGCGGCCTTTTCCGGGACTTAAGCTTGCCTCAATGAACAAGATGTCGCCGCCTACTGAAGTCCAGGCCAGGCCTGTTACAACGCCTGCCACATCATTGCCTTCATAAAGGTCTTTATCAAAAATAGGTGCACCTAATATTCTCTCAATATCTTTTTTGTTTACAACGCTGTTGTAAGGTTCTTCCATAGCTATGTTTTTAGCTACGCCGCGAACAACCGAGCCTATTTTTTTCTCCAGTGAACGTACGCCCGATTCGCGGGTATAATCCACCACTATCTTTTCAAGTACATCAGCTTTAAGGCTTATGTCTTTTATTTTTAAGCCATGTGCCTCGCGCTGTTTAGGTACAAGATGCTGTTTGGCTATTTCAATTTTTTCTTCAATGGTATAGCCATTCACCTCAATAATCTCCATCCTGTCTAACAAAGCAGGCTGAATAGTGCTCAGTGAGTTTGCGGTTGCTATGAACATTACGTTTGAAAGGTCAAAATCCATCTCCACATAATGATCGTAAAAAGTGCCATTTTGCTCGGGATCAAGCACCTCCAGCAGGGCCGATGAAGGATCCCCCCTAAAATCGTTGCCTACTTTATCTATCTCATCTAAAATAAATACAGGGTTTGATGCGCCGGCCTTTTTTATCGACTGGATAATACGCCCCGGCATCGCCCCAATATATGTTTTACGGTGGCCACGGATCTCCGCTTCATCACGAATGCCGCCTAATGCCATACGTACATATTTACGGCCCAAAGCTTTAGCTATTGATTTACCTAAGGATGTTTTACCAACGCCCGGAGGGCCAACCAAACAAAGGATAGGCGCTTTCATGTCATGCTTTAACTTGAGCACGGCAAGGTATTCGATAATACGCTGTTTTACCTTATCTAAACCAAAGTGGTCTTTATCAAGGGTCCTTTGGGCGCGTTTAAGGTCAAAGTTGTCTTTGGTAAACTCGTTCCATGGCAAATCAAGCAGCAATTCAAGATAATTGATCTGCACGGAGTAATCGGCAGCTGCGGGATTGGTACGCGCCAGTTTTTCAAGCTCTTTAGTAAAGTGGTCTTTAACTTCTTTGGCCCATTTCTTTTTAACTGCACGCTGGCGCAGGCTCTCAATTTCCAGGTCGGGGGTGTTGCCTCCCAGCTCCTCCTGTATGGTTTTAAGCTGCTGATTAAGGAAGTAATCCCTCTGCTGCTTGTCAAGATCGACACGAACTTTGGTCTGGATCTGGTTTTTCAGTTCCAGCATTTGCAGGTCGAGTGTTAAATGCTCCAATACCAGATTGGCACGTTCGCGCAGGTTGGCAATTTCAAGCAGGTGCTGCTTGGCCGTCATATCAGCATTCATATTTGATGATATGAAGTTGATCAGGAAGGATGTGCTTTCGATATTGCGGATGGCAATACCTGCTTCGCTTGGGATATTGGGCGAAAGCTGGATGATATTCATGGCCATATCCTTAATGGATGATACCATGGCCTTAAACTCCTTATCTTCCTTGCCTTTTATTTCATGGAAAGGCTCAACTGTAGCTTTTATATAGGGTTCGCTTTGTACTTCTTCTTTTAAATAAAAACGTTTTTTACCCTGAATGATAACGGTGGTGTTACCATCGGGCATTTGCAGCATTTTTATAATAAGTGCAATAGTGCCAACTTTATTAAGCTGACTAAAAGTAGGGTCTTCAATACCCACATCCTGTTGCGAAACCACCCCAATCATGCGGCTGCCTTTGTTGGCATCGCGGATTAGTTTTATTGATTTGTCCCTGCCAACCGTAATTGGGATCACAACACCAGGGAAAAGTACGGTGTTGCGCAAGGGTAAAATAGGCATTACATCGGGTAGCTCCTCATTATTCATCTCCTCCTCATCTTCCGATGACATTAGCGGGAAAAACTCTGAATCCTCATTTATAACCGGTAAAGCATTTTTAAAATCAAACGGATCGAAATTCATTAATTATATTTTAGTAGAATAAAACGCCATGTTGTCAGCCTGCAAAAAGGTATTCACGCCAATTACAGGTTAAATTGCGATTATGAATCGCGCCTGATTATGGTTCAAGAGCTGTGCCAAGTTACACTAATTAATAACAACAAATAATTCGATGATTTAACGTACTGGTTATATGTTTGTTACAAATTTGTGGCATGTATTGTAAATAAATAAGATTTTATTGGTAAAGATGAAAAAAAGTCATAGTATCGCTGTTCACAATTTTATGCACATGTGAAATTTTTTTTCACAAAACAGCTTTATGGCATAATAATTTGATGTATTGATAGTTAATATAATACCATTTTTGTTTTACCAGTAATCCGTTTGATGAAGTTATCAGTTATCCTGCCCCTTCTGATCATGTCTTCGCTTGAGTCGGCCATAGCGCAAAACGCTTATGTACGGCTTGGCCAGCAGGCACTCATGGATGGCGATTTCCGTTCGGCGGTATCGCACCTGGAAAAGGCGTGCATAACTGATTCAACAAACGCCAACGCTATGTGGATGCTGGGGTATTCCTACTATCACAGCGATAACTATAAAAAATCGATACTGGCCTATACCAAAGTAATTGCCATAAAACCGGCCGATGCTACGGCCTACTATTACAGGGCGAGGGCCAAAAGCTATCTCGGGAGGGATAACCAGGCTTCGGCAGCAGATAAGGAATTATACCTGTTAGGGGCTATTGTCGATCTTACAAAAGCCATTTCCATCAACAGCGATCTTAGAGATAATAAATACTACCAAAACAGGGGTATAGCCTACCGCGATTACGGTATGTTTAAGCTGCAAAATACCTCGCATTTTTACGATAAAGCAAGGGGCATCAACTCATTGAAAGCTTCTATTGCCGATCTGGAAAAGGTATTGAATGATAATCCTTCCCGCATGGATATCTCTGCACTCATTGATCAGTCAAAAGAAAAACTGATCCAGGCCACTACCGGCAGTAATACGCTGGTGAAACAGCACTAAAGTTAACAGCTTTAAGCCGAAGAGGATGTTCATTGCTTTGTGGCTATCTAAATCAACAGAACACTTATTAAAATTATTTGTCTTATCTTTATAATAAGCGATAGATATAAGGAAATGACCAGTGCATTATTAATTCAGGATGTAGAAAGCAAAGTGAGAGACATCAACTTTGGCAGTTATTTTTCTGATCTATTTTTCGGGCATGCAGCAAACCGCAATGATGGGTTTAAAAGATCTTTAGTAGAGTTTACAGAGATGATTAAAGAGGATGTGGGAGATTTAAGTTTTTTAAAAGAATTAAATCCGACCGACCTTCTGCTGATTTATCAAAGGTTAGAGAAGCTAAATAATGTTTTTGATAAACTGAACGACCTTTATTATTCAAGTAATTATTTTGAGGATAAGGAGCTCGGGGAAATTTTCAGACGCCTGACAAGACAACTTCACAAAATAGAAAATCTAAGCTTTAAATATTTAAATAGGAGTAACGCCATCACAGATTCGACCCCTGCATATATTAAAGAAGGGCTTGCAAACTTTTCAAGAGAAAATATCGCTGTAAAACTAACATCTTCTAATTAATGCCATTCCAAAGGGGCGATATAATCGAGTTGCCATTTTTAATTCCGGGTAAAAATAAGACTGAAAAACACCCAGCTGTTATCATATCAAATGATGATGTTTATAATAATGAGGGTATCTATATCTGCGTTATGATAACACATTCGGAGTTGAACGAAAGTTTCGCGTTCAATTTAACTTCCGATATGTTTTTGAATCCGGATAATGCTCCCGAAGGCAAAGCTAAAGCTCATTTGTTGGCCTATGTGTTAGAAAATCAAATAATTAATAATAGCAACTCCCGCCGGGCGAAGATGAAAAAGGTTTATGTGGATAAGCTGGTTGATTTTATTAACGATGTGGTTTTAATGGAATATTAAAAAAAACTTCTACCTCTTCGGTAAAGTCCCCTGTACCTTGTAATCATTACGCCCCATTAATTTTACGTGCTGTGTTTTTTGGATCAGGTAGAGCGAATCGGGGAAATAGCTTAGCTTTTCGTTGGTTTCGTACAGCAGGTTTTTGGTGTGGTTATAGATCAGGATCCACTCAACTTTGTCACCAGCTTTTTTAATAATAATGCGGCGGGTCTTAAGTTCAGGTGTGCGTGCCCTGTAAACAATAGCGCTATCGCTTGTGCTAACTGTATAGCTGTTTTTCCAGGCCGGGCGGTTAATGTCCGACTGGATAAACAAATTAAGCTCCTGGTTCCAGTTGCCTATATGCACCGTTTTTGTTTCGGTAACGCCATTGTGGGTAACCGTTTTGATTACAGCAGGGTTTAACTTTGTAAGCCGTGCAGAATCGGCCCTGAAAAATGCTTTCAGGTCAAAGTAAACCAGTTTTGCACCGCTTTGCCGGTTATCGGGCCTGCAGGAATATAAATTTGATATTAATAATAAAAAGCCGCCCAACAGGGCGGCTTTGCTTATATTTTTTGGATTACACCAATACATTACCAGTCATTTCGGGAGGGATGGCAACACCTAATATGCTTAATATTGTTGGCGCCACATCGCCCAGTTTTCCGTCTTTTACCTCTTTAACATCTTTATCAATCACAATACATGGTACCAGGTTGGTGGTATGTGCCGTATTGGGCGATCCGTCTTCGTTAATCATGTAATCGGCATTACCATGGTCGGCCAGGATAATGAACGAATAGCCGTTGGCTAAACCTGCTTCAACAACCGCTTTGGTACAGGCATCAGCAGTTTCGGCTGCTTTAACTACAGCGCTGAAAACGCCGGTATGGCCAACCATATCGGTATTGGCAAAATTAAGGCAAACAAAATCAGGCCAGCCTGTTTCCAGTTCCGGGATGATAGCATCACGGATGCCTGCAGCGCTCATCTCAGGCTGCAAATCGTAAGTAGCAACCTTAGGTGATGGTACTAACAGTCTTTTCTCGTTAGCAAACTCTTTTTCCCTGCCGCCCGAAAAGAAGAAAGTTACGTGAGGATATTTCTCAGTTTCCGCAATCCTGATCTGTGATTTACCCGCATTTTGCAGGATTTCGCCCAGGGTTTTGGTCAAGTCTTCTTTATTGAAAACAACCTGAACATTTTTGAACGTTTCATCATATGGTGTCATAGTGATGTAACGCACATTAAGCGGGTGCATGTTGTATTCAGGGAATGATTTTTGGGTTAAGGCGATGCTGATCTCGCGGCCTCTGTCTGTACGGAAGTTAAAGCAGATCACTACGTCACCCTCTTTGATAACTGCCAGTGGCTGGCCTTTGCTATCAACAGCAACAATAGGCTTCACAAACTCGTCGGTAACACCTTCAAGGTACGAGTGTTTAATAAGGCTGGTAACGTTTTGGGTAGCTTCGCCAACACCATTTACCAGCAGGTCGTAAGCCAGTTTAACACGTTCCCAGCGGTTATCGCGGTCCATAGCGTAATAACGGCCGATGGCCGAAGCTATTTTAGCGCCTGTACCGGCAATATGCTCTTCAAGGTCGGTAATAAAACCTAAACCCGATTTAGGATCGGTATCGCGGCCATCTAAAAAAGCATGGATATATACATTGTTAACATCCAGTTGTTTGGCAGCATCGCAAAGGCCTTTTACATGCCTGATATGTGAGTGTACACCACCATCAGATACTAAACCGATGAAGTGTACATCTTTATTGTTTTGTTTGGCATATTCAAAAGCATCCTTCAATACGGGGATGGTAGGCAGTTCATTGTCATCAACTGCTTTATGGATGCGGCCAAGCTCCTGGTAAACCACGCGGCCTGCACCAAGGTTCATGTGACCAACTTCTGAGTTGCCCATTTGCCCGGCAGGTAAACCTACCGCTGCGCCCGAAGCTTCAAGTTTTGAATTTGGATATTGTTTAAGCAGGCCATCAACAAAGGGAGTATTGGCAGCCAGTATAGCGTTTGATTGATCGTTGCGGCCGTAACCCCAGCCATCAAGTATAATTAATGCGAGTTTTTTTTTGTTTTCCACAATGCAAATATAAAGGCAACAGGGTACTTTATATATAATTTTTTAATTTAGGTTAGCAGTCTGAAATAAAAGTTAAATTGTGGTGTTAGTGTTTATTATACGGTTTTATAAAACATAGCTTTTTTGTTTGTTTGAAAAGCCGGTAAACACTTAGTTGCAAATGTAACTTTAGCACCTGTTAGTACGTTATCATAGTATGAAATTGAAATACTTGCCATCGTTTGTTTTTTTACTGCTGCTTCCGTATGTTTCATCGGCCGATGTAATAGATAACGTGGCTAATCTTTTAAAAGCCGGTAACACCAGAGAGCTTTCCAAGTTATTTGCCAATAATGTGGAGATAACCATCATGGAAGAAGAGAATGTTTACTCGCAAAACCAGGCTACGGTTATACTGGATAAATTTTTCGCCAAGAATAAGCCCCAGGGGATCAAATTGCTGCATAAAGTAAACTCAGGGGGCAATTACCATTTTGGTGTTTATATTTTAAATACCGATAAAGGTGAATTTCGTGTTACCATCACCTTAAAGGATGCCGGTAAAAGCACTAATGTTGTTGAACTGAAAATTGAAGACGAGAAGGTGAAATGATTTTTCGATGTGCAAATTTCAGATGTGCAGATGATTTTCGATGTGCAGATTTCAAATGTGCAGATGTGCAAATGATTTTGATGCTGTTCTTAATTATATAAGCCCATTTGCCTAATATTGAAGCTCTACTCATCTGCACATTTGGAATCTGCATATTTGCACATTCACATCATCTGCACATCTGAAACCCTCTTTATCTGCACATCGAAAATCATCTGCACATCTGAAATTTGCACATTTGCACATCAACGCACATCGGTCTAAAAATTGTTGTTACTTTTGACTCATAAAAAGAACACAATTGGACAAGGAACTAATACATCGATTTATAAATAATGCTTTAAGTGAGGATGTGGGCGATGGCGATCATACTTCGCTTTCAACCATCCCGGCCGATGCTACAGGCAAAGCAAAACTTTTAGTTAAGGACGAAGGTATACTGGCCGGTGTTGAGCTGGCTGCCGAAATATTTCATATAGTTGATCCCAACCTTAAAATGACTGTGTTTTTACAGGATGGAACTCCTGTTAAATATAAAGATGTGGCTTTTGAGGTTGAAGGCAGCTCGCGCAGCATATTAACCGCCGAACGTTTGGTACTGAATTGTATGCAGCGTATGTCGGGAATTGCTACAAAAACCCGGGAGATAGTTGATTTGCTGCAGGGCACCAATACTAAAGTTTTAGATACCCGTAAAACTACCCCCGGCCTGCGTTACCTCGAAAAATGGGCGGTACGCATAGGTGGTGGCGTGAACCACAGGTTTGGTTTGTATGATATGATCCTGATTAAGGATAACCATGTTGACTATGCCGGAGGGATACGGCAGGCCATTGAAAGCGCCAATCAATACCTTGCCGATACCGGAAAAAAACTGGCTATTGAAATTGAGGTGCGTAACCTTGATGAGCTTGAGCAGGTTTTACAAACCGGCAATGTAAACCGCATATTGATTGATAACTTTAATTTCGACAACCTGCGGCAGGCTGTGGCCATGATCAAAGGACGTTTCATTACCGAAGCTTCGGGTGGCATCACCATTGATAATATCCGTGAATATGCCGATTGCGGGGTCGATTACATTTCGGTAGGTGCGCTTACGCATTCGGTTAAAAGCCTTGATCTTAGTCTGAAGGCTGTAAAATAGGGTAATTAAAATATCAATTAACACATCGTTAAACAAAACTTAGTAGTAAAAGCGCTGAGATTAAAACGCTTTTACCGCTTCAATTTTGTAATATTGCAGCAGAATGATAACCGTTTACTCTGTTACAGCGCTTATAATGGCTTATCTGTGCGGCTCAATACCTACGGCTGTTTGGATAGGTATGGCTTTTTACAATGTGGATGTACGCGAGTACGGAAGCGGTAATGCAGGTGCTACAAATACTTTTCGCGTGCTTGGTAAGCAAGCCGGCATCCCGGTGATGCTGCTTGATATATTTAAAGGCTGGGCAGCTACAAATTTCGCTTATTTCATTGGCGCATCTGCTACGGGTGCCATCAATTCAACCGCATATACTAATTACGAACTGGCTTTGGGCATAGCGGCGGTTATGGGTCACCTGTTCCCAATTTTTGCGGGTTTCAGGGGCGGTAAAGGCGTTGCTACTTTGTTTGGAATGATTTTGGCTATACATTTTCATGCCGCCTTGTTATGTGTAATTGTATTTATAACGGTATTACTGATCTCAAAATATGTGTCGCTTAGCTCAATTGCAGCAGCCTTTACTTATCCTATAGGCGTTACATTTATTTTTCCGACACCGATCCGATCGATAGTAATTTACGGCATGTGCATTTGTGTGCTTGTGCTGGTAACCCACCAAAAAAATATAGAACGCTTAATAAGGGGCAAAGAATCGAAAGTTAATTTTTTTAAAAAGAAAACAACAACTGCCTGATCACCATGAAAAAGTTCAAACCTGTATTAGTCCTGATAGCCATCATGGCTATCTTTTCCTGTTCAACCGTGCCGCTAACCGGCCGTAAACAATTAAGCCTTGTTGGCGATGCCGAAGTAAACCAGTCGGCGGCGGCAAGCTACAAACAACTGCTTACCGACCCCAAAACCAAAGTTGTTGCCACCGGTACCGATGCGCAGCGCGTTAAAGTTATTGGTAACAGATTAGCAGCGGCTATTGAAAAATATCTTAAAGAAAATGGCTATGGCGATCAGTACAGCTTTCAATGGGAGTTTAACCTGATTCAGAGCAGCGAAGTTAATGCCTGGTGTATGCCGGGTGGCAAGGTTGCTGTTTACAGCGGTTTATTGCCTGTAACCAATACCGATGCTTACCTTGCTGTAGTTATGGGGCATGAAATTGGTCACGCCATTGCCCGCCACTCGGCCGAACGCATCTCGCAGGAAATGCTGGTACAGGGTGGCGGACAATTAGTAGGTGCGGCCACAAGCCAGCAATCGCAGGCTACACAAACTGCTATAAGCACTTTGTATGGCGTTGGAAGCCAATTGAAATTACTGGCCTACTCACGCAACCAGGAATCGGAGGCCGACCGTTTAGGTTTAACCTTTATGGCTATGGCGGGCTATGACCCGCACAATGCCATTGCTTTTTGGCAGCGTATGGCTGCCCAAAACAAAGGCGGTGCCCAGCCCGAGTTTTTGAGCACGCACCCTGCCGATGCTACCCGTATTGCCAATATTCAGAACCTCATACCCGAGGCTATGAAATATTATAAAAACTAATTATCATTAATGAATCCCGCCCGTAAAAAAGGCGGGATTTTTCTTTTTATGGCTAAAAGTCAATTTCTAAAAGCACAATGGAAAAACCTGGTAATGCTCAATTACGAGGTTGATGCCGCAATATTAAAACAATACACCCCGGCAGGTACGGTACTTGATCTTTGGGAAGGCAAAGCCCTGGTAAGCATGGTTGGTTTTATGTTCCTGGATACACAGGTATTGGGGATCAAATGGCCATGGCATATAAATTTTGAAGAAGTAAACCTGCGTTTTTATGTGCGATATTATAACGGTACCGAATGGAAACGTGGCGCTGTTTTCATAAGCGAGATAGTACCGAAAAGTATGATCGCGCTTATTGCCAACAACCTTTATAAGGAACATTACCGTGCCCTGCCTATGCGGAGTTCCATTATTGCAAGCGCAGATAATCATACCCGATTTTTATATGAGTGGAAGCTTAACGGCCGCTGGAATAGGCTTGGAGCCACAGCAAGTAATGAGTTAGTTGACATCAAGCCCGGCAGCCCGGAGGAGTTTATTTTAGAACATTACTGGGGCTACAACGGTTTGAACGCCACCAAAACTATGGAATACCAGGTTGAGCATATCTCATGGCAAACAGGTTTGGTGAGCGATTATGTTTTTGATGCAGATGTTACCGCGCTGTATGGCGAAATATTTAAACCATATCTTGAAAAAGAACCTGTTTCGGCTTTTTATGCGCTTGGGTCAGATATTACAGTGCGGATGGGAGAGAAGATTGTGGTGGGTGAGTAATGATTTTCTTTGATTTAGCAATAAGGTTTGTTGAGGTTCAATTAATTATATTTACAAATTAACTATGCGAACCAGTTATGTGAGGCGAACTGCCCCAGAGGGGCAAAAGGTTTGTAGAAATTAAAAGCCTCTATTTTAGAGCCCCAGAGGGGCTCAACATAAATCAGCAGATCTATTGAGGTAATTTGAAAATATATTGCTCATCAAATTCGATATTAAAGTCATTTAACATTTTTCTGTATTCATCTAAAAAAGTTGTTTTTTGATGATGCTCTCGTTGATTTGCTATATAATTCACCACCTTATCAACTTGTGATCTGCTATGACTAAAAGCTCCATATCCGTCCTGCCATTGGAATTTTTCATTTGCTAACTTTTGTTTATTGATCCATTCGGACGAATCGCTTTTTATAAATCTTACAATTTCAGCAATAGATTGATTGGGATTTAAGCCGATAAATAAATGCAGATGATCGGGCATGTTGTTAATGGCTATTAATTTGTGTCCTTGATTTTGAATAATCGAAGTTATGTACATTCTTAATCGTTCAGCCCAGCTATCCTCAATTAATGCCATGCGATATTTTACAGCGAAAACAATATGGATGTATAACTGTGAATAGGTGTTATTGCTTGCCATGTTTGTGATCGGGCTGGTTAGGTTGAGCACCTCTGGTGCTCGGTCAAATTTATATTATTTTTTCTACAAACCTTTTGCCCCTCTGGGGCAGCTTGTCCTTGGGCTCATCTAAATTAACTGTCCTTAAGCAGCTAAATTAATACCTATGATCCTAATGCTTATTTGCCAATTGAATTGTTTTGGCTTTTAACCGTTGAGCTTCATTAGCCAAATTAGCTACGCTTTTAATATCAGGCAGGTTTTTATACTGATAGCTTTCGATAACAGGAAGGGTGGTAACGATTTTTAAAACAGTATGATAATCCTCGATCTTTATTTTATTACTGTCGATATGTGCCATCAAAGTTGAAAACCTTTTGATGGTATCAAGATATTTATGCTTACTCTCATTAATTAATACACGTAAGCGGTCCCTTAAAACAGTGTCTTTCATATTATTTAATGCATCATTAGCTGATCTGTAGTAGTAGGTGGATTTATTGTCATAAATTTGAAAACTCTTTACGCTGTCGGGTAGGCTACCATAAAAATGCTCCATTAAGTTTTCCAGATTTTGCAGCTCGGGTTGCTTTCTTACCTGGTCGGCATAAATATCTTGCAATAGATTGTCCCCCCTCGATTTTTTTATGCTATTATCATCAATATCATCCTGTAAAGGCTTCGGAACTGCTGTTTGCTGATCTGCTTTTTTTGAAGAAATGTGATTGCATGATGTTAATATAAAAAGCAGCGCAATAAGCGATAGGGCAACGGTTTTCATAATTAAATATACAGGTTTGGCGGCTTTCTCTAAAAAATCTTACTCCTTTTGGCAAAACCATTTTCAATCCTCATCACCACCCCGTCAAAAAAAATAATCACTTCATTAATAATCACCTTGTTTACTATTTTTGCGATCCATATAATTTTTGATACATGGCAAATTACAGCAACCGCATTGCACATTTAAAAAACGAGATCCAGCCTTTACGCGACCAGCTTATCCGTCACGAGCTTTATAAAAATATTACATCGCTTGATGAGCTTACCGTTTTTATGGAGCACCATGTGTTCGCTGTTTGGGATTTTATGTCGTTGTTAAAAGCTTTGCAGCAAAAGCTTACCTGTACCATCACTCCGTGGATGCCGACAGGAAACGCCAATACCCGTTACCTGATCAATGAAATTGTTGCAGGCGAAGAAAGTGATATCGACGAGCAGGGAAACCGCGTAAGTCATTTCGAGCTTTACCTGCGTGCCATGCAGCAGGCCGGCAGCACAGCCGAAGGGATCAATAACCTGTTTAATGAATTAACTTTCGGTAAGCATATTGACGAGGCGCTGATCATTGCCAATATCCCGGTTGCTGCCCGCAATTTTGTGCAGCATACCTTTGATGTTATTGATACCAATAAAGATTATCTGCAAGCTGCTGTATTCACTTTTGGCCGCGAAGACCTGATCCCTGATATGTTTGTGAGCATAGTAAAAGAACTAAGCCAACAATTACCGGGCAAGGTTGATATCCTGTTATACTATCTTGAGCGCCACATTGAAGTTGACGGTGACCACCATTCCCAACTGGCCTACCAAATGACCGCCGAACTTTGCGGTGAAGATGATGACAAATGGACTGAAGCTACTGCGGCTGTTAAAGAAGCCTTACAGGCACGTATTGCCCTTTGGGATGGGATTCTGGCGGCGATAAAAGTACAGGAAGTAAGCACTTTATAAATACTTTAATAAGAATTGTCATTTCGATAGAGCATGGGATGACTGGGCGCCGGGGCGAAAGAGAAATCTTATACGCCATGTAAGACTGCCGTGCTTATTGGTTAACCAAGCCGGGTGTAGAAGATTTCTCACTCGTGCCTCGTTTCGAAATGGCAGGCGTTTTTATTAATGACATGTGTGTGTTAAAAAACTTTACAACCGAACTTACAGCTTATTCAATTCATCCATCAAAACCTTACTATACTGGTTAAAATAGCGCCTTACGCCAAAACCCATTACCGTTTGGATGCCGCGGGTAGCATTGGTTAAAAACACCTCATCGGCTTCGTATAAAATGTCCGGGTTAATCTGGGCTTCGGTTATATCAATATTATTTTCTTTTGCCAGCTTGATCACCACCTGGCGCATTACACCCTCAACGCAGCCTTCGCTTAGTGCGGGTGTATATAAATGGTTTTGATAATTGATGAAAATATTGGAACTGCTGGCTTCGCAGAGGTTGCCGCTTTGGTTCAGTAAAAACACATCGTCCAGCTTGTTCTGGGTTTTGTAGAGGCCCGCCATTACATAAATAAGCGAGTTACAGGTTTTAATGTTGGATAGATAATTCGATGGTTTGGGCAGTTCCGTAAACACATCCATGATCAAACCTTTTTCATTCAAAAAATACCGTGGCTCTTCAGATGGGGTCAGCTCCAGGCAATAACCCATTTTATTTTGGGTAGGGGTATATAAGCCTTCGGCATCGCGGTAAACGGTTAAGCGTAACCGGCCGTGCTTTACTTTATTCCGGCGGGCAAGCTCGTTAACAATATCATTTAAAAACCAGGTGTCCATTTGCGAATAGCCATCAATTTTCAACGCTTTCATGCCGCGCTGAAGCCGGTCGGCATGCAGTTCGGCAAATTTGAGCTTCCCTTTCATTAGCCGCATGCTTTCAAACAGACCGTCGCCATATTTGAAACCCCTGTTGCCAACTGTAAGCAATGGTGTGTTGTGGGGGAGATATTCGCCGTTGAAATTGATGAATACGGGCATCATGGACAGATAGATGTTATAATTTGATCGTGTTGTTAATAATTACTGGGTATTGTTGCTCTACTATCTAACGCCTATTGTTTTGTATCTGTATCACTGTACTTTCGCCATTTTGCAAGCACCGCTTCAAAATCGGGCGGCAGCGGCGATTCAAAATGCACCTGCTTTTTTAACGTGGGGTGTAAAAAGCCCAGCGTTTGCGCATGCAGGGCCTGCCGCGGCATCAGCTCAAAACAATTTTCGACAAATTGCTTGTACTTGCTGAACATCGTCCCCTTCAAAATTTTATCACCGCCGTAAGTAGCATCACTAAACAAAGGGTGACCGATATGCCGCATATGCGCCCTGATCTGGTGGGTGCGACCGGTTTCCAGCTGGCATTCAATCAGGGTAACATAACCCATCCGCTCCAAAACTTTATAGTGTGTTACCGACCATTTTCCTTTTTCAGGATCATCATATATCGACATTACCCGCCTGTCGGCCACGCTGCGGCCAATATAGCCGGTTACGGTGCCGTCCTCAGGCAAATCGCCCCAGGCAAGCGCTATGTATTTACGGGTGATGGTATGGTCAAAAAACTGCTTGGCCAGCCAGTTCATGGCACGCTCATTTTTACTGATCAGCAGCAGGCCTGAAGTATCCTTGTCAATCCGGTGCACCAGTCCGGGCCGACCATCATTACCCGGCAATGTTGGCAATTGCTGAAAATGATATACCAGCGCGTTTACCAGCGTGCCGGTATAATTGTTATAGCCGGGGTGTACTACCATGCCCGCTTCCTTATCAACCACCAGTACATCGTCATCTTCATAAATGATATTGATGGGAATATTTTCGGGATAAACTTCAGTATCGCGCGGCGGGTGCGGCAACACTACCGAAATCACATCAAGCGGTTTTACTTTATAGCTTGCTTTGATGGTTTTATCATTCACCAGCACATTGCCCAGCTCAATAGCATTTTGAATGCGGTTGCGCGAAGCATTCTCCACGCGGTGCATCAAAAATTTATCAATCCGCAAAAGCGACTGGCCCTTGTCAACCACTACGCGTAAGTGCTCATACAAGTCCTGTTCTTCCTGCTCTATCAGTTCGGGTTCGTGTGCCATTTGAGGCGCAAAAGTAATCGTTTTTTGTGGTAGGTTAAACGTAATATTGCAATAGCATTAACACCGTATTATTTTATGAACATTGATCTTGAAATTTTTAGCCCGGTACAGCAAATCAACAACCCCTTGTTTGATAGCCACGGCGTAAAAGTTTTTATAAAGCGCGATGATCTGATCCACCCTATGATATCGGGTAATAAATGGCGCAAGCTTAAATATGTGCTTAAACAGGCACAATCGGCACAAAAAACACATCTCGTAACTTTTGGGGGTGCTTACTCCAATCACCTGATGGCTACGGCTGCCGCGGCTGCAAAGTTTGGTTTTAAAGCAACGGGCATTGTACGCGGTGAGAAGGTTGATAATGATACTTTGTTTTTATGCCGCTTGCATGGTATGGAATTGCAGTTTACCGACCGCGATACCTATCGTGATAAACCAGCCTTGTTCAACCAGTATTTTGGCAATGATGAGCAGGCTTTTTTTATTGATGAAGGCGGCGCATCTGCTGAAGGGGCCAAAGGCTGCAGTGAGCTGGTTGATGAGCTAACGGAAACCTATGACCAGATCTTTTGCGCCTGCGGTACCGGCACAACTGCGGCAGGTATTATTAACGGCTTAAACAATCATCAGCTTAAAACAAAATTTAACGCTGTACCTGTGTTTAAGAACGGCGGTTTTATTAAGGAGGAGATCGACCGTTTTTTAACGGCCCCTGCGGATTATAATGTACATACCGATTACCACTTTGGCGGTTACGGGAAGGCTAACGATGAGCTTATCGGTTTCATTAAACAATTTGTAGCTGCAACGGGGATCCTGATTGAACCCGTATATACCGGCAAAATGATGTATGCCTTATATGATCTGATAGGCAAGGGGCATTTCAATCCGGGCAGCAGGATCCTTGCTATCCATAGCGGGGGCATATGGGGATTATTGGGAATGAAGGAAAAGTTTAAATAAAAGCTAAAAGCCGAATGCACAAAGCTGAAAGCTAATTAATCGATGCTTATCGGGATCTCAAAATAAAAGGTTGATCCTTCGCCGTAGGTGCTTTCAACCCAGAGTTTGCCCTGGTGGCGGCTCACTATTTCGTGAGAGATATACAGGCCTATCCCTAATCCCGACATATGGGAAGCAAGGTTTTCAACCCGGTAAAAGCGCGAAAAAACACGTTCCAGTTGATCGGGCTGGATACCGATACCGAAATCCTGTACTGATACCCTTAATTTATCGCCGCTAACCACAGCTTCGATAATCACCTTATCGGCCTTGGGCGAATACTTTATGGCATTTGTTACCAGGTTGATAATCACCTGTTCAATACGCTGGCTATCGGCGTGGATAATTAATTCTTCAACTGGCAGGTTTAAAATGAGCTGATGTGAAGGATCGGTTTGCTGTAAGATCTCTTTTGAATCGGTAAGCAGCTTGATCATATCAAAATCGGCATAGGTAAAAGGCAACTTACCGGTTTGAATTTTGGTAACATCAAGCAAATCTGATATCAGGGTAGTTAATTTGCCCACCTGTTCCAGCGCCCGGTTAGCCAGTGATTTATTTTTATCATCCGGGGACAGGTTGCGCGCAATGATCTGCAGGTACCCTTTTAAGCTGGTAACCGGTGTTTTTAGCTCATGGCTCGCAAGGCCTATAAACTCGTCCTTTTTTTCATTAAGCTGCTTAATATCCTCGTAAAGTTTGGCGTTATCGAGCGCCACTGCCGCCTGGGCGGCAACGGCCAAAACAAGCTGTTCATGCTCTTTGGTAAACCTGGCCGGCTGCTCATGCCCGAAAAACAACCCGCCAATTACCTCGCCCGATTTAGCCCTTACCGGAACCGCCAGGTAACTTACAACCGGCAGGTGCCCTGCGGGCATGCCAAAATGTGGAGCATTTTTTCCGTAACGCGGGTCTTTGGTAATGTCATCAACCCGCACCGTTCCCTCGCCGCTGAAAGTAGGATGGAAAACCGCTGTGTTGCGGGGCATCCCGAATTTTTCAAATGCCTCACGCGGTGCACCCGAAAGGGTGAACAGCATGTATGATTCGCCCTGCTCATTAACCAGGTTATGAAAAAAAGCACCAAACTGTGCGCCGCATAACTGGGTGGTGGAGTCGGTAACTTTTTGCAGGATACCCTGGATATCCAGTTCGGCCGAAATAACCTGTCCTATTGAGTTTAAGATTTCCAATCGCTCGGCATATTGCTGCAGCCTGTCCTCGTTTTTTTTTTGCCTGTCAATGTCGCGTATTATTTTTGAAGCCCCGATTACCTTATTGTGGCTGTCTTTTATGGGGGATACAGTGAGCGAAATTTGTATTTCCCCGCCGCTTTTTGTTTTACGGATGGTTTCAAAATGTTCTACCCGTTCGCCGGCCCGTATTTTACTAATGATCAACTCCTCTTCATTGTGGCGCTCTTCAGGGATCAAAACCGTGATGTGCTTACCTATGATCTCATCTTCAGTATAACCAAATAAACGCTGGGCGGCATTGTTCCAGCTGGTGATGATGCCATTGAGGTTTTTACTTACAATGGCATCTTCAGACGATTCAATAATAGAAGCCAGCATGCCTTGTTTAGATTCTGCATTTTTTTGTTCGGTAATATCTATCAGGGTGTTGGCGGCGCCTGTAAGCTCCCCATTTTCATTAAAAAGCGGTTTGGGATTTGAAAGTATATAACTGAGGCTGCCGTTGGGGCGTTTAATAAGTATTTCCTGCTGCTTTACAGCCTTGCCATATTTTAATACCTTACCCGTTGGTGTTTCTTCGGGTTTTAACGGATTGCCATCAATATTAAAGATCTCCCAGTTTACATACCACCTGTCTTTATTAGCTTCGGGCGTTTTACCCCAAAGCTTTACCGCTGCTTTGTTAAAAGAGGTTATATAGCCATCCTTATCGCAGGTATAAACGGCAACAGGCAGGTCTTCAAGCAAATCCCAGGCTGCAAGGCTGTTTAATGTTTCTTTGCGTACTGGTTTTGCCTGGTCGGCAGCTAATGATTCTTCTCCCATGGTAAATAATACTCCCTTTGGTTGTAATTGTTACGAATTTAATATTAAAATATTCAACCAATAAGAAATTGATTAAAAAGAAACATTTAAGGGCACAGTTAAAGCTCATGCAATGTTTGCTTAGGCAGCTTTGATCGTTATTGTGCTGTAGATGTTCGAAAGAAATAAAAAAAGCGGTGGATTGCGCGATTCCCTCCCCTGGGAGGGTGTAGGGAGGGGTTCATCGATAGGCCTATTCATTTGAAATGGCGTACAAACCCCTCCCTGCCAACACACATTTCAGCCGCACCCCTCCCGGGGGAGGGAATTAAAAAGCTTTCGGACACCTATGATGATTACGCTGTAAAAGTGATTTTCACCCATCGTTTTTTGTAAGTGTTATGGGTTAAAACAAGTGTACCGGTTTTAAGTTTGGTACAAAAAGTAACTTTAAACAATTTAAAGTTACTTTTTTGCCAATCGGTTCAAAAACCGCTTAAATTTTGATTTTAAGCGGTTTTTGTTAAATTTGTAATAAACCAAATTGATATGTACAACCTACTTGTTTCTCCGCAGGATGTACAGGCTTCGCTTCAGAAGCATGTACTGGCCGATGGCTTCGACCTCACTTTTGATATGGAAAAAAGTAAGGGTGTTTATATTTACGATGCAAAATATAACCGGACACTGCTTGACTTTTTTACCTGCTTTGCTTCAGTGCCTTTGGGCTATAACCATCCCAAAATGCTGAATGATGAAGAGTTTAAGAAAAACCTCATGCTTGCGGCTTTAACTAATCCGTCAAACTCGGATATATACACTACGCAATACGCCCAGTTTGTTGAAACATTTGACAGGATAGGGATTCCGGAGTATTTACCCCATGCTTTTTTTATTGCCGGCGGTGCATTAGCTATCGAAAATGCGCTTAAAGTAGCTATGGACTGGAAAGTGCAGAAAAACTTTGCCAAAGGTTACACCAAAGAAAAAGGTTTTAAAGTATTGCACTTTGAGCATGCTTTTCACGGCCGCTCGGGCTATACGCTGAGCCTTACCAATACTGTACCTAATAAAACCAAGTGGTTTGCCAAGTTTGACTGGCCGCGGGTATCTGTGCCTTATATGAATTTTCCTTATAGCGATGCCAATCATGAAGATCTGTTAAGGCGTGAGCAATTATCAGTAGCACAGATCAGGAAAGCGTTTGAAGATAATAAGGATGATATATGTGCTATAATAATTGAGCCTGTACAATCAGAAGGCGGCGATAACCATGTACGTAAAGAGTTTTTAGAGAAACTGCGTGAGCTTGCTGATGAGTACGAAGCATTACTGGTATATGATGAGGTGCAAACAGGCGTAGGTTTAACAGGCAAATTCTGGTGCCATGAACATTTTGGTGAAAAGGCACGTCCGGATATCCTTGCCTTTGGCAAAAAAATGCAGGTTTGCGGCATATTGGCCGGCCGGCGTATTGATGAGGTTGAGGATAATGTGTTTAAAGTATCGTCGCGCATAAACTCAACCTGGGGCGGTAGTTTGGTTGATATGGTACGCTCGTCAAAAATAATGGAAATCATTGAGGAGGATAACCTTTGCGATAATGCAGCAGCCATGGGTGAGTACCTGCAAAACGGCTTAAGTGAAATTGCCGAACGACACCCTGTTGTAAGCAACGTGCGGGGAAAAGGCTTGCTTACAGCCTTTGATTTTCCGGACAAAACAATAAGGGATAATTTTATAAAAAAAGGTTTTGATAATAATATTATGTACCTTGGCTGTGGCGATAGGAGCGTTCGTTTCCGCCCTGCGCTGATCATTGAAAAAAGCCATATTGATACAGGTTTGGAGATGCTTGAGCAGCTTTCGGCCGCTTTTTAACGCAAAAGTAAAAAAGATCAATCCCGGCTACAGCTAAATCCTGCTCATGGAACGAATGGAATTAACTAATATTTAATAAGGTAAAATCAACATCTATTATTTGTAAAAAGGAAAACATATTAATATACGCTACTTTTTTTCCAAAATACGCCATATTTTTTGTTATTATTCCAATTAGATTTGTTGCAGCCCTATTAAAGTAACTCAGTTCTATTCAATCACCATGAGCAAACACATAGAGAAATTAAAGAAGCAACTGGTTGAAGTAGCCGAGGTTGTAAACTCATTCAAATCCGAAGCGGTACAGGTTCGAATAATTGACCGTTTACTGGAAGTTATGATCGAATCTGAGAAAGTAGATGCCGATGGTGTTGAAATGTTTAGTAAAAAAGCAAGGAAATTGCGTATTGAAGATGAGGGCGGTGCTATTTCGGGGCGTAAAAAACCAGGGGCAACCAAAATACTCAATCAGTTGTTGAATACTGATTTCTTTGATACCCAGCGTTCTATATCGTCAATTGCCAATTACTGCAAAGACCAGTACGACTCTGATTTTAAAACATCTGAGCTTTCGGGTATCCTTTTGAAGCTGGCTAATGAAAACAAGCTTAGAAGAGAGCGAAGCAATGAGAACAATCGCTTTGAATACATCAGAGCTTAAGTACTACTCATATGTAAATTAATAAAAAAGGAGCCTGATTTTCAGGCTCCTTTTTTATTAAGGTGACTTTAATTATATATATAATCTATAGTTAAAATAATATTATTTAAGGTTAAATAAATTATCTACACCTAAAATCTTTCGGCTGGTAAAACCTTCGGCATACTTTACCTGGATGCTTTTGCCAAATTCACGTGCCCGGCCTGTTACTATTTCAATAAAATCGGGTGTTGAAATATAGGTTTGTGGTTCGCCTTCCCAGCTTGGGTTGTAAAACTGTGACCCATAGGCGTAAATACTCTCTATTTTTTTATCCCAGTGTTCAGTTACATCAATTAATATATCGGGTGTAATGTAATTATCCTGTATAAAGTGAAGCACCATATCCGGCCGCCATGCTTCCTGTGGTGCCCCTTCAGTATCAAATGTTTCTATCTTGCGAAGGCCTGCTAAAAATGCCGAAGCTTCAACAAGCTCATTAGCACGGCCATGATCGGGGTGGCGGTCATAATAAGCATTGGTGATCACAATTGATGGGCGAAATTTACGGATGGCTTCAATAACCTTTACCTGGTGCTCGCGGGTATTTTCAAAAAAGGCATCGGGCAGGCCAAGATTTTCACGTACGGCTAAACCTAATATTTCGGCAGCTGCAGCGGCTTCCTGTTTACGGATCTCAGCAGAGCCCCTGGTGCCCAGCTCACCGCGGGTAAGGTCAACAATACCAACTTTATAGCCAAGGGCAATATGTTTTAAAATTGTACCCGAACAACCTAATTCAGCATCATCAGGGTGTACCGATAAAACTAATATATCTAATTTAAGCATGCGCAAAAGTAATTTATTGGTCAGTTGCCGATGTCAGCAGGCGGTCAATCTTTCGCCTCACCTTTGATGAGTTGGGTTTGGTGAAAGGGTAATAAAAATCAACTACATGACCTTCCCTGTTTATCAAAAATTTATGAAAATTCCAGCGTGGAACCGAGCGGATATTTCCATTCTCCTTTTTATCGGCAAAAAATTGATACAAAGGATGGGCGTATGGGCCGCGTACACGTGTTTTTTGAAATATGGGATAATTGGCCCCGTAATTTTCACAAAAAACAGCAATGGCCTCGCCATCCAGGGGTTCCTGGCCGCCAAAATCATTTGAAGGGAATGCAAGGATTTCAAAGTCCTTACCGGCAAAATCGGCTTTTAAAGCTGCAAGGTCTTTTAGCTGGGGGGTGAAGCCGCATTGGGATGCTGTGTTTACAATTAAAAGAACCTTGTTTTTATATTCGGAAAGACTGATCTCTTCACCGTTTAACTTGTGAATGTTAAACTGGTAAATACTTTTATTATCCATTAAACTAATTGCTGTATGAGTTATATCCGGCCTGGTTTAATATGGCCTCGATATCCTTCTGCTCTTCGGGGTCGTAAGTTTCTTTGAGGTTATGCCCAAATATACTGGCAACCGACTGGAACATGAAAGCCTTAAACCCGCCCTTTAATTCCTTAACCATAGCAAAGCTGGTTTGCCCGGTTTCGCGGTCGATGAGCTTAATTAAAACTTCCCCCTGACTAATTGTCAGGTTTTTGATTTCCTTATTGAACAGGTTTTTGATTTCACCCTCGCAGGTGCTCACTAATTCTTTTTGTTTTTTTCTGTCGGCGGTAACGGCCAGGTCGCGCTGTAACTGGCGGTACCTTTGCCCTGCAAAACGTGCGTAAGGCAGTACTTTCATTACATTATAGCGTAAGCGGCGGTAGTTTTGCCTGTCAGCTTCGCTTGCAAAAATACGGGTATCTACTATTTTAACTTCCGGCTCAACTATCCATGGTACAAGTTCACCGTCAAGGTTTGTCATTGCTGTTCTGATGGTATCATTTTTGCCAAGAGTTACAGGAGCAGGCGTAGCTGTTTGAGCCTTTGCAGCACCCATTAAGCAACATAACAGCAACAGAAAACCGATAAATTTCATATTTTTACTTAATACAAAAATAATGTAATTTTTTTTGGTATTTTACTAATACCTGCAATAATATTTATTTGCTGCATGTTTATGATTAGATACCGCTAATACCCCGTACATGAAAGACTTAGTGATTGACCTGGAAGCCGAGAAGAACGAGATACTAAAAAGATACCGTGCCCTGCTGCGTGCCTGTAAATCAACCCTGCAAAAGGGCGATAAACGCATGATACGTAAGGCATTTGATATGGCCCTTGAAAGCCACAAGGATATGCGCCGTAAAAGCGGCGAGCCTTATATATACCACCCTATTGCCGTTGCCCAGATAGCCGCCGAAGAAATTGGCCTTGGTACCACATCAATAGTGTGCGCCCTGCTGCATGATGTGGTTGAAGACACCAACATGACGCTTGATGAAATTGAGATGGAGTT
The DNA here is from genome assembly GCF_042434235.1 of Mucilaginibacter angelicae. Classification (NCBI taxonomy): domain Bacteria; kingdom Pseudomonadati; phylum Bacteroidota; class Sphingobacteriia; order Sphingobacteriales; family Sphingobacteriaceae; genus Mucilaginibacter; species Mucilaginibacter angelicae. Next base: position 28,504 of record NZ_JBHLTS010000024.1, on the reverse strand, counting down.
TGGTAAAAAGGTAGCCAAAATTATTGACGGCCTTACCAAAATATCGGGCGTATTTGACACCAACAGCTCATTGCAGGCCGAAAACTTCCGCAAAATGCTGCTAACCCTTGCCGATGATGTAAGGGTGATATTGATCAAGCTTGCAGACAGGCTGCATAACATGCGTACCATGGAGTTTATGCCCAGGGATAAGCAGCTTAAGTTATCGTCAGAAACAGTTTACCTGTATGCCCCCCTTGCACACCGCCTTGGTTTGTATGCCATAAAATCCGAACTGGAAGACCTTTCCATGAAATACATGGAGCGTGAAACTTACCAGTTTATCAAAAATAAGCTGAACGAGAAAAAGGCCGAACGCGAGCGTTTTATCCGCGATTTTATCGATCCTATCAATAAATCGTTATTAACCCAGGGGCTTGAGGCTGATACATTTGGAAGGCCGAAATCTATCCATTCCATCTGGAATAAGATGAAGAAGAAGTCGATACCTTTTGAGGAGGTTTACGATCTTTTCGCCATCCGGATCATATTAGACAGCACGCCCGAAAATGAAAAAGCCGACTGCTGGAAAGCCTATTCTATAGTAACCGACCAATACCGCCCCAATCCCGACAGGCTGCGCGACTGGATCTCATCGCCTAAAGCCAATGGTTATGAATCATTGCATACTACAGTAATGGGCCCGCGCGGGCAATGGGTTGAAGTACAGATCCGTACCAAGCGCATGAACGAAATTGCTGAAAAAGGTTTTGCAGCGCACTGGAAATATAAGGAAGCCAGCACCGACAGCGGCCTTGACCAATGGGTAACCAAGGTGCGCGAAATGCTTAAAAACCCCGATACCAACGCGCTCGATTTTATCGACGATTTTAAGATGAACCTCTTTAGTGATGAGATCTTCATTTTTACACCTAAGGGCGCACTCATCCAGTTGCCCTTGAATGCTACAGCGCTTGACTTTGCCTTCGAGATCCATACCGATGTGGGTGCAAGTTGTATCGGTGCTAAAGTAAATCACAAACTGGTGCCGCTAAGCTACAAGCTCCAGAACGGCGACCAGGTAGAGATCATTACTTCGGGCAAGCAAACCCCTAAAGAGGACTGGCTTAACTTTGTAGTTACCGCAAAGGCCAAAGCGAAGATCAAGTCGGCTTTAAAAGAAGAAAAACGGAAAATTGCCGAGGATGGCAAAGAGATCCTGGAGCGTAAAATGAAATCGCTCAAGATCACTTATAATTCCGAAAACCTGCAAAAGATCAGCTACTTTTTTAAACTGCAGGCCACGCAGGACCTTTTTTACAATGTTGCCAAAGGCATTATTGATATGAAGGACCTGAAAGAGTACCAGGCATCCGAAAAAGTAATTGACAATAAGCCCCAGGATAAAATAGACCAGGAACAGGTTCAAAACCTCATCCGTAATATCAAGGCCAAAGACAGTGATATCCTGCTTATTGGCGAGGATATGCAGAAGATAGATTACAAGCTGGCTAATTGCTGTAACCCTATCCCCGGCGATGATGTTTTTGGTTTTGTTACTGTGAGCGATGGCATCAAGATCCACCGTACCAATTGCCCTAATGCAGCCAAACTAATGGCCAATTATGGCTACAGGATAGTAAAAGCCCGCTGGACAAACCAGCAGGAGCTTGCTTTCCTTACCGGTTTACGCATCACCGGTATTGATGAGGTTGGGCTAATTAACAAGCTTACTACTGTGATTTCAAATGATTTTAAAATAAACATCAGGTCTATCACAGTTGATAGTGATAATGGTATATTTGAAGGATCGCTGATGTTATATGTGAACGACACCAGCCACCTTGATACCCTGATTAAAAACCTAAAACAAGTTAAAGGCGTAACCGCAGTTAACCGTTTTGATTCGGCGATTGAGAAAGCGTCGTGAGGTGAGTGGTTGATTAAGTTGATTAGGTGAGTAGTTAGCCAGAGGGTGAGTGGTGAATAGTTGATTAGGTGAGTAGTAAAGAAAACAAAATATTAACCTAATCAAATACCCGGCAATTCAAACAACCACTCACTCAATCAACTTAATCAACTAATAACCCAAATTATTAATAACTTTGCCCCCGTTAATACATCATTATGTCACAGCAGGATACCATACCAATGGTTAAAAAAATTTTTGAGGCTTACCTCGAAAATAAAAACCTCAGGAAAACCCCTGAACGTTTCGCTATACTCGAAGAGATATATTCCCGTACAGATCACTTTGATGTGGAGTCGTTATACATCCACATGAAAAATAAAAAATACCGTGTAAGCCGTGCCACGGTTTACAATACACTTGAGCTGCTGGTTTCGTGCGATTTGGTTACCAAACACCAGTTTGGCAAAAACATGGCTCAGTTTGAAAAATCATACGGCTACAAACAGCATGACCACATCATTTGCATCGACTGCGGCAAGGTAGTTGAGTTTTGCGATCCGCGCATCCAGCAGATCCAGAGCATGATGGGCGATATCTTGAAATTTGAGATCAAACACCACTCTTTAAATCTTTATGGTAATTGTACCAAATTAAGAGGGGGCCATTGCGATAGAAGAGCATAAAATAATGGATAGACCTATTTTAAGCAGGAAAGCATTTTGTGATGTTAATATGGATAATATTGACTTTGAAAAGGATGCTTTATTTGTAATGGAATCTGTCATTAACAATGGATCATTTGAGGATTTCCACTCTATCAGGAAGTTTTATGGTGACAAAAAAATGTGCGAAACAATTATTGGCACTAAAGAGCTTGGACCTAAAGAAGTTAATTTTTGCTGTCTCGTATTCAAACTCAAACCACAAGATTTTATCTATCCAGTAAAAAAGTATCCGTCTGCACAATCAACTAATTATTACGGTGCTTAATCACTTAAAAACATTCAATACATATATACAAAATAAAAATTAATGGCTGTTGACGTATTATTAGGCCTCCAGTGGGGCGATGAAGGAAAAGGAAAAATTGTTGATGTGCTTAGCGCAGGTTATGACCTGATAGCACGTTTCCAGGGTGGGCCAAATGCCGGTCACACGTTGGAATTCGACGGTAAAAAGTTTGTTTTAAACACCATTCCTTCAGGTATATTTTTTGAAAACACCATCAACCTTATCGGTAACGGTGTGGTGATTGATCCTATCACCCTAAAAAAAGAACTGGATAAATTAAAAGATGCCGGGCATGACCTGCTGGCAAAAAAGAATCTTTTAATTGCTAAAAAAGCTCACCTGATATTGCCAACCCACCAGTTGCTTGATGCTGCTAACGAAAAAAAGATGGGCGAAGGCAAAATTGGCTCAACCTTAAAAGGTATTGGTCCAACGTATATGGATAAAACCGGTCGTAATGGTTTACGGATCGGCGATATCACCCTGCCCGATTTTAAAGAGCGTTACCAGAAATTAGTTGATAAACACGTATCCATGCTGCTGCAGCTTTATGGCGAAGTAGCTGATTTTTCTGAGCGCGAAGCATTGTTTTTTGAAGCGCTTGACGTTTTACGCCAGTTCCCGCTTGTTGATTCGGAGCATTTGGTTAATAACTATATTAAAGATGGCAAAAAGGTATTAGCTGAAGGAGCTCAGGGCGCTATGCTTGATATCGATTTTGGTTCATATCCGTTTGTAACTTCATCAAACACTACCGCTGCAGGTGCTTGTACCGGTTTAGGTATTGCCCCGCAACAAATTGGCGAAGTAATAGGTATTTTTAAAGCTTATTGCACCCGTGTAGGCGGCGGTCCGTTCCCAACCGAACTGGATGACGAAATGGGCGAAGAATTACGCCGCATAGGTCACGAATTTGGTGCGACCACTGGCAGGCCACGTCGTACCGGCTGGATCGATCTGCCGGCTTTAAAATATGCCATCATGCTGAACGGTGTTACCCAACTGGTAATGACCAAAGCTGATGTTTTAAGCGGTTTTGAAAAGATCTATGCCTGCACTCACTATAACTATCTGGGCGAGCAGATTGATTATATGCCTTATGATATTTGCTCTGTAAAACCGGAGCCGGTATATAAGGAGATTGACGGCTGGAACGAAGACCTTACCGGTATTACCGAATTATCTGAGATCCCGGCTAAATTGCAATCATACATTGATTTTCTTGAAGCCGAGCTTGGCGTACCGGTAAAATATTTATCTGTAGGGCCCGACAGGAAGCAGACTTTGGTATTGCACTAATAATATTATCCACCAGCCATGTCCTCATGGCCGGTTATATTTATTGCCCTTGAGGACACGGGCAATAGGAAGCATAAAAAAGGCCGGACATCCGGCCTTTTTTCGTTTACTTGGTTATTTTTGCAGAGTGATAGTACAGGTTAATGATCTGCCGGGGTTCAGGAAAAAGGCATTGCAATGGGCATCAACCTTTGATACGCTATGTTACCTTGATTCGAATGGGTTTAGCGATCCCTATTCAAAATTTGATACGCTGATAGGGGCAGGTGCACGCGCCGGGCTCACCGCTAATGTGGGTAATGCTTTTGATGAGCTTGACCTTTTCAGGGAAAATAACCCCGGCTGGATGACCGGCTTCCTGGGTTATGATCTTAAAAATGAAGTTGAGCAACTTACTTCCAATAATCCCGATGGTTTAAAATTTCCTGATCTGTATTTCTTTGTTCCCGAACATCTTGTGCTGATAAAAGAAAACGCAGTAGAGATCATTTCAAATGAACCTGAGTTTGTCATAAAAGCTATAAGCGAACAAGATTTATCGGCAGCCACTCAACAACCTGCCATCAGCCTAAAACCGCGTTTTAGCAAACAGGAGTACATTGATACAGTAAACAAAATAAAAGAGCATATTACCCGCGGGGATATGTATGTGACTAACTTTTGCCAGGAATTTTTTGCTGAGGACGCTTCCCTTGATCCCCTGGAGGTCTTTACAAGGCTTAACCAAGTTTCCCCAAATCCATTCGCTACTTTTTTTAAATGGAATGGGAACTATATCCTCGGTGCCTCGCCCGAACGTTTTTTGGCTAAACGTGGCAGTAAATTAATATCTCAACCCATAAAAGGTACCGCTAAAAGGCTTGATAATATTGATGCCGATGAACAGGCCAAACAAATCCTGCGCAACCACCCTAAAGAACTGCAGGAAAACGTAATGGTGGTCGACCTGGTGCGCAACGATCTAACGAGATCCGCCAAACCCGGCACTGTTAAAACCGAAGAGCTCTTTGGCATCTACAGCTTTAAGCAGGTACATCAGATGATCTCTACCGTGGTTTGCGAAATCGAGGACGGCCTTTCAAATGTAGCGGCCATCAGGAACTCTTTCCCCATGGGCAGCATGACCGGTGCGCCTAAAGTTAGCTGTATGCAATTGATGGAACAATACGAGCGCAGCAAACGCGGGGTGTACTCAGGCGCTATAGGCTATTTTAGTCCTGATGGCGATTTTGATTTTAATGTGGTGATCCGTTCGTTACTCTATAACTCTGCTAATAAGTATCTTTCATTCCATGCCGGTGGAGCTATTACCTATCATGCCATCGCCGAAAACGAGTATGAAGAATGTTTATTAAAGGCTGCGGCGGTGATGGAGGTTTTGGGACGACCGTAAGAGGCCATTCTTCAGTATATTTAAGCACGCAAAGGCGCAAAGGCGCTAAGAATACTTTGCGGCTTAGCGCCTTTGCGTGCATCTGAACTCGTATTGATTATAACAGATCATCAACTTTTATTATATTGAGCTGTAAAAATTTCAAATCCCCGTTTAGTAAATTGTCATTATGTTAAAACCCCTACAAAACATAAAATTCATCATAACCGGCCTGTTATTATTTATTGCTCATATCACTTCAGCCCAAACAAATTACCGTCCTGCCGATTTGTTCCCGGCATTACCATTACTGCCACCGGGCAATTCCTATCGTACAGCCACCGGCGAACCAGGCCCTGCTTACTGGCAAAACAAAGCTGATTATGCAATTGATGTGGCGCTTGATGATAAAACCAATGTAATCACCGGTACTGCTACCATTACGTATACCAATAATAGCCCAAAGTCACTTTCTGCGTTGTGGTTGCAGTTAGAGCAAAATGTGTTTAAGAAAGATTCGCGGGGGATCCAATCCAAATTGTTCCTTTACCAGGATCCTGAAAAAACTACTCCCGACGGCGGGTACCAGGTAGAAGGTGTGCAGCTTGCAGGTAAAAGCGAAGATATTAGGTACCACATTTACGATACCCGGATGCAATTGGAACTTGCGCAGCCGCTTTTAAGCGGACAAGCCATCAGTTTCAGTATCCGCTATCGCTACAACTTCCCGGTAAATTATAAAAATGCCGATTTCCTGGTTAACCGTACCGATATCCTCCCAACAAAAAATGGCAATATCTACGCCATGGCCCAATGGTACCCCAGGATGTGTGTACTGGATGATGTAGAAGGTTGGAATACGCTGCCGTACTTAGGTAACGGTGAGTTTTACCTGGAGTATGGCAATTTCAACGTTAATATTACGGTACCATCAGGACTTATTGTTGAAAGCTCCGGCGACCTTTTAAACCCCGAAGAAGTATTAACCCCAACCGCATTAAAGCGCTGGCAACAGGCCAAGGAAAGCGATACGCCGGTGCAGATCCGCACAGCGAAGGAAGTAACCGATCGCTCATCAAGGCCTGCAAAACCTACCTGCACATGGAAATTTAAGCTTGATAACACCCGTGATTTTGCCTGGACGGCCTCCCGGTCATTTGTTTGGGAGGCGTTGAGTTTTAAACTTGCTGATGGTAAACGGGTAATGGGCAGTTCGTTGTATCCAATAGAGTCGGAGAAACAAAACAGCTGGAAACGCTCGTCGGAGTATATTAAATTTACTTTGCAGCATTTTTCAGAAAAGTGGTTCCCGTATCCCTATAATAAAGCGGTCAACGTAGCTTCAAACCTTGATGGTATGGAATACCCCGGCATGGTTTTTTGTTCGGCAAAAGATACCGGCAATATGTATTTTGCAGTAGTAAATCACGAGCTGGGCCATACCTGGTTCCCGATGGTTGTGGGCAGCAACGAACGCAAATATGCCTGGATGGATGAAGGCTTTAATATGTTCATTGATAAAATAGCTGTCAAAGCTTTTAACAAAGGCGAGTTTATTGGCTATGTTGAGATCGACAGTCCGCTTGATTCCCTGTTTTCAGAAAAGTTACTGCCTATTGTTACCCGGCCCGATGCATTGCCCGGCAACCAGGTGTATCCGCTGCAATATCAAAAGGTAGCCTACTCATTAAACTTATTACGCAACCAGATTTTAGGCCCCGAGCGGTTTGACCGCGCTTTCAGAAAATATATCCGCGATTGGGCTTATAAACACCCAACTCCCTGGGATTTTTTCAGGAGCATCGATAACTCGGCTGGCGAAGACTTAACCTGGTTTTGGAAATCGATGTTTTTGGAAAACTACCGCCTCGATCAAAAGATAACCAAAGTGGAAAGCCAGGCAGGGGCTCAGCCCAACATCAGCATTAAAAATATGGAAAAGGCTGCCATGCCGCTGATAGTCGAGATAATCTATGCTGATGGATCAAAGGAACATCATGAATTTCCGGTAGAGATTTGGGAGTATAGCAGCACCTATACTTTCACCGGGGATAAAAAAGCGGCAGTTGCTAAAGTTATTATCGACCCGGAGAAAATTTATCCTGATGTAGATAGGGCCAATAATAGCTATGAACTGAAAAAGTAAGATGCTGCTCAGTTAAACCAAGATGTCATTTCGATAGAGCATGGACTGGCCTGAGTGATGGGGCGAAAGAGAAATCTTCTGCGCCTTGTAAAGCCGTATGCAAGGTTTTAAAGCCGGGCGCATAAGATTTCTCCTCACGCCCTGCGCAACCTTTGCTGTTCGTCGAAATGACATCGTAGATATTAACTATAACTTCACCCCCCTCAAAAAGTCCTCGATACCCATACGTTTTTTGCCTTCTAACTGAATATCTTTTAGCAATACAAAACCATCCTTAGCAGCAAACTTCAAATAGGTTTTATTATCTGTTAAAAAGTCTCCGGGTTGTATGGCCGGTTCTGACAGCTGGTATTCTGATGCATAAATTTTCAGATTTTTGCCATTAAGTTCGGTATAAGCGGTTGGCACCGGGCTAAGGCCGCGGATCTTGTTATAAATTGACAGGGCAGGCTGCGTCCAGTCTATCTGGCAATCATCTTTAAAAATCTTTGGCGCATGCCTTAATTCTGTTCCCTCGGCCAGTTGTGATTGCGGGTGCTCATTGTAACGGCCGCTTTCAACCGCTTTAACTGTTTTTACCAGTAACCCGGCGCCTTTGTTCATCAGGCGGTCGTGCAGCTCACCGGCATCCTCACTGCCGGTAAGGGTTATTTTTTCGGTGAACAGGATGTTGCCGGTATCAATATCATGTTTTAAAAAAAAGGTGGTTACACCGCTTTCCTTTTCGCCATTGATGAGCGCCCAGTTAATAGGGGCAGCACCGCGGTATTGCGGCAACAGGGAAGCATGTAAATTTATGGTGCCTTTAGCTGGCATATTCCAAACGGCTTCGGGCAGCATCCTGAAGGCCACAACAACCTGCAGATCTGCATGAAGTGCTTTAAGTTCGGCAATAAAATCTTCATTCTTAAGTTTTTCGGGCTGCAGCACTTTTAAGCCATTAGCTACAGCATATTGCTTAACAGCCGATTCACTAACTTTTTGACCCCTTCCGGCTGGTTTATCAGGCGCTGTAACAACAGCAACAATATCACTGCCGGCTTTAATTAAAGCGTCTAACGAAGTAACGGCAAACTGGGGGGTACCCATAAATATAATTCTCATAGTATGTTTAGGTATTAGATGTGCTTTATTCAGTTATTCGTATAGTAAATATTTTTTGCGTGTGGCTTTAAACGTAATTAAGCCCGGTTGCCAGCCGGCGCGGATCTCAGCTTCGGTTTTGCCGGTTTCAATTTGTTTTCTTAATTCGGCTGTGCCTGCAAGCTTTATAAAATACGCATTGAAAAAATGTTCCTTATCCGGGAAAGCATTATATAACTCTAAGAGCCACTTCAGGTTAATTGCGCCCACGCCGGTGATATCATTTGGCGAAATATTTTGCAGATCGATGCCAAAACATTCCTGGTCTTTCTGCGGCGGGTTCTCGCTCATACCAGGGATGCTTTTAGGTGTGAACGAAAAACTGTATTTTCCTTTCAGCGCCGGGTGCCCCAGTACAGCAAAGGGAACAAGTGTGCCACGGCCCAAACTAAAGGTAGTCCCCTCAAATAAGCAGGTGCTTGGATATAATAAAACCGATAAAGGCGTATTTAAATTTGGTGAAGGGTTTACCGGTAAGGTATAAGGCAAGCTATGTTTGTAATTAGCCACTTTAATGATCTTCAGTTTGCACCTAACTCCGTTTTTTAACCAGCCTTCGCCGTTTATCATTTGAGCGTATTCACCAATGGTCATGCCGTGGGCAATGGGAATGGGATGCATACCTACAAACGAGCGGTTAACGGTATCCAGGATAGGCCCGTCAATTAAATAACCGTTGGGGTTGGGGCGGTCAAATATCATCAGCTCTACGTTGTTTTCGGCGCAGGCTTCCATTACGTAGTGCAGGGTTGATATATATGTATAAAAGCGTACGCCAACATCCTGGATATCAAATATCATGAGGTTGATATCCTTAAGGTCGGCAGCAGTGGGTTTATAGTGTTTGTTACCGTAAAGGGATATTACAGGCAAGCCGGTTTTAGGGTCTTTGGCATCGCCAACAGTAGCGCCGTTGCTGGCATTGCCCCTGAAACCATGTTCCGGGCCAAAAATCTTTTTTACGGTTACTCCCAAATGCACCAAACTATCTACACTGGCAGTTAAATTTTTACCAATAACAGAAGTTTGATTTATAACCATCCCTATATTTTTTCCCTTAAGATAGTTAATATACAGCGGAATTTGATCGGCTCCGGGAATAATAGGGCTGTTTTTTTTGTTTTTTTGGATGGATGTTGCCTTACAGCTTTTACAATCGGTTGCCTGGCTGCATGCTGTATTTGCGAGTAAAACTGCTATGAGGGCAAATCGTATAAAAACGCAAATCCTATTCATAAAATATTGAGTTGAAACAATTTTAAAAGTAGCAGGTTTAACAGCAAAACCGCATATTTGCGAAGGTACAAAAAAACAGTCTGCCATTGAGTTTCGCCTCCTTTATATCAGCCCGGATAACATTTAAATCAAAACGCACATTTTCAAAACTGATTGTGCGCATTGCAATTATAGGCATTATGCTGGGCCTTGGGGTAATGATACTGTCACTTGCTATCGTTAAAGGATTTAAACACGAGATCCGCAATAAAGTTCGGGGCTTTGCCGGCGATATCCGTGTGGTTAAGTTCGACCTGAACAACTCGTACCAAAGTTCCTCGTTTGCTGCCGATAGTGATTTTGTTAAACGTGCGCTCAAAAGCCCCTTTATTACCCATGTAATGCCCGTGGCTACCAAACCGGGAATTGTTAAGGCCAACAACGAAATTGAAGGTGTGGTACTTAAGGGCGTTGATAAAAATTACGACTGGAACTACTTTAAAAAGATGATGATTGCCGGTGATGTGATCAACTTTGCCGATTCGGTTGAGGCGCAAAAGGAAATCATGATTTCGCAAACTACTGCCGACAGGCTTAAGCTTAAAGTAGGGGATAAGCTGCTGATGTATTTTGTACAGGATGATCTGCGTAGGCGCCAATTTAAGATCAAAGGCATTTTCAATATTGGGGTTGAAGAAGTTGACAAGACCTTTGTTATAGGCGCATTATCACTCATTAACCGCCTTAACAACTGGCAGCCGAATGAGATAGGCCAATACGAGTTGCGTGTAGCCGATTTTGATCATATCAACGAAGCTGCTGAAGCGCTTGATACCGTTTTACCGGTAAAATTGAAAGAATACACCATTGAGGAAGATTACCCCACCATATTTGAATGGCTTAACCTGCTTGATGTAAATTCGGTAGTGATGCTGGTGCTGATGATGGCAGTTGCCGTTATCAACATGATATCGGCACTGCTGATCATGATCCTGGAGCGCACCGCCATGATTGGTATATTTAAAGCCATGGGGGCATCCAATTGGGCAATCCGCAAGGTATTCCTGATCAATGCTTCATACCTGATAGGCTTAGGTTTGCTGCTGGGTAATTTATTGGGGATAGGCCTGGGCTATTTCCAAATGTATACCCATTTCTTCAAACTCGACCAGGCGTCTTATTATATGACCTTTGTGCCGGTTGAGTTTGATGTTTTTGATATCGTTGCCCTTAATATTGGTACGCTGATCATTTGCCTGCTGGTACTTATTATCCCATCAACGCTGGTAAGCAGGATCTCGCCGGTAAAGGCAATCCAGTTTAAATAGATTGCTCTATTATTACTAACAAGCCTGTACATCACCAATTTATGGTGATAGGAGGCACCTACGGAGCCAAATAAGATAAAAAACAATTGTCTATAAACATGGTACTCCTCGGAGTTTTATGAGTGATGTTTTTCAAACTCCGAGGAGTACCATGTTTGTATGAAAAAATAAATCCATCAACGCTGGTAAGCAGGATCTCGCCGGTAAAGGCTATCCAGCTTAAATAGATTGCTCTATTATTGCTAACAAACCTGTACATCACCAATTTATGGTGATAGGAGGCACCTACGGAGCCAAATAAGATAAAAAACAATTGTCTATAAACATGGTACTCCTACGGAGTTTTATGAGTGATATTTTTCAAACTCCGTAGGAGTACCATGTTTGTAGGAAAAAATAAATCTAAAGCTTTGGCTCCGTAGGTGCCTCCTGTCTTTTAAACGATATTTCCCTGCTGTCTTGATTATGTTAATGGCTATTAAAATAACCTGTAACTCAATCCCAACCGCAAATATTCGCTATGCGTGTTAAAGGAAGCATCACCAATATAATTTTTCATGTAATTTGTCAATCCGTGGGCAAAGCTTGCGTTTAAGCCATAGCGGCCATAACTGGCAGCAGCGCCGAGGCGTAACCGTACATCGGTAGGGGCTTTGCTTCTTTTGTTGTCAACTTTATAGATTTTACCATCTTTATCTTTTACTTCGCCTTTATCCCGGGTGTCCAGTATCAGGCCTATATCCATCCCCGGTAATATATCAAGTTTAACTTTGCTGAGCTGAAAGCGATACCCTATGTACGGATTAAGGTTAATATTTTGATTTTGAAAAGCAACATGACCTGTTACCGCAAAACTTGGATCAATAGCTGTTAAGGGCATGTAATCGCTATAGGTGAGGTATATAAGCGGCGAATACTTATCAATATCAACCTTGCTTTTTAATAACTCATAACCGCCTTGCAAGCCTACTATAAAACCTCCTTTTGATACCAGCTGGGCCTGGATGCTGCCGCCGTAACTAAAGCCGTTTTTATTGCCATACGGATTGTTAGCGTAGTTCATCGGATCGGCGGTAGAGGCTGAGCTCTGTAATACCTGGGTGGTAGCTGTTGATGATTTACCTGCAAAATGGAACAAACCGGTATTGGCCTGTACAGAAACTTCTAATTTTTGGGCGCAGAGCTGCAGCCCGCTAAGCATTAACGGGATAAAGGTAAGGAGGTATTTTTTCATTTTTTATGTGTTGTAAAGTTCAGTTTCAGGTTTAAACCGCCTGCTCCAAATTTTATCTGCTGCGAGCCGAGGCCATCAAGCGGGTATTTCAAAAATGGTTCAATAATTATCCTGTTGCTTTTGCCCAGCGGATAGCCAACACCAAATGCCACGTTCAGGGTTTTGGCAAAGTAAAAGCTGTTGAAGCTTTTGTGCGTTGTTTCATCGGAGGTTTGCGCCTGTACACCGGCAGCCTGTGCCAGGCCCGGATAGCTGTAACTTGCCGTATAGGCCTCATTAATAAATGTGCCCGAACTTAAGCCTGCAGAAATATAAGTGTCATTTTTTTGCGGGTTAAATTCATATTTAAGGTTAACAGGGATATCAAGGCCAACAAGGTTAGCATTATAGTTTTTAAATGAAGGGGCCGACGATACCTTGGTAAAATCAGCCTGGGTGTTGTAAGCTGTACTTAACGATGGTGAAAAGGACACCGCAGCCGGACCATTTGAGGGTTGGTTTTTGTTATAATTAAGCGTGTTTTGAGCCAGTAATAAACCGGTTGAAAGCTTGAGGTTTTTGCTCAATTTAATATCAGAAGTAAAGCCTGCGCCGGCATTTACCTGGTTTTGACTACCCTTGGCATAATTGAAAAATGTAGCTGCGTAAACGCTGAATTTTACCCTGCGCCCATCTGTTTCAACATCAGGTTTTTTAGGCTGATCATGATCGCTGGCAAGCAAAGCCTCCATGGAGTTGGCCTTTGGTTTAACTTTTATGACCGATGGTGTAGCAGCAGCCGGTGCTTTATTAACAGGATTGGCATTAGCCGGAACCTGTACAGCAGGATTATTGGCATATTGCTGTGTATTGGTTTGCGGCAATGCCGACTTAACACTATCAGCCTGTTTACCTGCCGGAACATTGATCACACCATTATTAGCCGGTTGAGCGGTAGGGGATACAGCAGTTTTTGCAATTCCGTTAACCGGGTTTGCAGGTACAGGGTTTACCGGTACCGGCGTAAATGCAGGTACTGTTGTTGCCGGTTGCTGGTTTGTAACAGCGTTACCTGCCGGTTTATTTAAAGCGTTATTATTTGTAAATGTATTAGACTTGCTTGCCGGTATATTACCGGCTGGGTTTAATTTAGTTGCTGACGACTGGGTACTATTGTTGCCTGCAAGGCTTGTTGCAGGTGATGACGCAGCTGTTACAGGCGGCTGCTGTACCGGTGCAGCTTTTTGAACGGTACTATCCGGCGCGCTGCTTTGCGGCAGGGCAGGTTTTGTTTGTTTGGTAGCAGAGATCTGGGCATTATCATGTCTGCCATCTTTGTTTGCTATCCATAAACCTATACTTAAAAACAGCAACAGGACGGCAGCGGCGCTTGCCCACCACAGGTAAACCGGGCGGCGCTGTTTTTCCTGAACAGGGAATTTCTCCCTGAGCAGCAGCCAGCCTTCATCAGCGGTAGTGTCTTCGTAATTATCAAACACTTCCCTGATGCGGTCTCTTAAGTCGTTATCCAACTGATCGTCCATGGTTATGTGCTTCTTTTCTTAATATATTTCTTAATCTTTCTTTCGCCCTGCTCAGGTAAACGCGCGATGAGCTTACCGGGATGCCGAGCGTAGTGGCTATTTCGTCATGATCGTAGCCGTCTATCTCATACATGTTAAAAATAGTTCGTTGTATAGCCGGCAGTTCTACCATCAGCTTTAAAATATCCTGTGCATTCAAATTATCAACCGGCCCCATATTGCTCCTGATGGGGGCGGCATTTTCCAATTCAACATTAAGCTGGAATTTAAGGTCTTTACGCCGGCGGTCGATAGCCGTGTTAACCAGAATGGTGCGGAGCCAGGCTTTAAACGGCTTATCGGTATTATAGCCGCCAATAGCGTTAAATACTTTTATAAAAGCGTCATTTACAGCCTCAAGGGCATCATCGCGGTTTAAACTGTAACGCAAACTTATACCCATGGCATAGCCATAGAACTGCTTGTACAGCAATTCCTGGTGTTTTAAGCTGCCTTTTTTGCATTGCCTTACGATCTCTTCTTCGGTAATGCGAGGGGGTGGATGCATTAAATATTCTTAGTTCCGCTAAATGTTGTTTTAAAAGCCTTTACGAAGCAAAAGATTTAAATGATACAAAATAATAAAATATTTCTGCCCGTATTGTGTGCCTGCTGTAATCAAAAAAGCCGGTACCTGGAGTAGAGGCACCGGCATGGTAATTAAAACAATAGGACTTTTAGTTAATTTTTCTTTAAGTTGTATTGAACGGTTAATGTATCGCCATTGCTGTTGCGCTGCAATTGAAATACAGTACCATCATAAAAATACTGGTAAACACCTTTCAGGTGAAACTTATTAACACCCGGTACTACTGCCGATGAGTCGTTAAACTGGATGTAGTATCCGTTGTAAGCAAATGCTCCGTAGCTTGCCACGTGTTTCCTGGTGTTGGCAGCCACTTGAAATAGTGATGTTGCAGTAAGCTTTAAAGCTATTGTATCACGAATAGTATCATAACCGGTACCGCTTGTTTTTTTAACAAGTGCACCAAATGTTCCTGTAAAATTACCTTGTGGCTGAGCAACCGGAACAACCTCGTTTTTTGGAGAGCAGGCTACGCCTAATGTTAACAGTAATGGAAGCAGGTAAAATAAATTACGTTTCATATATCTTATCTCGTTATCGATTTTTTAACTATTACGCATGTTTTTAGCTAAACGCTACACCGTGCTACTGTATTTTTATAGTTTTTTTGCCTCATCCCAAAAAACATCCATCTCGGCCAGGCTCATATCATGCAGTTGTTTACCGTTTTCCTGCGCCTTAAGCTCAAGATACTGAAAGCGTTTGATGAATTTTTTGTTGGTTTTTTCAAGTGCGTTCTCCGGGTTGATATTGATGAAGCGGGCGTAATTGATCAGCGAAAACAACAGGTCGCCAAATTCAGCTTCAGCTTTTTCATGATCGATGGTGCTTTCATCTTCGGCATTAAATTCATTTTTAAATTCCTGCATCTCTTCCTCAACCTTAGCCCAAACCTGGCTCTTCTCCTCCCAGTCGAACCCAACGCCGCGTGCTTTTTCCTGTATGCGCGATGCTTTTACCAGGGCGGGTAATGAAGCCGGTACGCCGCCCAGAACAGATTTATTGCCCTCTTTAAGCTTAATCTGTTCCCAGTTGCGTTTCACGTCCTCCTCGTTCTGCACCTCCACATCGCCATAAATATGCGGGTGGCGGTTAATCAGCTTATCACAAACGCTGTTTAAAACATCGGTAATAGTAAAGTCGTTGGTTTCGGAAGCTATTTTGGCGTAAAAAACCAAATGCAGCATGATGTCACCAAGCTCCTTTTTTATTTCGGGCATGTCGCCGCCTAAAATGGCGTCGCTCAGTTCGTAGGTTTCTTCAATGGTAAGGTGGCGCAGGCTTTCAAGTGTTTGCTTTTTATCCCATGGGCAATTGGCCCGAAGGTCGTCCATAATGATGAGCAATCTATCAAAGGCTATGGAAGCGGTAGGGGCAGTTTCAGGGGCTTTTAAAGGCATAAAATATTTGTAGTGAATGCTAATGCTGCAAAGGTATGATAACATCTTTAATGAAAACTTACTGTATCATTAATTTTAAGCTAACATTAATTAATTTTATTAGCCAATTATTAATGCTATCAGTAAGCAAATTTTACCATGAAAAAAATTTACCTGTTTATCCTCCTTTTTGTTTCGATAATTAAAGTAAGCTATGCCCAGCAGCCTGTTGGCGATGTGGCAAACAGTACGTTTAGCCAACCCCAGCCATTCCTGTTTACGGTGAGCACACTTAACCCGCAAGGCCGTAACTGGAGTTTAAACTACTCGGGCGGATATGGCGAGCGCACGGTTACACCACTTGGATTTGATGGTGTGGATCAAAATTTTTCGGCCAAAGGGTACCTGGGCAATAAGTTTACATTAATGGCCATGCTGGGTACAGGTTTTAGTAATAATGGCGGCGTGCGTACATTGCAGCAGGCCGAGGTACTTCGTGATTTTATTGGCGGCAATCAGCCTATGGGTTTCAGGGCAGGGGCAAGCCTTGGTTACAGGCGTGAGTTTAATAGCAATTCAGTAGCATTTAGCAGGATAACCGCGGCATATGAGGTAGCCAATTGGAAACTTGGCGCCAATGTTCGCTTTGAAAAAGCATTTGCAACTGACCGCGATGGTTTAGACCTGATAACCAGCATTGGGGTACACCGTCATATTTCGGGACAGCTTTTTGGCGGCTTCGAGGCTGTAGGGCAGGATCTGGAAGGTTTTTGGGAAGCCGATGAGGCCGAAGGCGGCGCACGGTTACTGGTTGGCCCATCATTGAATTACGCTCCCGTTAATTCACGGTTAGCATTTTCACTTTGCGGCGGCCCTATCATTTACGCTACCCGCAGTGCGGCAGCCCAGGGCCAGTTTGCTTACCGCGAATTGCCAACAACCAATGGCTTTACGCTGAAATTCAACGTAGGCTTCCGGTTTTTATAGGCCGGCAGCTTAAAGTTTTACTGCCCGCAGCATTTCGCGTTTGCCAGGTGCTCCGGGCGCTTTTTCTACTTTAAAGCCCAGGCTTTTAAGCATGCGTTTCAGGTTGCCGGTAATGGCATAGGTAACAAATACGCCGCCGGGTTTTAAAAAGCTAACGGTGTGGCCAATGGTCTCTTCGTTCCACATTTCGGGCTGGTGAGCGGCAGCAAAGGCATCAAAATAGATAATATCAACCTGCTCATCCATTGTAAAATCCAGGAGTTTGCTGTGGGCGATATGCAGCTGCGTGATATTATTTATCTCAACCTTGCCGGTTAATGCAGCAGGGTAATTACTGTTGAATTGTTCCCATAATACCTCCGGGAGGTATTGCTGATAACCGGTTTGCCCCATCATTTCGGCGCTTACAGGATAAGCTTCAATGCCGGTATAGTCCAATTTTATTTGCTTGCCGGTGCAGGTATCGGCAGTTAATAAAAAGTTGAGCCCGGTGCCGAAGCCTACTTCAAGGATGCTCACCTCAGTAGCGTCGTTTTGCTCCAGGAAATATTGCAGTCCCGATTTAACGAATACATGCAGGCTCTCCTGTAATGCCCCGTGGCGTGAGTGGTAATGCTCACCTACTTCGGCATTGTAAATGGTGTTCGAGCCGTCGGCGGTGGGGACGATGGTTAGTTCATGGTTCATGGATGATGGTTCATGGTTTTGGGTGGTATACTTAGTTCATGGTTTATGGATGATAGTTCATAGTTTAATGAAAATTGTTCAAAGTTTCCAGGACCTTACTGGCTATGAACCATGAACTATCATCTATGAACCGTTAACCATGCACTTCTTTCATCATCTCAGTAACTACCTCACCCAGGTCATAAACAGGCACAACATCTATAGCAGCCGATACAATGCTCACGCCTGCGGCTGAGCGGTAACCGGCTGCGCAATGCACTACGATAGGTTTACCGGCAGGGATTTCGCCGACACGTTCGCGCAGTTCGGGCAAGGGGATGCTGATGGCGTTTTTAAATACCTTGCCTTCGGCAACTTCAGTGTGGTTACGTACATCAACTATAGTGTAATCGTCTTCGTTTGCTTTGAACGCGTCTAAATCAAGATCTGCAGATACTTCATTTGTATTCGCAGGAGCTAATAAAGCGGCTTTGATATTTTGCTCATAACCAATTTTGGCTGCTTTTTTTATGAGGATGTCAAGCTTATCATCATTTTCGGCAATGAAGTAAAACTGCTCATCGGGGCCTATAATGGAACCCAGCCAGGTTTCAAATTTTTCTCCGTCCTGCAGGTTAATGGCGCCATGCAGGTGGCCGCTCCTGAACTGTGCTTTGGGGCGGGCATCAACAATTAAAATGCCCTTTTCTAATATGCTGTCTGCATCAATACGCGGTACAGCGGCTATACCATCCTCAAAACCTGATACGCCATTTTTATTAAGCTCCACATCGCGACCGAAATATTTAGGCATAAAAGGCTGATCGGTGGTGAGCGTTTTAATAAAATCCAGCTCATCCATTAGCTGTAAAGCATAGTTTTCGCGCAATTCGCGGCCAATGGTGCTTTCCAGGTCGGGGCTCATGCTTTTGCCGCATAAGGAGCCGGGGCCGTGCGCCGGGTAAACCACTACATTTTTAGGCAGGGTCATGATTTTTTGGCGGGTGCTTTGGAACATCTGGCGGGCAAGCTCCTCTTTTTTAGCAGTAATATTGCCCACGTTCTCGCGTAAATCCGGCCTGCCTACATCGCCAACAAACAGCGTGTCGCCGGTAAAGATGGCTGTTTCGCGGCCTTCTTCATCTATCAGCAAAATACAGATAGAATCGGGTGAGTGGCCGGGGGTGTTAATGGCTTTTAGTTTGATATCGTTAAGCTGGATAACGTCGCCGTCATCATAAGTTTCATGAGGGTAGGCAGCGCCGGTTAACTTACTGCAATAAATAACCGCCCCGGTTGTTTGATGAATCTCCAGGTGTGAGCTTACAAAATCGGCATGCGGGTGGGTTTCAATAACACCCACAATATCGGCATCGTGCTGAGCCGCAAAGTCATAGTAAGGCTGCGGATTGCGGGCCGGGTCAATAACTATCATTTTGCCCGTGCGGATCACGGCATATGAGCCGTGCGCCAGGCCTTTATCGTAAAATTGCTGAATGATCATATTTGCCGCAAAGATAATGCTTAAGCGGAATGTTTTATTTGTGCATTGTTTAAGTGGTGTAAATATTGATAGCTTTTGTGTAAACCTGTGAAACCGGATACCGGTATAAATAATTAAATTTGAATATGACAGCAGCTGAAATAAAAACTGAGATTAATAAGGCACTTGAAAATGTGCCCGAAGAGGCTTTAGCGGATGTTCTTTCATACCTGAAACATCTGCAATCAAAAATGGCAGGCGACATTAAATTAACTACTCATTTGAGGCAGGTACTCACCGAGGATAGCGAATTATTGGAGAGGCTTGCCCAATGATTAATGTTGAAAAAGCCGAACAAATACATAATGTGCTTATTGAAAAGTTTGGCGGGCTAACCGGGATACGTGATCTGCCAGGACTGGAAGCCGCCCTTGCACGACCATATGCTACCTTTGATCAGCATGAGCTGTATCCGGAAGCAGTGGATAAAGCTGCTGCTGTTTTTGAGAGCCTGATTATAAACCATCCATTTATGGACGGAAATAAAAGAATATCCTATGTATTAATGCGTTTGATTTTACTTGAAAACGGCTTTGATATCGCAGCCAGCCAGGACGAAAAATACGAAATGGTTATAGCTGCCAGTATGGGCCTGATCAGGTTTGATGAAATAAAAAGCTGGATAGCCGAAAAGGTAATAAGAGTTGGATAGCTCTCTCCACCGTTAATTACTAAACTGCCTCAAGTGATGATCAACATGTTTATAAGCTAATTGCCCCATCTGTTCCCTGGTCATTTTTCCGAAAAAAGTATGTTCAAAATCGGTTTTCGTAGTCTTGCCATATTCCTCCACGAGTTCAATCCACTGTTTTTTCTGAGCGGCCACGTCGCCGTTTGTTTCGGTTGCTTTGCATTGCGGAACGGTTGGGGTATTCCTTCTTAAGGGACTATCATCCTTGAGCATGCCTTTCAGCGCCACTTTGCCAAACAGACGACCAATAAACGCGCGTTTATATATTTTAATACCCAAATACATTTCTTCCGAAAGGGTGCAGTGTTTCAGCATTTGATAAACGTTCATTTTGCCCCATTCCGGTTTGCTGTTTTCATCAAGTAGGTTGATCCTGCTGATCAGGCCGTCGCGGGTTTCTTTATCAAATATTGTTTTCATTGTTCTAAGTGGTTTATGCCATAAAGTTACCACATCATTTTTATCCGGTAACAGGTAATTTCAAGCCATAAACAGGGGGTAAATGTGACATGATGGGGTGTTATTTAAGCAATTTAAAACCAAACAGGCCCGGTTTCACAACCAGGCCTGCTATTCTTAAAAAGAAATCTGATTTACCAGATCTTCGTTCTGTCTTCCGGTTTTTTATACATTTTATCGCCGGGTTTTACATCAAATGCTTTGTACCAGGCATTGATATTGGTTATCGGCGCGTTGGTGCGGAACTGCTCGGGCGAGTGCGGATCTGTCAGGATCCTTTGCGCTGCCGACTCGGGGGTTTGCAATGCACGCCATACCTGTGCCCATGATAAAAAGAAACGCTGATCGGGTGTGAAGCCATCAATGGTATTGGCAGATTGGCCCTGTTTGGTTTTGCTGAATGCCTCGTAAGCAATGTTTAAACCGCCAAGGTCGGCCAGGTTTTCGCCAAGGGTAAGCTTGCCGTTTACATGCAGGGTATCAAGAACGGTGAAAGCATCATACTGCTTAACAACCTGGTCGGCACGCAACTTGAATTTGTCGGCATCCTCTTTTGTCCACCAGTCGCGCAGGGTACCATCAGCATCGTACTGGCGGCCCGAGTCGTCAAAACCATGGGTCATTTCATGGCCTATCACAGCGCCAATGCCACCGTAATTAACGGCATCATCGGCTTTAAAATCAAAAAACGGAAACTGCAGGATGCCGGCAGGAAACACAATTTCGTTATTGGTTGAGTTGTAATAGGCATTAACGGTTGGCGGCGTCATTCCCCAGCGGGTTTTATCAACCGGTTTGCCCAAACGGCTAACGTTAAAATTGTAACGCCATTTACCCAGGGCCCGCAGATTGCCGAAATAGTCGTCGCGGTTAATTACTACGCCGTCATATTTTTCCCAGTTATCAGGATAGCCGATTTTTACGGTAAAGGCATTTAACTTTTTAAGCGCACGCTCTTTGGTTGCGGGGCTCATCCAATCAAGGCGTTTAATGCGGTCGGCAAGGGTTCCTTTAAGGTTGTTCACCAAATCAACCATGTATTGCTTAGCGGCAGGGGTAAAGTATTTTTCAACAAAAAGCTGTCCCAGCAATTCGCCAAGGTTAGCGTCAACAAAAGCGCTCATACGCTCGGTGCGCGGCGTTTGTACTTTTTGACCGCTCAGTGTGCTGCTGTAAGCAAAACTGGCATTAACAAAGTCAGAACTTAATCCATAAGCCGATCCTCTGAGTATATTCCAGCGCAGGTAAACTCTCCAATTGGCCACCGGGGTAGCTGCAAATAACGAGTCGGTAGTTCTGAAAAAGGATGGCTGGCCAACCAGGATGCTATCCTGGCCGCCCGCATTGAGGGCCGGTAATATTTTTGACCACTTTAAGTGCGGGGTTTGCTTTTCAAAATCGGTTATCAGGAATTTGTTGTAAGTAACATGCGGATCGCGCATGGCCACACGGCTAAGCTGTGCTTTTGCCCAGGTACATTCCAGATCATAAACAATAGCCGCATTTTTGGCTGCTTCATCAGGGCTGCTTCCGCTAAGAGTAAATACGGTTACAGCCAGTTTTTTCAAAGCATCCTGGGCCTTTTTTGAACGCGGATCGTTCTTGAGGTAATAATCCCTGTCGGGTAGGGTAATGCCGCCCTGGCCAAGGCTTATTACATATTTATTTACGTTTTTATCGTCCTGCTCAACCCCAAACCTGAATATCGGTGAGCCAATTCCGTTAATACGTTCATAAATCAGTTCATTAATAAAATCGTCGAGGGTTTTCACGCGGTCAATGCGCTGCAAATCAGGTTTGATAGGGTCATAACCGCGTTTTTCGATGGTTACGCTATCCATAGCGCTGGCATACAGATCGCCAACACGTTGTTTCAGGCTGCCTTTGGGTTGTGAAGCCGATACCTGGCTTACTTCATTCAGTAAAGAGATGAGTTTATTGGTATTTTCCTGGCGCAGGATTTGGAAGCTGCCCCAGCGGGTTTCTTTGGCCGGCATACCGTTTTGTTTTAACCAGCCGCCATTGGCATATTCAAAAAAATCGTCGCCGGGCTTTACGCTCAGGTCCATGTTGGCAGGATCAATAAATTTTTTAGGAGGGGCGGATGTTTTGTGCTTTGGCTTTACAGGTTTGGGCCCATCCACAGCAAAAACATTTACCGACATGCCGAGACCGGCAACCAGCAATAAATAGTTAAACTTTAATTTCATGTCAATACTTAAAAATTAAAGTTAATAAATAGCTGGTATTACGCAAAAAAAGGCCGGGGGCAGGCTCTTAATGATTGAACCAGTTAATGATCGCGTCCAGCTTTGTTTTTTTCAAAATATCGAGCCAGAACCTGTGCAGGGGCATTGTTTTCATGACAATTTGAATGTTACTATATAATAACTGGTTAATTGTAAAAATATTGTGGGAGTGGGTTGGTGATTGATTGTTCATGGTTGATAGTTCATGGTTTTGGTTGGTAGTTCATGGATCATGGTTAATGGTTCATGGTTTGTATTGGGGGGAGTTCATAGTTGATAGATCATGGTTCATGGTTTTGGGGATAGTAGGTTATGGTATATAGATGATTGATGATGATAGCATGTTGTGTAGATAATGTTTTTATAAAAGTACTGGTTTGCGTTAGGGATGATAGTGGAAAGCCCGCAGCGTGCGTGGGAAATGTGTTGTGGCAAGGCGAGGACTTGGAGCGTACAGCCCGGGCCGCAGGCAACGCCATAATTCTGAACCGGGATTAAGCGGATTTTTCTGATTAAGGGATTTTTTTAAAAGCTCTAATGCTCCATATTCAGGTTAGGGCTATTATAAGGATCTCCTTAAAAACTTACATATATGCAAAACAACTAACCTCTGATCACCAACCACTAATCTCTACCATGGCATTGCCTGCGGCCCGGGCTGTACGTTCATACGCCTGCAGGCCTTACGCTCGTTGGCCGGTATCCGCTACCATCCCTAATGCGGCCTGCGCTCTTATCCACAGCTATGAACCATGATCTATGAACCATCAACCATGAACTAACCACAAAAAAATCCCTCAACCTTTGGCTATGAACCGCTAACTATCGTATTTTTGCGCGTTATGAGTATTGCTAAAACATATATCCCTAAAGAAACCGAAGAAAAATGGTACAGTTACTGGTTGCAGCACGGCTTTTTTAAGTCGGTGCCTGATGAGCGCGAGCCTTATACAATAGTCATTCCGCCGCCAAATGTTACCGGGGTTTTGCACATGGGGCACATGCTTAACAATACTATACAGGATGTGCTGGTACGCCGCGCCCGTATGAAAGGCAAAAATGCCTGCTGGGTTCCCGGTACCGACCACGCCAGTATTGCTACCGAAGCCAAAGTTGTTGCCATGCTTAAAGAGCGCGGCATCAGCAAAAAAGACCTTACCCGCGAAGAGTTTTTGACCTACGCCTGGGAGTGGAAAGAAAAATACGGCGGCATTATCCTGGAACAACTTAAAAAATTAGGCGCTTCATGCGACTGGGACCGTACCAAGTTTACCATGGACGAGAACCTATCCGAGGCGGTAATTGATACGTTTATCCACCTGTATAAAAAGGGGTTGATCTATCGCGGCATCCGCATGATCAACTGGGACCCGCAGGGCAAAACCGCGGTAAGTGATGAGGAAGTTATTCGTAAGGAAGTTAATCAGAAGTTGTATTATATCAGGTATAAAGTGGCAGGTACGGAATCGACTCCCGGCTACCTAACCATCGCTACCACCCGCCCGGAAACCATTATGGCCGACGCAGCTATCTGTATCAACCCTAACGACGAGCGTTACCTGCACCTGCATGGTAAAAAGGTTTATATCCCGCTTATTGACCGTGAGATCCCGGTGATACTGGATAACTACGTAACCATGGATTTTGGTACCGGCTGTTTGAAAGTGACCCCTGCGCATGATTTAAATGACTATGAGCTTGGCCAGCGCCACAACCTGCCCGTTATTGATATTTTGAATGATGACGGAACGCTGAACGAGAAAGCACAGATATTGGTTGGCGAAGACCGCTTTGCTGCCCGTAAAAAGATAGCGGTACTATTGGAAGAAGCCGGTGTACTGGAAAAAGTTGAGGAGTATAAATCACAAGTAGGTTTTTCAGAGCGTACCAATGCGGTTATTGAGCCTAAACTATCCATGCAATGGTTTTGCAAGATGGGCGAGATGGCCAAACCGGCTTTGGATTATGTACTTAATGGCGAGATCAAACTGATCCCCGAAAAGTTTGTGAATACTTACCGCCACTGGATGGAGAACGTAAGGGACTGGAACATCAGCCGCCAGTTATGGTGGGGACAACAGATCCCGGCATGGTACCTGCCTAACGGTGAGTTTGTAATTGCGAAAAATGCTGAAGATGCATTGAAGGAAGCACAGGCTGTAAACCCTCAGTTAACCGCTGCCGACCTGAGGCAGGACGAAGACGTTGTTGATACCTGGTTTTCATCATGGTTGTGGCCAATTTCGGTATTTGATGGTTTTAAAGACCCGAATAATGCCGATATTAATTATTACTATCCAACTAACGACCTGGTTACCGCGCCGGAGATCTTGTTTTTCTGGGTAGCAAGGATGATCATGGCCGGGCATGAGTTCAGGGGCGAAGCACCGTTCAGGAACGTATACCTTACCGGTATAGTAAGGGATAAGCTTGGCCGTAAAATGTCAAAGCAATTGGGCAATTCGCCTGACCCTCTTGATCTGATAACTCAATATGGCGCCGACGGTGTACGTGTAGGTATGCTGCTATGCTCGCCTGCCGGTAACGATTTAATGTTTGACGAAAGTTACTGCAAACAGGGCAGCGGCTTTGCCAATAAGATATGGAATGCCTTTAAGCTGGTAAAAGGCTGGGAGGTTGATGAAAGCCTTGCAAACCCTAATGCCGTAGCTATTGAATGGTTTGGCAACAGGTTTAACCAGGCGCTAACCGAAATTGAAGCTAACTTTGCCCAATACCGTTTATCAGAGGCCTTGATGGATAGCTATAAACTGGTATGGGACGATTTTTGCGCATGGTACCTGGAAATGATTAAGCCTGCTTATCAGCACCCTATTGATAAGTATACTTATAAGGCTACTATTCAATTCTTTGAGAATATTTTAAAGGTATTGCACCCTTTTATGCCTTTCCTTACCGAAGAGTTATGGCATGATGAACTGTTTGGGGAACGTACTATAATGGATTGCTGTATTGTAGCGCAAATGCCCGTTATTGGGGAAATAAATTCACGCTTACTGGCTGAGGTTGAGGTAGTAAAAGATGTTGTTACCTCTATCAGAAATACACGTAAAACAAAACAAATTTCGGATAAAGAACCTTTGGAGTTATTTGTTAAGTCGAATTCGGGGATCAACTATGAAGAATATGAAGCTATCATTGCCAGGCTTGCCAACATCAGCAAGTTTGAAACCGTAGCTGATAAAGTTGAAGGAGCTATAAATTTCTTAGCTTCAACGGATGAATTTTATATTCCTTTCAGCGAAGAAATTGACCCGGTTGCCGAGTGTGCAAGGCTGAAAAAAGAGCAGGAATACCTGCTGGGTTTCCTGAAATCGGTTAATGCAAAATTGGGTAACGAGCGGTTTATGGCTAACGCAAAACCGGAAGTTATTGAGGTTGAGCAAAAGAAAAAAGCCGATGCCGAAGCCAAGTTAACCATCATTGAAGAAAACCTGGCAGCTTTGGCTTGCTAATTGCAGAACTTACTGGCTTTGTATAACAAGCAACTGTACAGCATTTGCTGTACGGTTGCCTGTGCAAATTGCAAGGCCAATGTTAAGTTCTGAATATGAGTAGTAAAGTAAGTTTCTTTAACTTATCAATTTATAAAATCTTGTCGAAGGAGCAATCGTTCCTTGACCAGGCCAGGATCCGTTTATTGTATTATGGGTTCTTCCTTATTTTTGTTGCCCTTGGGGCACTTTACCTGAACGTTTATTTCCAAAACCAAAGGATGCTTGGCTATACGGCCCTGGTTTTAATGGGATCGGTTGTGCTGCTGTTTAAATATTTAACCTGGACGCCCGACTGGCGCGGTGCGGCACATGCCCTGCTTATTGTGGGCACCCTCGTTAATGCCAGCCTGGTTTATGTATCCATACAAACGGTAAACATCATTACTGTACAGGTAATTATCATTGTTATCGTGTTCAGCTATTATATGCTTGGCCAGCAATGGGGCCTCATTTACTCCCTGCTTAATACGGTACCGGTGCTGATGTTCATGATCATTGAGTATAACAGCGGGTACGTTATCGGTATCAAGCCTAATAAAATTGACCAGTCGACCATTATCATCAGCCTGTTTGCCAATTTTATACTGCTCATATTTATCCATAGTCATTTTTATACGGCTTTCTTAAAAAATATCAAGCACCTTAAAGATAGCAGTGCGGAGCAGGCCCGGCTTTACAATCAGATGGAAACAGCTATTGAGAAGTCAGAAAAATCGGCCCAGGCTAAATCCGAGTTCCTGTCTACCATGTCGCACGAGATCCGTACGCCCTTAAATGCTGTTATTGGGATGAGTAATTTGCTGATGATGAGCGGCCCGCGGCCCGATCAGCGTGAAAATCTCGAGATCCTGAAATTTTCGGCCAATAACCTGCTGGCTATTGTTAATGATGTGCTTGATTTCAGCAAAATTGAATCGGGAAAGGTGGTGTTTGAAAATATCCGCTTTAACCTTATTGAGCTGATGAATAATATTTGCGGCGGCCAGATCCTGAAAGCCGAAGAAAAAGGACTGCTGTTTAAGCTTGACGTTGACAGATCATTAAAAAATAAAGTGCTTTTTGGCGACCCTACCAGGATAACCCAGATCATTTTTAACCTGGTGAGCAATGCTATAAAATTTACGCCGCAGGGAAACATATGGGTAAGGGTTACCTGCGTGGAAGACAGGCATAATACCGTTACGGTAAACTTTTCGGTAAGGGACACAGGTATCGGCATTGAAAAGGAAAACCTCGAAAATATATTTGAACCATTTACGCAGGAATCATTAGCTACCACACGTGAGTATGGCGGCACAGGGCTTGGATTGGCTATAGTTAAGCGTTTGCTTGAGCTGCAGGGCCTGCAAATAACCGTTAACAGTATTATGGGCCATGGATCCGAGTTTTCATTTAACCTGGAGTTCCCGGTATCAACAGAAGTAGCGCCCGAGGTAGTGGCTGCCCCACTGGCCAGGCAATCTGCAGAAAACGCCCTGGCCTGTTTGCGTGTGCTTATTGCCGAAGATAATATGGTTAACGTGATGCTGATGAAAAAACTGCTCAGCAAGTGGAATATAAACCCAACCATTGCCGAAAACGGCGAACGGGCTGTTGAGTTTATGCAATACGGTAATTTTGATATTGTATTAATGGATCTCCAGATGCCGGTAATGAACGGCTTTGATGCCTCAAAAGAGATCCGTAAAATGGCCGATCCTAAAAAATCAGGCGTACCTATCATCGCGCTTACTGCTTCCGCACTTTTTGATATTAAGGAACAAGTGTACGAAGCCGGCATGAATGATTATGTATCCAAACCATTTAAACCCGATGACCTGCTGGAAAAGCTTAATAATTACGCGGTGAAGAAAAAGGTGGTGTAGGGAGAGGCTGGACAGAAATTTCAAATATTTGGAAGAAACAAAAAAGCTGGGGATTGTGCGATTCTCTCCCCTGGGAGGGTGTAGGGAGGGGTTCATCGATAGGCTTATTCGCTTGAATAGCGTACAAACCCCTCCCTGCCAACACACATTTCAGCCGCACCCCTCCCAAGGGAGGGAATTAAAAAATCTTTCGAACACCTATGGTGACAACACCAACAACGGCTGTGAGAACCATGTCATTGCTGTAAAGGTTAGATAATTCGGAGACAAAATAGCCTAACTTAAAGCTATGCGAATCAACACAAATGATCTAACCTTAAAACGGAATTATTTGCAAACGTATCGTTTGCTGATAAAGGA
>NZ_JBHLTS010000023.1:0-202127 GCF_042434235.1 Mucilaginibacter angelicae | reverse complement strand
TTTGCCACCTCAATGTCTCCAGATAACCTATGCAAGTTTCCTGATCGGGGTACTTCTTAATTAATTCTAAGATATTCATTTCCATAAATATACTTATTTTATCTGTCTTTTCATAGGCTATTACCCTAAAGGGGGAGTTATAAAATATAAAAGCCCCAGGTAAATAACTTTACCTGGGGCTTTTATATTAACCATCATTGTTCCCCCTTCAGGGGGTTAGGGGGCTTTACATCCTCTCCGGCACTTCTATACCTAAAAGTTTCATCCCCTTATTGATCACTTTAGCC
Organism: Mucilaginibacter angelicae; assembly: GCF_042434235.1. Lineage (NCBI taxonomy): Bacteria > Pseudomonadati > Bacteroidota > Sphingobacteriia > Sphingobacteriales > Sphingobacteriaceae > Mucilaginibacter > Mucilaginibacter angelicae. The sequence goes on along the minus strand of NZ_JBHLTS010000023.1, from coordinate 201,840 downwards.
GATGAGGCAGACAATTGCAACCTGAATTGCTTTGAATCTTCATCCTCGGCCTTTAATATTGGTTTTTCGTGGTAGAACTTATTGTAAGTTTTGGCAAGCTCATACACATAGTTTGCTATAATAGCCGGACTGTAGCCTTTGGCTGCTTCTTTAACGGCATCCGGGTATTTATCAAGCAACACGATCAAATCACGCTCAACATCAGCTAATTCGGTTAAAACCGGTTTAATTCCCGGCTGATAATCACCCAAGCTTAATACCGATTTGATCCGGGCGTGTGTATATTGAATATAAGGGCCCGTATGACCATGTATTTCAATAGATTCGTTCGGATCAAATAACAAACGCTTTTTTGGATCAACTTTAAGTAGAAAATATTTTAACGCACCCATACCAACAGTATGATACAGCTGCATCTTTTCAGCCTCGCTAAATTCATCTACTTTTCCGTTTTTGTCAATTTCTGTTTTAGCTGTAGTTTTCATCTCTGCCATCAGGTCATCGGCATCAACTACAGTTCCCTCACGCGATTTCATTTTACCTGAAGGCAGATCGACCATACCGTACGACAGGTGAAATAAACCCTCAGAACCGGTTTTACCCAATTTTTGCAGTATCAGGAACAGTACTTTAAAGTGATAATCCTGCTCATTACCTACCACGTAGATGGATTTATCCATGTGATAGTCATTGTACTTCAACTGGGCAGTACCCATATCTTGGGTAATATAAACCGAAGTACCATCACCCCGAAGAACCAGTTTTTCATCAAGTCCGTCAGAGGTAAGGTCTATCCAAACCGAGTTATCTGCTTTTTTAAAGAAGACACCTTTTGCAAGGCCTTCTTCAATAATATCTTTACCTAACAGGTAGGTATTCGACTCGTAGTAGTATTTATCAAAATTAACGCCTAATTGTTTGTAGGTTTCGGCAAAACCTGCGTAAACCCAGCCATTCATGGTTCTCCACAGGTTCATTACCTCTTCATCGCCTGCTTCCCATTTTTGCAGCATCTGCTGAGTTTCGAGCATGATAGGGGTAGCGTTTTTGGCTATTTCTTTGATCTTATCTTCTTCGGCACCAATTTTCTCATCAAGCTCACCGATAACCTTTTGATTTGCTTCCTCTACTTGAGCGCGTTTTTCCTTTACCTTAGCAATAGTAGCTAATGCTTCTTCAATTTTTACCTTCTGGTTTTCTTTAAAGGCCGAAAGATTGTGTTTTTCATAAACCTCATGCAATACGGGCTTAAGTTGCTCCCTTAGCTCCTTATCAAAAAGCACATAGTATTTACCTACCAAATGGTCGCCTTTTAAGCCTGACGATTCAGGGGTTTCACCATTACCAAACATTTGCCAGGCCAGCATGGATTTACAGATATGGATTCCGCGGTCATTAACCAGATTGGTTTTGATCACTTCGTAACCATCAGCAGCCAAAATTTCGGCAACCGAATAACCTAACAGGTTGTTACGGATGTGGCCAAGGTGCAGCGGTTTATTGGTATTGGGAGATGAATACTCAACCATTACCTTTTGCCCGTTTGGTTTTGCTATCGCGAAATCATCGGCAGTAATGGTGTTATATAGCTGGCTTATCCAGTATTCATCGCTAATGGAAAGATTAAGGAACCCTTTGATCACGTTAAAGGAAGCAACTTCCTTCAATTCGTTTTTAAGGTACTCCCCTATTTCAGTACCTGTTTGTTCGGGCCCTTTACGCGAAAATTTGGTAAAAGGGAAGGTTACTATGGTTACTTGTCCTTCAAACTCCTTACGGGTTTCCTGTATGCTAACGGCAGCCGGTTCAATGTCAGTTTGGTATAATTGTTTAACTGCTTTTACGGCTGCTTCAATAATAAAATCCATTCGGCAAAATTAAATAAAATGCTCGTACTGGCTATATAAAATTGAGGAGTTTTACCGTTGCATGAGAGCAGCATCTATTCCCGGCACATTCGTGTTAACAAAGCCTCGTGCTGAAGGTATTGCAACGCTAATTCTTGCCGCTTAGCCATTTCAAATTCACTGAAATCAAAACCCGGTGCAACGGCACAACTTACCAATGCAAACCCCTCGGCGGCTTTTAATTCGGCGGCAAACCATAAGCCTGCCTGTACGATAACAGAAAAGCTACCCGTATTTTCGTCGGATAATTCATGGCTTATCAAAGTACCATCTTTTTGGATTACGTGAATAATCAACGGCTGCCCTTTGTGAAAATACCAGATCTCATCGGATGCAATACGATGGAAACCGGAGAAATCGACATCCTCCAATAAATAATAAATAGAGGTACAGGCCTGTTTAACTTCCGCAGAGTCAATTCGGTTAACCTCTTCCGTCGAACGGAAAACCTCCCGGTAATAACCACCTTCGGGATGAGGCAATAAATTTAAGGATTGGATATAATGAGCAGCATTTTGAGTTTCCATGAAACAAAGATATATACAAGCAGCCCATTTACTCACCCCGACTACGCTTCGCTGGTCACCCCTCTCTTCGGCTGCGCCGGAAAGAGGGGTTAAAGCACTCAAAACACTTATGCTTTTAAAAACAAAAAAGCCTCCCTTTCAGGAGGCCTCCGACATAATTAACCAACCAAAGAAAACCTGTCTATTTGAAGCTTGTTGTTCCGTCGCCCTGGTAAGCGAAGCGGAAAGTATAGTAACGTGATGCCGGTCTTGTAGCAAGATCTGCAAACGCGGCAGTTGTAGTGTTTGGATTGCCTTTGTAATAGCTGATCATTTCAACTTTAGCGTATTTGCCATCAGCTGTTTTAATCACGAATATTTTACCCGGTACAGTAAGTATGGCATGCTGCGGCTCGGTAGTTGCGGTGTAAGTGTACCAGCCCGAAATGGCGGGAGCGCCCGTAGCGTCAGTTTTATAATCGGCAGTTGGGGCCGTTGTTAAACTTTCAAACGTGCTGCTCACTACCTGGGCCTGGGCTGTCCCGGTACCTGATGTGCCACCATTTATAAATATGCTGGTCGATTTAAATTTAATATCCCATTTTGTTGCCGAAGCGGTATCAGCTCCGGTAACCTGCGCGCCACTTGCAAAGCTGAAGTAAACCGTGGCTTTAGTAGCCCCGTCAAGGTCAGAAATGGTTTTGGTGGTAAGCTTGCTTACCGCAGGAGTTGGATCGTTGTTGTTCTTGCTGCATGATGATGTCAGTAATATAACAGCTGTGCCGAATGCCAATGATAAAGTTTTGAATTTGTTCATGTGTGTTTTATTGTATGATAGTTTTTAAATTATTGCTTGCTAAAATTGTAGGCCAGCCCGGCATAAATAAGCCTGCCGGGCAGGTTCAGGATCACCTGCGGGTCTTTATGGTTAAACAGGTTTTGCGCAGTTAACTGCAGCCTGAGGGCATCTTTCATAAACAGTTTTGAAACAGATGCGTTGATGAGCATATAGCCGTTGGTATACTCATCGTCCCGGTTCACAATGCCGTTGCCATCGCTATCCTTATAACCGTACCGGCCGCGATAAATAGCCCTCACCGAAGTATTGATGCCTGTTTTTTCGTCGTTGTAATTTAGCCTGATGTTGTAGGTATATTTCGACCGGCCAAGCAAGCCGCCATAATCACTTCGCTTTAAAACTTTGGTTAAGTTGGTTTCAGGATCTTTTGTAAAAACTTTACCGGCCTTGATTTGGTCAAGCACATCCTGGTCATAAGCCTCGAGGTATTGGAAACCGCCTCCCACTTGCAGGGACTTAAAAAGCTGGTACGTAACATCAGTTTCAACACCCTGTGTATATACTTTATTGAGGTTGAAGTAGGAAAAAACCGATTGCCCGTTTGTTTTCAGCGCGATGGCCGCTGTCTCGATCAGGTTACTAATGTTGTTGCGGAACAGGTTGGCTGTCCAGTAAAGTTTAGTCACCGGTTTATACCTGAACCCGAAATTGAAAGCAGTTGAACTCTCGGCGTTCAACCTCTTCAACGTAGATGGATCTATCAAAACAGTTTCAATCTGCCCCTCCTGTTGTAAACGGGCTATACCAGCCTGTGCTTCTTCGTAACCAAACACGCTGTAGCCCACTTCGGCATTGGTAAAGTTGAGGTAAAGCTGCCTGAAATCGGGTGCTTTGTAGCCTTTACCTGCCGATGCCAGCACCGTAAGCTTATCACTAAGTGCATAGCTTGCTGCCAGTTTGGGGCTGAATTGCGATTTGTAAACGCTGTGTGCGTCAAATCGGCCGCCGGCAATAACGTCAAGTTTTTTTACGGGGATCCAGTCGGCCTGGAAATAGCCATAACCGGATGTGAACGATTGCTGTTGGGTGTAACGGGTAGCCTCAATCGTTTCATATTGGCCGCCAACACCTGCCGTCAATTTCAGGTTATCCTGAAACGCGTAATCGTTTTGGACTTCAGCGCGGTTAAAGGTTTGGGTAAAGTAAGTTTGATCGTAAACATCATTATTATCCTCGTACCTGATATCAGAGTTGGTTTTATAAACCGAGCGGTAAAGTTGTAATACTGAAACATCTTTTTGGCTAAACCTGTGTGTAAGTACAGGCGCGATATTAAAATCTTTTTCGGTGCCCTTGCCAGATGCAAAACGGTTATCATCAACCGAAAAGCGGCTGTCCTGATCATTAGTAAAATACCTTACCGATAATTTCAGGCTTGTATTATCATCAAAACGGTAAGCGGTTTTACCGTTAAGAGTGTATCCATGAAATGGCGAAACCGTTGGGATGCCCGATGCAGGCTGAAGGCTGTACCCACCGCTGCTGTTGCGGTTGGCAAAGAAGCTGATGTAAAACTTATTTGTTTTGTATGATGAGTTGAGGGAGATATCGGCATTTTGGTTAGTGCCGTATCGCCCGGCCACACCGCCAGCAAAGCCTTTGGCAGGCTCGGCAGTAATGATGTTCACTACGCCGGCCATTGCCTCCGAACCGTAAAGGGAAGATGTAGGGCCTTTAACTATTTCAATTCTGTCGATATTATTAGTAGTGATCCTTGATAACTCCAGGATGCCGGTACTGCGGCCGATCAGCGGCAAACCATCTATCAGGATCAAAGTATACGCCGGATCAAAACCCTGGATCTGGATGCCCTGGCCGTGCGGATCGTCCAAAATGTTAATCCCTGTTTGTTCCGATAAAACCTCGTTCAGGCGTACCAATCCTCGTTTTTTTATTTCTTCGGATGTGATGCGGGTAATGGGGATAGGTACCTGCTGTAAGCTTTTTGCGGTGCGGGTGCCTGTTATTACTACTTCTTTTAATTGCTTAGTACTATCCTTCCCTGTTGTGTCGCGTTGTGCAAAAGCAAAGTTTGAAACCGACAAGACAAGTACCAAAGGAAGAATAATTTTCATTTATTTAGACTAATTAAAAATAATGATGCAAATTTGTGGCATAGCCAACCTATTTGGTTAACGACAAACGGATTGAAAACAACGCTAAACGGATTTTATGCACACTGCCCTTACCCCTCCTTCACAAACCAACCATATTCAATTATGCTACCCGGAAGGTTTTACCGCCGCATCGTGCCTCGAGGAACGCAATCACGAAATAAGATTTACCAACGGTAGTGTTAAAATAAATGAATGCTGGTTTGATAGGATCTGTGTTGTATACGGGATTCTTAGTTCTGCTCAGTTGTTCTCAATTAGTTTTGATTACCCTAAACCAAGCAGAATTATGATTTTCGCATTGGATGGTAAGGTGGAGGCAGATCTTGGTAAAACGGTGATAAGGATAAATAAAGGCAATAGTTCTTCCGCTTGCAGGATGGATCTAAATGCCAATATATCACTCCATACTGACAGTATAATGCTGGCAATATGTATTGATGAATTATTTATAGAAAAGTTATCTGGCCAGGGAACCTTGCCTGCCGATATAAAAAAACATCCCCATCATTTGATAAAAAAAGACCTGACCGCAAAGGCACAATCCATCAGTAAAAACATTTTAGATAATAGCCAAACGCCTTATATAAAACGCCTGCTACTTGAAGCCGGTATAGTGGAGTTATTGATTAAACAGCATCAGCCCGATGAAATAAACATGCTCCCTGCTTTTAGTAACGCAGACAAAGCTCGATTACTGGAAGCTAAAATTATAGTAGAGCAAAATTTAAAATATCCCTGCTCTTTGATTGAGTTATCGCGCAAAACCGGGCTCAATGATTTTAAATTAAAGAAAGGGTTTAAAGCGTTGTTTGGCAGCACCGTTTTTGGTTACCTGGCCGAACGTCGAATGAACCTTGCCTATAAACTGCTTAAAGAGGGCCGAAGCGTTAGCGACGTTGCCGAAACCGTAGGTTACAAAAATGCGCACCATTTTACTGCTGCTTTTAAAAAGCACTTTGATCTGTTGCCAAGTAAGGTTAGTAAATTGATGTTAATATTGATGGGATGCTGGGCATGGATGTAGTGAATTAATTTTTCAATTTTGGCTGTAGAGACGCATCACATACGTCTCCCGCATGCCGATTAAATTCTCCAATATTGTGCTTAGCGGCTTTTCCTAACGGAGACGCATGTGATGCGTCTCTACAAAAATCATTTAAATAACTTCAAAATCCCCGTCTGATTATTCTGTTCTGCCAGCTTCTTAGGCGATATACCATGCTTATTTTCTTTATTGAAATCGGCGCCAAATTTTAACAATAACCGGATCTGATCCAGTTTATACTTCCGTTTTACCGCATAGAAGAGTGTAGTGCTGCCCTCCTTATCCGCAAAGTTGACATCGGCCCCATTCTTTAAAAACCATTCGGCCACTTCAAAGCGTTTCCAGTTGTATGCAGCCATAAACGGGGTATCGCTGCTTGTATCATCTTCCACTTTCGCACCATAGCTTTTAAACAGGCTGGCAGCTTCAACATCATTGTACCAGGCTATGGCATACATACAATGTTCCGGGTCGGCACCATTAGCTAACAGGTATTTATATAACAGTTCGTTTCTTCCCCTCGTATAGGCATACCAAAGCGGCGTGGCCGGGAAAAAACCGCAATCCTCCTTTATCCGGTGAACAGCGTTAATATCCATACCTTCAGCCAGCAACAATTTGAGCATCGTCAAACTATCTTCTGCCTTTGCCGGGCGTTTTGCAATTTCAACTCCGCACAAATAATGCAGCGCGTTTTTACCGCTGTCTTCGGCCCAGGTAAGCCATGCCCTGTCCTTGTCAATCATCTCTTTAACAGCCTCAACATTAAGATCTTTTATATGCTGAATAAATTTGATCATGCTATATCGGTAATTATTTATCTAACAGAAGCAACCAGGTTTTCACAGCCTTTCGCAAAGCTTCCTCTTTTGCCACAACTTCTTCCATATTGTAAAAAAAGGCAAGCCGGCGGCCATCTGCATAATCGCCGGTAAGCAAACCGGAAGTATCATTGATTTTCGCTCCCGAAGGGAATACCAGCCTGATACAATCTTTTTGGTATACGTTTGAAACGATAATATATCTTTTGTACTCTTTAGGATCAAAAGGCTGCATCTCACCGATATATAAAAAGCTCGGCGCGTTCCATTTTACCTGCTCACCTATTTCGCTGTCAACGCTCAGGATGATCTTTCTTAAAGCCTCCAGTACATCCTTCAGCGGGTGGTCAAGCTTTTGCATATACATGTCTACACCTGCCGAATCGGCAAGGGCGACTGGTTTCATGTTTTTGGCTTTCATGACAAACAGGTAATAAATTGGTTATGAGGTGCTATCTAAATTAAAAAAAGAAAACATAATACCAAAGGAACGTTGAATAGTACCATTAAATAAGCCTGCATCATCTTAACTTTGAGGTATCAAATCAGATTATTACCATCATGGAACAGAAGCTGCCACTACCGCCATTTAATTTTGAAACAGCCACTCAAAAAGTGCAATTAGCCGAGGATGCCTGGAACAGCCAGGACCCGGAAAGAGTTTCATTAGCGTATACCATTGATACCGAATGGCGCAACCGCTCGGAATTTGTGAACGGACGCGAACAGGTAGTTAAATTTTTAAGCGGTAAATGGCAAAAAGAGCTCGATTATAAATTAAAAAAAGAGCTATGGGCCTTTACAGATAACCGTATTGCCGTGCGTTTTGAGTATGAATACCATAATGCCGAAGGCCAATGGTTCCGCGCTTATGGCAACGAGAATTGGGAGTTTGACGAAAACGGGCTGATGCAAAAACGCTATGCCAGCATCAACGACCTGCCCATCAAAGAAGAAGACAGGCGCCTGTAAAAACAAAGAACCCATTATAATTGCCGCCGGCTTTTATAATGGGTTAAACATCAATGTTAAAATAATTAAGTAAAAAGGTTTAGGGGCTTCTCTTAATTTAGGTTTATATGTTTTTGAATTAATTTTCCATATTCCGATGCCTTTTTCTGGGGCATTGAATACTTCAGCATTTTTATTTTTATCAGGGGTACAAATTTTAAAACCGGGGGCATTTCTTTAATATCTCAAATTTCGTTTAAGTGCTAAAAACTATAAAGGGTGTTTTCACCCTTTTTTAGCTTCAAAACAGGTAATAAAATGAAATAGAAGTATATTATTTTTCCTACTTTGCATTACAGTTAACACCAGTTAACAGATATAACCTATAATTAATGCAGACTTTAACATCAACCCCGCTTATTCAAATTGCCATTATTGATAATCATACATTATTCAGGCAGGGGATGATCAGTTTGCTTGATGATTTTAAAGAGATCAGCATAGTTTTCGACGCTGAAAACGGCGAGGATATGATCAGCAAACTCAAAAAATCCCCGCTGCCCGATATTATTCTGATGGACATCACCATGCCTGTGATGGATGGCTACCAGGCCACGACCTGGCTGCGCGAAAACCATCCAACGGTAAAAGTGCTGGCGCTAAGCATGTCTGACGAGGACAAACCGATCATCAATATGCTCAAAAGCGGGGCTGTTGGTTATATGCTTAAGGAATCGAAGATCAGAGATGTAGTATATGCGATGCAAACTATCCAAAAACATGGCTATTACCTCAATGAACTGGTAAGCGGCAAATTGCTGTACACCATGCAAAATAAAAATACCCCCGCCGATAAATCGAAGGAGCTTACCTCCAACGAACTTACGTTTCTGAGGTTAAGCTGCTCGGAGCTTACCTACAGGCAAATTGCCGACGAGATGAACCTGAGCCCACATACTATCGATAATTACCGCGAATCGTTATTTCAAAAGTTCGGGCTTAAATCCCGAACAGGTATGGTACTTTTCGCTATCAAAAATCAGATCATAAGCGTTTAATATCTATGACGCTTGTATCTTTATTAAGTAACTGACACTTACTACATTCCGTCACAAATGACAAATCGTTACGATATTTCGTCATTTCAAAGCAATATAAAAACACAACAAACTCATTATCAATAATGTAAAAGACAGGCATAAGTATTGGATAAATCCTGGTATTCGTAAGCAAATCACTTTACAAAATATCATTAACCTTAAAAAATCACTTTTATGCCCAATCATTTATCAACATTCGGAGTTATTCATACGGCAATAAGCCTTGTGGGAGTTGCAATTGGTTTTATCGCCTTATTTCAAGATGGGAAAATCAATCCCAAAACAACAAACGGCAGGCTTTATGGCATCTTTACCGTGCTGGCCTGTTTATCATCGTTCCTGGTGATGAAAACCGGCCATCTGAGCAGCGCCCATAATCTTTCGTTTCTTATTTTAATATTGCTGCCTATTGTTTACTACGCCCCTTCCCTGCGCATTTTTGGCGGTAAGGCCGATTATGTACAAACTATAGGTATGACTGCCACATTATTCTTTTCGTTAGTGCCTGCCATAGTTGAAACACTTACAAGGCTCCCTGTTGAACAGCCTGTAGCCGATGGCCCTGATTCGCCAGTAGTAAAAATGGGGCTCCTGATCATGCTGGTATTATTTATTGTGGGTATGATATACCAGGCAATTAAACTAAAGGGGCAACGCAAAGGGCTTACCCCTGCCATGTAAATCGCTATTTGCCGATACTTATTCATATATTAACTGTCCGGGCCGGCCTGTTTTTACGGGCGGCCCTTTTTGTTTTCACTACAATACTTCTACACCGGGATAAACAGATGCTCAATTTTTTTTAACTAATACAGCTACAGCCAAATAATACTAAATTTATTGAAAGCTATTCCTCATCAAATCCTCGTTAGCAATGAAAGGTATTAAAAGACGATCATTCATTAAACACACCTTACTGGCTGGTGCCGGTTCAGTTCTCGCCCCTCAATTTTTAAGCGCTCAACAAGTTGAAGATCCAAAGATTATAACACCTGACAGCAACAAACCAACATCAGGTAAAAAGGTGATCGTTGCCGGAGCCGGTATTACGGGCCTTTGCTGTGCATATGAATTAATGAAGGCCGGCCATGAGGTAACAGTGCTGGAGGCCGATGGCAGGTATGGCGGCCATGTTTTTACAGGCCGGGATGGTTTATCAGATGGTTTATATGCTGATTACGGTGCCGATCATATCACCAAACCTGGTTACGAAAAGTTTTTTGAATATGCAGACGAATTTAAGCTTACAGCCCTGCCCTATCCTCATGCTGAAGGATCGGCTGCTGCTCCTAACCGCAATGGGCTACGCATGATTGGCGGTAAGTTTTATACGGATGAAATGATGAAAGACCCGGCTGTGTTAAACAAAATGGGCTTTAATGAGCCTGAAGTTAAATTTCTCGCCGAAAACCCGTTTTATGCCCTAAGCTCTTTCTATCTTAAAAAATACGGCGGCAAATTTACAGATCCATACCAACCATTTGGGGTTGGATACGATGATTTTGATAAGATCCCAGTTAGCGAGCTTTATAAAAAAGAGGGTGCATCCGCAGCGGCAATGGCTCATTTGGGTGGCCAGCGAACCTCCGCACTATATCATCTCTGGAGGGCGTATGTTATGGAATCACGCGGCATTCCGCTATCCGAAGGCGATACTTACCATTTAAAAAACGGCAACGAACAATTACCCATTGCCTTTGCCAAACGACTGGGGAAAAGGATAAAGTTAAACCATCCCATAACAGGCATCAGCCATTCAGCTACCGGCGTTACGGTTAAATACAAACCATACGGCAAAGCCGAACAGGAAATGAATGCTGATTTTTTGGTAAACTGCATCACATTGCCCATATTCAAAACTATTCCCCTTTCCCCACCCCTTTCGCCCGAAAAGCAGTATGTAGTTAACCGTACTACCTATTCGTCGCACCCCTTTTATGTATTTGAGGCAAGTACCCGTTTTTGGCTCGATGATGGTTTTAAAAGTATCAATATGGACTTTGAACATCCATACATATCATCTATATGGGAAGAAACAAATGAGGTGGGCAGCGACAGGGTGATCCTGAAAGCCTATGGTCCCGGCGGCCTTAATCCTCAACAGGTACTCGACGCCTTCAGGCAAGTTTACCCGGGCAAGCATGACACCATTGAACAGGCTTTAACCAAAGACTGGACACGCGATGCATTTGCCCCGGCCTGTGAAATGGAACCATTCCCGATAGGCCAGATGCACCGTTTTTGGCCACAGATCATGAAACCAGAAGGCCGGATCTATTTTGCCGGCACTTATGCCGATAATTTAAGCAGGGGAATGGAATCATGTATCCGATCGGCACAGCGGGTAGCGGGCGAGATCGATAAGGCATAAAATGCGCTACGCCAACAACAAAAAAAGACCGCCCCAAATGGAGCAGTCTTTTTATATTTTAAATGAGCAGTGTTTTAGTCAACCTTGCTTACCCTGCCTGAACCGGCATAACGTGTTTCGCCTGTTGTAGCAGTACCTGAATACTCAACACTTCCTGAGCCTGAGATGCGGGCAGATACTGTTTTACTTGCTATCAGGCTAATATTTCCTGAGCCTGCAATCGCAGCTTCAACAGTTTCAGTCCTTAATGACTTACCGTTGATCTCTCCCGAACCTGAAATACTGCAATCGGCCATACCGGTACTGCCTTTGATATCAATTGAGCCTGATCCGCTGATCCTTAAGTCCAATGTACCTGATTTAACAGCAGTTTTAATATTCCCTGAACCGCTTAAGGCGATCTTGGCGTGTTCGCCGGTCATTATCCCATCAACAGTTGTATTTCCAGAACCGCTGTTGGCAAGGTATCCCAGGCTTTTGGCTGTGATATAGATGTTGGCACGCTGCATATTGCGGTGACTTTTCCAACGGTCTTTAAATTCAATTTTTAGTACACCGTTCTCTACTTCGGTTTTAATATCATCAACTACATTAGCGTCAACGTCAAGTTTCAGGCTTTCAGTTCCGTCAATTTTAATAAATACGTTAAACGGGCCGCCGCATGCAATACCGTTATAACCGGATACATTCCGGGTCACGGTCTGCGCAGAAGCATTAAAGGCAATCGCAACTGTTAGTAACGAAGCCATCAGTGAGAAGATTAGTTTTTTCATGATCGCGTGTTTAAGTATATGACGCTTTTTGAAAAAAAACGTTGCAGCTTTTCAAATTTTTCTTCAGGGGTACCTATCTCAGAATGGTTACCGAACCCGACAGCGGCGGTTTCCCCATTTTAAGATCGATAATATAAAAATACGTACCTGCCGGTAATTGCCGCCCGTTAAAGTTACCATCCCAGGGCACACCATAACCAATAGAGTGGTATAATCTTTCGCCATACCTGTTAAACACATCTACAGTCGAGCTTTCATAAGCTACCAATCCCTTCACCTCCCAATAATCGTTAAATCCATCTCCATTAGGGGTAAAAGTATTGGGCACAGTAATATCAGGCGATACTTTAATGATGGATGTACTTTGGTTAACACAACCACGTACATCCGTAACATAAAGTGTATAAGTGATATCTGCATCGCCTGTAACCACGGGCTCTTTTATCTTGTTATTACTTAAGCCCACATCGGGCAGCCACAGGTATTGTACATTTTCATCGCTAACGGTTGGCGTTAAGGTAATGGTATGGTTTTTCAATACATATCTTATTCCACCGGCATTAACCGTTGGCGGCGGGATAAATTTAATCACCATATCGTCGCTGGCTGTATAGCACTGCCCCGGCGCGTTTGCCGTAAGCGTAAGTTTTACCGAGCGGTTTTTCACATCCTCTTCAGAAGGGGTGTATACCGCGCCCTGTGCATTCTCAGCATAAAGCAATGTACCAGTACCTGAACTTGTCCATTTGCCACCGCCCGGTATCAGGATATTACCATCTAACTTAATGGGGTCACGCTTTGCGCAAACTTCCAGGTCGGCGCCGGCATTTGTACCCGGCGTTTTACCAAAGGTTATAGTCATTTCGGATGTGGCAACAGTGCAATTATCTTTACTGGTAGATGTTAATACTAACGTTACCGATCCGGCAGCTTTCTCTTCGGCTGTGGGTTCATACTTCGCATACAGGGCGTTACCGGAGGGTAAAAACTGACCGGGATTAGCACCTTTCTTTGACCATACACCGGTGGTAGTCCCCCCTCCTATTATACCCGCCAGTTGAATGTATTGATCTGTAATACAAGCCAATATATTTCCTCCCGCATCTGAAGTCGGCAGTTTATTTACCACAACCTCTTTAGTAGCCACCGGGCTGCTGCAACCGTTAACCGTAATGTAAAGGGAATAAGTGCCGGCCATATCGGCGGTAACATTCGGTATTTCGGGATTTTGCAGTGCCGACTTAAAACCGTTAGGCCCTGTCCAGGTATAAACTGCACCTGGTGTAGCCGGCACATTCAGTTTGATAGTTTTGTTTACGCATACCGGCGAGTTTGTCCGCATATCGGGCAGTGGTATTTCGGGATTAACCTTTACCACATAGGCAAAAGGCGTACCTTCACATTCAAAAGCCGATGGTGTTATCACATAAAGTACATTAACGGCAGATGTTCCTTTATTAACCAGCACCTCATCAATTTTATTGCCGGTTTTATTTGTTACCGCGGCATTGCTGATACCAGGCACCGCGGCCCGGCTCCAGGTAAACGTTGCTGATGGCACATTTGAAGTAATGATATAATTAAGCGGTTCCCCGCTGCAGGCCGCATCTGACGCTTTACTGGTAACATTAACAGATGGATTAACCGTTACCACCCATTTAAAAGGCGCGCCGGAACAGTTACTTGTTTGATAATTATACATATAAGTAACTTCAACAGGCGCATTGGTTGTGTTAAACAATATCTCACGGATAACGCCCGCCATTTGCCCGGATACCGACTGATTGCTGATGCCGGGAACCGCATCCCTCGACCAACTGGAACTTATACCAGGAATACTGAAAGTAACAGCGTAATTATCTGTAGTCATATTACACAAGGTAGCTGTTCGCGCACTTGTAACCTGCGGCGACGGATAAACCGTAACAACATAGCTAAGCGGCGTACCCGAACAGCCGTTGGATACAGGCGTTATTAAGTAGGTAACATCAATAGGATCAGTCTTTGTATTAACCAGTGTTTCGGTTATTTGATTGGATGTTTGGTTGGATACAGCAACATTGCTAATTCCGGCTACTGCCGCACGCGACCATAGAAAAGTTGCACCAGGCTGATCTGCTGTGATGGTATAACTTTCCGCTACCCCGCTGCAAACATTATCGGCAGAACCACTGGTGATAACCGGCAGCGGGTTAACTGTTACATCAACTTTAGTACGCTCGCTTACACAGCTATTAACAACAGCCTGCACATAATAGCTTGTATTGGCTATCAAAGCCGGGGTTGTATAAGTGTCATTAATGGACAACAAAGTGCCGCCAACCGGCGCATCATACCATTGATAAGTACCTTTTGAGCCGGTGGCAGTCAATGTGGTGTGGCTGCCTTCGCAGGCAGCCACATTTTTAACTACCGGGGCAGGTGGCGGCTCATTAACCGTTACAGTAACCGCTGTCATGCCGCTGGTAATACCATTGGCTGTTGTATTTACATAATATGTTGTTGTTTGCGTAAGCGCAGGAGTAATAAAATTAGGCCCGGTAGATAATAAAGTACCATTTTCGGCCGCACTGTACCAACGGTACGTGCCGCCGGGGCCGGTAGCCGATACCGTAGCTATACTCCCCATACATGTAGAAGTACCGGAAGCCGTTGGCGCCGATAAAACTGAGCCAATGTTAATAACAACCCTGTCAATACCCGGCCCGCAATTCCCCGCCGGGTCATTTGAGGTTAGGGTAAGTGTTACCTGCTTTTCGCCGGGAGCCGGGGTATAAGTGGTACTTTTCGCTGTAGCATCAGCAAATTTCCCTAATCCGCCCGACCATTTACCGCCATTAACGCCACTTATGCTGCCTGTCAGATGAACAATTTCCCCGGGCTGCACGGTCTGATCCTGGCCGGCGTCTACCTTTGCGCCCGCTTCTATAGTCACCTCTGCAGTGGCGGTGCTGCCAACTGTTCCGTCGGCATTATAAATGGTATTGGTAATCTTATAGGTACCGGGTATTGTTTTACTTAAATTGATTTCGCCTGTGGATGTGCTTGCAAAAGTTAAACCTGCCGGCAAAGCTGAGAAGGTACCCGCACTTGCATTGGGCGGAAACATTGGTTTGGGGTTAGTTCCATACTGGCAAAATGGCCCTCCATACGTAAACTTTGCATCAAATATGGAAACAATTTCTACCCCGGCGCTATAGGTTGATGTACATGGGCCATTCCCTGTTATGGTAATAATGTATTTACCCGGCGCACTTGCCTTTACATTAATTTCGCCGGTATGCACGTCCACAAATACCAAGCCTGCGGGCGAAGCACTGAAAGTACCACCCGATGGATTATTTATTACAGGCCTGGGGTTAGGGCTCTGAGGGCTAAAAGTACCCGAGGTGTAAAGAAACTGTGTTTCACCTGCCGAATTGATAGAAACCGTTACCGGCACGCGACTGCTTACACAATCGCCAACCCTGCTTTGTATGTAATAAGTAGTTTTTTCGGAGATAATAGGTGTATTGAATGTATTGCCTGTAAACAAGGGGCTCCCGGCTGTGGCTGTAGCAAACCACAGGACCTCCCCATCGCCACTGGCTGTAAGTTTAGCCGATGAACCGGAGCAAACTGATACATTTTCGGCTGTTGGAGGCGATGGCTGAGGGTTTACTTTAACAGTAACTGCAGTACGCGCGCTGACACAATCATTTGATGAGCTTTCAACATAATAAGTTGCAGTCGTAGTTAAATTGGGCGTAACATATGTTGGCCCCGATGATAAAATTGAGCCTCCTGTGGCACTGTCATACCAGGTATAATTGCCGCTTGCCCCGCTTGCCGTGAGCACTGCCGATCCGTTGTAGCAAACTGTAGTAGCAGGCACCTGCGGAGCTGCTACCGGCGGGATAACAGTCACTAATACAGCAGTTCTGGCGCTGGTACATCCATTAACCGTAGTTTGCACATAATAGGTTGTACTTGCTGTTAATACCGGAGTTGTATATCCGGCCTGTGCTGATAAAAGATTGCCGCCGATAGCTGCATCAAACCACTGATAAGTGCCGCCGGTTGCCGATGTTGCTGTTAATGAAGCTACCGAAGCAGAGCAAATCACGGCCCCGGCTGCTACCGGCGCTGCTATAAAGGGGTTAACAATCACTTTTACTGGTGCACGATCACTTATACAGCCTGCCGCCGAAGCATTTTCAAGATAATAAGTAGTTGTTTTAGTTAATGCAGGTGTAGTAAATTTCAAACCCGATTTCAGTAACCGCCCGCCTGTTTGTGCATCATACCAGTTATAAGTACCGGTAGGGTTTACAGCTGCAGTCAATGTAGTTACCGAACCGTAACAAATGGTGCTGGTTTGGGGTTCGGGTACTGCAGGTATCGGGTTAACAGATACTGTTACCGGTACACGCGGACTCACGCAATCATTAAGTACTGTTTGTACATAATAAGTTTTGTTGGCAGTTAGTACCGGAGTAGTATAGTCCGGGCTCGAAATAAGTGGGGTGCCCCCTGTTGGCACATCAAACCATTGAAAAAAACCGACAGCTGCATCTGCATGTAAAGCTGCTACCGATCCGGAACAGATATTAGTATTAGCATTTGAAACTACTGGAGTAGCCGGTGGTGCGTTAACTTTGGCAACTACAGGTGTGGGCACGCTGGTACAATCATTAATTACGGCAACAACATAGTAAGTTGTAGTTTTAGATAATGGCGGTGTAGTAAATGATGGCCCCGTTCCTAAAACAGTACCTCCGGCAGCCGAGGCATACCAGCTATAGCTTTGCCCTCCGCTTGCTGAAAGCGTAACACTCCCCCCTGAACATGTTGCAGAACCTGTAACTTCAGGCTTGCCGGTTATGTATACTGAAACGGCTGTTCGCGGGCTGGTACAACCTGCAACCGTAGTTTGTACATAATAAGTAACTGACGATGTTACCGGCGGCGTGGTAAAAGTGTTTGAACTTACCAAGAAATTACCGTCGACAGGAGCGTCAAACCATTGATAAACTCCCCCGGGCCCGGTAGCGGTAAGTGTAGCCGAACTATTTTGACATACCACTACGCTTTTAGCTGTTGGTGCGGCCGGAGTATTGGCATCGGCGATAGCAATACTTTTAGTAACACCCTTGCACCCTGCAGTTTTATCGGTAACAGTTACCGTATAAGTACCAGATTTATTTACGCTGATAGCAGGCCCGGTTTCGCCCGTGCTCCATAAATAAGTATAGGGCGCAGTACCAGCGGTAGCTGCGGCCGTTAACACCACCGAACTGCCTGAACAGATAGTGGTTGATGATGCTGCAAGATCAACACTCAAAGTACAGTTTTGCGCTTTTGCCTTGAATGATAATAACAGGAATAACAATAAAAATAAACGGTTGTTCATGAACCTTTTACAAAGCCTTAAAAATCAAATCCACAAAATGATGAGGTTGTTAAAGCTTCTATTTGCAAAACCATTTACATTCAGGGTGTTAAATAGTTTCGCTACCGCCGTAACAAAAATCAGGTGAGGTTTTATACGGCAACATCGTTCAAATTGTTCAGTTCAGACATCTTCAATATTAACTTTTCAGAAATTTTCTTTCAACATAAAACATATTAGCTATTAATTACAGCTAACTTAATTCAAAAAGACAATTAATTAACTAATCATATCAAAACAAACAACACCTATTATAGTACATTGAATCAGTGCCTTAGCTTATTCACACTCCAATCAAAACCGGCCAGCCATTAAGTTCAATGGCTTTTGACGATGCCATAACGTTTCAATATATTAATACAATGCTTACAATTATTTAATCCCGTCTCATCATTGCAAGCCTCCGCGTTTGGGTAAGTTTGAAACTTATTTATTCAGCAATCCCCTATTTAAATGAAACGTCGCGACTTCCTGAAAAACACTACCATAACTGCCTTAGGTGCATCACTAATAACCCCGATAACTGCCTTAGCCGGCGAAAATATAACCCACCTTGAAAGTGACGACCTGTCATCAAAGGCAGCTTTAAAAGATGAATTTGATGTTCACTTTATGGCAATTGGCGATTGGGGCCGGAACGGCGAATACGACCAGACTGAAGTAGCCAAACAAATGGGTTTATGGGGAGCAGCCAATCCTAATGATTTTGTAATTTCTGTAGGCGATAATTTTTATCCGCTGGGGGTTATAAGTGAAAACGACCCGCTTTGGCATTATTCTTTTGAAAATATTTATACAGCGCACTCATTGCAATGTAACTGGTACTCTGTTTTGGGCAATCATGATTATGGCGCCGATCCGCAGGCACAAATACGGTACAGCAAGGTGAGCCGCCGCTGGAATATGCCGTCGCTTTATTATAAAAAAGAGTTTGCATTAGGAAAAAACGGCGATAAAGTAATGATGCTGATGATTGATACTGATCCTATGCTGCATGAAGATAAAAAGCAACAGGTTGAAGAGCAAATGGTATGGATCAATGAACAACTGAAAAATGCACCGGCCAACGTAAAATGGAAAATGATCATCGGTCATCATCCTTACTATACTGTAGGCCCCCGTATTAAAAATTATGATACTTTAACGGTAAGGGAAAAGATGGCAGGGATCTTTGAAAAATATAAAGTGGATGTATACCTGTCGGGCCATGACCATTCACTTCAGCACCTTAAGCCCGAAGGCTATACGCACCAGTTTATTTCAGGTGCAGGTTCGGAGCTTACCCCGGTTACTTCCGGCATCCCTTACAGCCGTTTCGAAGCATCAGAACATGGCTTCATGTATTTTGCCATCAACAGCAATAAACTACATGTTAAGGCGATTAATATGACCGGTAAGGTTTTATATGAAACTGAGCTAACGAAATAGGCCTCGCCCCCCAGCCCCCTAAAGGGGGAGTTTTTGATTAGCAAAATTGTTTGTTTTGATGTTAATGGTTGACAAAAAGCTACGGGGAGTAAAAAGGTAATAGTTTGCCTGTTTACTCCCCGTAGCTTAATAAAGGGAATTATTCTTCCTAATAATATATTATTCCAAAAATTTGGCCTTAAGCTCTTTGATATCTTTATCTGTTAAACCAACCTGGTTTTTAAGATAGTTATCAATAGAGCCATATTGTTTTTTGATAGCGGTAAAGGTGGCGTCAAGGTATTCTTTTTTAACAGCAACCACATCTTTGGCAACACCTTCATTTACCTTCATGTACTGAACCATTTGTTTAGCCATTTTTTCATTTTCGGCAGCGCGGTAATAGTTTGATGCCTCATAATCCTTCATGATGGTTTCATAAGGTACACCTAAACTATACAACAATAAAGCAGCACCGATACCTGTACGGTCTTTACCTGCAGTACAATGAAATACAAGGCTTTTATCTTCGGGCATTGTCAGCAGTTTACCAAAAAATGGCTTGTACCTGTCGGCCAGGTAAGTTGTATTGCTGTAATAATCCACCATGATCGAATCGCCATGGGTTTTGCCTTTAAAGCTTTGCATCATATTGCCTACGTTATCGCTTCCGGCCGGGCATAAAATATAATCAGTATTGGGGTTTAAACGATCAGGCGCCTGTTTCGATTCCTGTGTACCACGCAAATCTACATCGTATGCAATCTTACGTTCGGCTAACGTAGCCAAATCCTGGTCTGTAAGCTTGCTCATATCGGCACTGCGGTATATTTTGCCCCACTTTACATGGTGACCGTCTTTAGTGGTGTAACCACCTATATCCCTGAAGTTCACAGCCCCCTGTAATTCAACTTTGCGTTTGGCACTGTCGGCTACCTGGGCATTAACACTGCCTGCAAGAACAATAAGTGCAAATGCTGATAAAACTATTTTTTTCATGTCCTTTTTAAATTATAAAACAGGGACACGTGTTAGTGTGCCCCTGTTAAAGTTTTAGTTTAGCTATTTTTTATTATTTGGTTAACCAGGTATCCTTGGTCAAATCATCATTACCACCAAACTGTGACGAAAGAGCTGCTTTATAATTTGCTGTGTTGTAAGCAGATTCAGAAGCAGGATACTGCCAGCGGCGTGGTATTAAATTATTTGGAGTACCAATACCAGCACCACCTTGTGCAAAGGCTGGAAGGCCTGTACGGCGGAAGTTATAAAATGCCTCATAACCAGAGTTATTAAACATGGAGATATACTTTTGGGTTAAGATCTGTGTTAAACCTGCAGCATTATCACCGGCATAGGCAACATTAGCTATAAACTGTGGAATGTTTACAGTAGCAGTACCCCATGCATCACCTTGTTTAAGCTTTTTAGGATTAATTGATACTTCAGTAGATGATATCGGGAAAGTAACTGTTAATGTTTGGCCGTTAGTTAAACCATATAGCGCCAATGAAGCATTGATACCATTTGTATACCATGTTGCAGTACTTCCTGCAGCCCAGCCCCTGTTTAAACCTTCGGCTATGTTAAAGCACATTTCTGAATAACCTATGAAAACAAACGGCTCGGCATTTGCACCAGTTGCAGAAACATAATAACGGCTGTAGCTATTAAATGAATATAAACCATTATTTGAATTAGTTAACAAAGCTGGTTGTGCCTGGTTAATATCAGAGCCAATATAAGCTGAAAAATCGCTGATATCCTTACCGCCGCTTATCTGCAAAGGAGCCGGAGTTGTTGTTACATAAAGACGTGGATCCTGAGTAGTTGTTGATATACCTACGTATGTAGCGCCTGCATTAGCAAAGTTGTTATAAGGATTAAGACCTAAAGAAAAGGTAGGGTAACGGTTAGTTGCGTTAAATTTATAAACAAGGTTATCGCTGTTACCGGTTAAAAGAGGATATTTAGTTGAATTGCCAATAATAGCCGCAAATTGCTGAGGGATTTGCAAATCGGCATTATCAGTTGCACGTTTGCTCAGGCTGATCAATACACGTAAATGATATGCATTGATAACCTTTTGCCATTGCTGGTAAGTAAGGCCATAAATATCACCGCTTGCATCCAGTACTGTATTGGCAAGGCTTGGAGTTCCTGTTATAATAGCGCCAAGAATTGTATTTGCATTTTCAAGTTGTGCAAGTGCAGTTTTATATACATCATGCTGGGTATCATATTTTGGAGTAAGGTTATTTGCGTCACCAGCTTGTGAAAAAGGGATGTCACCTACTCTTTGGCTTAACCAAACACCAGAATATGCCTTGAAAAACTGGGCTAAAGCATAATATTTATTGCTTTGGTTACCCAACTGAGAAGTAGCCTGCTGCTCCAGTTTCAGTGTATATTTCAAGATATCATAGCTATCAGAAGTGTTACCAAAATTATAAGTATTAGTACCCCTGTAGTATGAGTAGTTGGCAACTACATACTGATTTGCAACTGCCGAATAGCCCCATGGCTGCTCATCGCTACGGATTAATGTAGCAGTGATATGGTTTAATAATAATGAAAGCGGGACTATTGAGTTTGAACCTGCTACGTTAGGGTTATTGATCAAATCCCCCTTCTGACAGCCGGTTATTGATACCATACCCATTGTTAACAACAACGCGAATGGAATTAATGATTTTATTTTCATAAATTTTCTTTAAATCAGTTTAATAATTAGAATGTTAAATGGAGGTTAAAACCAAAACGACGGGCCGTAGGGCTTTCAAGGTCGCTACCGCTATTTCCACCAACTAAACTACGATCTGATGCATTGTAGCCTGATGCAAACTGATCAAGGTCAATATCTTTACGTGCTGCAAAATAAAGCAGGTTCCTGCCTACTATTGAGAATGTTACTTTCCGGATAAATGTACCTTTTAACATGCTTGCCGGTAACGAGTAACCTAAAGAAGCCTCGCGTAATTTAGCATACGTACGGCTTATCATGTAGTACTCATCAAAGTTACCTGCTATACCGCTTGATACATAACTTTGAACAGTAACCGGGATAGTATTTGGAGCAAAAGTAAGGTCTTTTAAGTTAGAGATCTGGCCGCCAACAAATATTGGAGTACCGCTTACAATGTGAACACCAGGGCCAATATATGATGGTGTAGCACCTACAGTACCTTCTTTAGTACTATTCCACTCTGCTAAACGGGCAGCACCATAAGCTCCTGTAGCTGTTTCCAGATCGGTACCACCATTCATTGCCTGGTAGTAAGTTCTGTCATAAATTTTACCGCCTACGCGGCCATCAAACTGGAAGCTTAAAATAAAGCCTTTATAAGTGAACGTGTTGGTAATACCAAATGAGAAATCAGGGTTGGCATAACCTAAAAGGCCCTGGTTGCTCAAACCACCCGGCGAAGTAAGTGGCACACCGCCTGATACTTTACCAGTACCATCAACAGAATAAGTGTTAACTATATTACCGTTACCATCTCTTACAAATTTGGTACCGTAGATAGCATCTGGCCTGTCGCCAACAACGTAGTTATGGTTGTTTTGCTGCAGGGTATTAACACCCGGGTAAATTGATTTGATAGTTTCTTTATAAGTTGAGTAGTTTACGTTAACATCCCAGTTAAGGCCATTAGGGTTTTTCAATACAGAACCCATCAACTCAATCTCGAAGCCTCTTTTGCGTGTGGTTACACCATTCACCAACTGGTTTGTGTTGCCTGTTGAAGTGGCTACACCCAAAGGGAAAATGTTAGGACCATTCTCTGTTGTGAAGTAAGTACCATTTAAACCTAAACGGTTGCCTAAGAATTTAGCATCAAAACCAGCCTCGTATGATTTTACGTCAAACGGTTTGATTTTGGCATTTGAAATTGTGTTTGATAATGTAACCGATGGAGTACCATTATAAAAAGTACCTGTTGCTATCGGCGAAGCATTTAAGTAAGTAGGGCCGTTGTATGGAGTATACAATTCAGAACCGTAACCTAATAAGCCGGTAACAGGTTTAGAGTTCCAACCGGTACCTAATGCAGTTGATTGTAAAGCATTATATGATGAGCCGATTGTTGGTGAAGTTAAACCACCTTTAACGTCGGCAAATGAACCACGTACTTTTAAGAATGATATAAACTCAGGCAGTTTTACATAATCAGTAATTACGCTGCTTATTGCTACCGAAGGATAGAAGAAAGTATTGTTACCGGATGGCAGTGTTGAAAGGTGGTCAACACGGTTAGTGGTGTTAATGTTGAAGTAGTTTTTATAACCGAAATCGAAAGAGTAGTAACCGCTATACACCTGCATTTTTGAATCAAAATTGTAGATGTAAGGTTTACCTGCCGAGTTGTTCAGGTTATAAACGCCTGGCAATGCCAAAACCTGTGTTGTCCCCCAGTCAGAGTTATAAGCAAATGACCTTGCGTTACCACCTAATAAGCCCGAAACATTCCAGTCGCCAAATTTATGGTTATAAGTAAAGGTCAAATCTGTATTGTTATCTAACAGGTTACGGTCATCCTGCCTGTAATCACCAAACCAACCGAATGTATACCATGACAGGTACTGGTTAAGGTTAGCGCCTGCAGGTACTTTTTCAGTATTTTGTTCATTGTAGGTATTCAGTGCTTCGCGTATGCTAACATTCAGATCGTTAGTTATTTTGTAGCTCAGTTTTAATGAACCGTAGATAGTTTGTTTGGTCCTGCCTTTAAGCCACTGATCAGCTATAAAGTATGGGTTATTCAAACGACCATATTCCTGGGCATATTGCTGTAAGCCCGGAACACCTTGCGGACCCTGATAAATATTTTTCAGGCTCCTTACATCGTAATCGGCTGATCCGTAAACCTTAAACATGTAAACATAACTTTGAGGGCTATAGTCAACATCAGGTATGTTTGGCGAATATTGCTGGTTAAGGTTCAAATCACCTTCAACACGTAATTTTGGAGTAATATCGTAACCTGCAGCTATCTTAAAGTTGTCGATATTTAATTTAGTGTTAGGGAAATCTCCTTTTTGATAAGTGTGACCGTATGATACGTGCAAATCATAGTTTGAACCGCTTGCCGCAATTGACAATGCGTTGGTAGAAGTTATACCTGTTTGCACAAAGTTATTAAAGTTGTTAGCACCACGGGCTACCCATGGAGTAGCTGTTCTTACACCTACGGTTGGGTCGGTTGCGCTTGGTGTAAAAGGGCTGTCATACTGTTGTGTTTGGAAAACACCGTCAAAACGGGGGCCCCACTCTGGTAAACGCTGTGTATTATCATATAATACGTTACCGTAAGAGTAAGCAAAGTTTGTACCACGGCCGTACTCGGTTTGGCTTTTTGGCAATACTATAAAGCCTTTTTCCAGTTCGGTAGTGCTGTTGAAATCAACCTGCCAGCCTTTTTTATCTTTTGAACCTCTTTTGGTGGTGATGATGATTGCACCGTTGATACCACGGAAACCATAAAGGGCCGCAGCGTTAGGGCCTTTCAGTACAGTGTAAGTTTCAATATCATCAGCATTGTAGTCATAAGTATCAGAGTTTACGGGTTCACCGTCAACAACGTACAATACATCTTTACTACCGCGTAATACTACAGTTGGCGCACCGGCAAATTCGGCGTTGGCACCAATGCTTAAGCCTGCAATTTTACCGGCCAATGAGTTTAAAGGGTTTGCATCACGTGCTGTTGTCATTGCATCGCCTTTAACCTGCGATTGTGAATAACCAAGTTTTTGAAATTCCTTTTTAACACCTAATGCTGTTACCACAACTTCTGATAATGCTTTGGTGTCGGATTTTAAAGAAACAGAGATATAAGCTTCTGTACCAACAACCACTTCCTGTGTTGTAAAACCAATGGTGTGGATAACAAGCGTTTGGCCTTTGCTGGCTGAAATGGTGAAACGACCGCCTTCATTGGTAAGCGCGCCTTGTTTAGTGTCTTTAATTGTCACGCTTACACCCGGAAGCGGCTGATTGTTATCGTCTAAAACGATACCCCTGATTGTTAAGGTTTGAGCCTGCAGGTTACTGTAAGTAAACATGCAAACTATCATAACCAAAAACAACCGTGAAATTCTGAGTAAATTTTGTTTCATTGCAATACAGTTAGTTTGCAACAAAACTATCCAGACCGTATTAAGCTAAGATTTTCATATTAACAAGATAGGAATAAGGATTCATGAAGAAACATATTTTTCAGGGGGATTTTATTACTTAATGTTAAATATTCCTTAATTCTTTTGACATTCGTATAATTTGGCATACGCCCAACGTAACCAACTCAAAACCAAATAATAACATAAAAGAGCCGGAATCTTTCTGATTCGATCCCGGCTCTTTTCGTTATACTTTATATCGGCTTTCGCACAGGTTAATTACAACCTGAAATTAAGCGATATATAAGGATACCAACCCTCGCTTGAATGCCCGGCCAATATTTGCAATACCGTTAAGCTGGCAGGTGCAAAATACAAGCCGCCGCCGGTACCGGTATGCCATTTGTCTGAGTGCTCATCATCTATCCAAACCCGGCCTGCATCATAAAAGCCTACTAAACCTAACTGGCCCGGTATAATATAGCTGGCTATGTCGGCAAGTTTAACCCTTGCCTGCAAATTATTAAACACCATATGCTTACCCGCGAAACGGTTTTGCAGGTAGCCAAGCAGGTTACCCTGTCCGCCCAAAAACATCGACTGGTAAAAGGCAGGCTTTCCAAAACTTACACCGCCCCCAACACGATCTGATAATACTATCCCTCCTCCCGGGCTTAGCTTTTGATAATAAGTAAACTCAGGCCTGATCTGTACAAATGCTTTGGAGTAACTGTTAAGCCCTTCATACCCCTGTACTGTTACAGTAAAGTAGTACCCTTTTGTAGGCAGGATATTATTATCGCGCTGATTGGTTGTATAATTGATCAACGCCCCAAGGTGTGCCTTATCTTTTCCAACCGTTAAACTATCGTACGAGTTGATGAGCGATGTTTCATTAATGAATCGCCCGGCATTGTCTGAAAGCTTAAGATGATAAAACTGGAATGAAGGACCAACGCTGATATCGCTGTTTTTACCGGTATGCCAGCGTAAAGCCGGGTCAAACTGGTAAATATCATACCGGGTACGATAAAAGGTACGGTAACCGGGAAATTTGTTCAGCACGCTCTCGTTACCAAGGCCAAAAAAGTTCACCGTATTATCAGGAGATTGGATATTGGCCAGCATAACAAAATCGGCTTTGCCAAAAGCATCTATCCACTCACCTCTATAGTTAATCCTGAACGCATCGGTAGCAAATGAATAGGTTATCATTACCTGCTGCAGCGTTGAGTAAGGAAGCTTTCGGAAACCGTCATGCCCGGTATATTTGAAACCAAGGCCAAGTAAAAAGCCATCATCCTTATTTAATGCAGCTGTTGCAAGCGGCATCCACACATTATATAAGTTGGTAGGTAAAAAGCGTGTATTTAAGGTATCGTTTGACAGGTGCTTGCTTAACCTGCCTGTATTACCTGTAAACGTTACGCTGTCTTTTCGTCCGTAAAACCGCACCTTACTGCCTGCCTGTTTAACATCAACCGTTTTACTGCCAACACTGTCAACAATTCTTAATTTTATTGGTGAGTTACCATTATTGATCACAATCTGATCATCGCCGGCCGAAACATACAGCCTTATCTCCTGTGTAATTTCGGGCTTATAAACCATATCCATAAAGCGGCTTTTAGTTTCGCCATCTTTATTTAATTTATCCACCGTTATTCTGGTAGCCTTGTCAGGGGCGTCCGAAATAGTAACCAGTTCGCTTTTATCAGTAGTGCGGATATCAACTATCCGATTGGTGAATTTATAATACTCACTCATGGCTGCCGGAATATTATCACGCCGTTTTTTAAGCTTTGCTAAAAGCTCATCATGCCTAAATTTATAGCTTTCGGCCGGCAGGCGTTTTAAACCCTCTTCAAGTACAGCATCAGTTTCGGCCTTAACAAACTCATTGGCAATTTGCATCCATCGCTCATAGCTTATTTGCTCATCGGGATACTGCTTCATAAAACGTGTTTTAAAAAGAGAGTATTTTACATGCGGAATTTCCCCGGTAAAATCTTCAAGCAAGGGGTCTATCCAGGGCAGGGCTGCAATGCTCGGAAACACACCCTCTGTAAGGTGAAATACCTGGTCGCGGTCACGTGGTACTGCCACATAGGTTTTTCCCTTACCATTTTTAGTATCGGCCCAGCGCCACTGGTCTTCATGCCTGTCCCAGTCGCCCATCAAAAGATCAAGCATGCGGGCCCGCAAAAAGCCTTCGCCATCTAACCTGTTGTCATAGCTTTTAAGCAGTTGCCCCTCCATTTTAAAGGTATTGTCTGATGAGCCCGTGGGTTCCCTTTCCTCAATCAAACATACGGTACCAACAAATAGCTTACTGTATTGCCCAAGTGCGGGGTCTTCGGCTACAACACCTATAACCGGGTTTGCATGCGGCACACGCGCTGCTTCGGCAAGGGGCGGTACTATCAATGCCGAATATGGATGCTGGCCGCTAAACTCATCGCCAACCCAATCAACAGCAAACGTACCCTGCAAATTTTCGGGCAGTAATTTATCCGGTGTTTTTTCAACGCTGCGCAATACCCACTCACGGCCGGTTTTATCTTCAAGACGTAACGACTTTGATTCCAAACCGCCGCCTTGCTTAATTGGCGTTAACCCACCGTTTATTTGTGATAGTTTTATAACCGGCAATTTCACTTTCATTGCCCAGTCCTTGCGATAATTTTCACCGAACAGCCAACGATGGATCCCGCTTACATTATCATAGGATGCATGAACACTTACAACAGTACTGTCCGGAAATTTTTGCCAGGCCGATGGTGCAATAGCCTGAGCATTTGCATACACCGCCGCACCTGTAAGGAATAAAAAAGCGAGTATTTTTTTGGTCATGAGGTAAAGTGTTTAAGATGTAGGGACGTAAATATTTAAAACCGTTTGCAAGATACATACCAAATACACAAACACCTATACTACAGCAACTTAACAAAAATCCACACAAAAACAGGTGACGATATATCGTTATTTGTTAAAAGACAGATCTAAATAACATAATGACGAAGCCCTTAATCGCGGCTATGGGTATCTTAATATTTTGATAAAAATAATCAATCTTCAATTATTTTACACATAGGATCAATAGTTATGTTATTACCTGTTGATATTGACCATTAAACATTTTCGCCTCATCTAACTTTCCTTGTTATAGATTTTATTAGTTTTATACCCGACACCTTTAATATAATGTCACGCAACGATAAATCGCCACATATCCTAAACGCAGCATCAAATTTACTGGGCTTATGTTTTGTGGTGCTTACCTCATTAAAATTTTTGAAACTTTCCGAACGGACTTATATTGATGAAACAGTAACAATAGCATTGGTTTTCTTTATGCTAAGCTGCATCCTTTCCTTCCTCTCCATTCGCGGCAATATAAAACCCGGCGGCAGGTTAGAAGCCCTGTCTGATTATTTTTTCCTTGGCGGAATGATCGTACTGTTTGTAACTGCTATATTAATCATATTTAAGGTGATGGTTTAACCACGCTGTATGTGTACGAATCCTTCTTTTAGGGCTTCAGGTAAAGCCTTTATTTTGCAAAATAAATTCATCATTTACAAAACCAGTTAAATTAGTAATTACAACGGTCAAAAATACTTTGTAAGAAAAATTTTGCAATAGTGTAAATTGATTGTAACTTGTATTTCAATTAACCTTACTGCAATTTAATATGATCTTTCATTTCTCTCCTGCGCTACAACGCTCTGTTTAAAGTAATTAACAAAGCGTGATGTTTGTTAATAAATAATTTACTGTAAATTATGGCTTAACGATTTGATAACCCTGGGTTTTCATTATTTAAAAGTTACCCTCCTACATTTATCAAATTATAAGTTTTTGCCAGATATGGACAAGGCTGCAACGTTTTATTCACGTTCTAAATAAAGAATTTGTAAAGAATTTGCACCTACAATATTTTAATATTTGATATGATAATTATTCAACCTGACAATATTACTGCACTATCCGGCCAATTTCTTTTCACGACGGTTAATTACAGAATCTTTCCAAAATCGGTTCATACCTTAACGCCTTTCACAAACAAAATTTCAGGAATCTATTGCTAATTGAAATAAAAGGATGAAGAAAATACTATTCATTACCGGTTCAATTAACCAAACCACGCAAATGCACCAGATAGCCAATGAGCTGCCTGAATTTGATTGCTGGTTTAGCCAGTTGTTTACTGATAACCCAACATTAAACACCATTATTAATAAAACTACCCTGCTTAGCGGCACGGTGCTTTCTACCAAATTCAGGCTCATTTCTGAAGACTATCTTCAAAAAAACGCATTACAAATTGACTTTGGTGCAAAGAAAAACCAATATGACCTTGTTGTATTTTGTACCGATCTGATTGTGCCGCCGCGCATGCGTAATGTCAAAAACATTTGGGTGCAGGAAGGCATGATTGACCGTTACACCCCCTGGAGCCAGGTAGTAAAAGCACTTAAATTACCGCCAACGCTTTGTGGCAACACTTCATTGAACGGAGCTTCAGATATATGTGATGTTTATTGTGCAGCCTCCAATGGTTACAGGCAGCATTTTATTGGTAAAGGCACCTCCGCCCATAAAATTGTGGTGACTGGTATGCCAAACTACGATAACCTGGCCCAGCACGTAAACAATGATTTCCCGCATCATAATTATGTTATGGTAGCCACTACCGATATGCGCGAAACCTTCCGGATTGAAAACAGGATTGCCTTCATTAAAAAAGCTGTAAAAATTGCTAACGGAAGGCCCCTGCTCTTTAAACTTCATCCTAACGAAAAGTTTGACCGGGCCGAAAAGGAGATCCGCGCTAATACGCCGGCCGGTACATTAATATATACCAAGGGCAATACCAACCATATGATAGCCAATTGCTGTGAGCTCATCACCCAATACTCAACCGTGGTTTATACCGGCATTGCTTTAGGCAAAAAAGTTCATTCGCTTTTTGATGTTAATGAACTTAAACGGCTGGCGCCTGTACAAAATAATGGCATGTCGGCAAAAAATATCGCAGCCATTTGCCGTGGGTATTTAAACCACAGCGGCAATAAGGAAAGCTTTGATCCGCAACTGGCTATGGATAAATACCAGGTTAATAAGCCAGAGTCCCAATTAACCGAAGAACTAATAGCTAACTGGTAATAATTTACCGTGAAAGAGAAGATCTTAATAGTAGTGCAGGCCCGCATGGCGTCGAGCCGGTTACCGGGCAAGGTAATGCTGCCTATATTGGGTAAAAGCCTGCTTGCCCGTATGATTGAGCGGCTTAATATGATCAGTCATAAAGCCGAAGTAATCATTGCCACATCTGAAACGCCGGATGATGACATCATTATAAATGAAGCAATTAACCTTGGTATCCCCTACTACCGCGGCAGCCTGAATAACCTGCTCGACAGGCATTATCAGGCTGCTAAACTTCACGATGCCAGTGTAGTGTTAAAGATCCCATCTGATTGCCCCCTGATTGATCCGCGCATTATTGATCATGTATTAGATTACTTTTTTGCTAACCGCGAGGCTTTCGATTTTGTAAGCAACCTGCACCCGGCTACTTATCCCGATGGTAATGATGTGGAAATAATGACCATGGCCTGCCTTACCAAAGCCTGGGAAAACGCAAGCCGCGAGCTGGAACTGGAGCATACTACTCCTTATATATGGGAAAACCCGCAATTGTTCAGGATAGGTAACGTAAGCTGGCCTACAGGTTTGGATTATTCCATGTCGCACCGGTTAACTATTGATTATGCAGAGGATTATTACTTCATCGAGCGTGTGTTCCGGGAATTATATGCTGATAACAATCAATTCTCGTGCGATGATATCATTAACCTGCTCAATCAAAAACCCGAAATCTATAATATTAATGCACAATACGCAGGTGTAAACTGGTACAGGCATCATATAGATGAACTAAAAACCATTGCGCCCGGCCAAACCAAACAGGCCCCCGCAAAAAACTTACAGGAATTATAACAAAGCGAATGATAACAGTGGAGAACAACAATTACCAGGAATTAACGGACACCGCTCTGAAAGTACGTGAGCACATCATCCGCATGTCTACTGATGGCGGATGTTTTACAGGGGCATCACTATCGGCGGTAGACCTGATTGTTTATTTATATAGCCGTTTTTTAAATATCAATAAGGATAATCTCAGCGACCCTGACCGCGATTACCTTTTTCTTTCTAAAGGGCATGATGTGCCAGCCCTGTACGGAACCTTTGCCGAATTGGGTTTATTGGAAAAAGATCGCCTTAAAAATCACCTGTTACTTAACGACCATATTTACTGGCACCCAAACACCAAAATCCCGGGTATTGAATTTCACTCGGGCTCATTAGGGCACTTGCCTTCGGTGGCTATTGGTGTTGCTATGGACCTGAAGATCAGCGGCAGCATAAACAAAGTGGTTTGCATTTTGGGCGATGGAGAACTGAATGAAGGTACCTGTTGGGAAGCCATGCTGGTAGCCAATGCTTATAAGCTTGATAACCTGCTGTTCGTGGTTGACCGTAACCACTTCCAGGCCAACATGCGTACGGAAGATCTGATTCCGCTGGAGCCCCTTGCCGATAAATTTGAAGCATTTGGCGCAGCAGTTAAAAGAATAAACGGCCACAATTTTGCCGAGTTGGATGAAGCATTTAACGCCTTCCCTTTTCAAACCGGGAAACTCAATGTAATTATTGCTGATACGGTACGTGGTAAAGGCTTGCCAAGCATCCAGGAGAGGGCCGATAGGTGGTTCTGCAATTTTAATGCAGATGAGATTGAACAGCTTTTGCTGGAGCTGCATGGCCAGCACAATACATTATTAACATCAGAAACTTTAGTGGTGCGATAAGATGAGTTACGAAGAACTTTTAACCCAAACAGCCCTTGCCAACGAGCAGGTGATTGTAATGACTGCCGAAAACCGTGCACTGGTGCGCAACCTGCCCGGCATATTAGGCAAACGTTTTATTGATACCGGTATTACCGAACAAACCATGATTGGTGCAGCTGCCGGTTTGGCCTTGCGTGGCCGTACCCCTGTTGTACATGCGCTTGCGGCTTTCTTAACCATGCGTGCCTTTGAATTTGTACGTACAGATGTTGGCATAGCCAATTTGCCGGTTAAGCTGAGCTCATTTATCCCCGGTTTTTTATCGGATGGTAATGGCCCAACCCACCAGGCGATTGAGGACATTTCCATCATGAGGGGCATCCCTAATGTAACTGTATTTGCCCCTGCCGATGAGGACGACCTGGTAAAAATGCTGCCGCAGATCTGGGAAAGCAAAAGCCCTGCATACACCCGTATCAATACGCGTAAAACCAGCTATTCGCATGAGCCATTTACTATGGGCAAGGCCGAGGTAATAGCCGAAGGCACTGATGTAACTATCTTAACCTATGGTCTGCTGTTTGAACAGGCATTAATTGCTGTTGAAATGCTGAAAAGCGAAGGCCTTTCTGTTGGATTGATCAATATGCGCAGCCTTAAACCTGTTGATGAGCAAGCTATATTAAAGGCATCGGCACAAAGCAAGCTGGTAGTTACACTTGAAGACCATTTTTTAACGGGCGGCCTTTACACCATTGTAGCCGAGGTTTTATTAAAACACCGCACCACTGCCAATGTGCTGCCTATGGCCCTGAACGAAAAATGGTTCAGGCCAACGCTCCTTCCTTCCGTATTGGAGCACGAAGGTTTTACAGGCAAACAAATTGCCGAAAAAATACTGGGCTATCAAACTGCCCATCACCAACCACAAATTTTAACGCCCGAATTTTCGGAATAAAAAAGCATTATCATGGCTAATAAAATAGAGCTTAACAACGATTTTCCCAACATCAGCGAGTCTGACAAATTATATGAACGCGCTTTAAACGTTCAAAAACCGGTTACCCAAACGCTGGCTAAAGGCCCGGGGCAATTTACCAAAGGTGTAGCGCCAAAATACCTTGTAAAAGGTAAAGGATCGCACGTATGGGATGCTGACGGTAATGAATATATCGACCTTAACTCGGCCATTGGCCCTATTTCATTGGGCTATGCTTACCCGGTTGTTGATGAAGCCATCCGCCAGCAATTGAATGACGGCATCACTTTTTCATTGATGCACCCGCTGGAGGTGGAACTTTCTGAACTGGTACAACAGGTTGTACCTAATGCCGAAGCTGTAAAGATCTCTAAAACAGGTGCAGACGTTTGTTCGGCAGCTATCCGCGTAGCGAGGGCATTTACAGGTCGCGATAAGGTTTTTTGCTGCGGCTATCATGGCTGGCATGACTGGTACATTGGTATAACCAGCCGTAATGCCGGCGTTCCCGAAGCTATCCAGGACCTTACCTATACTTTTGAATATAATGACATTGAATCGGTAAAAGCCGCTTTAGATGAAACTGTTGCAGCATTGATACTGGAGCCTTTCATTTTTGAGGCACCAAAACCAGGCTACCTGCAGGAACTGGCCGAAGTATGTAAAGCCAATGGCACCCTGC
The DNA here is from genome assembly GCF_042434235.1 of Mucilaginibacter angelicae. Taxonomy (NCBI): domain Bacteria; kingdom Pseudomonadati; phylum Bacteroidota; class Sphingobacteriia; order Sphingobacteriales; family Sphingobacteriaceae; genus Mucilaginibacter; species Mucilaginibacter angelicae. The sequence continues at coordinate 167,908 of NZ_JBHLTS010000023.1, read as the reverse complement.
TCATTTTTGATGAAATGTGGACAGGCTTCCGCGTAGCGGTAGGCGGCGCACAAGAGTATTTCAATGTTAAAGCTGATCTGGCTGTGTTTTCAAAAGCATGTGCCAACGGTATGCCGATAGCATTACTAACCGGCAGGGCCGATGTAATGGAGCTTTTCAACTCGGAAGTGTTCAGCTATACAACTTTTGGCGGTGAGGCTTTATCATTAGCAGCCTGTATAGCCACTATTAATGAACTTCGTGATAAAAAAGTGCCGCAATACCTTGACGAACATGGTGCACTTTTAAAAGATGGTTATAATAGCCTTGCCATTGAGCTGGGCGTTGATAAATACACACGCTGTGTAGGCTTTAACTGCCGCAGCATGGTAACCTTTACCCCTGATGCAGGCAATGGCCTTGAAGTAAAAACCTTTATGCAGCAGGAAATGATCAAACGCGGTGTGCTTTGGGCCGGCTTCCACAATATGTGTTACAGCCATACCACCGAAGATATCGACTACATCCTTGCGGCTTACCGTGATGTATTGCCTTTGGTAAAAGAGGCTATTGAAAGCGGCAACATCAAAAATTACTTAAAGGGCGAAGTGTTAGAAGCTGTTTTCCGTAAGGTGAGCAACTACAACATCAAACCTAAAAATGCAGTCAACTAATGGAGCTGTTTTCACTAAAAGGAAAAACCGCTGTAGTAACAGGCGCATTGGGGCTCATAGGCCGTAAACATTGCGAAGCAATGGCTGCAGCCGGCGCCAACGTAGTTGTTGCAGATATTAATGCCGAAGAAACCCAGGCTTTTGCCAAACAACTGGGCGATAACCATTTGGGCATAGGTGTGGATGTTACCAGCAAACAATCATTAATTGACGGCCTTAACGCAGTATTGGATAAATATGATGCGGTTGATATCCTGGTAAACAATGCCGCCATCAATGATAAGTTTGAAGATCCGGCCATGGCCAAAGAGCTTTCGGCCTTTGAAAATTATCCGCTTGATGCTTTTCAGCGATCATTGAATGTGAACATTACCGGGGTGTTTTTATGCTCACAGGTGTTTGGCACACAGATGGCCCTGCACCGCAATGGCAGCATCATCAATATTGCATCAACCTATGGCATGGTTGGGCCCGATCAAAGTATTTACCGCGATGCACATGGCAAGCAAACTTTTTATAAATCAGCAGCTTACCCGGTAACCAAGGGGGCTATCATCAATTTCACCCGCTTTTTGGCTGCGTATTGGGGGCATACGGGCGTAAGGGTAAATACCCTGTCGCCAGGCGGCGTTGAGAACGGGCAAACCGATGATTTTATCGGGAACTATTCGGCAAAAACACTACTGGGCCGCATGGCCAAAGCGAGCGACTATCAGGGTGCGCTTATATTTCTGGCCAGCGAGGCATCGGCATACATGACCGGCGCTAACCTGGTGGTTGACGGAGGATGGACAGCTATTTAATTTAAACCAACTATTATGAACGAGATTTTGAAACAAAAAGCGGCGAGCATTAAATTATTGCTAACCGACAATGACGGGGTTTTAACCGATGCCGGTGTATATTATAACCACGAAGGCGAGCTTTTAAAAAAATTCAGCATGCGCGATGGTATGGGTGTTGAGCGCCTTCGCAAATTTGCTAATGTAGATACAGGCATAATCAGCGGTGAAAACTCACCTTCATTAATAAAAAGAGCTGAGAAACTACAGATCGTCGAACTACATTTAGGTGTAAAAGATAAAGTTGCTGCTTTAAAAGAGATCTGCAGCCGCTTAAATCTGCAAACAAGCGAAGTTGCTTTTATTGGCGATGACTATAATGACCTGGAAATAATGAAACTGGCGGGCCTTACTGCCTCTCCTGCTGATGCTTTACCACACGTTAAAGCACAGGTTGATTTTGTAAGTTCATTAAACGGCGGTGATGGCTGTTTCCGTGAATTTGCTGAGCTGATCATTGAAGCTAAAAGCGATAAATATTTATCAGGCACCAGGAACGGTACTATCACCCTGCAAAACGGCCGTGTGATTGGTAAAGGGCAGCCAAGCTATATCATTGCCGAAATTGGCATTAACCACAACGGATCGCTTGAGATTTGCAAGAAGTTAATTGATGAAGCTGTAATTGCCAAGGCTGATGCGGTTAAATTTCAGAAACGTACACCCGAAATTTGCGTACCGCGCGATCAGTGGGAGATTATGCGCGATACCCCATGGGGCCGGATCTCTTACATCGAATACAAACGTAAAACAGAATTTGGCATAGCTGAATATGCAACTATCGATCAATACTGCAAAAAAGTTGGTATCGACTGGTTTGTATCTGCCTGGGATGCACCATCTGTTGATTTTATGGAGCAGTTTGATACTATCTTGTACAAGCTGGCATCAGCATCATTAACCGATTTTGCTTTGATCCAGCGAATACTGGAAACTGGTAAACCATTAATGCTTTCAACCGGTATGTCAACCATGAAAGAGATAGAAAGAACTATGGATTATGTTAACGCCTTTGACGAAAACTATCCTTTGTTTATCGCTCATTCAACTTCGGCTTATCCATGCCCTCCGCATGAGCTTAACCTTAAAATGATCCAGACACTGGAGAACAAATATCCGGGCATCCCTATCGGTTATTCAGGCCACGAAACCGGTCTTGCAACTACGGTAGGTGCAGTAGCCATGGGCGCTACCTTTGTTGAACGCCACTTTACGCTTGACCGTGCTATGTGGGGATCTGATCACGCAGCATCTGTTGAGCCACAGGGCTTACAACGTTTGGTACGCGATATCAGGGACGTAGAAACTGCAGCAGGTGATGGTGAAAAAAGAGTTTACGAATCAGAACTGGCGCCAATGAAACGTTTAAGGGTAAACATCAGCGACGAATACAAAGAGAAACCAACAGCTAAATAATAATGTCTCCGGAAAAATTAACTACCTTAATTACATCCATTATTCTATTTTGCTGGATAGGGTTCATCATAGCCTGGGAAAGGATCTCGCCTTACAGAAAAGGCCTGAAATTTTTCAGGGAAGGATTTTGGATAGATTTAGTGTGGTATACACTGATACAAAGCTACTTTTTAAAGATCATCATTTTCGATTATATCATTACGCCCTTAAAAGCGCATTTTGATCTGTCGCATTTTCAATTTGTAAGTAGCTGGCCGGTGGTATTACAGGTATTGTTTTTCCTGTTCACGCATGACCTTTATATTTACCTGTTTCATCGCTTTCAGCATTCTAATAAATTTTTCTGGCGTATTCATGAGGCGCACCACTCGGGCAAGGAGGTTGACTTTTTGGCCGGGTCCCGCTCGCACATCATGGAGATCATCATCAATCAAACTATTGAGTTTGCACCTATCATATTGTTAGGTGCAGACCCAATAGTTGTACCTATTAAAGCTATGTTGGATGCCATGTTCGGCATGTTCATTCATGGCAATATCAAGGTAAACATGGGCAAATTAAAATACATTATTAATTCGCCTGAGCTGCATTTATGGCACCATGCCAATTACATTGAAGTTTTTCATGCCAACTTTGCCACCAAATTTTCGTTTTGGGATTACCTGTTTGGCTCCGTTTATGATCCGGGACACGCCCCTGGCGATAAACCCGAAAACTGGGGGCTTCATTATGATTACCCGCGGGATTATTTTTTACAGCATGCCTTTAGCGTAAAACGTTTTGATGAAAAAAAATTGCTTAAATACCGTTGGTTCAGCTGGTATTATAACTTAAGACCGCAACTTATGGATTGGCTGAAAAAAGTCATCCCGGCTAAAATAAATAAGGAACATCAATTGGAGGCTAAGCAGCAACCTGTTACCTTAGTAACTGAAGAAGAAAACGCACTACAACAAAACTAATATATTGGCCTGGTTATATCTATTCATAGCAGCCGCATTTGAAGCGGCCTGGACATTCTCGCTAAAATTCATGAAATTCAGCGATCTGAAAGCGCTTCGCATCAATTCTGTTTTAAGCTTGCAGCATGGTTTGCCCGTTTGGCTGCCTTTTGTAGGATACATTGTTTTCGGCATCGGCAATATTTACTTCTTTTCGCTGGCTATAAAACTGGTACCAACAGCCGTAGCTTATGCTGTTTGGACGGCGGTAACCCTCATCCTGATCAAACTGGTTGAGATGACATTTTTGAACCAGCGACTCTCTTACGTCGAAATATTTTTCATGCTGCTGATCATGACCGGCGTTTTGGGCTTAAAATTTTACGGCCCCGAAGTAAAGTAAGGTTTGCTGTTATTTACCGAATGCCTCCTTTTTTAGTTTGGCCTTCAAAGTATCAAATCGTACCCAATAAAGGTGACAATCCTTTTCGCCGGTACCTTTGGTATAAAACAGGTATTTACCATCCGGGGTTACGTACTCACCCCATCTGTGGGCATCACCATCATTAATCAGTGGGCCAAGGTTTTGCTGTACCGTCCAGCTATGATCGGGCTTACGGAAAGTAATGCCAAGCTCACATTCAAAATCGGGCTTTTCCTTATAGCTGATAATCATATATGACTCATCGGGCGCAACATAAAAGTCGCCATCAAAACCAGGGGTATTGATAACCGGGCCCAGGCTTTTAACAACCGTATCTATTTTAGTTACGGTAAGCGTACAAAAATCATAATTGGTATAATCTTTCATTTTACCCGGGCTTACATTACTGCCTATATAAAAAGTGCCGCTGTGGGTGGGCATCAGATCATACAGGCCATAATCTTTTTTCAAATAAACTATGGGGCTTGTCCAACCCGTTTTATTGCGGTGCGATATCCAAACAATAGCATGGCGGCCATCGCCCTTACCACCTAAAAAGTACATGCTTTTACCATCTGTAGAAAAAGTTGGGGCATAGTAACCATAGTTAAGCACAAACGGCCCAATCCATTTCGTTCCATCGAATTTAAAATAACGGATCTTATTGCCTTTTGAGCTAAACCAATGCATGGCATTGCAATAATAAAACTCTTTTCCATCTGCCGAAAACGCGGACCTGTCCATAGCTATGCCGCTATCAGGCACCAGCATTTGCTGTGCAAAAATCCGTGGTGTATCATTGGGCGGGCGTTGCCCCAAATAAGCGTTTTTGCTGTTGAAGAAATTATTTTGAGCGGTTACGCTACTGCAAAAGCAGCAGGCTAAAAATAATGAAAGTATAAATATTTTCATGATGCGGAGGTTAAGTTTATCCTAATGGTTATTATTATCTGCAGATCTTCAAACAAAATTAGCGGCGGTAAATACAAATAACAGTTCAAACCTGTTCAAGTTTAATTCAATTAAAATCAAGCCCCTTATTAGGGCGCAAATACCGCAAAAGGTTATTTAATCAACAGGAAATTACAGCAATATTGCTTTTCACACCTACCATATTTCTTCAGATTGGTGCTTTACATTGGTTTAAATAAAACAGGAGAACTTATGGAAAAGGCCATTTTATTATTTATCCCATCCCGGCTTGTTTTAGTGTTGGAGGCCCAGGTAAAAGAAACTGATGAAAAGTTGATTAATTTATGCGTGTTAATCTTAAAATAATAATATCTTCAGAAACAATTCAACTTTAAATTGTACGTTAGAAAAGTTGAAAAACATATCCCGGATATTGATCCGGGGTATTAACAGGCTAAATTCTTTTTGTCTTTTTAATCTACCATAATTTGCTATCTTTTTTTGAGATTTTTTTCAGAATATCTTGTTCAGGCGAGCGGGTATCACTTCAAATATTAAGGTTGTTATTTACAAGAAGGACTGCTTTTTATCTTTTTTTACTGATCCCTTTATCCGGCGGAGCACAACAAACGGACAGCCTTAAAAAATCAACCTTTCATACCATAACAAGTATAAGCGGACGAGTAATAGATGACGCTAACGGGCAGCCGCTTCCGGGTATCAATATCAGACTCACAGGCAGTAAATACGGCACCAATTCCGATCTGGACGGAAAGTTTGAGTTGAATGCGCCGGGATCTTTTACCCAAGTCACCTTTTCATACATAGGCTTTCAGTCGGTTACCAGGACAATTAAGCCTGGACAGGCAAATGTGCTTCAAGTGCGGCTTCGGGGCAGTCAAACCCAATTAAAAGAAGTAAAGGTAGTTTCAGGTAAGAAACAACGTTACCGCAATAAAGGTAACCCGGCAGTTGAGCTCATTCAGCAGGTTATCGACCATAAAAAGCAAAACAGGATGGAAAGTGCAGATTACCTGCAATATGATCAATATGAGCGCATCAATTTATCCTTTATCGATGTTCCTTCTAAAATGATGAACAGTCGTTATTTTAAAATGTACAAGTTTATGCTTGATACCATAAAAAATAACGGACAAACACAGGTACTGCTCCCCGCTTATTTTAGCGAAAAGCAATACCAAAATTATTACCGTAAAAACCCGGCCAAATCTATTCGCATCCTGAAGGCACAAAAAGAAGCTAACGTCCTTAAATTTCTTGATACCGCAGGTTTGGATGTTTACATGAACAGGCTTTATGGCAATGACATTGATATTTATGATAACAATGTTTTCATTATAACCAACCAGTTCCTCAGCCCCATTGCCGACCACTCTCCTAACTATTATAAATTTTTTATAACCGACACTATACAATCGGGTAAGGAAAAACTGATTGAACTAAGTTTTACGCCGCGCGCCAAAGGCGATCTGCTTTTTGAGGGTAAACTATTGGTGAGCATGACAGGCAACTATGCCGTACGATCGTGTGAGCTCAATGTAAATAAGCAGATCAATATTAATTTCATGCGGACCCTCAAAATCACATTGGATTTCGAGCAGAATCCTAACGGCAAATATTTTTTAAGTAAAAGTGACGTTAAAGCCGACTTCGGTATTTTAAAAAGCAAAGGCCTGGGCCTGATGGGTGAACGAACGGTGTATTTATCGAATTATTTGACAGAAAAGCCGCTCGAACCCACATTTTATGAGGGTAAAGAATTACAGATTGCGGCGGATGCCAACAAACCCGATACCGCATATTGGGCACATCAACGGCCGGATACCCTTTCGGCGCAACAGGCCAGGGTTTACCCCCGAATTAATAAGCTGGAAAAAATGCCGCAATTTAAAAGGGCAACCTGGGTTGCAGCTACCTTAACGGGCGGTTATGCCAAATGGGGACCGGTAATGATAGGGCCAATAGGTGCAACTTACTCCCATGATAGCCAGGAAGGCTCCCGCTTTCAGATTGGCGGACGTACCACACCCGAGTTGAGTAAATCAATATACTTTGAGGGATTTGGAGCTTACGGCTTACGCGATAGGGTTTACAAATACAATCTCGCTACATTTTATTCGTTTAATGAAAAGCCGTTTTATCGCTATCCTAACGATTATATTAAGGCAAGCTATTTGTACGATGCTGCTGTACCCGGGCAAAATCTTTCAACTATTAATCAGCAGGCCGCCCTTTCATCGTTTTCGACAGGTAAAACAATATACTGGCTTTATAATCGCATTGCTAAAGTTGAATACGTTAAGGATTTTGAAAGCCATTTCTCATTCGACCTTGCATTTCGAAACTGGAACCAACGCCCGGCCTCGGCATTAGTATTTCAATACAATGATGCGGCTAATACATTGGTGCATGACCTAACCAGCAGCGAATTAAACCTCGCCTTCAGATATGCACCGCATGAACAGATCCTTCAGGGAACAATATACCGCCGCACTATTTACAGCAAGTACCCGATTTTAAACCTGCAGATCAACCATGGTTTTAAAGGCTTGTTTAACGGGTCATACGATTATACCAGTGCTACTGCAAGCATCTTTAAGCGCTTTTACCTATCCCAGCTTGGGTACGCCGATATTACCGTATTGGGGAATTATTTAGTAGGCAAGGTTCCGTTTCCGCTGTTAAATATCAGCGCTGCTAATCAATCCTTAGCCTATGACCCGGATGGCTATAATCAAATGACCTACCTGGAGTTTGTGAGCGATCATTACGCCGGCATCAACCTAACTCAAAGCTTCAACGGCTTTTTCCTGAACAAGATCCCATTGATCAAACACCTGAAATGGAGAGAATATTTATCTGCTAAAGTATTGTTTGGAGGATTACGAAATGAAAATAACCCGCTTTACTCTGACAATTTGTACCGGTTCCCTACCGGAGCCGGCGATGCAAATGGCACCTACGCTTTAGGCAATAAACCTTACATAGAAGCTGGTGTAGGTATAGGAAATATATTTAAGTTTTTGCGCGTGGATGGGATAAAGCGATTTAATTACCTTGATCATCCGGGCGCTGCCGAATATGGTGTCAAGTTTAGTTTCAACCCTGATTTTTAAGCAAAGAAATAAGTTCCGGTATTATAACCGGAACTTATTATCAAAATTACGAATCCGGGTTAATAGATAGCTCCTTTAACCCAATCCATTTTTATTTAGTGAGCTCAGTTTGATAAAGTACCTCTCCCTGGTAATTTATCGCCCTTACATTTAATCGCTTCTCATCTATGGCAAAATACATAAAGCCATGCTCTGATGCCTGGAAACGGCTATAGGAAACACCCGCTGTAACTTTAGTAAGCTCAGAGCCTGCACCTGAAATAAACTGATGCGTAAAACCTTCGGGTTTAAGGTGCTGCAGTGAATGTTCGTGTCCTGAAAGGTAAACATCAACTTTATGATCTTCAAAAGTTTTGCTCAATGCCTTACGCATTGTTAAGGTGTCATAATTTTCAATGCGCGGCCCAACTGTATAATATGGATGATGCCCGATCACAATTTTCCACTTCACATCGGCAGAAGCATTTGATAGTGTTTGATTCAACCATTGCATTTGCTTTTCAACATAATCTGCCTGTGCTTCGTGTAAAAAAGGATCTGTGTCAATAAATATCAAAAGAGCTTTGGCTTTAGCCTGAGGTTTCTTGTCCTTTGATTCTTTTTTAACGGCCTCGTCTTCGTTATTTTTAGCCTTGTTCAGGTTTATCTCTTTCGAGTAATACCGCGCCGGCATACTCCAGCGGCGGCTTATTTTACTATACCTGATCTGGGCATCAACATCCGAATGATAATCGTGATTGCCAAAAACCGGGTACCAGTCGCATTGCAGTGAATGCGCGGTATAAATATTCTCGAATGAATAATGCCACAAGGGGTCAAATTCGCTTACAACACCTTTAGGATAAAAGTTATCACCAACCGAAACAACAAAATCATTTGGATGCGCTGCGCCCCAAAGGCCCATCTGCTTTCCAACTTCCAGCTGGTCATATTCGCCGTTCCGGCCCCAGTCGCCCAGTGCCATAAAATGCAGGGAATAATCATCTTTAATTGCGGGCAGCAATGTCAGGTCTTCACTTGTTAAATGTGTTACCCTGTTTGCTGCAAAAACACTTAAGGGCGCAATAAGCGAAGCTCCTATTGCAGATAGTGTAGTATTTTTTACAAAATCTCTTCTTTTCATCTCAATATTATTGCTGACGGTAAACAAGCAACTTAAAAGTGCCGGGCATCATGGTTTTAGTTCCCTGCTCATAATCGGCAACCGGGAAATAAAGTTTATGCGTGGCCAGGTCAATGGCCATTGTTTTAGCACGGTATTGCGTAGTTAAAGTTTGCACAGGGTTATAAGTGCCGGGAGCATCCTGTTTAAAGATACTGGCGGTTCCATCACCATTTGAGGCCACGAGCATTTTTTTAGCCGGGTCATATACAACAGCATCTACACCAACGCCAATTGGCAGGGTTTGGATCACTTTGCCTGTAGGGATATCAACTACGCTAAGGCCCTTATTTTCGCGGCAAACAGTAAATAACTTTTGATTATCTCTATCCATAGCTATACCTGTTGGGCCACCACATGGGCTTAAAGTATAATTTTTACTTACCTTGAATGTTTTTGTATCAATTACATTCAGGCTGCTTTTATCTTCCAGGTTATTGTAGATAGTCCCCTTGCCATCGGCCACTGCAAATTCGGGGGCGCCGCCCATGTCAATAGCTGCTATCTGTTTCATTGATACCGGATCAATTACGCATGAACTGCTGCTATGCCCGTTAAACGTGAAGATCTTTTTTGAATAAGGATCAAAAATAATAGCGTCGGCACCTTTATGGTCTAATGGGATATGAGTGATCACAGCCAATGTTTTGATATCAAACACAATAACTTCATCGGCTTTGCCATCGCTGATAAAACCTTTATTAAGCTCGTTATCTATCGCAATACCGTGTACCCCCTTCATACCGCCAATGGTACCTTTAACAGTTTCGGTTTTCAGATCAACCACATTTACTTCAGTACCGTGCGATGCATATAGCATATGATTAGGCTGGTCAATAAATACGTAATCATAGCCCCCATTACCGGGTAAAGCAATGGTTTTATCCAATACATAATTTTGAGCAAATACCTTTGCACCCGAAAACAGGCCGGCATTTAAAAGAAAAAATAACGCTATTTTTTTCATGATGATTTTTATAATTGAGTTATATTAAATTACTGGTGCTTAATGTTTATTTCCCTTATCATCGCTGGTATAAGCACCCAGATCGAGGTTATATTGTGTATTGCCCGCACTAAATGCAGGTGATGTACTTTGCAAGTGAAAATCGTTGGTATTGGGAAATCCGTTAGGTGCAGCCACTGTACCATCAAACTTTACAAACAGCGGATCTTTATCACCAATCTTTTTTGAGATCAGGTCGGTAGGCTGTGGTTTCCCCAGGCCCGATGCAGGGTAAAAGCCATCCCTGATGTTGATCTTTAAAGTTGGGTCAACCAAATCGGCATAAGTATCTACTGTAGCATAAAACAGGTTATTACCATAAGTGGTATGCGTGATATCGCCATCGTCAAATAATTCAATTCCGTGATAATCGTTAACAATGATATTATTGAAAATATGACCGATAGCGTTCACACCCACAGAAACGGCCCGGCCCGGCTCGGCCGAACCTCTTCGCCAGCCATTTGAAACCAGGGTATTGTTGTACACATTTACCTCTGTTTGCGGAAAAGGCTTGCTTGAACTGGTTTCAAGCTTAACACCCGAACCTGCCTGGCTAAAAATCACATTGTAAGCCACAGTACCGGTAACACCTGTTTTAAGGTTAATGCCTTCGCCATCGGTACTGCCCGATGAGCTGATAGTGTTTCTTAAAATGGTTACCTTGGCGCCGTTACTTAAAGCCATCAGGTCATCCTGGCCGTTGGTAAACCATGAATCTTCAATATCTACATTTATAGCGGCTTTAACCTTTAAGGTACCACGTGCGCTTCCGGAAGCATCGGGCCCGCCGGTATTATCAACATGCGTCCAGATAATGGTGATGGCCTGTGCCGTATCACATTGAAAACCGCCCCAGGTACCGGGCTTATTTGAATCAGAATTAAAGGATACCGGCTGATCTTTAGTACCCACTAATTTTAAAACACCCTGGATATTAACCTGTGAATTGTTTTTTACAATAACGTTTGCACCGGGCTGTGCATAAAGGGTATCGCCTTTTTTCACTGTTACATCAGCTGTTACGGTATAAGTTTCGCCGGTTACCAGGGTACCTTTAATAAAGCCGCTGATATTACCCGGCTGTATAGGGCTTGAAGTTGGTATTTTAATTTTAGTAAAGGTAGTTATCTCAGCTTTTTTACAACTGTTAAACGTTGCAGCCGCAAGGAAACCGGCTGCTAACATAATTATATATTTTGTCTTCATAATTTGATGCTTTTATAATGAATACCGGAAACCTGCATTGAAACTCACGTTGTACAAATCTTTTGATTGCACCAGGTTATTAATAAGCACTGTTGTAGGCGTGTTAAGTATATTGTTCACTTTAACTGTTAAAATAAGATGCCTGGCAACCTGCTTTTCGCCCGAAAATGCCAGGAAAGACTGTGGCTGCTGGTAATAATCATATCCATAATTTGGATAGATCAACGAAAGGGTTTTACTGGTGTATGTATAGGCCAATTGAACAAATGCCTTTTGCTTATCATTTTTGTATAATAATGACACATTCAATACATCGCCTGTTTGTCCCTGCAATGGCCTGCTTTGTAACCTGGGCACCGATGTGGATACTCCGCTTGCATCGGTAGAGGTGTAAATTTTTGTGGTTTTTATGTTAGAGTAAGTATAGGTGTAGTTACCTGATACACCAAGATCGCCAAAATATTTGCTGTAAACTATTTCTGCACCTGTTACCTTGGCAGTACCAAAGTTTTGCGGTGAAGTGTTAAGCTGCCCGTTTTGTGAATCATTTAAAGCAAACTCAATTGGGTTGATGATATTTTTGTAAAACCCGCCAACAAACAATTGCTGCTCTTTACCCGGAAACAGTTCATAGCGGATATCATAGTTATCGGCTTCGGTGTGCTTTACAAGCGGGTTACCGGTAACATCAGTGCTTTCGCCAAGGGTTGGTGTTGGTACCAGTTCATACAGTGCCGGGCGTGCTATTGATTTAAAATAAGATGCCCTTAAATTTGAATTTTCGGTAAGCTTATATTTTAGCTGAACACTTGGTAAAACATCAGTATAGGTTTTCCTGGCATTACTGCGGATGTCTAAAACCACCGGATGGGTATCATATCCCTGTTTGGTACCTTCAATACGTACACCGCCAATAATAGCTAAATTATCCAGTACAAGTTTAACTTCGCCATAGCCGGCAGTTATATCTTCGTAAGCTGTATAATTAGTTTTATCGCTTTGATCGGTACCTGTTTGATTATAAACCACAAAATTGGCCGAGTAGATATCGGTAAAGCCGCTTTTGCCTCCGTTGGCTGTAGCCGCCGGCCGCAAAATGTATTCGTTTTGATGGTTGTAGCGTGTGCTATGCCTGTAAAGCCCGCCTGCCTTTAATTCAATAGCGTTTTTTTCACCAAGCCCGGTTTTGTAGCCGATATTGGCCATAGCGCTCAGGTCCTTGTTTCCGCTTTTTTGCCAGATCCTTGATATATTATCAAAGTAATCGGGGGTGCTTGTAAAATCGGGATTAATTAAATGGTTGATAGATATATCGGCCCTGTCCGGAGCATTTTGAGTAGCATTGCTGTAAACACCTGCCCAATCAAAAAGGAAGTGTTTTTCGATGACATGCTTACCGCTTAGCTTAAGGTTTTCAACATACTGGTTTTGGATATTTGAACGGTTATCATTAAACACGGTACCTGTACCCGGCCCTATCCTGCCGCCGTTACCTCCCAATATGGAAGTATCGATACTTAAGCGCGTTTGTGCAAGGTGCGTGTAAAGGAAAACATTATCAACGCTAATCTTGTTATTATCGTCAAACTTATAATCCAAATGAGCAGAAAGCCCGTTGTTTAATTGTTGGGTTGAATAAGCGCGATTGGCCACGTCAGACAGAACCGGCTGAAAGTTTTTACCCGCCCTGATATCGGGCTGAGCTACATTGAATTCTGAATTTGTACCGTAAAACTGGTTTTGGTAACTATCGGCAACTATAAATCCCAATTTATTTTTCAGGAACCTGCGCCCGTAGGTAAAACCAAGTAAGGAAGTTGGCGGGGCGTTCTTTTTTGTAAAGTCGAGGTTAGCTCTTGAAAAATAACCCGGAGGCGCGTTATAACTGGCTCCAAATCTTTCGGTAGGACTTTTACTTTGTACGGCACCATGATAAAAATCATCAAACCTGCGGTTGAAGAAAATGGCACTGTAACCTATTGAACCATTTGCTTTAAAGTACTCATATTCGGGTGCATCTTTAAAAACAAGGTTTACGGTACCGCCTATGGCATCGCCTTCCATTTCGGGTGTAAGGCTTTTGCTTACCTCAACACTCTCTAACAGATCTGAAGGAACTATACTTAATGAAATGAACCTCGAAACTGGATCGGGACTGGTAACCTTAACACCGTTAATTAAAGTATTATTATAACGCGGCTCCAAACCCCTGATAATAGCATAAGCCTCATCCGAACCGCTATTACGCTGGATAGTTACTGCTGATACCCGCTGCAGGGCGTTTGCCGCATTAATATCCGGCGACCGCTGCATAGCCTGTGCAGAAAGCACATTAATAATATTGTCTGCCTTATTTTCCTTCCGGCGGGATGATGACTCAGACTCGGCATTGGTTGTGCCGTAAACTTTAACAGTTTTAAGCTCTTCTGCTTTTTCTGAAAGCCGTACATTGATTACAGATACCTGGCCGGCTGTAATTGTAACATCCTGCTTGTACTCGGTATAGCCTATGTATTTTACTTTAAGCTTATACGAGCCCGGGCTAACACCCGTTATGGTATAGTTACCAAATGCATCGGTAACCGAGCCCCCATTTTTGTTATCGAAATGGACAAAGGCACCGGTTAAGGGCTCTTTCGTTTGTTCGTCAACTATTTGTCCTCTTATTCCCCCGGTTTGTGCGGAGGCAATAGATGTAAATAAGGTAAACAGGAATAGTAGGTAAAGTTTATTGATCATATAGCACATGTTTTTTGCAAAACACCGCGCCAAATCTGGAGTAATACTGAATAAATGAGCTTTTACATAATCGTTAATCAATTGATAACCATACATTAACATTAGAAAGACCAACCATCTGTTTTGTGTAGATTTCAAACACATGATGGGTATACACAGTTAACAAAATGCAGGATAGATTTAATCTTCAGGCAGTCATCCGCTACAGATTTTGAATTTCCGGTTTTAAAAATCCCAGTAACTTCAGCATAAATTACAAACCCGGCAGTTTAATAAAACGCTGCCGGGTTAGTAATAGCTTTAGTTACCTGCCTCATCATTTACCGTTATGGCCGGCGGGATCAATTCGTAAACTATCGGTGTTACGATCCTCGATAATAAGGTAGAGCTGATCAATCCACCGATGAGCACAATCGCCAATGGGGAGATCAAAGGATTTGTTGAGATAGCAATAGGGATTAAACCGCCGATAGCTGTTAAGGATGTTAGCACGATAGGTAAAAACCGCACTTCACCGGCCTCACGAATGGCATCCTGCAGGCTCCTGCCCTGCTGCCGCAGCTGATTGGTAAAATCAACCAATAAAATGGTGTTCTTAACCTCAATACCTGCCAGGGCTATCAACCCAATAATGGCTACGAACGATAACGAGTTACCGGTAACCCAAAGCGCTACAGCTGCACCCACTACCCCCAGCGGGATAACCGAAAGAATAATGAGCGTACTTTTAAAGGTGTTAAATAACAGCACCAGCACAGCCACAAATACAAATACGGTTACCAGGATAATGCTCATAAAGCCGCCGAAGGAGTTATTTCTCGATTCTACCTCACCACCCATTTCATAACTGTACCCCGGCGGCAGTTTCAGCTTATCCATTTTTTGCGTTACATCATCAATAACGCGGCTCACTAAAAAGCTTTTTTGTACGTTGGCCTGTACCGATACTACACGTTTCTTTTCCTGGTGATTGATAATTGCAGGCGATGCTTCTAACTGCAGGCCTGCTACCTGGTTAAGCGGCAAGGCACTTCCCTGTGCATTGTTCACATACAAATTGCGGAAGGCATCCATACTTGGGCGACCTTCTTTAATGCGGGTAAGTAAAACGGTGTAACCGTATTTATTATCATTATTATAGTAGGTGCCCATATCAATCCCGGTAACGGCCAGCCTTGCAATCTGATCAACAGCTAAGGAGTTAACGCCTAATTGCTGCGCTTTTTCTTTATTCACCGCTATGCGGATATCGCTTTTCAATAAGCTTACCGGGTTATTTACATACATGGTGCCTGCCGTTTGGTGCAGCAGTTTTTCAACTTTAAGCGAATAAGCACGTAAAGTATCCAGGTTATCGCCAAACAAACGTACTTCAATCGGTGCAACCACGGGCGGGCCTTGTTCAAAATTCTTCACCTCTACCTTAGCGCCGGGATAATGCGCCCAGCGGTTTTGCAATTTTTGAATGAGGGCAAGTTTCTGATCGGGCCGGGTATCATTGTCAAGCTGTACAAACAGCTGTGCAAAATCACTGCGGTTATTTTCTGGAACTACGTTGTAGTAGATCCTTGGGTTACCATGCCCTACGTTTGTTGCATAGTATTTTATAAGCGGCTCTTGCTTTAACTGTTTTTCTATCTCCCGTGTAACGGTATCAGTATAAGGTAGGTTAGATTGATTGGGCGTAGTAATGTTGATCAGGAACTGCGGTTTCTCTGATGATGGGAACAAGCTAAAACCAATAACACCAAATAAATAGATAGAAGCTGTGAACAGCACCACGGCAACACCGATAGTTAAAAACGGTTTTTGCAATGCCTTATCCAATAAACGTGCATAACTACCGTGGATAAGTTTTTTCAACCCGCGCATAATCAGGTTGCCATCGGGATGGCCGGTATGGTTTTTCAACAAACGGCTTGACAGGAAGGGGATAAAGGTTAATGATACCAGCATAGATGCCATTACGCAAAATATTACAGCCAACGGCAGGCAACGGATAAAATCGCCGGAACCTTCGGGTAAAAACACCAGCGGCATAAAGGCAATGATCAGGATCACCGTACAGCCCACAACGGCCTTACCAATTTGCCCGGTAGCCTTCAGGGTAGCTTCCAGCCGGGTGTGGCCCTCCAGCATCCAGCGTTCAATATTTTCCACCACCACAATACTATCATCCACCAAAAGTCCTAATGCCACCACCAAACCTACAATGCTCAACTGGTTAAGGTTAAAACCGAAAAGCTGCAGCAATACAATACCAATAGCCAGCGAAAGCGGGATAGAGATCATCACAATTACCGCCGGGCGAAAGCCTAAAGGCATCAGCGTAACTGCTACCAGTAAAATAGCGATGATAAAATCATGGCTTAAGCCGGTTAAACGCCTGTTCACGTTATCGGCCTGGTCAAAATTTTGAACCAGGTCGATATTGGCCGGCAGCAACTTTTTGAAGCTGGCAAGCACTTTACTGTAATCGGCCTGGGTTTTGTTGATGTTCTCGCCGTCTTTTTGGGCGGCTACCACAAATACGCAACGATGCCCGTTGAGGCGGGTGATGTGCTTTTCTTCGCCATAGCCATAGTACACATGCGCTATATCTTTCAACAGGATATTTTTACCATTGGCCGCATAAACCACGGTTCCGTTTACTGCATCAAGGCTGCGGTAATCATTACTTTTAATGTTGAAGGTTAGGTGGGCGGCGTCAATGCTACCGCCGGGAATACTGGCCATTTCACTGTGTAAACTGTTTACAACAGCACTTACCGGCAGGTGCATCTGCGCCATTTTTTCCAGGTCGAGCTCAACACGTACCTGCTGACCGGGCAGGCCAAAGATGGATACCTGTTTCAGTGAAGATACTT
Organism: Mucilaginibacter angelicae; assembly: GCF_042434235.1. Lineage (NCBI taxonomy): Bacteria > Pseudomonadati > Bacteroidota > Sphingobacteriia > Sphingobacteriales > Sphingobacteriaceae > Mucilaginibacter > Mucilaginibacter angelicae. The sequence continues at coordinate 150,600 of NZ_JBHLTS010000023.1, read as the reverse complement.
TCTCCAGCTCGTCCTGTAGTTTTTCGGCAAAGTGCTGCAGCTGGCTCCGGGCGGCATTTTCTGATACCAACGCAACCTGCAATACATTTACATCGGTAGGTTGCTGCTTTTGGATCTCGATGCCCGCCACATCCGTTGGCAGCTCACTTCGTTTATTATTTACCTCACGTACTATTTCCTGGTATTTGGAATCGATATTACTGCTGTACTTATACTCAACCCGGAGCACGGCAACACCATTTGAAATAGTGGTACGGATGCGTTTAATATCATCCAAACTGCCTATTGTTTTCTCTAAGGGCGTTACCACCCTATCCTCAATATCCCGCGGACTTGTACCCGGGTAATTAACAATAACCAGGAATGAGGGCGGGTGCATTTCCGGATCTTCCGACCGGGGCATGTTAAGCATGGTGGTTATCCCTAAAGCTATGATCATGATAAAGATCACGAGGGTAAACTGGCTGTTTTTCACAGCATAATCCGAGATCTTCATTTGGCCGCAGTTTTAGGTGATTGAACTGTTATTGCGCTGTTATCAGTAAGATAAGCCGAGCCAGAGATGATCAATGATTTTGCATCGGCCAATCCACTGCTGATGGTTACCGTGTTTTTATCGATACCGGCAACGGTTACCTTTACTTTATGGGCGGTTTTGTTATCGTCGGTTACAAATACGTAGCCGCTGTTGCCATCGCCATCCAACAATGCATCATATGGAATTTGCCAGGTAGCATTACCTGTATTGGTGGGGCGGGCAGGTATTATAGTGGCCTTACCAAACATACCGGCTGCTATGGCCTGCGGCTTTTTACCTGTGATGCTGATATCGGCACTAAAAGTACCTGTTGCGGCATCAACCCCTTCAGATTTGCGGGTTACCATGCCCTGCAATACCTGACCCGGCATTGCAGTAGTTTGAATAGTTGCCTTATCATTAAGCTGTAAAACAGCCCATTCGCTATCGCTGATACCTACACGAAGCATCCATTTACCCGCTTCGGCGCCATTGGTTTGCAATACGGCGGTACCGGCAGTAACCTGTTGACCAACATTGGCCAGCTTATGCAAAATATAACCATCCTTTGGTGCCCGGATCTCCGAATACTGGCGGTTAAACGATGCCGTTTTCAGTTGCTGCTGGGCTTGCTGCAAGGTGGTTTTACTATTTTGCAATTGCTCAAGCGTGGCCACGCTGTCTTTATACAGGTTTTGGGTACGTTCGTAATCTCGCTGTGCTTTTTCTGTTGCAAGGCTGGCCTGCTGCACCTGTGCATTAATTTCGGTAGGGTTAAGCGTTGCCAGTAACTGGCCTTTTTTCACAGCATCGCCCTCTTTTACATTGAGGCTGCTGATAATGCCCCCAATTTTGAAGGAAAGCATTACCTCGTCATCGGTAGTGAACTGCCCCGATACAGCCATTGGTGCACTGTTACCCTGCTGTTTTAGCTGCACAACCTGTACAGGAATGGTATCGGCCCCGCCCTCGTTACTAACAATAGCGGGGTGTGATTTGCAGGCATAAATAAATGGAATGCACAGCAATAAACCGGTGTATTTAATTTTTTTCATATTGATCTGTTTTAGTTGGAGTTGTTAATAGGATAAGTAGCCTGATCGCGTTCAAGTTCGGCAAGGGTTATTTGCAGGTTAGCCTGTGCATCTGCCATTTGCAGGCGTGCGCCTGTTAGCTGGTCTTGCGCGTCTATCAGCTCAAGGTAAAGGAGCTGCCCTGCACGGTAAGCTTTTAGCTGATCATTATAATACTTAGCGGCAAACTGGAGTTGTGCGGTAACACTTTTATAAGCGGCTTTGGCCGACTGGTAATTATGATAAGCCTGATCGAGCTGCAATTGAAAGGATTGTTCGGTTTGATCAAGCTGTGCAGTGGCGGCATTGAAATTGGCCTTTGATTGCTCAGCTTTATATTTTCGCTGCCCGCCGGTAAAAATGTCCCACTGAAGGTTTACACCCCATAAATAGTAGCGGGTTTTATTATTTACATTAAAATCAAAGCCCTGCGAACCCAGATCAATAAATGTATTGAGCTTAGGGATAAAGCCCGAGCGCTGCAATTTATAATCGAGTGTGTAAACCTGCTGCAGGGTACGCAATTGCTTTAACTCTTCCCGCTGTTTTGTACCTGCAGAGGTATCAGGAGTGGCGATAATATCTGCTATAGCTTCAGGTTCAACAATAATTGTATCCTGTAAAGGTCGGTTGAGTAAAAAGTTAAAATATGATTTAGCATTTTGCGTACCATGCTGTGCCTGGATCAGAGCGGCATTTGTCTTTTCTTTTTCGGTTTGAGAACGCAGTAAAGCTGTCCCGTTCCGCATGCCATTGCGCAGCATGCTTTCATTTTCGCGGATGTTTTCTTTGATCAAGGTCATCGCGCTGTTGTAGGTAGCTATGCTTTGTAATGATTGATAATATCTATAATAAGCAGTTTTAATATCCTTTACTAAAGCCCTTTTGTAAACATTTACCGCGGCCTGCTGGCTGGTTATCAGTTGTTGTTTGATCAGCTTATTATACCTGATCTCGGCATTGATAAGCGGCAACGAAGTGCGCACTTTGGCATCATAAAAATTATCGGGATTGAGCAGGAAGGACTCGTTTTTTAACTGCGGAAATTTATTGGAGTTTGTTAACTGGTTCAATGCGGTATAAACGGGATTAACGAGATCACCTACGGGAACATCAATAGTACGCCCTCCTGATGATTTTGTATAACTGCCAAGTAAACTTACAGTAGGCAGGTACATGGCCTGTGCTTCCTTTAATGCAGCCATGGCCCTGTCGAGATCAAACTGTTGCTCCTTTAAGCCCTGGTTTTGGGCAAATGCAGTAGTTATATAGTCATCAAGTTGCCTGTGGTTAGTTTGGCCCCAGGTGCTTATACCGATGAGCATACATATAGCTACTATCGGGACTGATTTAATTATAAACGATGTATACATAATGAACAGTGTTTAGTATATAGTTAAAAAATTTTAAACTTTATTAATGCACAAAAGCGTACATATAAACTGAACTATAATTTTATATTATCAGATGTTTAAACAATGAACAACGTTTAGTAATGGACTAAATTTTTTTTATATTGTTACAGCTGCTAAATAATCTTCCATTGATTTAATTAAAATTTGCGGTATGGCTTCTTCTGCCTGGTTCATAATCTTTAACCGGCAACGTAAATTAAGAGAAACCAACCCGTGCGCGGTTGCCCATATCAGCAACGAGGCTTGCTCTAAATCAGTTAAACGAAGAAGATTTTTACTGATACAATCGTTAAGGCAATCAACCAGGAAAGAAAAACAGTTACCGCCGTTAGCTTTATGAATTTCTTCATCTACATTCATTGGTGCCCTGATAATGAACATCAGGTCATAAAGTTCCGGGTTTTGCAAACCAAAATTGATATATGCCCTACCCACCTGCCTCAATTTTTCAAGCGGATCGGTACTGGTAGCCTCCTTTTTAAAAACTTCCAGCAACTGCCCATAAGCTTCGCCCTGTACTTCGTATAAAAGCTCGTCTTTATCTTTGAAATAAAGATAAATGGTCCCCGGGCTATATTCTATAGCCTCGGCAATACTACGGATAGATGTTTTTGCGTAACCATCTTCCAGGAACATCTTCATGGCAGTAGCCCTAATAAGCTCCTTCATTTCCGTTTTTTCCCGTTCTTTTCTGTCAGTTACTCCCATAGTTAATTAAGTACCCTGCAAATATAATGAACAGTGTTCATTATTTACAAACCAGCGTTCATTTTACAATTTAAAAACAAAACAGGTGCCACCTTGTCAAATACAACATTACAGCTTACAATCTTTTAAGCGCTATAAATCAAGCTCATAAACTGAAACAAGCTATTTTCATCTGTTAAAAAAAGCACCTGTTCTTTAAATCTTACCATCTGCCCAAAACGCAAACGTTTGCGTAAATAATTAACGCTATTGAAGCTGCAAAATGTAAATACCACACTATAATTGGTAATCCGTAAGTATGTTCCTTTAATCATTTTTAATTAATTTCCATTAAGCTAACTTAATTGAACACCATTAACCCTGTGAAATATGACTGCATTTAAAACCCTTGGACAATTTATTATTGAACGACAAAAAGATTTCCCTTATGCTAAAGGTGAGCTTTCCCGGCTATTACGTGATATTGGGATCGCAGCTAAAATAGTAAACAGGGAAATTAATAAGGCCGGACTGGTGGACATTTTGGGAGATGCCGGTTCTTCCAATATCCAGGGCGAATCACAAAAAAAATTGGACATTTATGCCAATGAGCAATTTATAGCGGCATTGAGGAGCGGCGGAGAATGCTGTATAGTTGTTTCGGAAGAAAATGACGAATACCTTGTTATTGACTCGGATATTTCTAAAGAAGCAAACTATGTTGTTGCGCTTGATCCTTTAGACGGATCATCCAATATAGATGTTAATGTGGGCGTAGGAACCATATTTTCAATTTACCGAAGAAAATCAGAGAAAGGAAAACCATCTACCAATGAAGATGTATTGCAACTCGGAACTGAACAGGTGGCCGCAGGATATGTTATTTACGGATCTTCAACCATGCTGGTATACACTACAGGCAAGGGGGTTAACGGCTTTACTCTTGATCCCTCAATCGGGGAATTTTGCCTTTCACATCCCAACATGACTGTTCCCTCAGCGGGAACAATTTATTCCATAAATGAAGGTAATTACATTCACTTTCCGGATGGGGTAAAGAAATATATTAAATATTGCCAGGTTGAAGATCCCGACACCAGGCGGCCATATACTTCCAGGTATACAGGATCGATGGTTGCGGATATCCACCGCACTTTAATAAAAGGCGGCATCTTTATTTATCCCCCTACTACCGGTGCAAAAAAAGGAAAACTAAGGCTTATTTATGAATGTAACCCAATGGCCTATATTATTGAACAAGCCGGCGGCAAAGCATCAGACGGATACAAAAGGATCATGGAAATTGAAGTAAAGGAACTGCATCAGCGCTCTTCCATATTCATTGGCTCAATGGATATGGTAATCAAGGCCGAAGAATTCATGTCGTCATTTTCTCCAAAATTGTTTGTGAAGTCGTTTGAAGGAGAAGTTAAAATTCAATAAATAGATAAAGAACGTAATACTATTAGTAAAAGTACCTTGGTTCAGCACCGGATTTGTAAAGTTTCCTTTACAATTCAAAGCTCTTAATTGCTGGTTAAAAATGCTGTGCAAAAGTTAAATTTGAAGCATTCACAGACAACAAATGACGAAAATTGTTTTTTCGTTTGAGCTAAAATTGTCATCCAAATGTCATGAAGTGTGAAACCCTTTACAACTATATGTGTTACAAATACACACAATTTTATACGTTCAAACAACAGAATCAATACTTTTGAACTATCTAAGCTTTTAGTCTATATCTTTAAATAAAAATCAAAGGTAATTTTTAATACAAGACCGCGTTTCGAGGGCTTAATTAAAAATTACAACATGCAAAAAACAAAATCTTTAAAAAAAATGACATTTGGCAGTTTGGCATTGAGTACGCTGATCCTCATCGGGAGCTGCTCCAAAAATGCAGACAAACCAGTAACCGTTCCAATTAATGATTTAAACACTCAGGCAAGTTTAGCGACAACCGCTACTGCTCCCACCGTTTACGCAATTGATGCGGCATCAATTCGGAAAGATGAAGGCTATGCTTACAAAATCAGCCCTATTCCCGTAAACGGCGATTCAAACGCGGCGCCAACCTCATCAACACTCAAAGTTTATGAAAACGGTGTTGCATTAGGTCCGGCCCACGCTGTTCACACCGACATCAGGGACGTTGGTAAAGGCGCTTTCAGCCATTGGAGCGACGGATTGTACTTCTCAACATCTGACAACAGCAACCCGGCTACAAACGGAAGGAAGTACACTTACACTCTTACCGGTACAGCGACAACAACTCCTACCGCTCCTACCACTCCAAGTTCACCAGCTACAACACCATCCGGCTCTGTATTAAGTACAGTATTAACCGGATACGCTGCTGTTAACGGAACTACAACCGGTGGTAAAGGCGCCACTGCTGTTACAGTAAGCACACTCGCCGCGTTCAAATCTGCAGTAGCAGGCAATTCGCCCAAAATTGTGTATGTTTCAGGAACAATTAGCGGATCAGGTTTAACTCCTGTGTATGTTGGTTCGAATACCACCATCATCGGTAAAACCGGCGCTGTTATACAGAGCCTGAACCTTTACCTGTTCACTGTAAGCAACATCATCATTCAAAACGTTACATTTAGAAACTATGTAACCGAATGTGGTATCTACGTTAAATTCCAATCGCACCACGTTTGGATTGACCATTGCGATTTTGCTACAGACCGCAGCCATGGCTGGGATTACTGGGGTAAAGATATCGGTGTTGCCGAAGGTTCTGACTACGTAACCATTTCATGGAACAAATTCCATGACACCTACCTGTCATTGCTAATTGGTTCGGTAACAAGCGATGCTGTTGCAGCCAACACAGGCAAACTACACGTTACAGTACACCACAACTACTGGTACAATGTATCTGAAAGGGAACCAACTTTGGTATTCGGCAGCATCCACATGTACAACAACTACCACTTAAACAATGATGGTTATTCTATCGGCGCAAGGTACGGTGGTACAGTAAGGACTGATAATGAGTATTTCTCAGGCTGTAAAAAACCGCTTACTACTAACTTAGATGGCGACCCTGTAGGTTACTTCAGCGGTACAACAACTAACGTTTATTCTAATTGCGGTAAAAACGACATTACCTCATCTTTATCAAGCTGGGTACCGTCATACTCTTACACATCATTGCTTGACGCTGCTGCAAACGTTCCTGCAGTAGTAACAGCCGGTGCAGGTGTTAAAACAGTTAATTAATCAAATTATTTACAAGGACTTTAGTAAAAGGCCGCTTTTATGAATCATCATAAAAGCGGCCTTTTACTTTTTATTGCTGCGCAGTGCTTGCAATATTAATTTTGTGGTACCAGGTAATTAGTTTTTACTGAGGTATTGAACGTTAACTGCGGGCGCTAACCTTTTTTTCATGAAAGCTACAATTGTATCGGTATACAAATCAGCCCCCCTGCTGTTTAAATGCGCCCTGTCCGAATAATATTCCGGGTTTTTAAAATATTCATCATTGGTAAAATCATGAAAAATCACCTTATTGCTGTTGCAAATATTTTTCATTTTTAAATAAGAATTTAGCCTGGTATCATCATTATACCGTGGAGATACAAAAACAAACAGCTGAATTTTTTGCCGCTTACACTCATTTATAAATAAATTCAGGGCATCCACGTTATCTGCAGAAATACTGTCTGAATAAGGTTTCAGCGAAGAATTCCTGTTAACAGACCTGCTACTAACATCCATCTTGCTATCCAAGGGGTTAAAACCCATAACAGTGTTGCCTGATGATAAAAAGTAATGCTGAAATATGGAAACTACCTGGCCGTTATAGCGGTAAGTTTGAAGGTGGCTTTTTAATAACTCCAGCCGTCCTTTCTTTTCAATCATATTCCCGATAACATCCGATTGTTTTAAATAAGGCAGTAAAATGGAAAGCCTGTTCTTTTCGTCTTCCTTTTCACTCAGCACATCGCTGGTTACATCTAAAATAACAACCTTAGGCGCATGGCGCTGCAATGCCAGTTCAAATATCGCGGTGCTATATAAAAGCCCCTCGCCATCCCTGCCCCCATTAAAGCAGCTTAGTTTCAAGCTATCCTTTATAAGCGATGAGTTATAATGGTGCGAAGCCCTTGAACTGCCCAAAACCAATACCTCCTCATTTAAATCATAAACAACATGATTAGCCACGGCATACTCGCCCGAAGCCTGGTGCTTAAAAAAATAATAAAGGAACATGCCTGCCACCTGGTCAACAGCTACGAAAGCCACAACCATCACTAACAACCTGATAAAAAACTTGCTGCTATTTTCTTTCAACTGCTTCATAATTTAAAACTGGAAATAAATGAACTGCCCGCCATCAAAAACACCAAACAGCAGGATTATAAAAATCAATCCTAAATAGGAAGCCATACGGACCCCCCAATTTTCATTATGCAGAAACCGCAATGAGTGAAATCCATATTCCTGTTTTAATTCATAAAAAAACAAGGCAGCTATGGCCATAAAATCGTACAGAAAGTAAGATGGCTCACCTATGAAAAAGCCGGATTTATAAATAAAAACGCCTTTCAGCAAACCCCAGGCCTGCTGTAATGACACCGCCCTGAAAAAGATCCAGCTAATGGTAACCAGGAAAATTGTAAAGGAGATATTTAAGAAATTGGCAAATATGCTGTTGCGTAAACCTAACTTACCTGCTATAGCGGCCCTCCATTTTTGAGTTACCATTCCGCAAATGAGGTAAAACCCGTGTAAAGCCCCCCAAACAATAAATGTCCAGTTGGCGCCATGCCACAAGCCGCTGATCATGAACACCGCAAATAAATTTAAATACAACCGGCCTTTGCTAACCCGGTTGCCGCCTAAGGGGATATACACATAATCTTTAAACCAGGTAGAAAGAGAGATATGCCACCTGCTCCAAAACTCACTTATACTTTTTGCAAAATACGGCCGCTTAAAATTCTCCATTAATTTAAAGCCCATAACCCTGGCGCTGCCTATGGCGATATCTGAATAGCCCGAAAAATCGCAATAGATCTGGACGGCAAAAAATAACGAAGCCAGCACAATGGTAGCCGATCCGTGTTCGGGATAATTATTAAAAACGGTTTTTACATATATGGATAACCTGTCGGCAACAACAACCTTTTTAAAAAAGCCGATCAGCATCCTTTTTAATCCTTCAGAAACGTCCAGCGCATTAAAACGATGCTGAGCTTTAAATTGTGGCAAAAGGTTTTGAGGGCGTTCTATAGGCCCTGCAACCAGCTGCGGATAAAACATAACATATAAGGCATAGATCCCAAAATGACGCTCGGCCTTTTGATGGCCGCGATAAACCTCAATGGTATAGCTCATGGCCTGAAAAGTGTGAAATGACAATCCTATCGGGAGCAGGATCTGCAAAAAAGGAATTGGGTTGGTGTACCCCATCCAATATAATACCCCAGATAAATTGGCATTAAAAAAATTAAAATATTTGAATACTGCCAACACGCCGATATTCGCCGTTAGGCTTAGGATTAACAGGAGCTTTTTCTTTTTAGGGTCGGTAACTTTTTCAAGGTAGATTCCGGCGGTATAATCAATAATTATCGTAAAAAACAGGATAAGTATATATATGGCCTTAAAGAACATATAAAAATAGCAGCTTGCGGTAAGCAGCAGCAGCCACCTGAACTTATGGGGTACCAGGAAATATAAAACTGTTACCACAGGAAAAAACAGCAGAAAAGTAAATGAGTTGAATATCATTGTCGGGCTCTTTTTGGTTAATTAAACCTAACTGAAAATAAAGTGATATAAAATAGCATGACTTCGATCGTATATCATTGTGTAAAATCACGCAACAAACTTCACAGCCCGAATTTGATCATTCTTTGCAGGTTTAAGGAAATAGCCATAGTAAACCGGTGTATATCTATTCCCCAATTATTGATGACCAATAGCGCCCTACCTGCTTGCTACTACGATACGACCAGTTAAAATGTAAAGCAATTTATATCCTTTTACAGTTTAAACGTGTAAAATAGCGACAGATTTACAATTTCCGGTCAATTGAACAGGGCTCATACTTTATTGATAGTCAATTAAATAATTTTACTCACCAAGTAACAAATAAACTTATTTTACCATTTAAAGCCCTAAAACTATGTGCGGAATTGTTGGTTACATCGGATCAAGAGATGCGTGGCCCGTTGTGTTAAACGGCCTCAAACGATTAGAATATCGTGGTTATGATAGCGCCGGTATTGCTATTATAAACAGTGTAGGTTTCAATGTATATAAAAAAACCGGAAAAGTGGCTTGTCTTGAAGCGCATACAGCGGATAAAGACAAAAGCGGCCATATTGCCATTGGGCATACCAGGTGGGCCACACATGGTGCCCCCTCTGATGCAAATTCGCATCCACATAGTTCAAATGACAACCGCCTGCACATTATCCATAACGGTATCATTGAAAATTACCTGATCCTTAAAGAGGAGCTGCTTGCCCGCGGGCATACTTTTAAAAGCGAAACAGATACCGAGATCCTGATCCACCTGATTGAAGAAATTCAAAATATTGAACAAACAGATTTGCTGGAAGCCGTTCGCTTAGCTTTAAATACGGTAATAGGCGCCTATGCTATCGTTATTTTAGACAGAGAAAACCCCGACCGGTTGATCGCCGCCCGAAAAGGCAGTCCGCTGGTTATCGGTGTTGGCAAGGGTGAGTATTTTATTGCATCCGATGCCACCCCTATTATTGAGTACACAAAAAACGTAGTGTATTTAAAAGATAACGAAATAGTATTGGTAAAGCCCGACGGACTTTTGATCAAAAAGCTGGATAACGTTGTTCAAACCCCGTTGATCCAGGAACTGGAATTAAAGCTTGAATCATTGGAAAAAGGCGGCTTTGAGCATTTTATGATGAAGGAGATTTTTGAGCAGCCACGATCAGTAAGGGATTGTATGCGCGGCCGCATATTCCCGCTTGAAGGGAAAGTGGAGTTAGGCGGCATTAAACAATATACCGATAAGCTTAAAAATGCCGAGCGGATAATTATTATTGCCTGCGGCACCTCATGGCATGCCGGCTTAACGGGCGAATACCTTATTGAAGAATACGGGCGCATTAAAGTAGAAGTTGAGTATGCCTCCGAATTCAGGTACCGTAACCCTATAATTACCGACAAGGATATTGTGATGGCGGTATCGCAATCGGGCGAAACAGCCGATACCTTAGCCGCCATTGAGATAGCTAAAGAAAGGGGCGCAACCATCCTGGGCATTTGCAATGTTGTTGGCTCATCAATTCCGCGCGTAACAGATGCCGGGGTTTACACCCATGCCGGGCCCGAGATAGGCGTGGCATCAACAAAAGCATTTACAGCGCAGGTTACCGTTTTAACTTTGATAGCTTTATACATAGCACAACATAAGGGCACCTTAACACCAGCCAAGCTTAGCAGCATGCTAACCGAGCTTGATACCATACCCGATAAAATACAAACGCTGCTGCAGGATAACGACTTGATTGAGCTCATAGCATCAAAAATAAAAGATGCACCTAACTGCCTGTTCCTGGGCCGGGGCTTCGGCTTCCCGGTGGCGTTGGAAGGGGCTTTAAAGTTAAAGGAGATCTCCTATATCCACGCCGAAGGGTACCCCGCCGCCGAAATGAAGCATGGCCCTATTGCGTTAATTGATGAGCAGATGCCGGTGATATTTATCGCCACAAAAAACTCATCGTATGAAAAGGTGATCAGCAATATACAGGAGGTTAAGGCCCGAAAGGGAATAGTGATAGCCATTGTTACCCAAGGCGATGTCAAAGTAAAAAATATGGCCGACCACTGTATTGAAATTCCCGATGCCGACGAAGCCTTTTTACCACTGCTGGCCACTATCCCGCTACAACTTCTCGCTTATCACATAGCTGTAAAACGAGGCTGTAACGTTGATCAGCCCCGTAACCTGGCCAAGTCGGTTACGGTAGAATAATCTATATTAATTAACCAAATAAATCATAAAAAAAAGCAGGTTTTTAAGCCTGCTTTTTTTGTGTTACTCTCCCTCGTTGTAACACTATTATATGAAAAATGTAGTCAAAAAAACCCGAATAAGACACTTTTTTCTCAACCCTTTACACATGTCCGCAAAGCCCCTTTACATGTTCTGTAAAGACTAAGATACAGGTTTACAAAAAAGTGGCAATCGCCTAAAACTGTATACTATCAATACCCAAATAGATAAATTTGATTAATCAATTAAACCAATTGAAAACAGGTTTCCTAACCTTCTAAATTATTGATGATGAAAAAATTTGATGTATACTGTTTTATTACAGCCTTGCTGTTAATAACCGGATGTGCCGGAAGCCGTGACCTTGTTTATTTCAGCAACATGGCAAACTCGGGCGCTGTAAATAACAACACTGCCGGAACAGTTGTAATTCATCAGAAAGATATTTTAAGTGTAACTGTTAACAGCTTAAATCCCGAATCGAACTTATTGTTTAATGGCAACAAAAATGCAGGATCAGGCAATCAGTCAACCCGTGGCGGATATAAAGTAAATGAAAATGGCTTTGTGAATTTACCGCTTATCGGCGATTATAAAATTGAAGGGCAAACTATTGAAGAGGCACAGGCCGAAGTAGCTAAAAAGCTATCGGCCTTTGTTAAAAGCCCGGTGGTTGATATCCAGCTTTTAAACTTTAAAATAAGTGTGATTGGCGAAGTTAACAAACCATCAACATTTATAATAACTGATGAAAATGTAAACTTATTGGAAGCATTAGGCATGGCAGGAGATATGACAGTTTACGGGCGAAGGGAAAATGTGCTGGTGATCCGCACCGAAAACGGGCATAAAACAATGAACCGCCTTAACCTGAATAAAGTTGAATCGATGGATTCACCTTATTTCAACCTTAAACAAAATGATATTGTTTATGTAGAGCCTGATAAATCAAAAGCGGTTGAATACAGTCAGAGCACACGACTGGCGCCAATAGTAGTAGCTTCAATATCGGCATTAGCCGTATTGGCAGCAGTACTTTTAAGAAGATAAAATACAGTTTTGAGATACCTAAGAGAATGGTTGATATGGATAACAATTTTATTTTAAAAGAACCTTTGCCAGGCAACAAGTTCAGGAGCAACATTATGCCTTACTTAAGTGGCTGGTACTTATTCCTGATTAGCATGGTTATTTGTTTAACTGCTGCCTGGGCATACTTAAACTATGTTACCCCACTGTATAAAATAACAAGTACCCTTCAGATACCCGACGATAAAAAAGGTGATGGTATTTTAAAAGCTACTGCCTTCAGCGATCTGAACATGTTCCAGGAAACCAAAACGGTAGATAACGAAATGGAGGTGCTGCGATCAAAAGATCTGATCTATAAAGTATTTAAAAAGCTTAATATGGAAACCGCCTACTTTGATGAAAGCGGCATTACAACAAAAGAACTTTATGGAGATGAGCGGCCTTTTAATATTACCATAAACAGGTTAGGTAAAAATGCCTATGTGAAAAAAATTTACATCCAGCCATATACACAAGGCAAGTTTTTGCTTAAAGAAGAAAATAAAACCTGGATCTATAATTATAACCAGGTGATTAATCATAAAGATTATTCATTTAAAGTGGAAAAAGGCCCTGCACGCGCAGATAATGAAACCTCTATCCTGATCCAGTTTAAAAACCTGACCAGGCTGGCCGCTTCCTATAGCGCGGGGCTATTACAGGTAAACCCGGTTGTTAAAGAATCAAACACGTTAACTTTAAGCCTGGTTGATGCTGTACCTGACAGGGGTATTGATATCCTGAACAATATCATATCCACTTACAATGCCGAAAATGTTGTTAAGAAAAACATTACCGCGGTTAACACCATATTGTTCATAGATAAAAGACTACATGATTTAGAGCAGGACCTGTCATTTACCGAAGGCGACATAGAAACCTTTAAACAAAAAAACGGCGCCGCAGAGATTAATGCAAGCACACAGGTAAACCTGACAAAATCTGCCGAGTATGGCCAGTTACTTGAAGAATCAAATACGCAGTTGAGTATTGTGAACTCTATTGAATCTTATTTAAAAAACTCGGCTAACCAATATAATGCTGTACCCAGTACCATGGGGTTAAAGGATCCGGCATTAAACACACTGGTTAGCCGTTTCAATGATCTGCAGTTGGAAAGGAACCGCATGCTCAGCAGCGCAAACCTTGCCAATCCGCTTGTTGAAACCCTGAGCAGTCAGATTGCCTCACTCCGCGTAAATATCATGGAAAACCTGAATAATATCAAAAAAGGGTTCTCTATCGGCCACAGGTTGCTCAGAGAAAATTCGGATCAATATGATTCCCGAATCCGTTCTGTTCCGTCAATTGAGCGGGGCCTTTTACAAAGGAGCAGAGAACAAGGGGTAAAAACCAATTTATACCAGTACCTGCTGCAAAAAAGGGAAGAAACAGCATTGTCTTTATCAGCTACAATTCCGTCATCGCAGTTGGTTGATAAACCTGCCGCTAACCCAACAGCCGAATTTCCCAAAGAACAGCTCACCTATTTATTCGCCATCATAGCCGGGTTGTTTACGCCGGGTATTTTCATTTTCCTGAAAGATAAATTTAGCCTTAAAATCAAAGATCAGTCAAGCTTGCTAAACATAAAGGGAATAAAGATCCTGGGTGAATTATGCCATAACAATGAAGATAATAACTCAGTTGTTATATCTAATGGAAGCAGCACCAACATTTCAGAACTGTTCAGGTACATCAGGAGTAATATTGGCTTCCTGAACCAGGGAACGCAGCACAAAACCATGCTGGTTACATCGTCAATGAAAGGCGAAGGCAAAACCTTTTTCAGTCTTAACCTGGGGTTAACGCTTGCCATGCTCAATAAACGGGTGTTAATTATGGAGTTCGACCTCCGTAAGCCTGATTTGCTTAAAAATATGAATATGGAGCAAATCTTAGGCATTACCGATTTCCTGACCGGTAATACCAATTCGCCGGCCGAATGTATCCAGCCCTATAATGAATCGGATAATCTATTTGTAATGGGAAGCGGCACCAAGGCAATAAACCCTGCCGAACTGCTTGCTGATAAACGGTTGGACCTGCTCTTTAACTGGTGCAAAACCCAGTTTGATTACATCGTGCTTGATACCTCGCCGGTTGGCGCTGTTGCCGATGCTTTTAGCCTCGCCAAATACGCTGAGCTGAGCATTTATATTGTACGCTATAATTATACCAATACCGAGCAATTGAGTATCCTGAGAGATATTTATGATAATGATAAATTAAATAACCTTATGGTAGTGTTTAACGATGCTAAAAAAGAAAACCGTACTGCTTATGCTTATGGCAGCTACGGATATGCATCGGCATATGGCAGTTGATAACTACCGTTTTTACAATAGCATAAGGTAATATTATTATTTGTTATGAACTTTTAGTCAGGCTGTTTTTTTAGATATCGTGGCTCCATGTGACTGGATTGGCGGAGCCGCAAACAACGTAAGTTGCTGTTGTTATGAACCAAATAACCGGGTAAAACCGAAGAATATTATAAACCGATAGTTCGACTTTTTTTACTTACCGCCTAACCATGTGACTGGATTGGCGGAGCCATAAGCAACATGGGTTGCCGGCTATTATTGTTCAGTAAAACGGGTAAAACCGTGAAATATTATCGTAAACCGATAGTTCGACTATTTTTTCAATTACCGCCTAACCATGTGACTGGACTGGCGGAGCCACAGCCAACGCAGGTTGTAGCTGTTATAAACCAAATAACCGGGTAAAACCGGGCGACATTTTTGTAAATCTTGATTCGATTTTATTCACCGCCGTACCATGTGACTGGGATGGCGGAGCCACAGCCAACGCAGGCTGTAGCTGTTATAAACCAAACAACCGGATAAAACCAGGTTAATAATTTTCAAATACTATGCTTCAGCATAAAACCATCATCGCCCTGCACAGTGTGACTGAGTTGGCGAAGCTATAGTAACCCATCAGCCTCCCGATCCAACTTTATTCATTTTATGGAAACCCAATTAAGTGTACCACAATTTCGCATGACAAACTATCGTGAAAAAAAATGGCTTGTAATTTACACCAAGCCCCGATGGGAAAAAAAGGTGGACAAGCTTTTAAAGCAAAGCGGCATCGAGTGCTACTGCCCGGTCAGGGATGTAGTAAATCAATGGTCCGACCGGAAAAAGGAGATCACTGTCCCCCTGTTTAATTCCTATGTATTTGTTCATGTAGATGCTTATGAGCAATCAAGAGCACTCTATGTAATGGGCGTATTAGGCTTTGTTTACTACATGGGCAAACCCGCTGTAGTTAGAGACAATGTAATTGACGAGATCAGGACAAACCTGATCAACTACAAAGACATGGAAATTGTAAGTCTTCAGAACCTCTGCATTGGCGATACAGTTAAGATAAAAGGAGGCGCCCTCGTAAACCAGATGGGCAAAGTGCTGCAGATTCAGGGCAAAAATGTATTAATGGTTTTTGAAACCATCAACTGCGCTTTAGTAACACGAGTTTCAATCCAAAACTTATCAGTTCATAACATTAGCGGAAATCATGAAAATTGAGAATTATCAACCTAAATTAGGCATTATCGGTCTTGGTTATGTAGGCCTGCCCCTGGCAGTTGAATTTGCAAAAAAATACAAGGTTATTGGCTACGATATTAATGTTGATCGCATTAATGAGCTCAAATCAGGTATTGACCATACGCTGGAGATCGACTCTGAACAGCTGAACGCAGTAATTACCCCTGTTTGTACAACCGCAACCGGGTTATATGTTACTGATGAAGTTGAAAAACTAAGGCAATGTTCCATATACATTGTTACAGTGCCCACCCCTGTTGATAAAAACAACCGTCCCGATCTTTCTCCCCTGATCAATGCCAGCCGGGTTGTGGGCAAGGTTTTAAAAAAGGATGATATTGTGGTTTATGAATCTACCGTGTACCCGGGGGTAACAGAAGATGAATGTATGCCTATTTTAGAAAAAGTATCAGGGCTTACCTACAACGTGGACTTTTTTGCAGGCTATTCACCCGAACGGATCAATCCAGGCGACAAATTACATACCGTTTCAAAAATCAGAAAGATCACATCAGGCTCAACTCCTGAAACCGCCGAAACTGTAGACAAGCTTTACCAATCGGTTATTACTGCAGGCACATTCAAAGCACATTCAATAAAAGTAGCCGAAGCCGCCAAGGTAATTGAAAACGCACAGCGCGATATAAACATCGCATTTGTGAACGAACTGGCAATGATTTTCAACAAACTGGGCATCGACACTCACAAAGTATTGGAAGCTGCCGGTACCAAATGGAACTTTTTAAATTTCAGGCCGGGCCTTGTTGGCGGGCATTGCATCGGGGTTGATCCATATTACCTGGCACAAAAAGCCCAGGAGGCCGGTTACCACCCTGAAATTATTTTGGCCGGTCGCCGCATTAATGACTCGATGGGCGCCTATGTTGCCGATCAGTTTATTAAACAGATGATTTGCCGCGGCACTTCATTAACCGACAGCGAAGTGCTGATACTTGGTTTCACATTTAAAGAAAACTGTCCCGATGTTAGGAATACCCGCGTAATAGACATTGTAAGACGACTGGAAGAGTATAAAGTAAAAGTACATATTCATGACCCCTGGGCCAATGCAGCACAGGCAAAAAAAGCCTACGGCATAATATGCGAAAACGGCGAATCAAAAACCCGTACCTATGATGGGGTTTTACTTGCAGTTGCCCATGAAGAGTTTAAAGAAATGAATGTAAAAGCACTTTGCAAACCCAATGCAGTATTGTACGATTTGAAGGCTTTTTTACCAGAAAGTGTTGTTAACGCCCGGCTTTAAAAACTATGAGCTATAAACAAAGAGCTGTATCGGGCATAGTATGGGCCCTGTGGCAGCAATTAAGTTCAAAGGTGGTGAGTTTTGGCATATCCATATTCCTGGCCCGGATCCTGGAGCCATCGCAATTTGGTTTAATAGCCATGCTGTATCTTTTTATTTCGGTAGGCAACAGCCTTTTGGATGGCGGCCTCACGGCCTCCCTGATCCGTACAACTGATGCCGATCAGCGCGATTATTCAACTGTGTTCTACTTTAATATCATTGGCAGTACCTTCCTGTACTTATTGCTCTTTTTAACAGCACCGCTTATTGCTGCTTTCTATCATCAGCCGTTATTAACTTCAGTAGTGCGTGTTTACACTTTAATTTTGATTATAAACGCATTTTTTGGAGTGCAAAGCACTTTGCTGGTTAAGGAATTGAAGTTTAAAAAACAAACCAATATTCAAATCCCATCGGCTATTGGCGGCGGAATATTAGGTATTATACTTGCAAAATTAGGATACGGGGTTTGGAGCCTTGTTTGGATGGGCTTATGTACATCCTTTTTATCAACTGCCATACACTGGATTACCTCAAAATGGAGGCCTGCGCTAATTTTTGATAAGGCCTGCTTTAAAAAGCATATCCACTTCGGCTACAAAATGACGTTATCGGGTTTAATTGATACTGTTTATCAAAATATCTACCTGATAATCATAGGTAAGTACTTTTCGGCAACCCAGCTTGGCTATTACAGCCGGGCCGACTCCATCAGCCAGCTGCCCATCAGCAATATTTCGGCAGCTATAAATAAAGTTACCTATCCTATGTTTGCAGAGATCTCGAACGACCCGGTGCAGCTTAAAAATGTGTATAAACGGCTCATGCAGCAAGTAGTATTCTGGAATGCACCGGCGCTTATATTATTGAGTGTTATTGCCAGGCCGTTGTTTCACATCTTATTAACTGACAAATGGCTGCCTGCAGTTCCGTTTTTCCAGTTGTTATGCATAGGTGGTATCATGTATCCGCTGCATTCATACAACTTAAATGTGTTAAAGGTAATGGGGCAAAGCGCATTGTTTTTAAGGTTAGAAATTATTAAAAAAGTTTTAAGCGTTGTAGGGATCCTGCTATTTATTCCCTTCGGCATTTATGGGCTGCTGTATTTTCAGCTATTTTTTAACGTGATAGCCTACTATATCAACTCCATTTACAGCGGGCGGTTAATTAACTACCCTGTTACCGAACAGGTGAAAGATATTTTGCCTACAGTGGCTTTAGCCGGAAGCATAGGCCTGTGCTGTTATTTTCTCGACAGATTGCTAATTAATGATTTCTTCATCCCTACTATGCAAATTGGCATATTGTTCATAGTATTCATTGGGGTTTATTATAGTGCCAGTTTGTTAATTAAGCTTTCTGCTATTAAAGATTTTAACCAATTAATCCTAAAAAGATGATTCCTGTAACCAAACCATTTCTCCCCGCCGAAAAGGAGTTCAGAGCTTATGTTAAAAGTATCTGGGAAAGACAATGGCTCACCAACAATGGCCCCCTTGTAAACACCCTCGAGTTAAAATTAAAA
The DNA here is from genome assembly GCF_042434235.1 of Mucilaginibacter angelicae. Taxonomy (NCBI): domain Bacteria; kingdom Pseudomonadati; phylum Bacteroidota; class Sphingobacteriia; order Sphingobacteriales; family Sphingobacteriaceae; genus Mucilaginibacter; species Mucilaginibacter angelicae. Next base: position 131,432 of record NZ_JBHLTS010000023.1, on the reverse strand, counting down.
CAATACCTGGGTGTTAGCCATATGCTGTTTGTTACAAACGGGACAATAGCTTTACAACTGGCCATCAAAGCGCTGAAATTAAGCGGGGAAATAATTACAACGCCTTTTTCATTTGTAGCCACTACAAGCACTATTGTATGGCAGGGCTGCGAGCCGGTATTTGTGGATATTGATCCGGAAACACTGAATATTGATCCGGCTAAGATAGAGGCCGCAATCACACCCAAAACATCGGCCATACTGGCAACACACGTATTTGGTAACCCCTGTGACATTACAGCCATACAAGCTATTGCCGATAAACATAATTTGAAGGTGATTTATGATGCTGCACATTGCTTTGGCACCTTTTACAAAAACCGCTCAGTGTTTGAATACGGCGACATCAGTGTAACCAGCTTTCACTCAACCAAATTATACCACACCATTGAGGGAGGCGCTGTATTTACCCAGGACCCGGAACTTTTAAGGACCATGGCCCTGATGCGTAATTTTGGATATTCAGGAGTGGACACTTTTTCTGAAGAGGGGATCAACGCAAAAAACAGTGAATTTCATGCGGCAATGGGCTTATGTAACCTGCGCCACGTTGACGAAATACTTAAAAAAAGGAAGTATTTGTATGAGCAATATCTGCAGCGTTTGGGCAACCTGAATGTTCAATTCCAAAAGCTTGAAAATGAGCAGGATTACAACTATGCTTACCTCCCTATAGTTTTTGAAACTGAAGCACTGATGCACCAAAGCAAGGCTAAGCTTGAACTGGCCCAGATCTATTGCAGGCGGTATTTTTACCCTTCGCTATCATCACTGCCTTATGTAAAAAACCAGCCAATGCCTGTTTGCGATTCCATAGCATCGCGGGTGGTTTGCCTCCCCATGTATCATACGCTATCGCTTTCCGATCTTGACCTCATTTGCAGGTTATTGCTTCGCGCGCAAAACTTTGACAACAACTTTAAGCCGAAACATTTTGGCACACTGGTTACCGATAAAATTGAGTCTGAAATAAACGTAACAGCCGTGAACGTAAATGGAGCAGTATGAGTGGTGAAAAGATAATGGTAAGTATCTGCTGTATTACTTACAACCATGAAAAATTTATTGCCGAGGCTATCCGGAGCTTTTTGATGCAAAAAACCAACTTTAAGTTTGAGATCATCATCGGCGACGATTGCTCGACAGATAAAGCACAATCAATAATTAAATTTTATTCAGAAACCTATCCGGGACGGATCAGGCTTATTGCCTCCCCTACCAACTTAGGCACGCATAAAAATTTAATTAACTGCATTACACAGTGCAGGGGTAAGTACATAGCACTTTGCGAAGGCGACGACTACTGGATAAATGAATATAAGCTGCAAAAGCAGGTTGATTTTTTAGAAAACAATGCCGATTTCGTTATCTGCTGCCATTACCACAAGGTAATAAACGCCAATAATAAAACTCTTTATGTACATCCTAAGCCCACGGCGCTGGTACATACCTATGCCGATTTGCTGGCCGGGAAACAGGAAGAAACCAAAACGGCAACTGTGGTTTATCGCAATATTCCTGAAACAACCCAACTGTTTTCTGCACCCTGGTTTTTTGAATGCTTTGCCGGCGACAAAATGTTTAAGCTCTGGGCTACCCAGCATACCGGCGGCAAAATTTATGTAATACCCGAGGTAATGAGTTGTTACCGCAACCATGAAGGTGGTGTATGGAGCATGATCAACGCCAAAGCGCGTATGGAAATGGTTATAAGCGATTTTAACCTGATCATCAAAAACTTCACCTACTCTGCCATCGCCAAAAAAAAACTGTTGCTGCTATATATTAAACGCTACCTGCTATTTGAATTACAAAACAAACGGTTTCGCAAAGCCTACGATACATTAAAATACTTGCTTTAACTGCCAGTGCGCTAACACCAACAATGAAACTACAAGCCGCCCCCTTTTCAAAACCCGTTCTGTTTTTCATTATTCCATCTCTTAAAGGTGGCGGAGCAGAAAGAGTGATCATTTCGCTCGCTAATTATTTTAATAGAAACAATTTTCAGTCGGTACTCATTTCTTTAAACAATGATATTCCGGCCTATGAGATTGAAAATGACGTTAAGGTATTTTATCTTACAGACCGCCAGAAAAGCAGGTTTATAGACAGAGTTTATCACATTACTGAAACTTTTTATAAACTCGTAAAGCTGCTGCGAACAGTAAGACCGGTGTGCACCTTATCCTTCATTACATCGGCCAATATCTGGACCGGGATTACCTGTTCATTAACCCGTATTCCATATATTGTTTCTGAACGCACATCGCCAGACAGGAGCGTAATTAGCTTTAATTATCTGCATAAGCATTTGGCTTTAAACCTATACAAGAGGGCAGCAGCAGTAGTTGTAAGTGCAAAAGGAGTTGAAGACTGCCTGCTAAATGATAAAGATTTTAAGATCCTTAACAATATTCAGCGCATTACAAATGCTGTTACTGTTTTCCAGTCATCGTCTGATGAAAAGGTACACCACCGTAGGTTTATTTTGGGGGTTGGCCGCCTGGCTTATGTAAAAGGCTTTGACATACTTATTGAAGCTTATGCAAAAACAAGTCTTAAGGATGTTGATTTAATTATTATTGGCGACGGTGAAGAACGCGCGAACCTGGTTGCCCAAATCTTTAATCTCGGATTGAAAGAACGGGTACTGCTACCCGGCAGCCGAAGCAACCTTCAGGACTATTATAGCCAGGCCGAAATGTATGTATTACCATCGCGCAATGAAGGCTACCCTAACGCATTGGTTGAGGCCATGAGCTTTGGTTGCCCATCTGTAGCTTTTGACTGCAATTTTGGCCCTGCAGAGATCATCTCCAATAACGAAAATGGACTATTGGTAAATAATGCTTCTGTAACGGATTTAAGTGAAGCCATGTTGCGCCTGGCAAGCGATCCGGTTTTAAGAAACGAACTTGGAACCAAAGCGCGCATCATATCAGAGACCAACCACCCGGACAAAATACTGGGCGAATGGGAAGCTTTAATGAAAAAACATGCTGCTACATCGGCCATACCGGTTCAGCTAACAAGCAGCCAACCAGCTTTGTAACCCCCTAACAAACTGTTAATATGTTACAATATTTAATTCGTTTAGATGATTTGTGCCCAACAAATAATCTACAAAAATGGGAACGCTTCTTTACCCTGTTCGACAGGTATGGCATAAAACCCATAATAGCAGTTATTCCCGCCAACAGAGATCCTAAACTCCAGGTCTGCGGTAGCTTTAACCCCTACTACTGGCAACTGGTACGTGAACTTCAAAATAAAAACTACGTGATAGGTATGCACGGCTTTGATCATTATTACATCAATCAAAACTCGGGCTTGCTGAAAATGAATAACCGATCGGAATTTGCCGGCGTACCCCTGCAAACTCAAAAAGAAAAGATAAGAAAAGCGGCCGAAATATTTAAGCGCGAAAATATCCATCCTTCTGTTTTCATTGCCCCGGCGCATACTTTCGATCGTAATACATTGCTGGCTTTACAGGAGTACACCAACATTAAAATAATTAGCGACGGCCTGCTCAGATCACCTTACGTACGGTTCGGTTTTAACTGGGTACCGGTTCAATTATCGGAAGTTGAACAAAAAACAAGATATACCTGGACATTCAATTATCATCCCGAAACCTGCCCGGCCAAAGCATTTAACGAGCTTGAAATTTTTATAGAAAAAAACCATCACCTTTTTGTATCGCTGGATAACCTTGATTTTTCAAACTACACCCTGGCAAATGCCATTTTCGAAAAATATTGTATTTATAAAAGATTAGCACGCGATTACGCTCAAAAATTAATCTCCTTTATGGAGCGGATCCCCGCCGGAAACTAACATTATTTTAAACCTGATATGAAAATTTCTTTTGCGCCACCTTACATTGATCAGTCTGTTATAGATGAAGTTATGGATACCCTTAACTCCGGCTGGATAACCACAGGGCCTAAAGTAGCCGCACTTGAACAGCAAATGAAACAAATGACAGCTTCGGATGCCGCTGTTTGTGTAAACTCATGGACATCGGGAGCTATCCTTATGCTGAAATGGTTTGGCATTAAGGAGGGCGACGAGGTTATTATCCCTGCTTATACTTATTGTGCTACCGCTTTAAGCGTACTGCACTGCGGGGCTACCCCGGTAATAGTTGATGTTGACGGTGATTGCTGCATTTCGGCAGCAGCTGTAATCAAAGCCATAACCTCAAAAACCAAAGCCATTATTGCGGTGGACATAGCCGGCTGGCCTTGCGACTATGAAGAATTAAAAGCCATTATCAATACACCGGAAACTAAAAAACTATTTGTTCCTGAAAGCCCCAAGCAAAAGGCTTTAGGCAGAATCCTTTTAATTGCCGATGCAGCGCACTCAATTGGCGCTACCATAAATGAATTACCAGCGGCAAAATACAGTGATGTTTCTATATTCTCTTTTCATGCAGTAAAAAACATCACTACGGCCGAGGGCGGTTGCATCTGTATCAATCTCCCGGCCAATTTCAGTGCGGCCGATGAGTATAGGTATTTAAAACTGTATACCCTTAACGGCCAAACCAAAGATGCTTTCACAAAATCAAATGGCGGTGGCTGGAAATATGATATCCTGTTCATGGGCCTCAAAATCAATATGCCCGACATTTGTGCAGCAATAGGCCTGGGCCAGCTCAGAAATTATGATGCCAGGCTGCTCCCTATGCGCAAACGTGTTGCATCAATTTATTGCGACAGCTTTAAAGCAATGGACTGGTTTATTGAACCGCCATTAAAAGATGAACAAAGGGAATCATCATACCATCTGTTTGCCTTGCGCATCAAAGGCATATCAGAAGCCCAGCGAGATCAGATCATCGATAGTATTATGAGCGAAGGGATCATGGCCAATGTGCATTTTACCCCGCTGCCTATGCTAACCCTCTTTAAAGATATGGGTTACGAGATCTCTCAGTATCCATCGGCCTATGCACTTTATGCCAATGAAATCTCGCTTCCTATCTATCCGCAACTCACCGACGAGCAGATAGATTTCATAGTTACAACCGTCATAAACTCGGTTAATACTGTACTTGAAGAGTGTAAAGAACCTGCTAAAGTTGAATTATAAATACTTTATGATTAAACGGATTTTTGATATCGGCTTATCACTTATAGCGCTGATCGTGTTACTGCCGCTGTTTCTCCTGATTGCCATTGCTGTTAAAATTAATTCGAGAGGGAGCGCATTTTATAAACAGGCACGGGTAGGAAAAGATGGAAACGAGTTTAAGCTCTTCAAATTCAGGACCATGTATACAGACTCAGACAGAGCCGGCCTGCTAACCATAGGCAGTAAAGATTACCGGATCACCAGCGTTGGTTACTGGCTCCGGAAATATAAACTTGATGAGCTGCCGCAATTGTTAAACGTGCTAAAAGGCGATATGAGTTTTGTTGGCCCCCGCCCCGAAGTAAGGAAATATGTAAACATGTATACCCCGGCCCAGTTAAGGGTGCTAAGTGTAAAACCCGGGGTAACAGATTGGGCATCTATCAAATATTTTGATGAAAATGATATCCTGGCCGGCAGCGATGATCCTGAAGAGATGTATATCAAGGTGATAGTACCGTCCAAAATCAGCAAAAACCTCGAATATATTGACAACCAGGGTATTTTAATGGATTTCAAAATAATACTATCTACAATAAAACGGATTTTTCAATAGTATCAATTATTATGCTGCTTAAAAAGAGCCTCTTTTATAGTTTAATGTTTTTCTATCTGTACACACTTGCCTTTGGCATTTTCATGACAGATACTTTAAGGATCCCTGCTCCTGTAATTTTTTGCATGCTGCTATTTTTTGTGCAAAAACCCATATTAGATTTTGGCTATTACAACGAGCTGATCCTCTTCCTTGTAGGTGTTTTTTTATACCAGGTAGTAGGCATGAGCAATTATATCACCTTTTTTGCCATACTCCTTACCATAATACCCTGTTCGTTGTACTTTAACTATTTTATAGGTTCAAATAAATCTCGCTATTACGCTTCGATATTGATGTTTTTTTTCCTGCTGGCGGGTTCTATGGTCATCATGGTGTTAGATCATAGTATGGCGGGCACCATTGACCCTATCAGGAGTAAATTATTGGGCGAACCCGTTAAACAAAGCCCGGCGGGTTTGGCGGTAACACAATTTAACTTCGGATACCAGGTTGTGGCCATAACAACGTTTGCATTTATTGCATCATGCACCACCAGGCAATACCTGATAGTGAGGGGCTTGATTTTAGCAGCCTGCATTGTTTGTATTTATCTTGGCATGAACAGGTCGGCATTTATAAGCTTTGGCGCTGCAGTAACCTTGTTTCTTTTCATTTATTATCGCTACAAAGCGGTTTTCCTGGTTGCTGCCACTGTGATCATATGCTTCGGGCTATATACTTATGTGTTAAAAGATAACATGGATGAGAAAAACAATATCTTATCCAAAAACCAGGCTAAAGAAGCCAATGATTTTAACAGGGCCGACATGGCTGCCGAAAACCTTAAAATATATGCTGATTATCCTTTCGGGCTTATCTTTTACGGCAAAACCTGGGATGACGTAACTTACCGCAACCCCTTGTTTACGTTCGGCTTATCATCGCACAATGCCTACCTGATGTTTATAACCGTACTTGGCCCGTTTTTAGGGCTTGGCATACTATGGGCCGTATACTACAAAACTGTGAGGTTGTTTTGGCAAACTATCAAAAATATAAAACGTAAAGACAGTGCAATTTACGTGGCTATATTTTTCACTTTTATAGCACTCTCATTAAACGCATTATCGCATAACGGATGGCTGATGAGTGTTGACGGACCTACCATATTCATTTATTTCGCCGTATTACACTATAACAAATTAAAAGACCCAATAATACAGGCCGAACCGGTGCAGGAAGAATTAGCTGTCGCTTAAAACTTGATCACAATTTTTTTATAATGAGAAAGAAGGTTTTCCTTGTCCTTAGTTCGCTTGGTGCAGGTGGTTCTGAGCGCGTTTACTGGCTGTTATCCCAATATTTTAACAAACCCGATTATGAAGTAGTTGTAGTGCTTTTAAACGGAAACGAATGCAGTTTCTCAACAAAAATAGCAGGCATCAGGTTTGTGGACCTGCAGACTATAAAAGCTTCCCGGTCATTTTTTAAACTTCGTAAGCTGCTGAAAGATGAAAAGCCCTACGCTGTTTTTTCAACTACCGATCATATTAACATCCTGGTAGCACTTGTTTCCATATTTGTTAAAATACCCAATTTAATAGCCAGGGCATCTAACAATCCGCAGCAAATGAAGCAGTTTTATGGATTTAAGGCCCGCTTTTACAATAACTTTTCAAGGTTTTTATTTGTGCGGTTTAACTCAATAGTTTGCCAGTCGGAAGAAATGAGGCAATCAATAGCCAAATTATATCATATAAGCCTCAACAAGCTTATAGTTATTCATAACCCGGTTATTACAACAAACGTTTTAAAACCTCAAAATCAAATTTCCGGCTTAAAAAGGCTCATTGCGGTTAACCGGTTAATTAAAGAAAAAGGGCTGTTCCGCCTGCTGGAAGTTATGAAGGCATTACCTCAAAACTATGTTTTAACTATTGCCGGAGATGGCCCGCTGATGAATACGCTAAAGGCCGAAGTAGAAAATATTGGCCTTAAAAACCGCGTAATATTTATCGGCGAGATCAACAATGTTACCGAAGTTATTTCCAAACATGATTTACTGGTTTTAAGCTCCTTTACCGAAGGCTTCCCTAATGTGGTACTTGAATCATTATCGGTTGGTGTTCCTGTGGTCACCTTCAGGGTTGGCGGGGTTAATGAACTGATCAGGGAAGGCTTTAACGGTTTTATAGCCGAACAGAATGACCTTTGCAAACTACGCCAGCAAATTATCCGGGCCTGCAATCAAACCTGGCAGCATCCTAATATCAAAGCAGATATAATTGAGCGCTTCGGGCTTAATAAAATAGGCCAGGCATATGAAACCCTGTTATCAAATTAAGTAAAACCACTAACCTGTAACCTTTTTTGTATGTGCGGCATATATGGATCAACAGTGAGGTATGACGATGAGGTCATATTTCAAAAACTGGCACGGGCCGATTTCAGGGGGCCTGATTATTCTGGATTTGAGCGCAACGGACCGGTTATTTTAGGTCATAACCGCCTGGCTATTGTCGATCTGGACCACCGGTCGGACCAGCCATTTACTTACAATCACCTTAAAATTGTATTTAATGGCGAAATCTATAACTACAAAACATTACGTATAAAATTAATAGCCTTAGGCTACCGGTTTACTACCGATTCGGATACCGAAGTAATAGCCGCTACCTTTCTTGAATACGGCGAAAATTGTGTTAACCATTTCAACGGCATGTTTGCCTTTGTAATTTACGACACCCATACCCGCCAGCTTTTTGGCGCACGCGACAGGCTTGGCAAAAAACCATTTTACTACGCACACTGCGGCTTTGATTTTGAGTTTGCCAGTCAGCCATCACAAATATGTATAGGCAGGGATGTAACCATTGATGAACAAGCTATTAATGAATACTTTATATGGGGATATGTCCCTGAGCCTAAATCGGCCTGGAACGAAATAAAAAAATTGGAGGCTGGGCATTCCTTCGGTTTCGATTGTAATACCGGCAATTTCCAATCAAAAAAATACTGGGAACTTGATTTAATGCACGCCGAACGCTATGAAGGATCATACCAGGAAGCCCAGGCAGATTTAACCAGGCTGATCACCAACGCAGTAGACATACGCATGCACGCCGATGTGCCCCTGGGGGTTTACCTTTCAGGGGGTATTGACTCGTCGCTTGTAGCCTCAATGGCCGCAAAAAACTTTAAAAACGTAAAAACCTTTTGCATAAAATTCATGGAAAAAGGATTTGATGAAAGCGTGTTTGCACAAAAAATCGCAGGGCACTTACAAACAGATCATCATACCATTGAATGCAACAAAGAAGAGGGCATAGAGCTAATTGAAAGTTTTGGCCGGTACTATGATGAGCCTTTTGCCGATTCAAGTGCTATCCCCACTTTGCTGTTAAGCAAATACACCAAAAAACATGTTACCGTAGTATTAAGCGGCGATGGCGGCGATGAAAGCTTTTTGGGATACAGCCGCTACAAATGGTTCAACATGGTTGATCAGCTTTTTAAATGCCCGTTGGCTGTACGCAAAAAAATTGCCGATGTTATTAGTATCTCACCTAATTACCGTCATAAGCTTATTGCAATAGGCATCTGCAATTCAGAAATAAAATCACTTTACGGGCTTATGCTCGGGGGGCTCGAATACTCCTGGCTTGATAACCCCAACGTTGGCCTGCAGGTACCATTCATGGATATCTGGTCGTCAAAATCAACAAGCATGCTCCAGAAATTATCAGCCTTTGATACTAAAACCTATTTAAACGGCGATATAAACACCAAGGTTGACCGGGGTACGATGGCCTTTTCGTTAGAAGCAAGGGCACCGCTTATGGATCACCGCGTAGTTGCCTTTGCCCAAAACCTGCCCGACAGCTACAAATTTAAATACGGTGTACAAAAGCGGATCCTGAAGGATATTTTATACCAGTACGCCCCGGCACAATTGTTTGACAGGCCAAAATCAGGTTTTACCATGCCGCTTAACCACTGGTTTAAAAATGAATTGAAAGATCATGTAATGGATCACCTTTCAATCAGCGAGTTAAAGAATATTCCGGGCATTAATGTACAAAAATCCTTTGCCATGATAAACGACCACATGAGCGGTAAATGGAACCGGGCGCCGCAAATCTGGAAATTGCTGGTGTTTACCCAATGGCTAAAAGATCAAAGTTCAAAACCAGTTTCAACGTACCAGGTAGCTTAAAACATAAAAAACCTTATGATCCAGATTAACAACAGGGCTATGCGCATAGTCCCGTACACAGTTGTGTGGTTTGCCGCGAAACCTAATTTATGGGGATGTCTTTTAAAATATTATAAACAGAGTAAAAGCAGTGAAGCAGTTCCCGGATACCGCAAAGAATCATTTTTTACCAAAATAATTGATATCAACGCGCCAATAACTGCCATTGAAGCCAATTTTGATAAAAACACCACTTACGAAATACGCAGGGCAGTAAAGGATGGTGTTACAACTGTAATGGGCACCGGCATTAAGCGCTTCATTGATTTTTACAACTCATTTGCAATTACCAAGGGCTTAAAAAAACTTAATAAAGAGTTTTACAAGTACAAACCTCACCTGTTTATTACCAAAGCAGTACACCAGGGACAAGATCTTGTGATGCACGCTTACATACGCGATAACTCATCGCAAAGGGTAAGGCTCTTACATTCGGCATCCCTTTTCAGAAATGAAAACGACAGCCAGTTAAGGGCTGTGGCCGGCCGCGCAAACCGCCTGCTGCATTTTGAAGACATTTGCTTTTTTAAGCAGTTAGGCTTTAAAATTTATGATCTGGGGGGCTACGCTTATAATACTTCAGATGCTGAACTTTTAAAGATAAATAAGTTCAAAGATAGCTTTGGTGGCTGCCTGCTGCAGGAAACCGACTATGTACCTATATCATTAACATTCCTGTCATTTCTAAAAAAAATATTCCGATTATGAAAGATCTTATCTCTGCGCTTAATTCAATTATTCATAAACTATTCTGTTATGATAAATGGAATATAGGTTACATATCACAATCTCCAGAAAACCTCATCCACACCAAGCAACTAAACGGAAAGATCAACTGGTTATCAGAGGGCTCGGCAGATTATGCCGCCGACCCTTTTACAGCAAATATAAACGGACGCCTGCATCTGTATTATGAAGAGCTTAATTTTTGGAAGGGCAGAGGAGAGATCATGATGACAGATGACATGCATTTTAAAAACAAGAAAAAAGTAAATGGCATCATGAAAGATGATATACACCTCTCCTATCCTTACATGTTCACTGATAGCGACCAGCTATACTGCATCCCGGAAACTGCAACAGCCAAACAAGTCGCACTTTATCAAATTGATATGAATAACCCATATAAATTTGAAAAGATCAGGGTACTGTTAGAAGGCCAGGCATTTGTTGACAGTTCCATCATACGTTACAACGACAAATACTGGCTTTTTACAAGTGTTTCAGGTCAGCACGGCGTACTGTACTTATTTTATGCCGATAAGCTTGACTCGCCGTTTAAGGCACATAAACAAAACCCGATAAAGGTGGCTTCAAACGTAAGCCGGTCGGCAGGCCGCCTGTTCATAGTAGGGCAAAAGCTTTACATGCCAAGCCAAAACCCCAAAAAATGTTATGGCGGATCGGTAATGATCAATGAAATAACCGCCCTAACCGAATCAGATTTTCAATACCATACTGCTTTTGAATTACTCCCCCAGGCACCTTATGATGAAGGCCTGCATACCATAAACTTTGAAGACGGTTTATTGATTGTTGACGGAAAACGGAAAGTGTTTAGTGCAATGGGGCCGTTTAAAAAAGTGATCAGAAAGCTAAAGAACCTTAATAAGCCTAATTAATGCCTGAAATGAAGCCTAAATTACTTTTTGTTTCAATCACCGATAAGGCAAACGGAGCCGAAAACATATTATTACAAGCGGCCCGGGCCAGTAACGCCAGCCTGCTATTTTTAAAAAAAGTAGATAGTGGGGGGCTAAATATACCAGGTGACCTGCATGCCGAATATGTAAGTACCAATAGCGTATCCGGCGGCTTTTTCCGGTTAGTAAAAAGCTTAAGCCACTACCGTACCGATCATATTGTTTTTAGTACCCATCCCTATTTAAATGCCTATCTGGGCTTTTTAAAGCGGATTGGTTATTTAAAATCAAAACTTATTGTAAGGGAATGCTCATCTGTTTTAACCCGTTATAGTGGTTTAAAAAAATGGAGTTATAAGGTAGCCTATTGGCTTGGCTATCCCGGCGTAAATTTAGTGGTATGCCAAACCTGCAGCATGCGCGATACCTTTGTGCAGCACCTTCCATACATTGACAGGCGAAAGGTAATTATTCAAAAAAACCCGATTGATATTGAACAAAACTTGATAAAAGCCGAAGCAGCGCTGCCTGCTGCCGATGCAACTGCTGAGTTTATTTGCGCAGCCGGGCGGCTCATACCTGAAAAAGGTTTTGACATACTGATTATGGCTTTTGATGAAATTAAAGCATCTCGCCCTAAGCTGAAGCTGCTCATATTTGGCGAAGGCCCGGAACAAGCTTCACTTGAGAATTTGATCAGTGCATTAAAATTAGAAGACCGGGTTATATTAAAGGGATGGATAGCCAACCCAATGCCCTATTTTAAACACGCAAAAGCCTGCGTTGTATCATCAATAAAAGAAGGTTTCCCAAATGTGTTGTTGCAAATGATGATCCTGAACCCAGTGGTGATCAGCACCAACTGCGCGGGAGGTATTGACGAGATCCCTGGCATTTACCTGGCCGAAGCCGACAATGTAAATTCTTTAACCTCAGCTATCAACACTGCCCTGAGCACTAAAAAACATAATAAGGACCTAATAATGCAATATGTAGAAGACCGTACCCCCGAAATTTTTATTAAATCAATATTAAATGCACTGGTATAACCTGCCCCCAACCTATACATAGTAGCGCAACAACTTTAACTAACTAAAATAAAATTTTATGAAAACAATTATTAAATCCATCCGAAATGTTGTGTTGCCCATAATAACAACTGTAGCTATGGTAGCTACTGTTACCGGCTGTAAAAAAGCCCAGCAGCCAACGCCAACCGTACCTACAACTACTCCTGTTACGCCACAGCCACAGGACGAATCCATCAAAGCGATAAGCTTGATAGGATTGAGAGTCGACAGCGGTTTTTGTTACAAAATTGGCTATGACCTGCCTGAAATTGGGGATTCAAATACCTCACCAACGGTTTCAAAACTAAGGCTGTTTGAAAATGGTGTTGAACTTGGGCCGGCCCACTCTACCCATAATGATATCCGTAATTTTGGGCTGGGGCAATTCAGCCATTGGGGCAACACACTGTATTTCTCAACGTCAGACAATAGCGATCCGCTTAAAAACGGGAGAAAGTACACTTATACCATGAAGTAGGATTATCAAATCACACTTAAAAACTCTCGCAATTTGGTATAATTATTACTCAGATAAATCAATAATTACATCTACCTACCTTCTCCGGTCATCATTTCCTGCTACCCGGAAATTTACCCGGAACCCGCTTAAACGTTCGCGCTATTAATTAACCAGTTAATTAACCGCCTTTCCTCACAAGGCTTCATTTAAACCTAATTTCACTTATTTATGAAAATTTTAATCACCGGCACCGCGGGATTTATTGGCTATCATTTAACCCAAAAACTACTAAAACGAGGTGACACCGTTGTAGGCATTGATAACATTAATGACTACTATGACGTAAAGCTAAAACACGACCGATTGCTGGATGCCGGCATAAAAGTATCAGGAATGGTTTATAACAAACCTGTTTGCAGCACCAAATATCCAAATTATACATTTATAAAGCTGGATATCACAGATAAGGAAAACCTGGAACAGCACTTTAAAAATTACCAGTTTGATGCCGTTTGCAACCTGGCTGCCCAGGCAGGCGTACGCTACAGCCTTACTAACCCCGAGGTTTATATCGACTCGAACATAAAAGGCTTTTTAAATATCCTGGAGTGCTGCAGGCATTTCAAGATTGATCACCTTGTTTACGCCAGTTCGTCAAGCGTTTATGGTTTAAACAAAAAAATGCCATTCAGCGAGCATGATATTGCCGATCATCCGGTTTCACTATATGCGGCGTCAAAAAAAGCCAACGAAATGATGGCGCATACCTACAGCCATTTATTTAACCTGCGCACTACAGGTTTACGTTTTTTTACCGTTTACGGGCCCTGGGGCCGGCCGGATATGGCTTTATTCATTTTTACTAAAGCTATCCTGGAAGGTAAGCCTATTCAGGTTTTCAATAACGGCAATATGCTGCGCGATTTTACCTATGTAGATGATATTGTTGAAGGCATTACACATGTTATTGACAAACCAGCCGAACCAAACTATCTGTGGAATGCCAATGATCCGGATCCGGCTACTTCTTCTGCACCTTTCAGGGTATTTAACATTGGCAGGGGCGCACCGGTTAACCTGCTTGATTTTGTTAGCGAAATTGAAACACAGGTAAACAAAAAAGCAATCAAAACATTAATGCCGATGCAGGATGGTGATGTGGCCGAAACCTGTGCCGATGTTTCAAATTTAGATGAAATGCTGAACTACAAACCTCAGGTTTCGGTTCATACAGGGGTTGAGCGGTTTATAGCCTGGTATAAAAAGTATTATCATATAAAAAACATCAAACCAGAGCCGGTTCTTGTTCACTAAAGGCAGCGCTTCACAAAGCTTAAACCCTCCATATAACCTATTGCTTATTATACCATTATGACAAGCAAAAAAGTGCTGATCGCCTGCGATTCGGCCAAATCGCTGATTGATTTCAGAGGTAAATTAGTTGAGCTGATGCGAAAAGAACATACCGTATATGTTTTTACCCCCGCAATACCGCCCGAACAACGTGCAAAACTTGCATTGTTAAACATAGTTGTATTTGAAAACAAATTAAACGGCAGTAATGTATCCGTTTTATCTGATCTGAAATATGCATACAGGCTTTACCGGCTCATTAAACAGCTAAAACCTGATGTTTTTTTCCCTTACACCCTTAAACCGGTTATATACGGAACACTTGCAGCCAAACTTGCCGGAGTAGATAAAATAACTCCAATGCTTTCGGGCCTGGGTTATACTTTTGTGGCCGGCAATAAATCTGCCATAAGCAAAATTAGCCGCACCCTGCTTAAGTTCAGTCTCAGAAACAGGCCGGGCTTGTCTGTCATATTTCAAAATAAAGATGATGTTCAAACCCTGCTTAATTCTAAAATAATATCTGCAAAACATCAAACAGCAGTTGTCAACGGCTCTGGAGTTGATTTGAACCACTATACACCTACTCAGCCGGATATCAATAACATAAGCTTTATCATGGTATCCAGGCTTATTAACGCTAAAGGGATCCGTGAATATTTTGAAGCCGCGCAGATTGTGTACTTAAAACATCCGCAGGTAACTTTTAAACTCATTGGGCCTTATGATGATAATGTTGATGCCATTCATCCCGATCTGTTTGCGGAGATAAAACATAGAAGTGTTATTGATTACCTGGGTGCTGTTGACGATGTACGGCCGTACATAAGCGGATCATCTGTAGTTGTATTGCCTTCATATTACAGGGAGGGCATCCCCCGGTGCCTGCTTGAAGCCATGGCCATGGCACGCGCCATTATAACCTGCGATTCGGTTGGATGCCGGGAAACTGTTGAAACTTCTGTCAATGTTAACGGCTTTTTAATACCTGTTAAAAACACAGCCGAGCTTGTACGCAAAATGGAATACTTCATAATCAACAACCAGGCTATCAGCAGCTTCGGGCTTAACGGACTGGCGTTGGCAAAGGAAAAATTTGACGTGCATAAAGTAAACGCCAGGATGATGCAGATAATGGAGCTAAACTAATCAACTGTAAACCAATAATACAATACATGAAAAACAGACTTTATTACGGAGAGAGGCATTTTGAAGATTTTCGCGTTGCTATGCGTGATTATGGATGGGTTATTTTTGAAAATGCCTTAGATGGAGATTTTGTTGCAACTATCAATGAGGACTTAAAGGAAGCTTATGTTAAACGACGGGCCATACAGGAAAAAAATGGGATAAGCGCTAATATGACAGGCACGCTCCACCACCTTGTTGAAAAAGGCAATTTCAGTCTTCCGTTTATTGAAAAAATGTATTGTGCTGATGAATTAGCTTATTTTTTGGGTGGCAACTATATATTGAACGGCTTTAACGCAGTGATTCAACTTCAGCAGGAACATCCCTATTTGAGTAATATGCACCGCGACGTGCGCACCTTTATGGGCGATACCAAATTACTGGTGCAAATGATAGTTACCCTTGATGATTTTACACCGGAAAATGGTGCTACCTATTTTTTATCAGGCTCGCATAAAACGGATATCAAACCTAATGAAGCTTATTTTTACGAAAATGCCGACAGAGCTGTAACACCTAAAGGCAGTATTATTCTTTTCGACTCAAATATATGGCATGCAGCCGGCGAAAATAAAATGATCAAGCCGCGCCGCGCATTAACGCTGGGATTTACCCGCCCCTTTATTAAACCACAAATGGACTACCCAAGGGTATTAGGTTACGATTTCATTGACCAGCTAAGTGCCGATCAGCGGCAGGTACTGGGATACAATTCACGGATTCCTGAAAACCTTGATGAATATTATCAGCCCATTCATTTAAGAATGTATAAAAGCGACCAGGGATAACAACTTTATTTTTCACACTCAATTTACGGTCATGCAAAAAAATAAGGCCGCTTTAAAACCCATAGGAGGGTATTTAGAGCTGGAACTGCCCAAAGGGAACGAATACTACCCCGATTTGGTTCATTTAAACACAGGGCGTAATGCGTTAGAATACATATTGATACAAAAAAAATATCCTAAAATTTACATCCCTTATTTTACCTGCGATGTGCTTCTTGAGCCCCTTATAAGAACAGGCGTTCAATACCAGTTTTATCATATCGACAGGCAGTTAGATCCCGTTATTGATTTTGAAATTGAACCTGATGCCTGCTTTTTATACACTAATTATTTTGGAATAAAACAGGCAAAAGTACTGGAGCTTAGCGGCAAAATCAAAAACCTGATAATTGATAATTCGCAGGCCTTTTTTTCAGAACCGCTTGCCGGTATTGATACATTTTACTCCTGCCGCAAGTTTTTTGGCGTTCCGGACGGCGCATATTTAAGCATCAAAAGAAAACTTGCTAAAAAGCTCCCTGTAGATACCTCGGTACATCGCTTTTCGCACCTGATAAAAAGCATTGATGAAGGTATAGAAGCCGGGTATTCTGATTATGTTAATAACAGCAAAGACCTGGAAAACAACGAGATAAGATCAATGTCGTTATTAACCCGTAAAATACTTTCAAGCATTAATTACAACGAATGTGTATTTGTACGGCAGCGAAACTTTAATTTTTTGCATAAACACCTTGCCGAATTTAACCTGCTCAAATTTGACGCCACCGATGAGCATACCGTACCAATGGTTTATCCTTTTTTGAATAACGACCGCCATCTAAAAGTACACCTGATACAGAAAAAAATATACGTAGCTACTTATTGGCCCAATGTGTTTAAGTGGACCAAAAAAAACACCGACGAAAATTACCTGGCTCATTGCCTGGTACCATTGCCAATTGATCAACGCTATGATCTTCAGGATATGTTTAATATGTTAAATACGCTAAGACTTTTTTTATGACCATTTCAGTTTACATACGCCCCCTTGTAATAGAAGATGCGTCCGTATCTTATGCATGGCGAAATGACCCGCTAATATGGGTTTACACCGGCTACAAACCCACTCATTATATCAGTTCGGAAATTGAAACAGCCTGGTTACGTGAAAAACTGGCCAAACCCGACCAGCTCAGATTTGCTATTTGCGTTAAAGAGCTTAATACCTACATAGGTAATATCCAACTGCTGGATATTACTGACCGTGACGCCGAACTGCATCTGTTTATTGGTAACAAACTTTACTGGGGTAAAGGAATTGGGTACCAGGCAACAGTACAAATGATACGGTACGGTTTTTTGATTAAGGAACTGGAGGAGATTTATTTAAAGGTACACCCGGCAAATATTGCGGCAATAACTGTTTATGAAAAAGCAGGTTTTGAAATTACCGGTAAAGCAAATGACATGATCACAATGAGTATTACTAAAAGCAAATTTATTCACCTTCAAAATCAGGAACATAATTCTATCTCCTAAACTTTAACTCAATGATTAAGATTTTTACCCTCCTCAACAAAGAGGAATGGATTTCTTATGTGGGCAACTCGGCAGAGTATGATTTTTATCATACGTGGCATTACCACTCCCTTGAAACAGCCGGCGAACCCATTTTATTTGTTTATGAAGAAGCAGATACTTACATCGGCTTTCCGCTGCTGCAGCGAAAAATTCCGGGATCTGATTACAGCGACCTCACCTGTGTATACGGATTTTCGGGTCCCCTTTCGAACAAAAAAATTGATGAGATAGATGAGGCAATGATGGATAACTATAAAGTTGCCTTCAATAATTTCCTTATAAAGGAAAAATATGTATCTGTTTTTGTAAGGCTGCACCCCTTTTATAAGCAGCAAAAATTACTGGAGAAATTTGGGGGCGTTCATGAAAACGGCAAAACCGTTGTATTTGATCTTTCGCTTACCATTGATGAGCAGCGAAAAAAGTACAGGCAATCAACCATGGATGCTATTAAACACGCCTGGAAAAAAGGGTTCAGGGTAGAAGATGAAACCAATACCGCCGGCATAAACACCTTTGTTGAGATTTATACCGAAAACATGAAACGTGTAGGCGCCAGCAGCTACTACTTGTTTAACGAAAAATACTTTTCAGAAATATTAAACACCTCCGAATATGAAGCACGTTTATTAACTGTTTATGACAAGGATATAGCCATTGCAAGCACTATAATAGCCTTTACCAATGGCATTATCCAGGCCCATTTGGTTGGCGCCCGTGCAGAATACTTACATCATAGCCCAACCAAGTTCCTCGCAGACTCTATAACTCAGATAGGGAGGGAAAAAGGCATGAAATATTACAACCTGGGGGGCGGCCTCGGGTTTAAAAACGACAAGCTCTTTGATTGGAAATGCGCCTTCTCCGATCTCCATTTCGATTTTAAAACATGGAGATATATTGCCAATCCGGAAGTATATCGAATGCTTTTGCAGGATAAGGGCATTGAAGAAAATACCGAAGTGGATTTTTTCCCACTGTACAGATACGCTTAGATGATAATACTTAAATAAACCAGTTATGATATACCTCAAAAACTTATTGTTCCAGGAAAAGTTCCATTCAAGATGGCTAATCCTGGTAATTGACCTGATGGTGGTTTTGTTATCATTATGGACATCCCTGTATTTTAAAAACAGGCTTCAGTTTGATCCTGTAAGTCTTTATTACATGATATTTTACTGCGCCAATGCGGTGTTGGTTTTTATGATAATGAAAATACATACCTGCATTATCAGGTATTCCAATACAAGGGACATGATGCGGATTTTAATAACCGTACTGGCAAGTAATGTTACATTCCTGCTGTTATATCATACGTTCTTTGCTTTCTATCTTAAAATAGATGTAAGAGGATTGTTTGATGTGTTGCTGATCAATTTCTTTATCACCTCATCCATGCTGATGTGCATGCGTATTATTATCAAGGATGTTTTTAAATTCATTGAGGCAACAAGCTACAAGGTTGAAAAAGAAAATGTACTGATATACGGTTCAAACGAGCCTTCCATCCTTATCAAAAACACCCTCGAAGCACAAAAAGGGTTTATGCTAAATGTTCAGGGGTTTATTGACACCGGGGTTGACAGGATATCAAAATGCATTGAGCAAAAACGGGTTTATCCCATCAAATCAATTGATATGCTAAAAAACCGGTATGATATAAAGTCAATGCTGATAACATCTGAGGATATAAAAATTGACGGAAAAAGAAAAGCTGTTGAAAAATGTATCGAACTTGGTATAAAAGTTGTTGTTGTGCCCCCGTCAGATCAATGGATCAATGGCAAACCCAATTTAAACCAGTTTAAAGATTTAAAAATAGAAGACCTGCTTGAGCGAAAACCCATAAAGATCTGTAATGAACATATCCTGGGCGAAATTAAAGGTAAACGGATCCTCATCACGGGTGCCGCAGGATCGATAGGTTCAGAACTGGTTAGGCAAGTATTAATGTACAATCCTGAGTTTGTAGTATTATGTGACAGGGCCGAAACCCCGCTGCATGATATACAAATGGAAATTGAAGATGGCCTTTATGGCAACCGTACCCGCATCTTCATTGCCGATATCCAAAACACAGGCCGGATAAAAGCCCTATTTAATTTATACAGGCCTCAAATAGTGTTTCATGCTGCGGCTTACAAGCATGTACCCATGATGGAGAATAACCCTACCGAGGCTATTTTAACCAATGTGTGGGGCACAAAAAACCTGGCCGATATTTCCATTGAATATAAAGTTGAAAAGTTTGTGATGATATCAACAGATAAAGCTGTACGCCCTACAAACATCATGGGGGCCTCAAAACGTATTGCCGAAATGTATATCCAATCTTTAAATAATTTACTATTTGAAGAACATTTTTTTAACTCAGATCTATCACAAGGTAACCAAACCAGGTTTATAACAACCCGTTTTGGCAACGTTCTTGGATCTAACGGCTCTGTTATCCCCCGTTTTAAAGCGCAAATTGAAAAAGGCGGGCCTGTTACCGTTACCCATCCTGATATCACAAGATATTTCATGACGATACCTGAAGCCGTTCAACTGGTGCTTGAGGCAGAGGTAATGGGTAAAGGCGGTGAAATATTTTTGTTTGATATGGGCGAACCCGTGAAAATTGCCGACCTGGCCGCCAATATGATCAAGATGGCAGGCCTTATACCAGGAAAAGATATACAAATTGTTTACACCGGCCTGCGGCCCGGCGAAAAGCTGTATGAAGAGTTGTTAAATGCCGAAGAAGAAGTTATACCAACGTATAACAAAGACATTAAGATCTCAAAAAACATCCCTGTTAGTTACGCTAAGATCAACAATTTAATAAAAGATCTTTTGGAGCTTAACCTGCATAATGAAGTTGATTTGATGGTATCGAAAATGAAAACCATACTGCCCGATTACATCAGCAATAATTCACAATATGAAAAGCTCGATATAAAATTGATTGATAAACAGATGGCAAATTAAGCTTTTTTGTAAATTATATGATTCATCTCATAGGTTATCAATAATAATTTGCAGATTTAGGCAAATTATAACCTAAAAACTCATCCGCCTTATGATGGGTAAAATCGATGAGTATTATTTTTTTTAAGAGGAGATCCAATGTCCTTTGATCTGAATTCTAATTTTTTTGAAATAGCGTTCAATGTGACGGAGCACACGGAGGCTATGCTTGCCTATTGGGATAAAAACCTGATTTGCCGGTATGCCAATAAAGCTACGGCCGATTGGTTTGGAATAACTCCGGACCAAATGGTCAATAAGTCGCACCTTTCAGAAATTTTAGGTACTTTATTTGATGTACAGCTTCCTTATATCAATCGCGTACTGGAAGGTAAAATACAGGTTTTTGATCAGGTAATTCATTGGTATTCGGGCAAAGCAAAAAACGTACGGGTTACTTATCACCCAGATTATGTTGAAGCTGAAGTAAAGGGCTTTTATGCACATATGACGGATATCAGTCCGCTAAATAACAAACCCGTTGATGATGAAACAGGAATTGAAAAACTGCCTGAGTTTTTAACTCAAAATGACCAATTACTTGAAAATGTGGCTAAAACGTTAAACGAAAACCTGTTTACCGGATTTCCAAGTATCACCGCGCTTTCAAAAAAACATTTTGTATCTGAATCAAAGCTCAAAAGGGATTTTAAGCAGAGCTTTGGCCGCACAATTTTCTCTTATTACCGGTATCTGCAAATGGAAATTGCAGACAGATATATCAGGGAAAAGCGCTGCAATAAAAACCAGATGGCTGTAATGCTAAACTTTTCCAACCCATCAAATTTTTCGGCATGCTATCATAAATATTTGGAGGAAAAATCGGCAGGCCTGGAACCTGATCAGCCACAGAAACAAAACATCAATCATTATAAAACGCTGATTGAAGAAGCTCCTATAACTATTGCTATGTTCAATGCTGAGATGCAGTTTATTGCTGTTTCAAAAGGCTGGATCACCGAATACAATCTTCAAAACATAAATATTATTGGGAAAAGCATTTACGAAATTTTACCCGACACAAAAAAGAAATGCGAAAAGCTGCACCTTCACTGTTTAAAAGGTAACATATACCAGTGCGACGGGCTGCTGCTGAAAAAGAACAATGGAACCCGCTCCTGGTTAAAGTGGAATATCTATCCCTGGTTTAGCCCATCAGGAGAGGTTGGCGGATTATGTGTTCACACTGAAGACATTTCTAAAATTAAAGCTATCGAAAAAGAGAATGAAAGAGCAGCAAAACTTCTGAAAAGGGCCGCTACCTTTTCAAAAATGGGTACCTGGACAAGAGATCTGCTTACACACACCATGCAATGGGATAACGTTATAAAAAGTATCCTTGAATTACCTGAGTACTTTGTACCCGATATAAAAGCACTGTGGATGCTTCTTAAGCAGGGCAAAAGTCAAAAGCTTAGTAAAAAAGCGCTAAAAGATGCATTAAGATATGGCAGTCCTTTTGATATTGAAGTTGATATGATAACTGCAAAAGGTAATTCAAGAAGGATAAGAATTATTGGTTATCCTGAATTTCAAAATAATAAGTGCAAAAAACTATCCGGAATATTGCTGGATATAACTCCTATTTCGCCGTTTAAAACAACCGGCTATTAAAAGCGTTAATTATTCAGAAAATTATTTAGTTCCGAAATTCTAAAATCGGAAAAGAAAAAAAGCCAATTGATCTCCGAATTTTGCGAATTCATAAGTTTGAATAGGCTCCATTCTTTCAAATTATCCTATTTGTAAATAAATTACATTTAAAGTAAATTAAGCTATAAGAACATTCTTTTCAATGGGTAACAGTTTAATAACTTAACTATCACTCACAAAACAACTGCAGTTAACGCTCTTCAAAAAGCTGCCAGGCAGTGCTACAGTGCTCAATCAGCGTCGTTTACAGGTATAATTTGACCTTTTATAGGTTGAATAAAGAAAAGAAGTATACATACATTTAATACGTAAACACCAAAACAAAAGTTTCAAAAGACTACTGTTAGTTTACCAACACGGAAAAGTGAAGTATTGAATATTAACCAAATGGATAAACCTAAATCTTAAAATCATGACTCAAAAAAGCCAATTAGATATTTATGATCATAAGTATCAATAAGTAACCTGCAATTTTATAATAACCTAAATTTGAATATGCTAACCAACTAAAAATTGACAACCTAATCGAATCTAATCTTATGCACAGCAAAGTTTATTACCCAGTTAGCTCGTATATCAGTAATGATCAAAGATCAATTGGTATCAATGACACTCAGGATTTACATTTCGGTAAAATTGTGGAGCGAATTGTTAGACGTGACCATATGGGGATAAGTGAAATCGCCCGGAAACTCAATGTTAGCCGCAGAACCTTATACAATTGGTTCAACACCAAAAGGCTAAGCTTTGATATCATTTGCCAAATTGGAATTGTCATAGAGCATGATTTTTCAAAGGAGTTTCCAAATGAATTTGCCCTGAGGTTTAACTCACCAAATGCCGACAAGGATATCGAAACTCAGGAGGCTAAAGATGCCCCCCTTGATGCTATCTATTATTGGATGGATAAGTACATAAAACTGCTTGAAAAATTCAATGAGGCTTTACGTAATGAAAATACATTAAAACCCGATTAATAGCCGCCTGCACATCATATAACTTATTTCAATATTGATAAAACCTGTACTCAATTTTTAGTACAATATACAATATAAGTTAGCCGCTGCAAAAAGGCAGCCGGCTTATTGCTGCTTTTCATTAATACATCTACCTACCACCTACCTCTGTTTTCGCCGATTATTCTTAAGTCGACCCGGTTTCAGCTATTCCTATAATTAACGGTATCATGCTTTTCAATTCGTTTGGGTTCGGGATATTTCTGATAGTGGTTTTTGTACTTTATTGGTTTGTACTAAACCGAAAACTGCAGCAGCAAAATTTACTGCTGCTTGCAGCAAGCTATTTCTTTTACGCTTGCTGGGACTGGCGGTTTCTACTCCTATTAATCTTTTCCACCCTTTTAGATTATTTTACCGGGCTAAAAATGTTCCAGGCCAAAACCCAAGGCCTTAAAACCTTTTGGCTTTGGTTAAGCATATCTGTAAACCTGGGGTTTTTAGGTATTTTTAAATACTACAACTTCTTTGCATCATCGCTTGCAGGCTTATGCGCAAATATGGGGATCCATTTAAGCCCGTTCACGCTAAATGTAATTTTGCCTGTTGGGATTTCTTTTTATACATTCCATGGTTTATCATATGTAATTGATGTATATAAAAACCGCATTAAGGCCGAGCGAAACTTCATTGACTATTCGTTGTTTGTAAGCTTTTTTCCGCTGTTGGTGGCTGGGCCTATTGAACGGGCCACACACCTGTTACCCCAGGTAAAAACAACAAGAAAATTCGATTACCAGGAAGCAATTAATGGCCTGAGACAGATCCTCTGGGGATTGTTTAAAAAAGCTGTCATTGCCGATCAATGTGCCGACTATGCCAACACAATATTTGCAAACAGCTCGCATTATCCGGGCAGCACGCTCGTTTTAGGAGCAATATTTTTTGCTTTTCAAATCTATTGCGACTTTTCAGGCTATTCGGATATGGCGTTAGGCATAGCCAAACTTTTTGGATTTGAGCTACTGAGAAATTTTGCATTCCCTTATTTTTCAAGGGACATGGCCGAGTTTTGGCGCAGATGGCATATCTCGTTATCATCATGGTTCAGGGATTACCTGTACATCCCTCTCGGGGGCAGCAAAACCGGCACCTGGCTCAAAGTGCGAAACACCTTAATCATTTTTTTAGTCAGCGGTTTTTGGCACGGCGCTAACTGGACCTTCATCATCTGGGGACTTTTAAATGCACTATTTATTCTTCCTTCCATCCTGTTAAAAACAAACCGAAACCATCTCGAAATTGTAGCCAAAGGTAAAGCGCTGCCAACGCCGGTTGAATTTTTACAAATGGTACTCACATTTATACAGGTGATTTTTGCATGGATCTTTTTCAGGGCCGATAGTGTTACGCAAGCATTTAAATACCTTGGCGGGATTTTTTCAAGGTCGCTTTTCTCCGTGCCTCAACTTGACGTTAATAAGGCACAGTTACTTGAGCTGATCATTCTGATCTTCGCCTTTATAATAGTTGAGTGGCAGGGGCGCGAAAACCAGTATGCCATTGAAAAACTAACCTGGCTAAGAAGAAGAGGATACAGATTGGCTTTTTATTATACGCTGATTATGGTTATTTTTTTATTTACAGGGAAAGAACAGCAGTTTATTTATTTTCAATTTTAAGCCATGCACCGCTTTTTAATTAAAACCATAACATTTGCTTTGGTTGGCTGCCTGCTCATATTGGCTATTGCCTTAATTCCGGGCTTTATGGTAAATAAATTCTCAAAGTTTGGTATAAAGAACAATAGTACCATCGCGCTTTTTGGCCACTCGCACTCTGAGTGTGCTTATAATGATACCCTGATCCCCAAACTTACCAATCTGTCACATTCGGCCGAGTCATACTTTTATACCTTTCAAAAAGTAAAAAAATACCTGTCACAAAATCCACAGATAACAACGGTATTGATTGAGTTTTCAAACAACCAGATTGACACAAAAATGGATGACTGGACATGGGGATATACCTACATGTCGAACATGTTTCCGCAATACGCGTCTTTTATGGGCGTATCAGATTTTGAATTGCTTGCTAAGCATAATTCAAAATACTTTATGAATTGTATAGGCTTAGCAGCACGTACCAACCTCATTAAAGCGCTTTCATTTAATTATGATTATACCGGAAAAACAGGCGGGTATTTCAAAATAGAGGGTTCCAAACCCCTGCCATCAAGTAATCCGGCCAACGGAAACATCAAGACATCTTCAAACAAAAACACCATCTCAACAACCAACCTTCAATATCTGAGGAAGATCATAGATTATTGCACCAACATGCACAAAACCGTTTTCCTGATCAGGAGCCCGCAACACCCTTTGTATGAATACAGACATAATGAGGCCGAGTTTTCATTGATCCGCGAACGTTATTTCGGTGAGATAAAGTTCCTGGATTTCAATAATTATCCGTTAAAAAACGACGACTTTGCCGATTTTGGGCATTTAAACTTCAAAGGGGCTCTGAAATTTTCGGCATATATCAACCAACGCATCATAAACGGGATGCTCAACACTTCGTCCCCACCCCATGGGAGATCAATCGAAAACAGACAACTGGCAACAATCAATAACTAACAACTATACTTTAAAACGGGCCCGGTACAAAACGTACCGGGTTTATTTATTTTTAGACGGTAATTTTGTTCAGGTTCTGGTGCTACGGAAAGACTAAAACCTCTTTTTAAGAAGACTTAACAACACAACTTCAGAAGCTCTTTTTGCAAGATTTAAAGAAGCAGGCAGGTTAATTCGCGATATTTACTTATAAACCCTAAATTTAAAACGCAGGCCTAACGGCCACCTTCCTTAAATCAAAATAAATGAAGCTAACTAATATGGTTAACCGCGCTATAGTATCCGGTATATTGTTTTATATGATATGGAATGTAAGCCCGGGTATGGCCCAGGTACCAATCCGTGACCCGCATACGCCCGGCTATGTAACGGCCACGGAATTACCGGATGGCATCAATCCTTCGCCCGGCTCCGATGGAAATTTCATTATCGGCCCTACACATAACCCGGCACCGGAATCAATGGTACAGGTTAACGTACCGCAGGGTACCATATACCGTTTTACCATGGATTCAAAGGATAGCAAAATTTATTCTGGCATTGCCCGGGAGCCAAATACATTTGGCACACCTGATCCTGCAAACCCGGCTAAATTAATCGTCACTACAAGTCATCCTGCTTCTTATACCCGCCAGGTAGCAGTATATGTTCCCAAACAATATGTCGCCGGCACCGCAGCGCCGTTCATAATTGGCGCCGATGGGCCTGACAATTTGCTTTTCACGGTATTGGATAACCTGATTGCCGAAGGCAAAGTGCCTGCGATGATCGGCATCTCTATCGGTAACGGCAGCGGCGATGCCCAGGGTAGCCAACGGGGCCTGGAATATGATACCATGAGCGGCGTATACGCAGAATTTGTTGAAAATAAAATCCTGCCACTGGTAGAAAGCAAATGTCAGGTAAAACTAACCAAAGACCCTGAAGCCCGCGCTACCATGGGTGGCAGTTCGGGCGGGTCATGCGCCCTGATCATGGCATGGTACCATCCGGAATGGTACCACCGGGTGCTCACCTATTCAGGCACTTTTATAAACCAGCAATGGCCTTACAACCCCAAAACACCTCAGGGCGCCTGGGGATTTCATGATCATATAATCCCCAAAAGCAAACCAAAACCATTGCGGATCTGGATGGAGGTGGGCGATCAGGACCTTTTTAACCCAAACATAATGCGCGACGATATGCATGACTGGGTACTTGCAAATGAAAATATGGCAAAGGCACTTGCCGCCAAAAACTATAAATACCAGTTTATTTTTGCCCGCAACGCCCGGCACGTTGATTATAGCGTAAAAAAGCAAACATTGCCCGAAGCGCTGGAATGGCTTTGGAAAGATTATAATCCGGGGAAGGTTTCACAATGATGATTCTGAGCTTGTATAGTATTTACAGGATTTACTCACAAATCTGTATAGCTTTTTCAGGACGGGTCAACATATGACTCGTCCAATCGAAAGCGAACAATCCACTGTTCGCTTTTAATACATATGCAATATTAATTTCAGCATAATTTATTGACAATCAAATAACTGTTGAATTTGGAACGATGATTGAAGATTCCTACCATACTTGAGACCCTATTTTTTTCATATCAGCCCGTACGAGCTTGCCTCCCTGGGAACCCTGTTTTCGGGGCTGACACTTGCGCTGCTTTTAGGATTTGTAAAAAGAGGCCAAACAGCTAACCTTTTTTTAAGTCTGGCCTTAGCCGTAATTGTATTGAAGATTGTTGGGCTTACACCGTTTCTTTTTCCGGCGCTGGGTTCGTTATTGTATTTTTATTCAAGAAAGCTAACCTGCCCGGACCGCCGGTTCCGCCGGAAAGATATGCTGTATTTTTCCCCCTTGCTTATAGGATATTGGATGCCCGACTGGCTGGTTTTAATTTCGGTCATCATCTGTTTGTACCTGTCGCACCGGCTGATAGAGGATTTTTACCGCAGGCTTCGGCCAGTGCTGACGGACAGGCCACGTTTTGCGTTCCGGCGGCTGAACAGAGCACTGCTCCTGCTTGGTCTGTTTTGTGTCTTATCGTTGGTTAGTGATACTTTTTATTTGGCTCTTGCCCTGGTATTAATTGGAATGGCTGTGGAAGCGATACTGAAACCGGGTAACGATGTTCAACTGGCAATGCCAATAACTGACCGATCGGATGCGAGAGAAAAAGGCCGAAGGTTAAAAGAAGCAGTGGCGGCAAACCGTCTTTACGAAGATGCCGAATTAACGTTGACCACACTGGCAATAAAACTGGCTATCCATCCGCACGATCTGTCCCGGATCATCAACATAGGGCTGGAAAAGAATTTCAGCGATTTTATCAACGAATTCCGGGTTCGTGAAGTTGCACGAAAAATGCGTGAGCCGGCTTATGACAGGCTCACGCTGCTGGGTATAGCTTACGAGTCGGGGTTCAATTCCCAAAGAACTTTCAACCGGGTTTTTAAAGAGATAACAGGCAAAACCCCGGTTGAATATAAAAACAGCCTTAAAAAAGTGTGGCCAATTGATCAATTGGCTATATCATCACGAACACGCCCGGTAATATTGCGTTCGGAAAGCCCGCCAGTTTGGGCTGCCGCAACATTAAAACGCAATGTCATGATAAAAAATTATTTGAAGATCGCCTGGCGCAATACGATAAGTAACAAAGTTTACAGCGCCCTCAATATTACCGGACTCGCAGCAGGGATCGCTGTCACGTTACTGATCGCATTATGGGCCTGGCGCGAATATTCCTACGATCGTTTTCTTCCCAATTACACGCAGCTTTACCAGATCAAACTGAACTTTAACCAAAATGGCGATATTCAAACGCAAAACGGCGGCTGCCTGCCAATTGCCGGTGCCCTGCGCAGTAATTTTCCGGAAGTAAAATACGTTGCCGAGACGGGCTGGACATCAAGGCACAGTCTGATAGTCGGGGATAAAAAATTGTACCAGAAGGGCATGATCGTGGGGCACGACTTTTTAAAGATGTTTCAGTTTCATTTGCTTTCAGGCAACGCCGCTACTGTGCTGAATGAACCGTTTTCCATCATCCTTACCCAATCCGCTGCTAAAGCCTTGTTTGGTAATGATGATCCGATTGGTAAAGTGGTGCGTATCGACAACGCACATGATGTTAAAGTGGCTGGTTTGATGGATAATTTGCCTGATAATTCCACCCTGCAGTTCAGCTTCCTGTTGCCATTTAGTTATTGGGAGCAAACAGAACCATGGGTAAAGGCGGCAAGGGCAGACTGGACACATTACCCCTTTGATCAATATGTTGAATTGCAGCCGGGGGTAACTGAAGTACAATTTGCACCAAAGATCAAAAACCTGCTGAAGGGACGCGATCCCATCCACAAAGTCGAAATCGTTTTGCAGCCGGTAAAAAACTGGCACCTATATTCAGAATTCAAAAATGGAAAAGCATCCGGCGGCTTTATTGTTTTTGTGCGCATGTTCTGCATTATCGGTGCGTTGGTGCTTCTTATCGCCTGTATCAATTTTGTTAATTTGTTTACAGCGCGTTCGGAGAAAAGGGCAAGAGAAGTGGGTGTGAGAAAAGCGATCGGTTCGAACCGGGCCAACCTGATTTTCCAGTTCCTTACCGAATCTGTCCTGGTTACCTTTATAGCCGCTCTTTTTGCTATTGCCATTGTTCAGGTGTCGTTGCCTGGTTTTAATTCACTAACCGGCAATTCGCTGAAGATACCTTACGCTGCGCCTCTTTTCTGGATATCACTATTGGTATTTGTGTTATTTACCGGTGTAATGGCCGGCAGCAGGCCTGCTTTTTACCTTTCTTCCTTTAACCCGGTAAAAGTGCTGCGTGGTACACTCCAGCTTGGTAAAGCGGCGGCGTTGCCCCGTAAAATATTGGTCGTTATTCAATTTACCTGTTCTATCGCATTGATCATCGGTACAATCATCATTTATCAGCAGATAAGTCATGTTAAAAGCCGACCGACCGGCTATGACGCCGACCGGTTGATTATGACAACAATCACCCCCGATCTTAACCGCAATTATATCGCCCTTAAAAATGACTTATTACAAAGCGGATTTGTAGCAAATGTGACCAGGGCATCCAGCCCTATCCCTGTGATTGATTTCCAGGCCAGTTGTAACCTGTTAAACTGGCCGGGTAAAAACTCCGCAGAACCCCTCGGTATCTCCTACGCTGCAGTTTCAGAGGACTTTTTTAAAACCGCAGATATGAAAATGAAAGAAGGCCGGGAATTTGAGGGAACGCCAAATGATACACTCAACGTTATTCTTAACGAAGCCGCCGTCGGGAAATTGGGGCTGAAAACCCCTTTGGGCCAAATGCTGACCACTGAGTTAACGAAAGCGCCTGTACGGATCATCGGTGTAGTCAGGAACGCGGTCATTGGCTCGCCATTTTCGGCGATACAACCAGCCCTGTTTGTTTATAACCCGGATCTTTCAGGTACAGTGATCTATCGCCTTAAGCCTGTTGTGAATGTGCAGGATGCGATAAGCAAACTCGCGCGCATCTTTAATAAATATAATCCTGCTTATCCTTACGATTATCAATTTGCAGATGCAACTTATGACAGTAAATTCAAACAGGCACAACTGGTTGGTAAGCTATCCGCTGTTTTCGCGGGCTTAACGATACTGATCTCCTGCCTGGGACTGTTCGGCCTGGCGGCATACATGGCCGAACAACGTACCAGGGAAATCGGCGTTCGCAAAGTTTTGGGAGCTTCGCTTGGCAGTATCTGGTTATTATTGTCCAGGGACTTTATGGTGCTGGTAATAATCGGCTGTGTCGTTGCTTCACCTTTAGCGTTCTATTTTATGAACAACTGGCTCCAGCAATATGATTACCGGATTAGCATCGGCCCCTGGGTATTTATTTTATCGGCTTTAATAGCTATTGTAATTACTTTAATTACAATAAGCTTCCAGTCGATAAAAGCGGCTCTTGCCAACCCTGTAAAGAGCCTTCGGTCGGAGTAACTATGCTTTTCAGCAACTTACATTTTCTGACAAAATGATTTCAAACAAAAAACCGCCTTTGAATTTCTTTAAAGGCGGTTCTGATGGTATCGTCGGGATGGCAGGATTCGAACCTGCGGCCTCCACATCCCAAATGTGGCGCGATACCGGGCTACGCTACATCCCGTTTGGCTTTCGCCGGGTATTATCATTGTTCCAATCAGAAAATAAAACCCTCTAAACTTTCGGTTTAGAGGGTTTTGACACTCTTGGTATCGCTTTTGTCGGGATGGCAGGATTCGAACCTGCGGCCTCCACATCCCAAATGTGGCGCGATACCGGGCTACGCTACATCCCGTCTCCCTGATTGGGTGTGCAAAAGTAGGATTTTAAATCAAGTTGCAAAATTTTTTTTGAAAGATTTTTTAAGCACCTATATAATCTACTCATTAACAAAATATTGCCTTAAAATAAATTCTTCATGATTTTTCAGCAGCCTGAACAAGCTTATTATTAAACCTGATTTTTGATCAAAAACTTTTAAACCGGGTTTTATGCTATTCAATCACACCTCATACAAATCCACAAATTACCCTGGCCTTAGCATAGAAAAAAAAGAATGACCATACTCAATCATTCAATTTCAACAGTTAGCATATAAATTCGATAAATAAAAGCCGATATTTATATTTCAGATGGACGATCAATTACCCAAAATATACCTTTATCGAAGGCTTGTACAGGCTAAGCTATTTATCGATAAAAATTTCCACGAAACCATCGACCTGAACGACATTGCCGATGAAGCTTACTTTTCCAAATATCATTTCATCAGGCAGTTTAAAAACATCTATGGTAAAACGCCGCACCAGTACCTCATTAAAGTGCGGATTGAAAATGCCCGGTTACTACTAAAGAAAAATATCCCTGTAGCTGATGTTTGTTATGCGGTAGGTTTTGACAGCGTTACCTCATTTTCGGCTTTATTTAAAAAGGTCACCTCCTGTTCTCCTGCAAACTATCAGCAGGCCGAGCTTAAAAAACAAGCTGAGATGCTGCAATCACCCCTTAAATTTATCCCCGGTTGCTTTGCCCGCGAAAAGGAATGGCTGCAAAACCGCAATTTTCAATAAGCCCCATTCTGTTTTGATACCGACATTTGGTTCATCAAAACAAACCACAAATGATAACCAAATTGAACCATGTAAGCGTATTTGTACTTAACCAGGACAGCGCTTATGATTTTTATGTAAACAAACTGGGCTTTACAGTGAATACAGATGCCGCCATGGGGCCGGGAATGCGCTGGCTTACCGTTTGCCCTCCCGAACAGCCCGAACTGGAAATATCACTCATGGCCATAAGCGAAGGCATGATGTTCGACGCGCAATCGGCACAGCAAATGCGTAACTTAGTGCAACGCGGCACCTTTGGGTTTGGTGTTTTTGAATGTAATGATCTTATAGCCACTTACGAGGAGTTAAAAGCAAAAGGCGTTGAGTTTACAAAAGCCCCTACCAAAGAGTTTTATGGCTTCGAAGCCCTGTTTAAAGACGACTCGGGCAATTGGTTTTCATTGGGCGAAAAGAAAAGCTAAAATACTTATATCCACAATGGCACAAAACCACCCTGATTATGGCACAAACGACAAGGTTCAAATTTTGATTTTGCATGGAGATTTGTATTAATCAATCTTCAAAATGTTATGAAAAATCAAATAAACACCATTCCACAAACCGATTCACGCATTAATTTACTGGCAGTATTTGATGATACTGCCAGTAAATTATTATCAACTATTGCCTTATTTAATGAGCAGCAAATCAATATTACCCTATCTGACGATAGCTGGACAGCCGGGCAGATAGCTGAGCATGTTTTTAAATCGGCATCACAACTTATCCCGGTGCTAAACGGGGCCGGAAAACCTGCCGAACGAGATCCGGCCGAAAAGGTAAAAATGATAAAAGATCTGTTTCTTGATTTTGAGGCAAAATTCAAATCTGCTCCAAACATATTACCATCAAATCCGCCGCATAATAAATCTGAAGCTATCGCATCGTTACAAACTGCTATCTCCCAGGTTAGGGAA
This sequence comes from Mucilaginibacter angelicae, assembly GCF_042434235.1. Taxonomy (NCBI): domain Bacteria; kingdom Pseudomonadati; phylum Bacteroidota; class Sphingobacteriia; order Sphingobacteriales; family Sphingobacteriaceae; genus Mucilaginibacter; species Mucilaginibacter angelicae. The sequence continues at coordinate 98,076 of NZ_JBHLTS010000023.1, read as the reverse complement.
GTCATTAACTCCAGGGACCTTTATGTTATTTGCACCGACCTTGTAGTTCCTTTTTTTGGTGAACTTACCCGGTTGGAATGGCTATATCTTATTTGCTATCACACACAAAAACATATTCATCAGTTAAAAAACATCGGGCAGTCTTTGTGATTCGCTTAATGATACCGGCGTGTTTTTGGCTACCGGATTTAAAATGTAAATAATGATCCATAATAAACCGATCAATGCGTATATACTAAGGATAACAAGCGACAACCCACTTACAGAAGCACCTTCGGTACCTTTTTGCATAAACAGGGTCAGTATAGATAAGCCCACACCGGCACCTAAAAAGTAAGTGGTGGTACCCAGGCTTGAGGCCAAACCGTAGTGTTGTTTGGGGATGTTTTTTACAGCAAGTACCGATAAGCTTGTAAAGCAGATGGTCATGCCTAACCCGGATATAAATGCAGCTGATAACAGCAGCAAGGGCAATGAATATCCTGTGAACACCGCGCAGATTAAAACCAGTCCACCGGTTAACATGCAGCTCATACCCAGTAAGCCTGTCTGCTCCGTTGTTAGGCGCTTCATGATGCCCGGCAGCATAAACTTAGCTACCACGGCCGATAACAGGCTAAAAGGTACCAGCAGCAGACCTGATTTTGCAGCACTATAATGCATATCCTTTTGCAACAACTGGGATATAATGAACAGGTACCCGGTAAAAAAAGCACCCAGCAAAATAAATACGCCATTTGCTGTAATAACTGATGGTGCTTTAAAAACAGCAAGGTCGATCAGCGGATTTGCACGGCGGGTTAAACGAATGTATAATAACCTCATACAAATTGTTACACCGGCAGCACAAAGTATAATAACAGTGTATTGCTGTTTGATATCGCCCAATTGGTGAACGCCATAGCTAAGCATCAGCAGGCCCATCACCAATAAAATACCCGAAAACAGATCGGGCGATGGCTGCTTTTGTTCGGGGGTATCATTAGTTAGGTAAAGCCAGCCCACAATAATAATTAAAGCCAGTATAGGCACATTGATCAAAAACACCCAGTGCCAGCCCATATAAGTGCTGATGATCCCGCCAATGGAAAGGCCGCTTCCTGAACCAACCGCAGCAAACGAACTAAAGATCCCGATGGCCTTGCTCCGCTCCCGCTCTTCGGTAAAAGTATGTGTTACTATAGAAAGCGCTGAGGGCATGATCAGCGCTGCCGCCAAACCCTGGATAGCCCTTTATAAACTAAGAAACACAAAAGTATCCGACAAACCTGCACCTAATGAAGTTAACAGAAACAATACAGCACCGGTTATAAAGATCTTCTTTGGCCCAACAACATCTGATAGCTTACCACCTATGATCAGGAAACCACCGTATAGCAATACATAAAGCGTTTGCAACCATTGAGCCTGATCGTTAGTTACCAAAAACTGCTTTTGTATTGCCGGAATGGTGAGGTTGATAATAGCAATATCAAGCGCTTCAACAAATATGGCCATGGAGGCTATAATGAGGATCTTGTTCTTTTTTAGTGACATAATTATGAATTTTGTCCTTTCAAAACTATATCAATAGAAATTAATAACATTATTTATTGTCATTTTGGAACATAATTTAAAATTCAATAACTTTAAAAGAACAAACATTCAATCAGCGCCCCGTTATGGCACCTCAAACAGAACAAGAAAAAGCAGGTATCCAACTTGATGAAAAGGACTACGAAATATTACGACTGGTTGAACGGAACGCCAAACTTACTGTACGGGAAATAGCAGTTAAGATTAACCTGAGCCCTACCCCAACACATGAGCGCATTAAACGCCTCGAAAAAACCGGGGTTATTAAAAGCTATACCGCCATTTTAGATAAGCGGATGCTGAACAAGCGCATTATGGTTATTTGCATGGTTACCCTGCGCGAGCATAGCCGCAAAGCCGGGGCAGATTTTATTAATGCAGTACTTGAATTTGATGAAGTAATAGAATGCTATAATATATCGGGCGATTTTGATTTTATGCTCAAGATCGTATCCGAAAGCATGGATAGTTACCACTCCTTTTTTGTAAATAAACTAAGCGAAGTAAAAGGCATTGGGCATTCAAAAAGTACTTTTGTAATGGATATTATTAAAGAAACCAATCATTTGCTTTAGCTGCGTACAATAGCGGCGTTTCCAATCCGTTAATATGTCCGGGTAATTAATCGGTTCAACACCCTGCTTTATCGATTCATTAACCGCCATATCAAATCGTTATCTTATTTTTAGAGCCAACTAAAACAGATCTTTTATCGTATTTATTATCAACCGGGTTTATAACGGATATATATGACTACAAAACATTTACGCTTTACATCCAAACTTATTGGTTGTTTATTAATAACTGTTGCTTTTTTCTCCTGTAAAAAAGACAAAACAACTCCTCAAACGCCCACCATCACTCCGGTTACACTTGGCTTATACGAATATGCCAGTGGGGTTAACAAACGGATCTTTTTACCCGTTACGCAGGTTGGCACAAAGGCAGTTACTTATTACACAGTATTTGATACCGGCTCATCGGGCATGACGCTTGATGCTACCGATATCCTGCCTGCATCAATGATCACATCGGCAGGCATCCAGTTTACCGGCGATTCGGTAGTGGTAAACGGTATTACGGTAACCAGCACAAAGGGCACAATAAGCTTTGGCGATCAGTTAAGCTCAACCAAAGAGTATGGCAATTTGGCCTACGCCAATATTACCATAGGCGATGCACAGGGTAACCTTACGTTAAAAAGGGTGCCATTCTTTTTATATTATAAAATAATTGACGAAACCGGCGCACAATTACAAGCCCATGCCAGCGATGTTTTTGGCGTTGGTCCCGGCACAAGCTATGTAACCAGTTTAATCCAAAGTCCATTAAGAAATTTCAATACCGGTACCAGCCTTACAAGCGGATTTAAGCTGGCCACACTAAACAAAAGCTTGTTTTCTACCAGCGGAACTTATGTAACCAACCTGTTAACTATCGGGCTAAATAACAGCGATCTTTCATCGGCAGGATTTATTATGCACCCCCTTGCTTATTCAAGCAGCGGCGGATATTCACCTAATATCCCCGCAACTATTGCATATAGCGGCAAAACTATTTCAGGGCAAATCCTTTTTGATACAGGCACGCCATCAACAACTGTTATTGAGGATAGGCTGGCAACCAATGCAGTAGGCAACCTTCCGGCAAATTCAACAGTAACTATAACTACCAATAAGGGTTTTGTGTATACCTATACTACATCAAGTACGGGGAACCTTACAGAAGTACAAAACCCTAATAACACAGGCGATTACCGTACCATTTTCAGTCTCGATTTTTTCATCAGCAACGAATACTTAACCGATTATGGCAATCACCAAATAGGGTTAAAAAACAATTAGGCATTAATGCTATAAGGGCAGGTAATATTTATCTTTTAAAAAGCCTGCCCTTTAAAACCTTATCCATTATTTCATCATAAAAGCTCAACCCTATACTAATCTTAGTGCCGTTAAGGTTAAGCATATTGCCTTCAATGCTATTGATCATACCTGTATTAACAACATAGCTTTTATGCACCTGGATAAATTTATCGGCAGGTAGCTTTTCCTGCAGCCCTTTAATAGTGAGATATACAATCAGTTTTTTATGAGTGGTGTAAAGTGTTACGTAATTGGCCATAGCCTCAATGTAAACCAGTTCATCATATAGCACCCGCTCAATTTTGCCATCGCATTTAACATAAAAATGATCGGCTTCATTTTTCCCGGGCGATGCATTTCCCCTCAATACTTTTAACTCCAGCGCCTTTTGCGATGCCTTCAAAAAACGTTCGAGCGAAAATGGTTTTACCAGGTAGTCAACCACAGCCATTTCAAACCCTTCAAGCGCATATTCGCCATAAGCCGTTGTCATGATCACCATAGGCAATTTCACTGCCGACCGAAGAAACTGGAAGCCATTCATTTTAGGCATGTTCACATCAAGGAATATGAGATCGATATTGAGGTTATTGATCATGCTGATAGCTTTCAGCGGATTTTCGGCTGTGCCTGATAACACCAAAAAGTCGGTCTCTTCAATATACTCCTGCAGCAGTTTCCGGGCTATAGGCTCATCATCTATAATAAGGCATTTAAGTATCATATACTCAGTAACACTAAATTTATTTCAAAACTATCTCCACTATCGGTTATCTCAAGCCTGTGTTTTTTAGGGAAAAGGATCTCAAGCCGTCGTTTGGTATTGGCTATCCCAAGGCCCGATGAACGTTCATCCCGGCCAACGAAATTATCCTTAGTATTATAAACCCTGAAATGCAGGTTACCCCCCTCCTGCTTCAGGCTAATATCTACCTTATTTAATCTCCCCTCATTAAATCCTACATATTTAAAGGCATTCTCTACAAAACTTATAAATAGTAGGGGCGCCACATAAATCTGTCCCTTAATATCATCTGCACACAAATTCACCATCACCCTTTCATCTATCCTCCCCTTTTGAATGGCTATATAATTACGGATGTAATTGATCTCCCGGTTCAGATCTATTTGTTCCACATTACATTCGTATAACTGATAACGCAGCATTTCCGAAAATACTAATAGCATATCCCGTGCGTCTTTATTTGATTTATCGATATGCCCGTATATGGAATTGATAGAGTTAAACAAAAAATGCGGATTAAACTGCGCCCTTAAAAAATTAAGCTCATTGGTGGCCCGCTCCTTCTCAATCTGTTCAATGTAAACCTGCGACCGCATTTTTTCGATTACCATTTGAGCTGCCAGGATGCAAACCACCCAAAAAAAGATATTAACAAATGAATCAATAAAAATAGAAATTGCATTGAACCGGGGATTCATTTTAAAAATGTGAACTACAACCCATGCCGATACAGGTACCCTCAAAAGCGCCGTTATAAATATTCCGGTTAAAAAAACGAGGCCAAATTTTATATACTGCTTTTTATTAAGCAGATGCGGAATTGCATATACCGTATTGAGGTAATAATTTACCGAAATAAAAACCAGGTAACAAAATTGGATGGTTATGGCATGGGTTAACACCAGCGTACCGTTCCTGAAAATAAAGATCCAGAAAAGGTACGCCAGCAGCCAAAATGCTATGTGATATACTACTTTGTTGAATTTCAATTTTTCAGGATTATTTAAACGGGTTATTATACATTGATTTATAAAAGCAATTTACAATTAATTATTGCCCGCAGTGCCATCAGGAAATGCCTGCCCCTTATGACAGGTAGTACAGGAAACCACCAGTGCAGAGTTGCCTATCTTTGGGTGCTTAAGCTTAAAATACTTTTTATTGATGCCAATGGTCATGCGCATCATTTGCCGGGTTATTTCCTTTTCGGGTTTTGCATCACTTACAAAATCAAGCCCATGACCGTCCTTTGCATTTGCGTGGCAAAAGCCGCAGGTAACACCAAGGCCATCTTCAAAATCATCGGCCATAATACTTTGCAAATCGTGCGGGCTGATATCCTTAGGCAATACCTTCAGGTTTTGATAACGTACAGGTTCGGGTTTATTAATGGCCATAGCAGCAGTACCTGTTACAGAAGCAACTAATACAATAACAACTGCAAGCTTTCTGTTTATTTTTATCCTCATAAATTTAATTTATTGGGCTTAGCTTTTCCTTGCCATTACGCTGATATTCACCTCCAGTTCATCGGCAATGGTGCTCGTGCCACCTATCCCAAAATCTTTCCGGTTTATTTTAAATGATCCTTTAAAAACATAGCCATCGGCAGTTGGCGTGGCCGAAAAAGGGAATGATACCGGCTTTGCCTTACCTTTCATTGTCAACTCTCCCGTTAGCTGGTACATTCCACTTTTATTTAATACGGCCACCTTTCCCGAAACCAGCCTGATTTTAGGATAATCCTTTATATCAAAATAACTTTCACCCCGTAAATGCTCATCGCGCAGGCTGTTATCAGTGTTTACTGTTGATGCATTTATAGTTACATCAAAACTGCTGCCCGCTACATTTTGGGGATCAAAAATGATATCCCCCTCAAAACCGCTAAATGTTCCGTCGACTCCAAAGCCCAGGTTTTTGACTGTAAATTTCAAGTTTGAACTTTGTTCAACAGGTTTATACTGAGCTTTGCTTATTGCAGCTAAGCAAACCATCAGCAGCAATAGCAACATCTTTTTCATATCACGATCTCTCCTCATTATTTTTGTTCAGTTAATTTTCGGCTTCTATTAAAGGTGTATCAGTAATAGCAAGCGAATGATCATGCTCCACATAATTTACACTGGTTAAACCTAAAAAACCATGAAGCTTTTCAGCCGGCACTTTCATCGGTCCAGGTGATGGTGCACTGCCCGGAGCGGGCTGAGGAAATGCCGTTGAATTGGCTGTATGAAAAGTGATATTCCCCTCAACTTTTTGAATGGTTTGATGGATATGCCCGTTTAATACCGATACCGATCCAAAACGCTTAAGTAAGGCTAAAGCCTGTGCGCTATCATCGGTGCCCCAGCCCCATTGCGGGTAAATAGCCCAAAGCGGGATGTGAGCGAACACTACGATAGGGGTACTGTTTGATAAAGGTCTAAGATCATTCTCCAGCCACTTTAACTGGGCCGGGCCAATGTAGCCCAAGCCACCATCAACATGGTTAGTTACGTTCACCAGGCCTATAAAATGCACGCCATGCGAGTCGAAACTGTACCAGCCATCGCCCAAAGTACCTTTACCGTAGCGTTCAAGGTATAGTTTGCCATTATCGGTTACATCGTGCTCGCCGGGCACATAAAATATTTTTTCGGTTTTTACACTTTTTAACGATTGTTCAAGTGTATCAAACTCATCGGCCTGTGCCAGGTGCGATAAGTCGCCTGTATGCAATACAAACGACGGCGCGTTGGGCATACTGTTAATTTTAGCTATAGCAGCATTCAGCGTACCCACAACATCGGGATTGGCGGCTTTATTAAACCCGATATGGCTATCACTGATCTGTACAAAACTAAAATCAGATTTGGGCACTATCAGTCCTTTTTTAAGGCTGCCTGTTGCCCTGTCAATCATTTGGCTCATACCATATGATTTAAGCACGCCGCCAGTCATCATCCATAATACGCCGGTACCTGCCCAGGCCATACATTCAAGAAAGCCGCGGCGGTCAATCCCATCGTTACCGGTATCGCGACTGGAGTTTTCATCAGCATGAAAGTGATTCTTCATAACGTTATCTTTTGTGTTTTAATGAATTACAGCACTAAAAAACACAAACAACGCCCTATACTATACTATTTTACATGAACCTCTATAAATACTTGATGAACACTATTTTCGGGCAATAAATTGAAGGCCTCCCTTTACTATGGACTTGTTTTTTCGCTGCCTTCTCCTATCTTTAGCATAAATTATCACAATTAATATGGATCAGAAACCATCTAACGCATTTATTGGTGCATCATGGGCAGCTTTAATCATAGGCTTTGTAGGCTATAATATTGGTTTATGGAACGCTCAAATGGCCCTTAACGAAAAAGGATACTACTTTACCGTACTACTGTTTGGTTTATTTGCGGCCATATCAGTACAAAAGAGCGTACGTGACCGATTGGAAGGCATCCCGGTTACAAATATTTATTATGGATTAAGCTGGGCATGCACCTTAATTTCTGTTTGCCTGCTTACCATTGGCTTGTGGAACGCCACATTAACATTAAGCGAAAAGGGCTTTTATGCCATGTCATTTTTACTTACCCTGTTTGCATCAATTGCAGTACAGAAAAACACCAGGGACATGATCAACTTTGATAAAGTTAATATAAAGCAAAGCATCGATTAAAACATTGGTTTAGTAATTCAAAAGGCCGCTGCAAGATTTGCAGCGGCCTTTTTATTACTTTGCTAAAGGTTTATAGCTGATTGGATATATTACGATAACTATAAATTAGTTAACATTAATAAACGGATCCCAGCTAAAATACCCAATAATCTGTCCGGTTGAGTTGTTAACCAGCGTAAACGATAATGAATATTGAATTGTAACCTTAAGCTGTATAATTGTTCCTGAAACAGTACTAACCTGGTTAATAAATTGTGTTGGCGTGTTTGCCGGCGGGTTACCCAAAGCAAGGTAAGAGTAAGCCTGGCCACAGGCGTAAGACAGCGGCAGGTTAATAGCTGTTGAGGGATTAAATGATCCGCCATATAAATATGGTGTTTGATCAAAATTATTATCAAATGTGGTAATAGCCCACTCAACAGTATCACCGCTGTTGGCGCTGATCTGTAGTTCTGATTGTCCCTGGGTACTGTTACTAACGTAGCTGTTAGGAGCAATCATTGCTACGTAAACATTTGATGAACCATAAGATCCTAAATTTGTTGGATTACTTTGTGAACCTCCTGAAAGGCTGCCATCTGCTACCTGAGAAGCTAATTTTGCTCCGTCTACTGCGATTAAAACATTAATTGTTGCCATTTTTAGATGTATGTTTTTTCCTACTCATTTGGCTTTTCGGTTTCGCCCCTGCAATATTGCCTTTACAGGTAGACCCGTTTTTTTAAGTGGTAGCTGAATTCCACCTTTTTTAGCTATTAAATCCCCGTGCCCATGCATGCAGATTTTGCCTGCTGCAAGAGTTTGCATTGATCAGTCCATTGTTTTTCGTTGATGAACTTAAATACTACATGAGGTTTAGCTGCCAAAAAATGAAATTCCCGGGTATCATTTTCACTGTAAAATTAGCAGCGGCGAACAGGCGGTTCAAGAGTATAAATACCTTATTGATATTATGCGTATAAATACCCGGTAATGAGAGGAAAAGCTAAAAGCACAAAGCTAAAAGCTAATAGATTGGCTTCAATTTTATAATAGGTAATCTATAAACTATTGCGAACGGGCGGGATTAGTAAGGTAAAAAGACAGCAACAGTTAAAAACCCTGAACCAGCGAAAAGGATAACGACAGTCAGATTATACTTTAGAAGATAGTATTGCAACGCTATTTCTTATTACAGACCTCGGTAACAGCAGTACGGCGGGTGGCGGTATAAACTATTCCATTTACCATTTCATACCCGGTTGAAACACTTTGAGCGTAGCGTTTTAAAATAACACCGGTATTGTTATCAATGAGTATCGATCCGTTTATCCTGCTATTTAAACTCCCGCCTAAAACAGATGTTTTATATGTAATAACAGTGGTTTGGCCATTAATAGCATAAACAGTGTAGCTGGTTTCGGCCGATGAGGTGGCAGCTTTCCATGAATAGCCTTTTTTAAGTGTCAGGCTAACCGGAAAATCAACCATTAATTGCAGCGTGCTACCCGGCAGTAAGTGTTCGGGCTGTATCCCTGCAAAAGATAAAAGGGTATCATTAGCAACAACAGGCCTTTTTAAATTCAGGATCTCGCCTTTGTTATTTACCGAAACTATTGATGGATTATTTAACATCTTTTGCAAGCCAACCTGGATAATAGAATTTGGATCGGCAGGTTTACCTGAATGATATACCAGGTTTTGGTTCATTGCGTTTATGGTATCAATCAGCTTATCAGTAGTAACGGTAAAAGAAGCCCCCTTTTCAGAAGCCTCAGTTACCTTATAGTTTTTCACAACTATTGAAACCGAACCAACATGCAAGGTTTGGCTGCCACGCTGTAAAACGCAATTTGATTTTGTAATTACCTGCCTTTGAAACTCATCACCCTGTTTAAATCTCACTTGCGCACAGGTAACACCGCTAATAAAGGCCAGTATAACAACTAATATATATTTTAACTCAATTGGGGTACTTTTCATTTTAGTGTTTTGTTATAATGCATGTAAATAATCAGGCATTATGTCACAGCTACTATTATTTTTTCCTGTTTGATTGGGGTTTACCTTTCGCCTTATCTTCCTTTGCCCCGGTTGGTATAGCCAATTTAAAACCGGTATTATCAGGAATTTGTGGGATAGACCACGGTATAAGATCGCCCGGGGGCTGTAAAACCGGTATCGTCCCTGTTATATCGGGCATTACCGGAACCGGGCCTTTTATCATATTTATTTTCCCCGAAACAGTTGGTTCAACAGGAAATGGCGGCAGTTCCGGAGATTCGGGTAAGGGAAGTTCCATGACAGATGAAAGCTGGAGGTCCTGCATGGTTTGCTTTGGCAAATGAGGGGCTTCAGGTGCTTCAGGCGATGGAATTTCGGGCAATCCGGCTGCTGCAGTATTAATATTAGGTTGAACGGGGGCATCAACCACTGGCGGCGTTGAGCCAATTGCTGCCAGTACAGGCATTTGAGTTGACGAAACAAGCGGTTGTGGAAGCACCGGAATATCGGTAAGCGAAAGCACAATAGGTTTACCAGCCGAACCATTGCCCGGTGTATTCCCTTTGGTTATCGTACCCGGTGTTAACGGCGGCGGTACATTCCAATCCGACTGGTTATTCCGGTTTTGTGCAATTGCATGATCCAGGCAGCCCAAAACAATAACTAACCAAACAAAGTATGGTATCAATCTATTGCGCCGCCGGTTTTTTTTCTTTTTTTGGACGATGTATAACATTCCCATTTAATTATCTTTCTGCAGAAAGCGATTGTTTTTAAAACAAACAGTCAGTTTTATTTGATGAATAATATTATTGTTAATTAATAAAGCCTTTATTGATATCAGGTAAGCAAAAATCACATCAGGTATACCGGCAACTTATACGGGTAAAACCGCTAATAAAGTTAATCCTTTTTATCAATTTGCGCTATAAGGCTTTCCAATATTGCTAACCTGTATAACATTATATAAATAGCGCATCCGCAGGGCGTACCTATTGTAATATCATTTGTAAAACTAAGCTTTATCATGGCTCTCCAAAATACCAACTGCTTTGTATTGTGTACTTTTCGGCAGCTCCATAAAATTGTATTATCAAAAGCAACAGCGAAATAAATGAAAACACTGCTTAAGCATTGTTTTAAAACACATTAATTCATCGGGTTGCACCTAAATTAAAAGATTATGGAGAGCAATTTAAATTACCTCGTAGGCTTTATTTCTCTAACTTTTATGGGATTATCGGCCATGTACAAACTAAAACTCAACAAACTGCAGGGAACCGGCCGCATACCAAGCATTATCAGTGCCAGGCAACGGCAAATTATTTTTTTTGTATTGGCGATAATGTCTGCCCTGATAATCCTGATTATTAAAACCAGCTAACCAGGTTAACTACTTCCAAAACCAACAGCTTTTGCCGACAAATATCAAATTACTATCTTTAACCGGGACCAGAAACCGGATATGAAATACCTTTTGTTTCTTCTTTTTATTTTAACTGTAATTCCGTGTTCCGGTCAAAATATTGATAGTTTAAAGAAAATTGTTTTCGGTAAAGCATCACCGCAAAAACGTTTAACAGCCGCTACCCGGATAACCACCAGCCCGGTTGAACAAAATCCGGATAAAATTATTGCAATTGCAAAACAAGGTTTAAACCTTGCCAGGCAGCTAAATAATAAAAAAGCTGTTACCTTACTGTCTCAAACTTTGGGGAAGGCCTATTACCAAACTAACCTGTATGATTCTGCAGCATATTATTATAATATTGCCGCCACTATTTTGAGCAAAACAAATCAGCAGTATCTTTTAACAGATGATTACAGCAGGTTAGCAAAAGCCTATGTTAGATTAAAAAACTATGATAAGGCTCTTGAATTTTGCATGCTGGCAATTTCATATGCACCCAAAACCGGCGAGCGTGTAGCATTGATGGGAACTCTAAACCAGGCCGGCGCCTTATATGAAGCTAAAAACAATTACCGGGAAGCTTTAAATTATTTCAGACAGGCTTTTGATATAAAAGACTCCCTGAACCTTGTGAGGCAAACAAATCAAAACACTTCTGAAGCATATAGCCATCAATTTATGGGCGATGTTATGGGAAGTATAAAGCAAAGCCAATCGGCACAGGAAATTTTAAAAACCATTGATGTCAAAAAATCATTAAATGATACCCTGGCACTTTCAATTAATTACTTTAATCTCGGTGTCCTTTATAAAAACAAACAGCAATACCTGCAATCGCTTGATGCTTTAAAAAACTGCCTCCAGTTTGCCATCCAAATAAATTACACGGATATGCAAAGAAGCGCTACCAATGAATTAGCCGATTTGTATGAACAGACGGGCAATTATGAGCAATCGCTGGTTTATTTAAAAAAGCACGCTGCCATTAAATCATCAGGTAACAATACAATTGATGAACTACAGGCAAAATATGAAATAAAGCAGCGCGAAGACCAGGTACTGCAGCAGCAGTTTGAAATAACCAAACGCAATTACTGGATGGCGGGGATCGTCATTTTTATACTGTTGATGTTATTTGCAGGTTTTTTCTACTACAAACAAAACCAGTTAAAACAGCGCAACATTGCCATGCAGGCCATTATTGCTGCCGAAGAAAGCGAAAGAAGGAGAATTGCCCAGGATTTACATGATAGCGTAAGCCAAACAATGTCGGCCGCCAAAATCAATCTATCAGTTATTGGCAGCGAATTACCTTTTGTGGATGAAGAGCAAAAGGCCCGTTTTGAAAAAGTAATTAACCTTGTTGATTATGGGTTTAAAGAAGTACGGACGATATCACATAATATGATGCCCTGGGCGCTTCATAAAACAGGGCTGGCGCAGGTAATTAAACAATTTATTGAGAATATCAGGAACGACAGCACTGCCATAAACTTTTTTAGCAGTGGCTTTGATTCGCCGTTTGATAATACTATTGAAATCATCCTGTACCGGGTACTGCAGGAAAGTGTAAACAATGTAATGAAGCATGCGCAGGCCGACAGGCTTGACATTTCACTTATCAGGAACGAAGATAGCATCAGTCTTACCATCGAAGATAATGGCAAAGGGTTTGATACCACCAATCCGGATATTTTTAAGGGAATGGGGTTAAACAATCTGCGGTCGCGGATAAATTTTTTAAAAGGCAAGGTTGAATTTGATTCGCAGGTTAACAGGGGTACACTTGTATCTGTTTATATTCCGCTTACCAATAAGCCCTTATAAGTTATACTGCATTATAAACCGGGTAAGCTCAACCGGGTTTTTCAGGTTGAGTTTTTGCATAATATTTTTACGATGTGTTTCAACAGTATAAATACTTAGATGAAGATGATCGGCCATTTGCTGATTGGTAAAATTCTGCTTTATAAACTGCAAAAGTTCAGTTTCCCTTTTGGTAAGCTGAAATTGCTTTAAAAAAGGATCTGATTCATTAAGCGGGGAGTTAACAACCGGTTGTTTATACGGAAAACACAGCTGTCCCTGCGCTACAGAACGCATTACCTGTAATAACTCGGCTTTTTCAACATTTTTGAACAAGTATCCATTAGCGCCTTCAGCTTTTGCTTTTTCAATCAAATGCTCTTCATTATAGGTAGAAAGCATGATTACTTTAATTTTAGGGTAGTAATCCTTTATTCGCTTAAGCACTTCAAACCCGTTAATACCAGGCATATTAATATCAAGCAATACCAGGTTGGGTGTATGGGTATGCAATAAGTGCAGCATTTCCTTACCGCTGGCTGCAACACTTATAACCTCAATACCCGGCTCGCCCTGCAATAACATACATAGGCCGTTTATAAATAAAGTATGATCATCCGCAATAATTACTGATAATTTTTCCAAGGTGCTTTCCATCTTATAAATTCAGTGTAAATCTATATTTTATCCTAATCACAAAAAATACCAACTGCTTTGTATTGTATGCCCTGGTACCGCTTCATAAAATTGTTTACTGAAAATAAGCAGAAATAAGATGAGAAACTATGGCTCTTCATATTTATATAAGCTCAATAACACAGTACTTATATTCACAATATTTATCCGAACCTATTAACCCAAAAAGTAATGCAATTTTTTATTAGCACATTTATAATAATGCTGATTTGTATAATCGCATTACTACAGGATAGGTCTTATGGCAACGATGTAATTTTACCAAGGGCCCAGAACAGGTTTCCCAACCAAAAGAGAAACCAGTTAACCAAATGTAATAATGTTTCACATACTGTTTTAAAGGTATCGCCCCAGGAATCGCAAACAGAAGTGTTTGCGGCATTATTAACAGAAAAACTTGCCAATCCTTCAATCTTAAATAAAACAACAACTGTGCATGCTAAAACCAGCCCTCCTGTTCATTTAAATACTAAAAAAGGGGGCGGCCAGGGAAATATCTTCTGTTTTCGGTGCAAGTTAAACTCCTTTGCTCCTGCAGGCAGCTATTTCAAACAATCTTTTAAGGAACTTCAAGATCAGTAAACGGCAACCTGGAGCAGTAATTATCATTCTGCGAGGGTACCATAATGGTGATATTTGAGGTGCATCGGAGCGTTGAATACATTTTTTTTAAAATTATCTGAACTTTTTTTTAATTAAAACAATGAAAACTAATTAATTTTAAGTCACTTAAATACTATCAACTATGACTTAACTATTAATTTTTCATTAAAACATCTTGTTAAAAAACAAAATCTCAACAACAATAATAATTCCCTATAAGAATAAAACAATCACAAATAGCTATCAATCAAGTATTTAAAACAAAATAACATCATTTCAAATATTATCTGGTAAAAGCTTTTACCAATAGATTTGTTATATCGGCGCCATTGTCACATTTCTTTTACAAAAAAATATTATTATTTTTAAAAATTAAAATTCTCAGGCTTTTACAAAACAATTATTTTACTTTAAATTATTAAAAAAACACACTTTCTTGAATTTATTACCCAATATTTTTCATAATACGGCATTTATAAGTAATATCCCCTGTCTTTTTTATGTACATCTTAGCACAATTGCTTAAAAAATTAAAATTCACACAAAATTTATATGAATTTTATATGAAGAATTTAAAAAAGAGCCATTTTTATTCATTTTGAAACAACGTTTTATCAACATTTTTATAAATATTTTAATATACGAAAGGAATATTAAACTTTTTTCAACTTTTTTTTCATTTTATTACAAAAATTGTAGTTTTGGGTATTAACTAAAACTGATTTTTTAACAATGAAAAAACTCCTACTCGCAAGCTGGTGTTTTATCATGCTATTTATTAGTGTGGTACAAGCACAAAACAAAACAGTTACCGGCCGGGTAACTTCAAAAGACGATGGACTACCGCTACCAGGCGTGTCCGTAAGAGTTGTAGGTACCACGGTTGGTACACAAACAAATGCAGACGGCAAATTCTCTTTATCCGTTCCCGCATCTGCAAAATCACTAAGCTTTACCTTTATTGGGTTTACTCCTTCAACAGTTGAAATTACTTCGGCCCCGTTGGATGTTAAATTAACAAGCAGTGCCAGCAAATTATCAGAAGTGGTAATCACCGGTGCTTACGGTACCAAACAATCATCACGTTCGGCTTCGTACGCTGCGCAGGTTGTAAAGTCAGATCAGCTTAACACTATCCGCCAGCCTAACGTTAACAACGCGCTGGCAGGTAAAGTTGCAGGTGTTCAGGTACGCAGCCAATCGGCAGCAGCACTGGGCCGTAACACCAACATCAGGCTGCGTGGCGCTACCGGCTTTGGCAGCGGCAACAACCCTTTGTATGTAGTTGACGGTACGATAATGCCAAACGCCGACGATTTGAGCAATGACGATATCGACAACATCAGTATCCTGAATGGTCCTGCGGCATCTGCGCAGTTCGGGTCACAGGGTGCTTATGGTGCTATCGTTATCACAACTAAAAAAGGTAAAAAAACAAAAGGTGTTGGTGTTGAGTTAAACCTTGGAGCCAATTTCGACAAGGCTTACATTTTACCTAACTACCAAAACACCTACGGTGGCGGCGCCTCTGCCGATTTCATTCAGTATCATTGGAAAGATGGCGATCCTGAAGGATGGAAAGCTTTAGACGGCAAATATTATCCGGATTATACCGATGATAGCAGCTGGGGACCTAAAATGGTTGGCCAGGAGTATATTCCATGGTATGCATGGGCTGCCGGTACTAAATACTCGTTCAAAACAGCAAAATGGACCCCTCAGCCGGATAACGCTAAGGACTTTTTCCGCACTGGTGTAGCTTTAAACAACAGTGTTTCCTTCACCAAAGCTGCCGACGACTACAACATCAGGATGTCGTACAATAACCAGCACACTACAGGTATAGTGCCCGAAACCTGGTTAAACAAAAACAACTTCACCCTGAACGCTAACTACGATCTTAACAAACACCTGACTGCAGGTGCAAGTATTAACTTTTCAG
Organism: Mucilaginibacter angelicae; assembly: GCF_042434235.1. Lineage (NCBI taxonomy): Bacteria > Pseudomonadati > Bacteroidota > Sphingobacteriia > Sphingobacteriales > Sphingobacteriaceae > Mucilaginibacter > Mucilaginibacter angelicae. Next base: position 81,777 of record NZ_JBHLTS010000023.1, on the reverse strand, counting down.
GCACACAGCTTCACGGTCAGATCAGCGATGCTTACGCAAGTGCATCAAGCGGTTCATTCAACTCATGGTTCCACCGTGACCTTGACATGGGCATCATGAAAGAGTTACAGGACCTTAAATCACCTGATGGTACTTATGTAAGCTGGAACCACCAGAACCCAAATTCATACGATGCCTCTAACCCGGGCGCATTTTATGCAGGTAACTACTGGTATAACCCATATTTATGGCAAAAACAATGGCAAAGCCTTAACACCCGCGATCGTTTGTACGGAAATATTTACTTACAGTACAAGATCAATAACGATCTGAGCTTTAAGGTTACTTACCGCCGCAACCAAACCAACACCTGGAACGAAGGCAAGATTTCGTCTGAAATACAGGCAAGTGGTACCCAAACAGGTCAGAAAGCTGGTTACGGTACTTCAACTTCTTACTCTAACCGTGAGAACTATGAAACCTTGCTTAACTATGATAAGCAAATCAAAGATTTTCACGTAAATGTTAACGCAGGTAGCGATTTTTATAACTGGAGCTACAAAGACAACTCAGCAACCACTAATAACGGTTTAAGTGTTCCTGATCTGTACACTCTGGCAAACTCTGTTGACCCTATCAGCGCTAACAACACCAGGACCCAGGAGCAATACCGCGCAATATTCGGAAAAGCCTCTGTCAACTACAAAAGGATTTACTATGTTGATGCAACATTGCGTAACGACTGGTTCTCAACCATTTCTACAGTAAACGATGCCAACTCAGTATTGTCAAAATCATTCGGTGGTTCAGTTGTGTTCAGCGAGCTATTGCCTGAATTTAAAGACTGGTTGAGCTACGGTAAAGTAAGGGGATCATGGGGCCAGGTACCATTGGCTTTAGGTACATCAACCGAAACATTTGGTGCGTACAGGAACAATACACTTTACGGCATTGCTGCAAACAAATGGAATGGCGCTTTACTACAAGGCGGTCCAACCCAGTTTGTTGACCCTGCACTGCACGGAACCACAACTACTTCAAAAGAGGTTGGTTTAGACCTGGGTTTCTTTAACGACAGGTTAACTATTGGTGCTACTTACTGGGCTGCAGATGATAAAGACATTCCACTGGGCTTAGCGGTTAATGCTGCCAGTGGTGTTTCATCTATCCTTACCAACGTAGGTTTGATCAAAAGAAGAGGTTTGGAGATTACTGCAAGCGGTACTCCTGTTAAGTTGCCAAACTTTAGCTGGACTGTTAGTACAAACTTTGCCCAGTTACTTGACAATACAGTTGTTGAGATCAGCAACAAATACGGAGTTGACCGTGTGCAGGTTGCCGGTGTATGGGGTACAGATATGCCTTACCTCATCAATCAAAAAGGCAAATGGTGGGGTCAGATCTACGGTAACGGTATCAAACGTAACTCGGCTGGTATTCCAATCCTTACTTCATCGGGCGCCTATATCAACGACCCTAACGTATATTTCGGAAGCGCCTTGCCTAAATACACAGGCGGTTTACAAAACTCATTTACCATCTTTAAAGACTTTGTGCTGAGCGCAAATATCGATTATCAGTTTGGCGGTAAATTCGTGTCATTATCAAACCGTTGGGGCCAGTATAGCGGCTTAACTGCTAATACTGCTGCACTTAACGATAAAGGATTGTCGGTACGTGATCCTGTTGCTGATGGCGGCGGTGTTAAAGTTACCGGTGTTGATGCTAACAACAACCCTGTTACTTATTATGTTGACGCAAAATCATACTACCAGGGTTTAACAAACAATAAAACTTACGACCCATATATCTACGATCTGACTTTCATCAAACTTCGTGAAGTTGCTGTAGGTTACAACCTGCCGATCAAAAAATGGGGTTTAGGAAATGTTTTCCAGTCTGCAAGGATTGATTTAACCGGCCGTAACTTATTGTTAATATACGCTAAATCGAAAGATTTTGATCCATCAGAGATCAGCGCGACAGAAGGTGAAACTGCCCAATATCCAGGCACAAGAGGTATCGGTTTCAACCTAAAAGTAACATTCTAAGCGAATAAGGATTATTAGACCAAGAAAAAATGAAAAAGATATATCTATATACATTAGCAGGCGCGTTTACCTTTTTAGGCGCGGGTTGCAATAAGCTAAAGGATTTTGGCGATGTGAACAACAATCCTGCGGCAACCGTAACACCGATCCCTTCGGCTTTGTTATCAAATGTTGAGGCCAGCTTAGGCGGCTATGGTTCAACAGGTACCGAAGCGATAAGCGGCGGTCAGTACGCTCAATATTTTACCGAAACACAGTACTCAGGTACTTCATTGTATAACCTGCCTCAAAACTCGTTCACAGGTAACTATGCAGGCAACTTAAATAACCTGCAGTTGGTTATTAACCAAAACCCTAACAAGAACATGGTTAATGTTGCCAAAATATTGCAGCAATATATTTTCTGGATTGTGACCGATTCATGGGGTGATGTTCCTTACAGCGAAGCCTTGAAGGGATCGGCCAACATATTGCCTAAATATGATACCCAGGAAACTATTTACAAGGGTATGATCACCACTTTAACAGATGCAATAAACTCATTTGATTCATCTGCCATAAGCGGTGATATCATTTACGGAGGCGATGTTGCATCATGGAAAAGAATGGCAAACTCGCTTAAACTGCTTATCGCAGTGCAAATGTCAAATGTATCATCTGCTTCAACTATAGCATCTACTGCTGCTAAAGAAGCAGTTGCTTCGGGTGTAATAACCGATAACTCGCAAAACTTCCTGCTTCAATATCCTGGTGGTAACTACAAAAGCGCATGGTGGAACCTTTATAATGGCCGTAAGGACTTTGCCGAGGCAAAAACCCTTACTGATATCACCGCTTCTACCAGCGACCCGCGTCAGGCTGCTTTCGGCGGTGAAAGCGAAGCCGCAGGAAATGTCAACACTTCAAGCATTGGCGTTCCTTATGGTTTAGCCCGTTTAACTGTAACCGCCTTTACTGATGCTAACCCTAAATGGGCCCGTGTACTGCGTGGCGACTACAGACTGGAAAATGGCTATGTAATGCTGATCAGTGCTGCCGAAACATGGCTGGCCCGTGCAGAAGCTGCCAACCTGGGATGGACTACAGAATCTACTTCTGCAGCTTACAAATCAGGTGTAACTGCTTCATTTGCTCAATGGGGCGCCGGCACACCTTCAACTGCTTATTTAAACCAGTTCCCGGTTACCGATACAAAAGATGCGGATATTACTCATACCCAGGTAAAGAACATATCTACCCAAAGATGGATCTCAAGCTATCCTGACGGACATATGGCCTGGGATATATGGAGAAAAACAGGCTGGCCATCGCTTACCCCGGCCCCCGATGCTACAAACTCATCAAAGAAAATTGTACGCAGGTTTGTTTATGCTACCAGCGAGTACAATACTAATGGTGCAAACGTGAATGCAGCAGTTGCCCGGTTAACAGGCGGCGACAGCCAGGATTCGCGCGTATGGTGGGATACAAGGAAAGACAAGGACAACAATTAAAACATTGACACAACATGAAAAAGAATATATTTATTAAATATTTGCTTGTTGCCGGTATCGCATCTGTTGCCATTTTTTCAGGCTGCCGGAAAGAGACTGCTGCCGATAAAGTTGGCGGACAAGCGGCTGATAACGGAATATCATTTGTAGGATTTCCTGACGGCCTTGAACAGTCACATTTCTTCGACCCGTTCACAAACATTAAAACTGTAGACGTTTTTTCAATCAAACGCGATGCAAAAAGCGCGGCTGATCTGCAAAAAGACCAAACTGTGGTTTTAAAAGCAATTCCCGACGCAATCACTAAATATAATGACGATAATGGCACCGAGTATGAATTACTTCCAACAAGTCTTTATACAATAAGCAGTACCAAAGTTACTGCCACTACCTCGGGTAACCTTAATGCTAAATTTGCGCCAGGCGACTTTCAAAACTACTTTACCATTAAATTGGACGGAAGTAAGTTTGACCTTACAAAGAAATATGCACTTGCATACATAATTAGCGATGCTGCCGGCCTAAGCATACATGCTGCAAGCAAGGATACGCTGTATACCTTCTTTGCTATCAAAAATAAGTATGATGGTGAATACCACTCAACAGGTACTTTCCACCACCCTACAGCGGGCGATCGTGCTATTGACAGGGATAAAACCCTTACTACGGCCGGCGCGACTGCGGTTAGTACTGAGATTGGCGATATCGGCGGATCAATGACACTGACCGTAAATGAAGCTACAAACGAGGTAACTGTTTCTGGTAATGTTAGTGCAACTCAACCGTTACTTCCTGTACCGGGATTGACTAATACTTATGATCCGGCCACCAAAAGTTTTATACTTAACTACCGGTATTTAGGTGGCGGTGGTTACCGTGTTGTTGAAGAAACAATTAAACACAAATAAAATAAGGCAATAATTAAAGGAGGGCTCTTTTTTGCCCTCCTTTATCTGCTGTCAAGCCAATTAATTTTATTCTTTCAAATTCGGGTTTAGCTTTTTAACAGGGATTTATAGAATAATGTATTGTGCCTGAAAAGGATTTGTGAAGGTGATCAGGAAACAATAAAAATTATGAGGCCAGAGAATTTAGTTTGCAGCTTCGTTCTTTTAGTTAATAGTTACAATAAAAAACCGTACACCGTAAGCTCGTGTACGGTTTTCTCTATTATATAAAGTTATCAGAAATTCGGATCAAAATTAAAGCAGATCGGATTTGATAACCCTACCATATTCCCGCTCAGTGCTGCCGATTGCGGCACCTGCGGGTAAGGTGTAGATGGCCCTTCAACAGTAACCCGGTAATAAGTACGGCCGGCTATTGCCGGTGTATCGGTAAATTCAACTACATGCGTTTTGCCATCCATTTTTAAAGTACTAAACGGATTACCGTTTTTTACTATATTAATAGTGTAGGTAGTATCCCTGATGCTGTTTCCGGTTAACTGAACTTTGAATTTAACCGGCTTACCTGTTGCTTTCACATTATCACCCATCATCATATCCATTTTATCATCGCCATTTAAATCGGCATAAAACTCTACGCGGGGGGCATAAGGGTTTGAACTTATTGATACACGCCCATTGGTTAGTGCATCAATAACAGCCTGCTTAGTACGTGCAGTTGCAAATACCCATGTAGTAGGCGTTCCGGCATAGTTAGCCTTGGCCTGGTAGGTGTTAGGGCCAGGTTTTTCATCTCCAACTGGAACACCGTGATGGGCATCGCTCCCTCCCCTGCCTGTTAGTTTACGGCCCGATGACAGCATATCGTCCCAGATCATGATAGCATTGGCATTTTTTGACCAGATGGCCGAATTCCATACCTCGATAGAATTAACCATATCGTACGAATACCCGAAATGATCTTTACCGCTGGGGTGATTAGCCGACAGGTGAATGCCCAGGCTATTTTTTATACGCCCTACTACGGTATCGCGCTGATCGCGTACATCATATAACTTTTGATGATCATAAGGTTTGGCCGAAAACGCGTTGCCATGGCCACGGGTGGTTGTCCATTCGGCAGCGTACAGCAACAATACCGAGTCTGACTTAAACTCAGGGTCGGTCCAGGTGTTGTGGGCTATGTCGCCTTCCACATGATTATCATGATCGGTAATCGCCAAAAAATCGATCCCTACCAATTTACAAAAAGCGATGATCTTGCTGATTGAATTATTTGACGATTCCTTACTATGCCTGGAGTGCATGTGCAGCTCGCCTTTAAGCCAAACACCATTACTGAGGCTGGCCGGTGGCGGCAACGTGCCCAAAGGTTTAGGAGCCCAGGGGTTTACGTGGGCCGCTTGCCCCAATACCGAACCGCTGATGCAGCCTGCCACCATAATCATTAAACCGGTTTTAATTAACAGCCCAATTTTCCTGTTAGTTTTTAGTACCATAAGTAGCTTTTGTAGATCTTTTTTTATTGTGTATTAATTTGGCAGCCAACTTAGCCCACTCATGTTAGCTGACCGTTAACAGGTACAAATGATATAAAAATGTGACAGTGCAGCGCGAAAGGGTTATATTCATAGGTCGATACAATTTGGCGGCCCGCAAACAGAGATTCTTATTTTCAAGCCCCCTTCTTTTATATTTAAACGAAACGATTTGCCATACCAATTGTAGTTGATAAGGACGATGAGGTTTACGGCACAGGCAACAATCAGCATCGGTATGTACTTTGACCTAAAAACATAAAAAAGCAAATGAAGAGCAGGCGTAAAAAAAACAGTATGAATGGGTTATGGCTCTTTAGTTGCTTCTTATTTTTTTCGCCTGCATGGCTTTATGCCCAGGGCAAATGGGAGTTAAAACGCAATGAAAATGGCATTGAGGTTTATTCCAGAACTCCCTTAACGGGCAATCTGAAAGAGATCCGTGTACTTTGTGAATTTAATACCACCAAAACAAAACTAATTGCGGCATTAAAAGATATTGACCATTATAATGCCTGGGTTTATAGTACTAAGGAAAACAGCATGCTGAAAGTTGTAAACCCGGACCAGTTTATTTATCATTCTATATCCAATTTACCCTGGCCATTAAAGGACCGTGACCTGATAGTTGAATTGAGTGTAATGCCCGCCGAAAAGCATGAACAGTTTCAGATCCAGGTTAAGAGCCTTCCGGATTATTTACCCAGGGATAAAAAGTATATAAGGATACCCTACTCACTTGCATTATGGAATGTAACCGTAAAAAACGAAAGTATGTTAAAAATCGATTATACATTTAGCGTGGACCCAGGAGGAAGCATCCCTGTTTGGCTGGTAAACAGCACTTTACCCGTTGGGCCTTATAATTCGTTTCGCAAATTAAAAATGCTTCTGGAAAGCCCGCTTTAATTTCCTTTTGATCGATTTTTGACAAGATAACATCCGCAAAACATTAGTAATTTAGAGTTAAATGATTCAACCCAATATACCTATGAGCAACCCGATAACAACAAGCTGGCCAAGGCTCGAGTATCATGACCTTAAGGATACCCTTGCAAGTGTTCATATGTGGACCCAGATTATTGGTAAAGTGAGGTTAAAGCAAATGCCATGGATTAATCATTCGTGGCAGGTTACCTTGTATATAAGCGCTACCGGTTTGACCACCGGCAGCATGCCCTTTAAAGGAGGAGTGTTCCAGATCGACCTTGATTTTATTAGTCATAACCTGCATATATCCACCAGCACGGGAGAAAACCGATCTTTTAGACTTGGTGCAGAAAGTGTAGCCGGGTTTTACAAATTACTGATGGATAATATCAGCGCTGTTAATGCCGATGTAGAAATATATGCAGTACCTAACGAAGTTGAACCGGCCATTCCTTTTGCCGAAAATCATACACCCTGTAATTATAACGCATCCATGATGCACGATTACTGGCAGGCCCTGGTCAGGATCCACAACGTTTTTACTGAATTCAGGGCAGGTTTCCAGGGTAAAAACAGTCCGGTTCATTTCTTTTGGGGAGGGTTTGACCTCGCTGTCACCCGCTTTTCGGGCAGACCAGCTCCCAAACACCAGGGCAGTGTTCCCAATATGCCGGCAAAAGTAATGCAGGAAGCCTATTCGCAGGAAGTGAGCTCATGTGGTTTTTGGCCGGGCTCTGATGCTTTCCCGCATCCGGTTTTCTATGCTTACTGTTACCCTGCAGCCCCAGATTTTGGTGAACAGCTGGTATCACCTCCTGAAGCATTTTATAGCGCAGAAATGGGTGAATTTTTACTGACCTATGAAGTTGTTTCGGGATCTGCCGATCCTGAACGGACTTTACTTCAGTTTTTGCAATCTACTTATGATGCGGCGGCCAAAACCGGGAATTGGGATAAAGATCTGCAATGTGACCTGTCGGCGTTAAAGAATGCGTGAGGTAGGATAGCGCGAAGGTTTACATCAAACGCCTATTGCTTTACGGGCTTTATCAATTAATGTATTTGAGAAATCTTCGTCCATAGGTAATAACCACTCTGCTGGCAATAAAAAATTTCCAGAAGTATATAACTGACCAGACATAGCGGTAGTCGCATTTTTATACATGTTGTTAATTAGTTGTTTTATTTCTTTCAACTCATCTCCGCTTACTGCAGATGACATTACCAACCCGCAGCTTCTATCTGGAAAAGCCACATAATATCCTTCAGGAAAAGCTTTGGATAATTCATGTGAAAGAAGAATTCGGCTCGAGCCTATCCCATCGCTATGCATAAATACTAAAAACTTCTTCCCTTTACCATCTCTCATTGTACCCTCATGTGTAAAGAAATTTTCTTTATTTGTAATTGAATGCCTTAAATTTTCAAATGCTTTTTGCTGCCAACCGTTATTGTTTTCATTCAATTCCGAAAACTCATTTTTGTTGATATAAGTCATCGCACCCGGGCTATTAAAAAACACCCACGTAAGCAAAAATTCTTTATTATTAAATTGTTGGTGCGGCAATTCCCAGGCTCCCTCAGTGTAATAACTGCGTGGTACAATTAATGGGAATATGTTGTCAAGGTTCATTTATTATCAGCTATTGATTTAATCAAAGAAAACAAAAATCCCTTGAAAACAAGCACATTGACTTACATTGAACCAAGATCATCGTGCTTATTTATAATTTGCTTTTATCCCATCAATAATTTAACTTTATTCAGCAATAATTATTTGATTATGAGCCAATTTCCAGACCCAGACGAAACCCCTACTCCTGACGAAGAGGGTGAAAACATTCCTGATATCTGGGATATTAAAACATCGGGGAAGGGCCGTGTGGGCAGGTTAGATACTGATGTATCTGAAAGCGCACCTTGTGCCGACGAGAGCGAACCCTATTTGGAAGGAGATTTCGGTACGCCCGATTTATGGGAAGGTAACGATCTTTCATCATCCGATGAGGCTGATTATGTTGAGTCGGAATAGTCAGGAAGCTATAGTTGCAACAGCAAAAGCGATCCCCATAACTATGGGCGAAAAAAATATTGCCCTTAAGCAAAGAATATACATCTTCCACCTGGTATCATTTTTCTTAGTGTTTTCTTCAATCCGTTCCTTAAAATTGATAATCTCAACCTTATAGAAAGCTAATATCCGGTCATCATCTTCAAGTTTGTCATTGAAAAACCCGGTAATAAAGTATGCTTCAGGTTTTGTACCGGGCAAAAGGTATTCACTTGGTGTTACACTTTCCAAAATAAATATCAAGCCCAGTATCAAAAAGTAAAAGATCCCTACTATTGCAGTGAACAACAAAGTATCTAAATGCGGGTTATCTTTCCACCTTCCGATAGCATAAGCCACAAGGCCAATCAAAACACCTGAAACCAACGTCAGCAACCCGTTCGATCGCTCGTAAATTCCCTTTGCCGTTTCCATGGTATGGTTATATGATTTTTCGGCCTGGTCAAATATGAATTTTGCATCTTCCAGGGTTAATTTGTTCAGCCAATCTTTTTTTTCCTTCCAGAAGCTTTCCATGCGCGTACTTTTTAACCTAATTTAAAGTTAATCAGGCATAATTCATACAATATCAATCAAATACATTTTTATTTATTATCAACCTGAATGAAAAAGGCCCGGTGCTTTAAGCAACCGGGCCTGCATTATTTATAAGCCCTGAAATTATAATTAGTTAGGCATCAACACGGTGTTAACCACATGGATAACGCCATTTTTCTGAAACACATCGGCAATGGTGATCCATGATTTACCGCCTTTTTCATCAACAAGGTATAGTTTTTTGCCTTGTGCCATAACGGTAAGCGTACCTCCTGCTACTGTTTTTAACTCCGCTTTACCCATACCTGTCTTAACTTTAGCCCACAAATCAGCCGAGCTTAAACGGCCTGCTACTACGTGATAAGTAAGGATTTTGGTCAGCATTGCCTTATTCTCCGGTTTCAACAAAGTTGGAACAGTCTCTTTCGGCAGTTTATCAAATGCCTCGTTGGTTGGCGCAAAAACGGTGAAGGGGCCAGCGCCTTTCAGGGTTTCAACCAAACCGGCGGCTTTAACAGCGGCAACAAGCGTAGTGTGATCTTTTGAATTTACCGCGTTATCAATAATGTCTTTAGTTGGGTACATAGCTGCGCCGCCTACCATTTTGGTTTGAGCGTTAGCTTTAGGCGCTACTGCAAAAGCTACTATTGCAAAGGCCGCGATGATCATTTTTTTCATAATTTCTTGTTTTAATTAATTTGGAAGAAACTACGCGCTGACTTTACAAGCAGATTTAGGTCCACTGAAAAATCAATTCAAATAACTGAATATCAATATATTAACCATACCCTGTTTTAGAGTAAAGTAAATACCCACAACTTAATTGTTTATTATCCCTGTTTCAAATCCGAAGCATTCGTAATTACGTTAATTATTTAGACTACCAACTCACAAAACAAGAAATGCTTACCGAAAAACTTATAGCCAACAGGATCCGTGCGGTCAGGGAAGAAAAAAATTACACTCAGTTTTACGTCGCCTACAAACTCAAGGTATCACAAAATACATTCAGTAAAATTGAGCTGGGCAATGTTAAGTTAACCCTTGCCAGGCTTATTGAAATAGCAAAAGTGCTGGAAGTTGACCTGTTGGACTTTTTAAGAGAAGAGCACATGCATATTATTGCACGTTAAATAGTTTCCTGGCTTCCTACAGCCTGCCTGATTCTATTTTCCTCCCGTTTTGATCATTCCTATATTTTCATGAAATTGATCATTAATTTTCAATAAATTCAGCCCGCTTATAAACAATCATGAAAACCACTACGCTGATATGCCGGGTGCTGCTCGGTTCGTTATATTTGATATTCGGGCTTGATTACTTTTTACATTTTATACCCTATCAGCCGCTGCATACCGGCAAGGCTGGTGCATTTATAGCAGGTTTAAAGGGTACCGGATATTTTTATCCTATGCAAAAGGTGATACAAATTGTGGGTGGGCTGTCGTTGATGTTTAACCGCTATGCACCATTTTCGGCTGTGGTATTGTTCCCGATCAGTTTAAATGTATTACTATTCCATACTTTTTTAGTGCCGTCGGGATGGCTTATGGGCGTTACATTGGTAGTACCCAACCTGCTGCTGGGCTATGCCTACCGCAAATATTACAGCGGAATGTTCACCATGAAAGCGGTTGGCGAATGATGGATCGCTGAATTTTCAAGACCTTATTTTACCTTATCGCCATAATAAACAATGGACAATATCCAACCCGATAACGATGCATTCATCGTCAATAGCTCAAATGATGCGTTGATCCTAACCTCTGCTTATCCCAATTTAAAATCGCTCACACGATTGTTTTTTGTATTAATTTTCTTCATGCTCATTGGCGGAATAATTGGAGGCTTTCTGTTTCTTGACAGTAAACATCTTGGTTCAGAAGCAATCAAGCCATTGATAAATTTGATACTATATATTGGTTTTATGCTACTTACGATCAGGTATGGGATTAAAAAAGCTAAAAAAAATCAGCCAACTCCTTTTAACATCCGCTTTAATAAGATACCTTTTTGGCTGATACCAGTACTCATTTTAACAACAATAGCTTTGGTTGTAGGCCTGGAATGGGTCTCCAATCTGATACCTATGCCAGACTCTGTGCGTAATTTTTTTGAAAAAGTTTCTACAAAGAATTTCTTTTCTATTATCACGCTTGTTATTGCAGCTCCTATACTCGAAGAAATACTATGCCGTGGAATAGTTTTAAAAGGATTGTTGAAAAACTACGCTCCCAATAAAGCCATCCTGATCTCAGCCTTATTTTTTGGATTGATACATTTAAATCCATGGCAGGCATTACCCGCTTTTTTTGGTGGTTTATTTCTGGGGTGGGCTTATTACAAAACGCAATCGGTAATTCCAGGCATGATCATACATGCAACAATTAACGGCACATCAGTATTATTTTTGTTTTTACCCTATCAACGTCAACAATCTTTTTCAACCTTGTTGGGAGAACCTTTTTACATTTTGATCTGTGCGCTTTCAGCTTTGGTTTTTATAATGGGATGTTGGCTGATTAATAGAAAGGCTGTATCCATGTCTGATTAAGGTCTCCTATTTACCCTTCAACACCTGCCCTATCCAAACCGGGATCAGCTTTTTCCTATCCTTCATCATCGCCACAAATTCTGTAGCGTCAAAATAGCCGGCTTCGAGTTGCCTTGGGCGTAAAAGAAACGGGAAAACGATCATGCCGGCAATATTCCACATCAGGTTAATGGGGTGAAATTTGATAACACCATCGGCCTGCATGGCGTAAAGTTGTTTGGCAAAATACGAACCGGTTAATGTTTTCACCTTTTCAACCATAGGCAAAGTGGTTTGCCCTGCAAGCACCTCGTTCACCATAAAAAAAGGGAAATCCGGGTTTTCCAAAAGCTGGTCAATATAATATCCAACACAGATCTCTATCTTTTCAATGGCCGAGGTAGTCTCGTCATTTAAAACCGGTTCAATTTTATCAAAAAGCTTTTTAATGGTTTCATCCATGATAGAAGCAAAAAGGTTTTCCTTACTACGAAAATAATAATTAACCGATGCTACATTGGTGTTGGCTTCGGTAGCTATATCCCTTACCGTAGTAGCAAGAAAACCTTTTTTAGTGAAGATGCTCCTTGCTGCATTCAGTATTTTCTCCTCGGTAGTTGTTTCGGCGGTTATAGTCATGGATGATATATGTTTTCAAATTTAGTCATTCAAAAACATATATCATCCAAATGGCTTAATGCGTATCGGCTACGGCCTTTTGTCCTTTTACAATCGGCGCTAAAAATATCAGCGGGATAGCGGCCAGCATCACCCAGCCAACCACAATGTATGCGTCATTATAGCTTAGCAGTGTACTTTGCTTATTAACCGTACCATCAATAGCGGCATAAGCCATTTTTGAAGCATCAAAAAATGATTTCCCCTTGGTCATAAACCCATGTAACAAGGCATTATATCTTTCGGTGAAATAGGTATTATACGGATTAATATTGCTTAGCAGGTTATTGCGGTGCGTTGCCACACGGATATGGATCAGCGTATTTAAACCCGCTATACCAAACGAGCCTCCCAGCTGGCGCATCATATTGTTGAGACCTGTGCCCTGCCCTATCTCCTTCCCCTTTAAACCACCGATAGCAATTGTTGTAAGCGGTACAAAAAGAAGTGCTAAGCCCACCCCTCTTATGGCTAAAGGCCAAAAGAAATCGCCGGTACCCGATACCAGCGTTGAGCCGCTCAGGAACCATGAAAACACAAAGAACAATATCATACCAATTACGGCCATAATTTGGGCCGGCAAACCTTTATTAAGCATGATCCCCACAAAAGGCATCATCATAATGGTAAACATACCGCCCGGCAACAGGATTTCGCCGGTTTGCTGTGCCGAAAAGCCCAGCAGGTTTTGACAAAATACCGGAAAAACAAACTGCGACCCGTACAAGCCCACACCCAGCATAAACGAGGTAACCATCCCTGCCGAGAAACTCCGGTGCCGCATGATCTTGAAATTAATAATGGGGTGATCGGTACTTAATTCCCGCCATAGGAAAAGCAACAATCCAATAACTGCGCTTACTGTAAGTACGATGATATAAGTGGTGGCAAACCAGTCTTCGTCCTCCCCTTTTTCCAATATGGTTTGTAAGCTGCCAACGGTAATGGCCAGCAGGACAATTCCCCACCAATCAATGGGTTTATCCCTGCCATCAGCGGCTGTTACCCTCACATATATCACAGTACATACTGCCGCCAAAATTCCTACCGGTATGTTTACGTAAAAGATCCAGCGCCAGGCAGCATGATCTGTTATATAACCGCCAATAGTTGGCCCTATGGTTGGGCCAACAACTGCACCTAATCCAAACAAGGCTGTAGCCGTACCTAATTGTTCGGCAGGCCATGTTTCAATCAAAATAGCCTGCGCTGTTGACAGTAAACCACCGCCTGCTAAACCTTGCAATATCCTGAAACTAACCAGTTCGCCAAGGCTATGAGCGTTTCCACATAAAAAAGACGCGATGGTAAATATAATGATGGAGGTTAAAAAGTAATTTTTACGCCCGAAAAAACTACTCAGCCAGCCCGACATGGGCAAAATGATCACGTTTGCTACACTATAACCCGTTACTACCCAGGCGGCATCGGTTATGGTGGCCCCCAGGTTGCCTTGTATCTGGGGGATGGAAACGTTAACTATGGTGGTATCTATTAATTCTAACAGTGAAGCTATAACTACCGTAATGGTAATTATCCACTTTTTAAATCCTGACTCGGCCATTTGATAAATTTTTGTGTCTTAAATAATGGCACAAAATTAATCAATCGTTTGATTAAAACATTTGTTTGAAATTATTGTATAAATTATTACGATGAGGTGACAGGATAAATTTGAGATTGAAACGGGTAAGAAGACCACTAACACAGATTGTGTTAGCACACACGTGGATTATTGGCGGCTAATAGCGGGAATAGAGAAAAGGAAATAGCCGGTTAAAGCTATTCCTTTCCCGGTTAAATTAGTAGCCTATGCTGAATTGCTTACGGATTTGCTGCTTTTTTTCAAGCTCATCAATCAGTGCAAGGGCATAATCTTCATTTGAGATTTTGCTTTCACCATTGGCATCAAAGATCATGTTTGTGCTTCCCAGCCTGTATTTACCAGTGCGTTCGCCGGGTTCTATGAATTTGGGAGGGCTAAAATAACTCCAGTCAAGGCTGGAGTTCTTATACAGATCAAGCACTTCTGCATGGATAAAAATTACAGGCGCCCATTCTTTCGGTAACTGATCCATAACCGGGCTATCCATCAATCTTAACCCGGGCGAAATCTCTGTACTGCCTGCACCTCCTACAATAATCACCCTTGTTCCGGCTTGCTGCTCTAACGCTGTAATCAGGTTCTCATTTGCTTTCTTAAATTGCTCCGGAGTTACCGGCGAAATCGACGAAATAACCACATCAAATCCTTTTAATAAAGCAGGTAATCCTGCTGAATCTAATAAGTCGGCCTTAATAACTGAAAGGTTAGGATGTTGTAAGGTAATGGCGTTTGGGGTACGCTGCGCAGCGGTTACATCATATCCCTTACCTAACGCTTCCTTTAAAATTCTTTGGCCAATATTACCACTGGCACCGATCAACAAAATTTTCATTTCTTTTTACTGTTTAATTGTTTGATAATAATACATTAGTAACTTTAGTATTGTTACTTACTAAAGGGTACTAATGTAACCTGATCATGACGCTATAACAATAACGGTACGCCGGAGTTGCTAACTAACCCCAATGAAACTAACGCTGATAATGAGATGGATAACGAAAAAATAATTATAAGAGATGACCTTGATATTGCAAACTGCCCGGTGCGCAATGTGCTTGATCGCTTTGGTGATAAATGGTCTGTTTTGGTGATGATTAACCTGGGTAATAACGGAATAATGCGCTTTAATGAATTGCAAAAGTCAATACCGGATATCTCACAAAAAATGCTCACAGCTACACTTCGGTCATTAGAAGCCGACGGTATTGTTAGCCGCAGTGTATACGCAGAAGTTCCGCCACGTGTAGAATATCAGTTAACTGAACTGGGTGAAACTTTATTGCCCCACATCAGGGGCTTATCCCAATGGGCATTTACCCATATGGCAACCATTTTGAAAAACCGGGCAGGTAAGACAGATAAGGACAGTTGAGTTTTTTGTTATAAATAGTTTAGCTTACCGTTGTAAGCTTTAATTAAGATCAAAGCAGGATCATTTTATAGCTCCTCTTTAATTTACATCACCTGTTTCCATGAAAAACACAAGCAGTCCTTCAAGGTTCACCAACATCGCTGTTCTTAGCATCTATATATTAAGTTCATTTTCCCTTCTTTCCTACAGCCAAACCATCCCTGTTAAAGAGCCTTCAACGCCGAGGATAGTTAATATCGTTAATTTCATCCGACTGCTTGAACCGCGCGACCCGGCCATTACGGAGGATGTATTGTACCAAACCGTAGTAAAGCAGGTAGAGATCATGAAAAAATACAAGCTCGGCGGCACTTTCCTGCTCCAGTACGATGCGCTGATCGATCCACGGTATCAGAAATTATTAAAAGCTTTACCGCACGATTCATTTGAGATTGGGGCCTGGTGGGAAATCCCCCAGCCACAGGTTGAAAAAGCAGGCCTTAAATGGCGCGGCCGTTACCCCTGGGACTGGCGTGCAAACATTGGCTTCTCTACCGGTTACACGCCTAAAGAGCGCGAAAAGCTGATAGATGTTTACATGGCCGATTTTAAAAGGATTTTTGGTTACTATCCAAAATCGGTTGCATCCTGGTTTATTGATAGCTACAGTTTGGAGTATATGTATCAAAAATACCATATCGTGGCATCGGCCAATTGCAAAGATCAGTACGGAACAGACGGCTATACTTTATGGGGCGGATACTGGAACCAGGCTTACTATCCCAGCAAAATCAACTCGTATATGCCTGCTCAAAACGCAGCCAACCAGATCCCTGTACCTATTTTCCGGATGCTGGGCAGCGACCCGATACGCCAGTACGATAACGGACTTGGCACAACACGCCAGGGCGTTGTAACATTGGAGCCCGTTTACAAATTTGGCGGCGGCGATGCCGATTGGGTTAATTGGTTTTTCAAGTCATTTACTGATGATAAGGCACTTGGCTTTAATTACACACAAGCCGGCCAGGAAAATTCATTTACCTGGGATGCCATGGCTAAAGGTTTTGAGATCCAGATGCCGCTGATAGCCCGTTTAAGAGATGAGCACAAGATCAGGGTGGAAACCATGGAAACTTCGGGCCGCTGGTTCAAAAAACAATATAAAGTAACCCCTGCCACATCCTTTACCGTAAGTCACGACCTTGGCGAAAGTAATTTGAAAACAGTATGGTTTAACAGCCGCTTTTATCGCATTAACCTGTTATGGGAGAACGGTAATCTCCGCATTCGTGATCTTCACCTTTTTGATGAAAGCTTCCCATCGGTTTATACCAAACAGGTTGCTACATCAAACGAATGTACCTTTTTTACTTTACCGGTAATAGATGGCTATATCTGGAGCAAACCCGATCAGATTGCCGGGCTAAGGCTTAAAGCTGTGATTAATGGCAATGAAGTTTTACTGGCCGGAAAAGATCCGGTTTATACCCATCCCACACCGGGCAGCCTGCACATTTCCTGGCCGCTAACATCAATAAAGGGCACTTTTGAAATTGACCTGAACGAAAAACAATTATCAATGAAGTTAATGGGCACACAGGTTGATAACTGGTATTTTGACATGACCACAGCAGCAGGAGTAAAACTGCCTTTTGAAGCTATCCGGGACAAGCAGATCAATTGCCGGTTTGAGGGAACATCTTACGTTTTCAAAGCCACCAAAGGTACTTTCACTGAACCCGGAAACGGAACAGTGTTCAGGCTAAAACCACAGGAAAATGCTATCGTTCTTGATCTGTCGGCAATTAAAAAGAATTAAGGTTTATCAAAAAACTCACCAAAATGCCACAGGATGCCGGAGGGGTCATGCAAAAAGCACTCCCTCCCCCAATGTTCTACCCGGATAGGGGTTAATTTAACGCCTTTATATTTTGAAGGCAAGTCTAAAGCCAGCAACTCATTCCAGTAACGGGCAACGTCGTCAACTTCTAAAAAAATCATGGTATTATCTACCCAATCTTTAACGTAACCGTTTTGCAGGTAAAACGCAAGCTGTCCCGTTTTAAACACCGACATATCAGCATTCAATACAACTTCTTCAAAACCAAGGTCACGATAAAAACTTCGTGATATTTCAAAATCCTTAGCACCGATGAACGGCCTGATAGAGACAGCTTTATGTTGCATATTCGCGATTTTAATGTCGGTCAATATCATATATTGGCTTGTGGCCAATTACGAACCAATTAGGTACTAAGGTACTTCATGACCACCAATTTTCATAAAAATTAAAAGGCCGAATACAGACACTTACAGTTGCTTTTCAAATACCATATATATATCGTTTTTACCCATATAGGTAAAGCCTAACCTTTTACAAATGTTTACAGCTTTGGTATTGTCGGCATTTACTTCAGTGCGGCATTTTTTAAACCCTTTCATCGTTAAATCTTTCAAAGCAAATTCAACAAGCCTTCGGCCGTACCCCATCCGTTTTGTCGATGGATCAATTATCAACATTGAAATAAACCCAACTTTATTTTCATAATCATTGGCGTAATAGGCCAAAAAACCATGTAAGGCTTCCTGTGCCATAATAGTTATGATACATGCTTTTTCAATAAGCTTGTCAATGTAACCGTCCAAATTCCCCACTTCAAACAATCCGCTTTCATCGTTAATCATCAGGTTCATTAAATCATAAATTTTCGATTTCATGTAAGAACTTTCTTCGATCATAATCGGTTAAATTTTTTAGTTTTTAATCAAAATCATTTAAATCCGTTATATCAGTTCAGGAAAGCGGCAAAATAATACAGACACATTAATATAACCCGGGGCAATATTAAATCGGCACAAAATCAAATAGTAGCAATGTAAAAGTGACTGATATTTAGATTATGAATCCAATTTATAGGTATGCTTTTAAACAAACAAGGAATATAAAACAATGGTATTAAATTGTATATCACAGCGTGCGGGCTTTACAATATTTGTATACCGGTTATTCAATTCATATTTATTAATTATTTCCCTACCCTTTTTTGCAAATGTTCCGGGTAACGTGCACCTTCTATCTTAATTTGAGAAGCTGCTTCTTCGATCTGGCTCAAATCATCAGCAGTTAATGCTATAGCTACAGCACCAAGGTTCTCTTCCAAACGATGTAATTTGGTGGTTCCGGGGATAGGCACTATCCATGGCTTCTGTGCCAGTAGCCAGGCCAGTGCTATTTGTGCCGGGGTAGCTTGTTTGTCATTGGCTATCCTTGTAAGCAGGTTAACCATTGCCTGGTTAGCGGCCCTTGCATCGGGGGCAAAACGCGGCACTATATTGCGGAAATCTGTTTTATCAAACGAAGTGCTCTCATTGATGGCACCGGTAAGGAATCCTTTTCCCAGCGGACTAAAAGGTACAAAGCCGATACCCAGTTCCTCAAGCGTTGGTATGATCTCCAGCTCAGGTTCGCGCCACCATAAGGAATACTCGCTTTGCAAAGCAGCCACAGGCTGAACGGCATGCGCCTTACGGATAGACTGCACTCCTGCTTCCGACATACCGAAGTGCTTTACTTTACCCTCCTGTATCAAATCTTTAACGGTTCCGGCTACATCTTCTATCGGTACATTAGGATCAACCCGGTGTTGGTAAAATAGGTCGATATGGTCGGTTTTTAATCTTTTCAGGGATGCTTCTGCAACCTCCCGGATCCGTTCCGGACGGCTGTCCATTCCATCGCCAGGTTTGCCTTCTTTAAATCCAAATTTAGTAGCAATAACAAGTTTACCGCGGTAAGGCGCAAGCGCATCACCTAAAAGCTCTTCATTTGTAAAAGGGCCATAAGCTTCGGCAGTGTCAAAAAAAGTAACACCCTTTTCAACTGCGGCATGAAGCAGTTTGGTAGCATCTTTTAAATCGGTTGCAGGGCCATAGCCAAAACTTAAACCCATGCAGCCTAAGCCCAGTTCAGATACTTCGGGGCCGCTGTTCCCTAATTTTCTTGTTTTCATATATTTAATGGTTTAAACAGATCCTTATTGATTTAACAGCACAAAGGTGAGGCGTATTTTTTAAGCAACTGTTATACCTATTACTGTATTACTTACCAATATCACTGATTGAGGTAATAACATAAGGTAAACCTTAGCAGAACAATTAACTTTGATATAGTTAAAGGAAACAGCAATGGGAAGTATCATCCGGGTAGACACCATAGGTCAGTTCAATTCGCTCAATAATAATGAAACGCGGCATCCGCTGGTGAACATTGTTGATATGTCAAAAGCCGACAAACGGTTGAACCGACGGGTCAATTACGGTTTTTATACGGTATTTTTAAAGGAGATTAAATGCGGCGATCTGAAGTATGGCTGCAATTATTATGATTACGAAGAAGGCACATTGGTTTTTATTGGTCCGGGACAAGTGGTCGGCGAAGAAAACAATGGTGAATATTATCAGCCCAAAGGCATTGCACTGGTTTTTCATCCCGACCTGATCAGAGGTACCTCAATGGGTCGTCATATCCAGGATTATACATTTTTTTCGTACGATGTACATGAAGCGCTGCACTTATCCGAAAGTGAACGAAAGATCATTATCGATTGCTTTGAAAAGATCAGGTACGAACTTGAACATGCTATCGACAAGCACAGCAAAACCCTAATTGTAAGCAATATTGAGTTGTTCCTGAACTATTGCGTACGGTTTTACGACCGCCAATTCATTACCCGCGACCTTGTGCACAAGGGTGTTTTGGAGCGATTTGAAAATTTGCTTGATGGTTATTGGAATTCAGATAAACCGCTTACCATAGGCTTACCTTCGGTTGGCTATTGTGCCGATCAGTTAAACCTGTCGGCCAATTACTTTGGCGATCTGATCAAAAAAGAAACCGGTAAATCTGCCCAGGAGTATATCCAATCGAAAGTAATAGATGTTGCCAAGGAAAAAATATTTGATACCAGTAAGTCATTGAGTGAAATTGCTTATGGATTGGGCTTTAAATATCCACAGCATTTTACCCGCTTATTTAAACAGCGCGTTGGTTATTCACCTATTGAATATAGGTCGTTAAATTAGGCTGCTGCACTGTACAACGATATAAAATTAGGCGCATATTCTGTTAGAATGTGCGCCTAATTAAGAAATGTATTATTATACCAGCAAAATCAATTCATAATGGTTTCGCCCGGCTGTGCCACTATGCGCAGGTAAGGCTTAACGGTTTTCCAGCCGTTGGGGAATTTTTCTTTTGCTTCCTCGTCAGATACTGCCGGAACGATGATCACATCTTCTCCGTTTTTCCAGTTTACCGGCGTAGCCACTTTGTAGCCGGCAGTTAACTGCAATGAATCCAGCACACGCAGTATCTCGTCAAAATTGCGGCCGGTGGCCATTGGATAAGTCAGCATTAATTTAATTTTTTTGTCGGGGCCAACAATAAATACCGAGCGCACGGTTTGGTTGGTAGCAGCGGTACGGCCTTCAGAAGTTCCCGGCTCATCAGCCGGCAGCATATCATATAACTTTGCAATAGCCAGGTCAGGGTCGCCTATCATCGGATAGTTTACCGCGTACCCTTGTGTTTCCTGGATGTCTTTTGCCCATTCGGCATGACGGGCCACCGGGTCAACGCTTAAACCAATTACTTTACAATTACGCTGTTGAAATTCGGGGGCAAGTTTAGCCATGTAGCCCAGCTCGGTAGTGCAAACAGGCGTAAAATCTTTAGGGTGCGAAAAAAGGATTGCCCAACCATCGCCTATCCAATTGTGAAAATTGATGGTGCCTTCAGTTGTTTCTGCCTGAAAATCGGGAGCGGTGTCGTTTAATCTGATACTCATGATGTTTATGGTTTGAATGGTTAAAAAATAAATTGATCAGCTTTACAGGTAGCAAGGTTCACAGAATCAATAAAACGGAAGAGTTTTATCAGCATGCGCATGCAAGCGCTATTACAAATCTTATTTCCGGTTAATGATTTTACATTAAAACTTACAGGTGTTTGAAGTGCTTGAGTTTTCATGATCTGTTGCTTTTGATACAACAAAGATGCAACACACAACAGGGCATATTTTGTAACAAAAGATACAAAGCTCTGTAACAAAAGTTACAATTCGCTCAGCAATTTAATCTGGTTATAGTACAGTAATAATTTATTATCAATTTCCAGTTTTTTCAGCAAGCGCGATACAACAACCCGGCTTGTGCCCAAATCATCACCGANAAATCATCACCGATTTGCTGATGGGTTAGATTGATGAGCGATGAACCGGTGGCTTTTGCCTTTTCTTTAAGGTAATTAACCAGGCGATCATCCAGCTTTTTAAAGGCTATATCATCAATACTTTTGAGGATTTCAGTAAAGCGGTTCAGTATGGTTTGCATTACAAAACGCTTCCAGGTGGGGTATTTTGTCATCCATCCGTCCATCACATCCATCGGCACACAAAGCAGTTCGCTGTCTTCTTCTGCAGTACCCCTGATCACGCTGAAATGCGACATCATACAGCAGGTAAACGTCATGGCGCAGCTTTCGCCTTCCTTTACATAGTATAGCAGTATTTCCTGGCCTTCATCATTCACACGGCTTACTTTAAAAGTGCCGCTCAGTAACAACGGCACAGCACGGATAGTTTGCCCGGGGTTAAGCATGGTGTCGCCGCTTTTTACAGTCATCAGCATGGAATTTGCTTCCAGTTCGGCCAGCAAAGCAGTTTCAAATACAGACTCGAATTTACCAACGGCAGCTTTAACATTGAACATGATCATAGGTTTTGGAATATTAAAGATAATTATTCCCAAATAGAGTATGCGGCTTAAAATCAATTTTGTACAGAAAGTGTGAAATGAACCGATATTTAGGATCGGAAATACGGAAACCAGGCGATTTTAATTATGGCCGACACTGTAATACAATGGAGTTTTAAGCACTTTATTTTACAAAAAGAATATATTTCCTTAACACAATCAAACTATTTCAACCAATCCCCCCATCCTTCCGAAGTTTTACCATTAAGAATTTCATATTTTTCCTGCAAAAAAGAAAATCATAAATGCAATTTTGGCATTTTTTATCATTTGTTTAAAAAATCCACAAAAAACAACTTGTTTCATTGCGCTTTTTACCACAAATAGGGTATGTTTATAACACAAACCACTATTTATGTCAATAAAAGTAGCAATTCGCCATTTTACAAGCTATAAATACGACCGGCACATTACGCTTTCGCCGCAAGTTATCCGTTTAAGGCCCGCAGCACATTCGCGCACTATGATAAAGGGCTACTCGCTTAAAATCCTTCCCGAAAAGCACTTTATAAACTGGCAGCAGGACCCCTTTGGCAATTACCTGGCCCGTATCGTTTTCCCGGAAAAAGTGAATGAGTTTGTGATTGATGTTGAAGTGATTGCCGACATGGTTGTGATCAACCCCTTCGATTTTTTTGTGGAGGAATACGCAAATCATTACCCTTTTGAATATGAAGAGTCGTTAAAAAAGAACCTTATACCCTATCTTGAAATTACAGAAAAAGGGCCGCTGTTAATGGAGCTTACGGAAAAAGCCGCCGAACTACTCAAAAAAAACACAGTTACGCAAGACTTTTTAGTAACCCTTAACCGGATGCTTTACCTGGAGATTTCTTATAATATCAGGATGGAACCAGGCATTCAATCATGCGAAGAAACGCTGGAGCTAAAATCAGGCTCGTGCCGGGATACCGCCTGGTTGTTTGTACAGTTGCTGAGGCATTTTGGCCTGGCAGCACGCTTTGCCTCCGGCTACCTTGTACAATTAAAGCCTGATATAAAATCAATAGATGGCCCATCAGGCCCCGAACAGGATTTTACCGACCTGCATGCCTGGACCGAGGTATACCTGCCCGGCGCCGGATGGATTGGCCTTGACCCTACTTCGGGCTTATTTGCGGGGGAAGGGCATATCCCGCTGGCTTGTACACCCGACCCGCAGAGCGCTGCCCCTATCAGCGGCATGGCTGAGCCTTGCGAAACTGAATTTCATTTTGAAAATACCATTACCCGTATTGAGGAAAAACCACGGGTAACAAAACCATTTTCAGATGAGCAATGGGATGATATTATGGCCCTTGGCGATAAGGTTGACGAAGAATTTGCTGCCAACAATGTGCGCCTTACCATGGGCGGCGAGCCTACGTTTGTATCGGTTGATAATAATGAAGCTCCTGAATGGAACTCGGCCGCCGATGGCGAACATAAACGCCGCCTGTCAAACATCCTGTTCCACAAACTTAAAAATGAATATGGCGAGGGGGCTTTGATGCAATACGGCCAGGGTAAATGGTACCCCGGCGAGCCCCTGCCCCGCTGGAAACTGGCCTGCTACTGGCGTAAAGATCATGTGCCTTTATGGAATAATGATACACTGATGGCCGATCTGTCAAAAGATTACGGCCTTACCGCAAAGGATGCCAAAAGCTTTATGCAAAAGCTTACCGCCGAACTCCATATCGACACTAAAAACATTACTGCTACTTATGAAGACCCATTTTATTTTTTATGGGAAGAAAGTAAAACCCCCATCAATGTCGATCCGCTTAAAGTGGATCTGAAATCTCCTTTGGAAAGGCAAAAATTAGCGGAGCTATTAAACACCGGTCTTAACGAACCTGTGGGCTACGTGGTACCTATTAAGTGGGATCTGGATCAAAACAACTGGCAAAGCTGTAAATGGTCGTTCCGCAGGCAAAACTTATTCCTTGTTCCGGGTAACTCACCGGTAGGCTTACGTTTACCTTTAGATTCGGTACAATATTTTGACCCGGAAGAACAGGAAATATTACCCGAAAGAAGTTTGTTTGCTGATGTAGACGCGCTGCCCGAAGGAGCAGACCTGATTCCCGGAACCGGCGTTAAGTTTAATAACAGCAACACCATTTTTAAAACAGCACTGGTGGTTGAGGTAAGGCAGGGCAAGCTGTTTATCTTTTTCCCGCCTACAAGCTATTTTGAACATTATTTATACCTGGTTAATGCCGTTGAACGTACTGCCGAAAAACTAAAAATGCCGGTACTGATTGAGGGCTATGATCCGCCTGCCGATAACCGCATTACCAAAATGATGATCACGCCCGATCCGGGGGTTATTGAGGTTAACATTCACCCGGCATCAAGCTGGCGCGAACTGGCAACAAATTACGATATCCTTTATAAAAAAGCGGCCGAATCCCGCCTTGCTACCGAAAAATTCAACATTGATGGAAGGCATACCGGTACAGGCGGTGGAAACCACGTAACACTGGGTGGCCAAATTCCGGCCGATAGCCCGCTATTGCGTCGCCCCGATATTTTGCGCAGTTTCATTACCTTCTGGCAGCATCACCCCTGTTTATCGTACCTGTTCTCTACACAATTCATCGGCCCTACCAGCCAGGCGCCCCGTGTTGACGAAGGCAGGGTAGAAACGCTTTATGAGCTGGAAATAGCTTTTCAACAGATCCCCGATCTTAACGAAAACGAAATGCCTTTTTGGCTGGTGGATCGTGTTTTCCGTCATTTTTTAACAGATATAACAGGTAACACACACCGCAGCGAGTTTTGTATCGATAAACTTTATTCGCCCGATTCATCAAGCGGCCGTTTGGGCATCCTGGAATTCAGGGGCTTTGATATGCCGCCGCATTACCGCATGAGTATGGTACAGTTCCTGCTTATCCGTACCCTGCTGGCCTGGTTTTGGAAAACACCGTATAACCACAAACTGGTACGCTGGGGTACCGAATTGCATGACCGTTTTTTACTGCCCCATTACTGCTTTAAGGATATGACCGAGGTTGTAAACAGCCTGCGCGATGCCGGCTATGGTTTTGATATTTCATGGTTTGAGCCCTTCTTCAGCTTCCGTTTCCCATTTTTGGGTGAGCTGCAGGTTGATGATATCAATATCGAAATAAAAATGGCTATTGAGCCATGGCACGTACTTGGCGAGGAAATGTCAAGCACCGGCACTGCCCGCTTTGTTGATTCATCGCTTGAGCGGATCCAGGTTAAAATAACAGGGCTTACAGATTCGCGCTATAGCTTTTTGTGCAACGGGTTAAAAATCCCATTAAAAAGCACCGGTGTACAGGGCGAATATATTGCCGGTGTGCGTTACAGGGCCTGGCAGCCACCATCAGCACTGCATCCAACCATCGGTACTGATACGCCATTAGTGTTTGACCTTTTTGATACCTGGACCCAAAAATCAATAGCTGCCTGTCAGTACCATGTTTCGCACCCGGGCGGGCGCAGTTATGATACCTTCCCGGTAAACAGTTATGAGGCCGAATCGCGTATTATTTCCCGCTTTTTTGATTTTGGGCACTCGGTTAACCTGGTTGAACCGGCCGTTAGCGGGCAAACAACAGGCGGCAGGTTTGTTACCAAAATGAACATACTGCCGCAGTACACCATCACTAATGAGGTGGTTAGTCCTGAGTATCCGTACACCATGGATTTGAGGCGATATAAAAATGCCAAAAATTTATAACGGAAAAATAAGAGATTTGGAAAATGATTGAGACTTACCTGGAACAGGGGCGTAACACTGCCAAACCTTTTTTTGATGAGCTTGCCGCACCCGATGGTGCAGTGCGTGAACATTGGAAAAAGCTTGCCCATGCTTATGATGAGTTGGGTATTGAAAAAATGGAGCAGCGGAGCAGGGAAATTAGCCAGGAGCTACGCGATAATGGGGTTACCTATAACGTTTACAGCGATCCGGACGGTATAAACCGCCCCTGGAAACTTGACCCTGTACCCATGGTTTTTAACCAGCAGGAATGGGAAAGCATTGAACGGGGGCTGGTGCAACGCGCCGAACTGCTAAACCTTATTTTATCAGACATTTATGGCGAACGCAAACTTATTAAGGAGGGATTTATCCCTTTTGAACTGGTGTATTCGCATAAAGGTTTTTTGAGGCAGGCCGATAAAGTAAAAATCCCTGGTAAATTTCAACTGCTCCAATATTCTGCCGACCTGGTGCGAAGCCCCCTTGGCAAAATATGGGTATTGCATGACCGTACCGATGCACCTTCGGGGGCAGGTTATACACTGGAAAACCGGGCTGCCATGACAAGGGTATTTCCTGATCTTATCCGTGATAACCAGGTGCGTAAAATATCTTCCTATTATCAAACGCTAAAAAACACACTTACAAAGCTCTCGTTACAAAATAAAGAAAACCCGCGTGTGGTACTTTTATCACCAGGTACAGCAAACGAAACTTATTTTGAGCACGCTTACCTCGCATCCTCATTAGGTTTTACGCTTGTATTTGGACAGGATTTAACCGTGAGTGATGGCTACGTATGGTTAAAAACCCTGCGGGGGCTGGAAAAGGTAGATGTTATTGTACGCCGTGTTGATGATATCTTTTGCGACCCGCTTGAATTTCTGGGCGATTCGCATTTAGGAGTTGTGGGGCTGATGGAAGCTGTAAGGCAAAAGAAAGTAACCATTATTAACCCCTTAGGCTGCCGCATACTGGAAAACCCCGGCCTGATGGCCTTTTTGCCCCGCCTTAGCAAGCATTTGCTAAATGAAGAGTTAATTTTACCATCGGTAGCCACCTGGTGGTGCGGGCACGAAAAGGAAAAAAAATACGTGCTTGATAACCTGCCCTTCCTCATCATCCGCTCCATTTACCGAAGCAATGAAAACCCGCCTTATATAGGCAGTGAATTAAGCAGCAAACAGATTAACGACCTCAGAAAAGAAATAAACACCAGGCCGCATTTATATGTGGCCCAGGAGGTGGTGAGTTTTAGTACTACCCCATCATTAATTGACAATAGCCTGGAGGCCTGCAACGCTATTTTCAGGAGCTACATTGTGGCTGACATGGAAAAGCAGGTTTATCATGTTATGCCCGGCGGCTTATCCCGCAGTTTCCCAACCAAGGGCGAGTTTATTATCTCAAACCAATCGGGCGGTATTAGTAAAGATACCTGGGTGCTTGGCCCATCGCCTCAAAGTGCAGCCAAACCCGCGGTAAACCAGCCCATATTAAGGCAGGTTAAAAACATTTTGCCAAGCCGTACCGGCGAAAGCCTGTTTTGGTTAGGGCGCTACCTTGACAGGGCTGTGAGCAATGTACGTATGATGCGTATTGTACTTAAAATTTACAATGAGCGTGATGATGAAGTTCATCCCGAGACTGACCAAACACTGGTAATACTGCTCAAAAGCTTAAGTGCATTAACAGGTACCCTGCCCGGTTTTGCCGCGCTGGATCAAAACAAATTAAGGCAGCCCGAAAAAGAGCTGCTTTCCCTGGCTGTTGAAACCGGCAGGCCCGGCACGCTGGCACAATCCCTGCAATCGTTTTTAACCAATGGCTATGCCGTTCGCGACCGTTTGAGCCTCGACACTTGGCGGATCCTCGACAGCATTTCTGAAGAGTTTGAACTCATGAAGGAAAATGCCGACGATCTGCGCAAGATCTATCATAACCTTGATCAGTTCATTATCAAATTGATGGCTTTTATCGGTCTCAATAATGATAACATGACCAGGGCATCCAGCTGGCGGTTACTTAACATAGGTCGGTTTTTAGAGTCGTCGCTTAATACCTGCACCATTTTACAGGCAGCCTTAGCCAGCAATGTACCACCCGATGTTGAAAAACAATTGCTCGAACTGGTATTAATGTGCAACGAAAGTTTGGTAACCTATCGTTACCTGTATCGTTCAACGCTGCAATTGCCCGGCGTACTTAATTTGCTGCTGGTTAATGAGGATAACCCAAAATCGGTTGCTTTTTTAGTTGCCAAAATTGATGAACACCTGGCGCATTTGCCCGATAGCCATAAGGATGGCAGCCTGAGCCCGGCGCAAAAAAAGCTATTGGAGGCCTTAACCATGATCAGGCTTTGTGATGTAAATAAAATGGTAGCACCCGGCAGGGCTAATGATTTTCACAAAAAAGAGCTCAGCAACTTTTTACATCATTTGGTAAGCATATTAAGCCAGGCATCAACCCTGATATTTGAAAGCTTTTTTAGCCCAACCCAAAGCCAGTACAGTTTTATAAAAACTACCAATAACCTGCCCGAGTTATGAAAACTACAGATATAACGATGTTTGTTTTTAACAGGCAATTAAAAAAACACCAAGGCCAATGAAATTCCAGGTAACCCACATTACACGGTATGAGTACCAGTTGCCGGCCTCATTGTGCCATAACCTGGTTTACCAGGTGCCTGTTAACCATAATTTTCAGCAGGTTGAAAAAATCGACTACCAAATTCATCCGGAGCCCCGTTTTTTGGTAACGCGCGAGGATTTTTTTAACAACAAGTTTATCTATTTTTCGATAGAAGAATTTCATAAAAAACTGAGTGTTGAAATAAAGAGCGAAGTTGAAATTACCGAGCCGGTATGGATAAACGCCGTCCCCAAAAACACCATGCCCTGGGAAAACGTGGTAAGCTGGCTGCAAAGCACCGGCACCGATAATAACATCAGGCAGTTTTACCTTGAATCAAACCATGTGATATTTATTCCAGGCGTTCAGGAATATGCATTAAAATCATTTACACCCGGCAGGCCGATAATGGAAGCCATGCTTGATTTAAACCAACGCATATTTAATGATTTTGACTTTACGCCCGGCTTTACAGATATCAGCACCAGGCTTGAAGAAGTGTTTTTGCACAAAAAAGGCGTTTGCCAGGATTTCGCACATTTTTCGCTGGCTTGTTTGCGTTCGATAGGTTTAGCAGCCCGGTATGTAAGCGGCTATATTGAAACACTGCCGCCGCCGGGTAAACCCAAGCTATTTGGCTCGGATGCTTCACATGCCTGGATAGCGCTGTACATTCCCGATATTGGCTGGACAGAGTTTGATGCTACCAATAACCTGCTGGTTAACGACAGGCATATCCGCACGGCCATTGGTCGTGATTTTGCCGATGTTGTACCGCTTAAAGGAATTGTTTACAGCGGTGCCGGGCAGCGGATGTACGTAAACGTTGACGTAAGCCGGGTAGAACAGCAATAGCACAGCATACAGCCTTATCCGGAAGAAGAAATGCTTCCAACTCCCGGATAAAGCCAAATGCTAATCAATTCACTTTTGACTGATAGCAAACCTTATGTATAAAGCTTAATTTCTCAATCACTTTAGGCGGAATTACAAATGGGTACAGATCATGATTACCCATGCTCCGGTTCATGCTATTCATAGCAAAGGTTAAAGGCAGCCACATATTAAGCAGTTGCTGAAAATTTTGCTGCTCATAAGGATTGGTTTTTATCACAGCGTTTGCATGATCACTTTTAGTAGCAATACGGGGCGCCACGCTTATCCCAAAATCATCAGCTGTTTCAAGCGTATCCATAATATGCAGGTAATGTGCCCAGGTTTCGGCCCAATCTTCCCATGAGTGCGAAGTTGCGTATTCGCTAATAAAATTCAAATTCCAGTCGCCCGGGGCACCCTCATTATAATGGCGCTGCAGGGCCTGTCCGTAATCCTCACGTTCATCGCCAAATATTTGCCGATATTCGTCAATAAAAGCGCTGTTGTCAATCAGCCTGTCCCAATAATAATGACCAACCTCATGCCTGAAATGGCCCAGCAGGGTACGGTAAGGTTCGTTCATTTCTTTACGTAATAACTCGCGCTTGTCATCATCGGCCTCATTAATATTCAGGGTGATGAGGCCGTTTTCGTGCCCGGTTAAAACCTTTTGAGCTACGTTTACATCTGTTAAAAAATCAAAGCTTAAGCCTTTCTCCAAATCATCCAATTTGCTTAACAAGGGTAATTTCATTTGCATCAGGCTGTAAAGCAACCGGTGTTTTGCGCCCTCAATGAGCCCCCATTGCCTTACATGCTCAGGATCTGTTAAATCCGGAACCATGTGGTTATGCTCGCAGGCACGGCAATAAATTTTAGAGCTATCGGCCGGGAGCAGCCAGTTGCAAACGCCAAACTCATAGTTTTTGCAATATTTAAACGATGGATTAACGCCCTTATTAAACAGCTTGCCTAACAGCGGGCGCTTTTCATTGCCGTACAAAGTGTAAGTAAAATTTTCGCCCTGGTTCAGGGTAACTAAACTTAGATTTTCAGGAATAAAACCCAATGGGTGCTTACAATTTTCGCAGATATTGTTTTCAAAATATAGCAGTTGACCGCAGCAGGTGCATTTGAATAATTTCATAGTGTATTTTGAGACATTCCAGGTAGAACAGTCTGGTTGTTAACACCTTTTAGCACCCAAAGGTTTTGAAGAATTACTCAGTTTATAGTATTTCTACATATCCATCCGTCCCATTTACCCGGATCCGCTGCCCGTCTTTAATCAGCCGGGTAGCATGCTCCACTCCTACAACTGCAGGCAAACCATATTCACGCGCTATAACTGCACCATGGGTCATGAGCCCGCCAACCTCGGTAACCAGGCCTTTTATGGATACAAATAAGGGTGTCCAGCTTGGGTCGGTAAATACGGTGACCAATATATCTCCTTCTTCCAGGTCAGCATCTTCCATATCCAGGATCACCCGTGCCCTTCCTTCTATAACCCCGGCCGAGACAGGCAGACCTATAATAGCACCGGCCGGGAGATTTTCACGTTTGTATTTACCTGCAATAATTTCACCGTCGGAGGTGATAACCCGCGGCGGGTTTAGTTTTTCATGGAGCCTGTGTTCTTCTTTTCGTTTACCGATGAGCCGGTCATCCAATTTACCGGTGCGGACCGCTTCCCGGAGTTCTTCAAAATTCAAATAATAGATCTCTTCCTTTTCATGGATAAGGCCGGCCTGTACAAGCTTCTCTGCTTCTTTCAGTAAGGCCTGCTTATAAACCCAAAGGCGGCTAACTATACTGTATTTTGGATATTCCCGATAACCTGCGAAATTCCGGAGTTGGCCGATCATTCGTTTTGTTTCTTCAGCTTTTTGTTCCCCATCCGGTAATTGCTTTAATCTGTCCAATAATTCCTGTTCTTTTTTCATGGCTTCCTGCAGCCCCTGCTCAAATTTCCGGGTACCTGCACCGGGCTCAAAGTTTTTTATATTATTGAGGATCATGGGGATAAGCGTACCTGATTTTTCACTCCAGCGGGCTTTGGTAATATCTATCTCACCTGCACACCGCATGCCGTACTTATTTAAATAAATACAGATAGCCTCCCGGGCTTCCTGTCCGCCGTCAAACTTAAGCAGTCCATCCAAAAAGTTATCATCCTTTGTATGCTGCAAATAATCAATTAATGCCGGGTAGGGACGGAACACATCGGCAACGTCCAATAACTCAAGCCCCATCTCCGAAGTAAAATTGTTTGGTACCGATTGAGAAAGTGCATCTGCCGCGTTTTTTTCGACTAACCACTCCTTCATTTTTTCATTGATCCATGATGAAGCATTTACGACGGCCATAATTGCGGCCATGTTTTGCGGAGTAAATAAGGTCTTTCTTAATTCCTGCAGATTTTCCAGGATAAAATCAAACAGATCGGCTCCTGATTTATTCTGGATATTTTGTTTTAACGTTTCAATCGATGTTTGATTCAGCTCAATCAAATCAGTAACGATTGCCGGGTCGGCCCCGATTTGCGCAGGGGGAGCCGAAGATGGCAAAACCTGAGCGCCTTTACCAGTTCCCTGCTCATCACCTGATAACGATTTTATGAAATCTCCCCGCTCTATGAGGGTGGTAAGTGCATCTTTTATGAGCAGATCATGTTCTCCCATGGCATTTAACAAGGCTATCTTGCCTGCGGGAGAAGCAAGATTATCAGTAACATCAACAAACAGCCTTCCGCCGGCTTTATACATGGGGCGGGCAGCCGTTAACTGCCATAAGGATAATCCCAATGGCTTCATGGCATCGGTCATCATTTGTTGATGACCAACGGATAAATACACGCGGTTTCCCTCAATATTAGTTTCAGGAACCGGGTATAGGGTAGTGACCGGCCTGCTTTGTACAATATAAAACGTACCATCAGCCAAACACCATTCAATATCCTGCGGACTGCCGAAATGTTCTTCGATCTTTCTTCCGATATGCTCAAGCCGTAAAATCTGCTCATCGGTAAGCGCCTGCTTATCCTGAAGTTCAGCTTCAATCTCCTGTTCCTTAGTACCCCCATCTTTTAAAGCATAAACAGCCAGTTTCTTGGTAGAGATCTTTTTATCTATGATCCTGCCCTCACATACTTTGTAATTATCAGCATTCACCAGGCCGGATACCATAGCCTCACCAAGCCCGAAACCGGCATCAATAGATAACGTTTTTCTGTTACCTGTAATGGGATCGGCAGTAAATAAAACCCCTGCCGCCTGCGGAAATACCATTTGCTGAATCACCACAGCCAGCTGAACTTTACGATGATCGAAGCCGTTTTGAATCCTATAAATTACCGCCCTGTCAGTAAACAACGATGCCCAGCAGTGGCTGATATGCTTTAAGATGGAGTCTGTTCCGATAATATTCAAATATGTGTCCTGCTGGCCTGCAAAAGATGCAGTAGGCAGGTCTTCCGCCGTAGCACTTGAGCGCACTGCAAAAGCATCTTTTTCATGAAATTTTGTGAGATAGCCGGCAATCTCTTCTATTAGATCCTCAGGAATAACTATCCCTTCGATAACCATCCGAATTTTTGTACTGATCCCGGTGATAGCCCCCCTGTCGTCGGCTGTAAAACGCTTTAACTCTTCCAGCAAGCTGTTAAACTCCCGGTTATTTTCGGTTATCTTTTTATAGGCTTCAGTTATAACGCAAAAACCGTCGGGCACTTGTATCCCCTCAATTCCGGATAGTTCACCCAGATTAGCGCCCTTGCCTCCCGCAGTAGTAAACTTTGACCTGTCGGTTTCCTGAAAACCAAGTACATATCTGAGTGCTTTTTTTATTGGCCTGAGTTTGCTTTCCGGTGTCATATTATTGGCTTTTTAGTGGTATGCAAGCCAAAAATATAAGGTATGATGTATCAAAATGCCGTTTCCTAACTATATTTTTTTACGCGCAATAAGGATGCAATCAAGGCGTTATTCTTACAACAAAGGGGTCGGAAGGATTAAGCAAGCTCCTCTATAGAAGAAGCAAATCTGGCCGACCTCGTGCTGTTTAAAGCATCATAAGCAAGGCTTTACCAAACCATCAAACATCGCTTTTACAGCAGGTACCCCTTCAATACCACCATGCGGTATTCGCCCCAATCATTTACAGTTTCCATTATGGCGTTAAAAAGCTGCTCATTATTAACAGGCTTTCCTTTAGTGGGTGGTACTAATGTTTTCCCTAAGGGGCAATAATTTTGATTTTAAAGAACCTGAACCTTTGTAACGATTGATGAAAGTTTTCAACGCTGTAACTCATCGAATTACCCATCACTTTTATTCAAAACGAACTCCATAAGTACGCCCCAAACTCCCGATAAGTCGCAAATTCTGTGATCGATGATCGAAATATCGTCTTCCGTTTTTTGAAACAAAAAACACAAATAACTGATATAAAGCATCTTAAATCAATGGCATTTAGATTGGATTCGCAAAATCCGATGGACTTAACGTTTTACAATCCTTGACATAAACGAGATGACTAAATATCTGTTAACAGGTCCCCTAATAGCCGGGAATGCCTGTACAATCAGCGCACAACAGCAACATACTGCTAATAATTATTCAAAATATACTTTCAAAGATTGCTTAACTGTTTCTGTTCATCCGTCTTATAACAACGGCGACGGCGTTCACCGCTCTTTTTGGGGAGAAAACCACCGTAAAGAATGGTCGATGCCTCTAATTATTCATTTCACCAGCGACATCAGTTTAAATCAGATCATGTTGTGGTACTATTATCATTAAATTATGCTAAACTCTCCCTTTCACGCCTCGGTACCGGAATGGGTTCGCACACCGGGCGTCATTATTCTATTACTTTCGCAAATTGTTATCAACCCGCTGCAACAAACGGATCTCACATCGGTTGCCTCAAGGATTGGCGACGAACGTGACCTGATTCAATTGGCCGCAGGACTAAATACTGTAGGGCTGGTAACCTGTATCCCGATTGTCGGGCTTTTTCAGCGCTACTTTCAGAGAAGCAGGATCTGGCTTTTTTGCCTCACTGTACAATCCATTATTGCCCTGGTCATTGTGCATCCTGCTCCGTTTGCTGTAGTTGCCGCACTTAGTTTTCTAAGCGGCTCACTGAAGGCGATTTGCCTGCTTGATGCGGTTAGCTTATTGATGAGCAGGGTTAACCCTTCGGGAAGCCGGGGAGTGCTTTACGCCATTTATTATCCCATTTCATATGTTTTCTCGCAGTTATCCACCTACATGTCAGCCTTACTGCTCGATCAGCATGAATGGTATGAAATTTATTATTGCTGGTATCCCGGTCTTTTCCTGAGTGTAATGATTGTTGGTTTCATGATGCACAGGGAGAAAGACGGCAGTGCCATTTCGCTGAAGGAGATTGACTGGCTTGGCTACGCCTTTGCCGTAATCTCAGGTTCTACCCTGGCTTATTTTTGCATAATGGGCGAGCGGCTCGACTGGTTCTCAGACAGCAGCATTTCCTGGTCTTTTTTCCTTTTTCTGCTCAGTACTATCCTGTTCATCTGGAGAAGGTGGGATCATCCGAAGCCATACGTTAACCTGAACGTTTTGTGGCAATACAAGCAAATCCGATGGGGCATCTCTTTTATGTTTTTGCTTTATACAGTTTATAATTCCGCTGCGGTATTTTCCATTTTTCTTATGCAAAATTTTCATAACGATGCATTACAAGTTGCAGCCTCTGGTCTGTGGCAATTACCTTCATTTCTGATTGCCATACCCTTAACAGGATACTGGCTTCATAAAAACCAACGGGCGAGGGAGACGCTGGCCATCGGTTTTTTCCTCTATGTTTTTTATACATGGTTTCTTTCCAGGATCTCTGCTCCTAATGTCGATCAGCAGCAGCTTATTATTGCCCAATTACTGCGTGGCCTTTCATACGGTATCTCAATCACCAGCCTATCCTACTTTACCTCTATGAATATTGCTCCGAAAGATAGTCCATCGAGATTATTCTACAGCGTATACACAAGGTACTTTTTGGCCTCCTTCACAACCGCGGCCTTTTTCAGAAGATGGCTGCTCGTTTGCCAAACTAAATATTACGAGAGCATCAATAGCAGGATCGCCACATCGCCATGGTCATTTACGGAGACCTATGGAAAACTGCGAACAGTGTTATCCAGGCGTGGCATCAATCCGGATAATACCAGTGCCTATGCTATCCATATCCTGCAAAGCAAGGCGCACCAGGAAAGTATAATTTTAGCAACTACAGAAATATTTACAGTGCTGGTTGGGATGAGTTTACTGCTCGCCCTTTCATCCTCCATACTGAAGGTATTCAACATGCATTACAACAAATCGAAGAATCAACATCCGGTGGCTGAGTTATCTGAGTTAAAACATGACTCAGTTTTTTTAGATAGAAAAGCAAGCTGAAATCATTAGCCGGACTATTGTTCTATTCTTCATGCTTTTATTTACTTACAGAAGTAATTTTATCCATGTTATAAAATTGCCTGCCCATATTTATCAGGCAGGCAATTCTTTAAATTATTCCATTTACACCAGCTTGATCTCTACACGAATATGGCCACATGCGGTTTTTGAATAAAGATCAGTTTGCTGGCCGGCTTATATAAATGCAGCCTTGTTTTTAATGATATAATCTGCCATGGCCAGCGGTTTTTGACCGATAAGCTCTTCTACAAGGCTGTTCATGCCTGCTGCACGTCCGTCCTTCAAATCCTGCCCGAGAGCAGTAACATGTTGAATGAAATAAGGGTGTCCGGGTGTAAATTTTTTAAGAATGCCAATAAAGGTTTCTGTATCAATGGGAACGTAGGTCACTTTCCTATCCAAAACTTTTGTAAAAACTTCGGCTATTTCGGTCATATTCAAAATTTCAGAGCCGAATAGATCATAGCTTTTTCCCGCATGCGGTTCCGGATCAGCAAGAATAGCAGCTACCGCAAGGCCGACGTCTTCTGTTGTTATAGGTGCAAATTTGGCATCACCGAATGGAAGATAAAACTTGCTGTCGGATTTAATCGCCCTGGCCTGGTACATGAACCACTCGGCAAAAAGTGTCGGACGGAGATGTGTTACAGGCACCGGTGCATAATCGAATAAACGCTCTGCTACCCAATGATTCTGCGCACCGTGACTTCTTACATTCCGGTGTGCACCGAATTGAGAGAGGTTCACGATTGCTTCCACCCCATTTTCGAGAGCTGCCTGGGCAAAATATGCAGAAGCATCAATAATCCCCGGTTCACGGATGGTATAAACAAAATATGCACTTTTGATGTCCTTCATCGCCGCGCTTACAGCATCCAGGTCTAAAAGATCGCCCTCTGCAATCTCCACCCCCATGGCCTTCAGGGCATCTGAACGCTCATCAATTTTACGAACAAGTGCCCTTACAGGAATGTTTAATTCAAGAAGCCTTTTGATTGCATGGCCGCCGGTATTACCGGTGCCACCGGTTACTAAAACTTTGTTGTTCATGATTTTTAACTAATTACTGTTTTTATACTGTATTGTGATTTAATATGATCCATGTAAAGTATGTGGGTACTATTCAAAAAAGACCGATCGGTATATTTTTTAATACATTTTTCGTAATCAGGTTTGATTGTGTAATTCATTCGATTGTGTTTCTTATGATCTATTTAAAGCGGGTAGACACCCACAAAAAAAGACCGATCGGTATATTTTTAGATAAATTTTTTATACTTCTATTTGATTGATAATTTTTTCAACCGTGTCTAATATGAACTCTACCGAAAAAGGATCGTCTGTTGCTCTACGGATCATAAGTCCTCCTTCCACAATAGACATGATAGATAATGCAGTTTTCTTTATCGCAGCATCTTTCTTAAACTCCCCGGCCAAAATACCTTTCTGAATCAGCAATTCAAGTCTCTCCCGCCATTGTTGAATGGCAACAGCCGCTTTCTTTTTCAGCAATGGATTGGTATCATCGGCCTCAACTGCCGTATTCAGGATAGGACAACCACCTTTATCTAAAACACCTTTAGAGATCCCATACATTTTTGCATAGGCCATCAGGCGTTCGTGATATGTTAAAGCATTGTTAACTTCTTTATCGAAAATCTTTTTTACTTGCAGGCAGTTATATTCAAAAACTGCCAGCGCAACTTCTTCCTTATTTTCAAAATTTCCGTAAATACCGCCCTTGCTCAAGCCTGTAACCGACATCACATCAGACAGCGAAGTCCCCGCATAACCCTTCTTATTAAATAACTCCGATGCCCTCTCTATAATGAAAGCCCGGGTTCGATCTGCCTTGGTTTCTCCTAAATTCATCATACAAATATACCAATCGGTATATTTGTATGGAATATTAAAATTGCAATTTACTTTCAAATGACAAGCCGAGTCGAGAATTCTGCCCCTGATATGTTTGGGCTTTTGCGGAGACCAGGGAACCGGTTAGAACATCTTTTTGAGATTTTGGCAATAATTAAAGAGATATTTTTCAATGATAAGAAATTGTAAATCATCTTCCGTCTATTTCTGCCATAAGAATGTTAGATGTTAATTACCTTTTTATATCTATGGAATTACGCATTTCATCCATCTCTTTTTCAGAATAGCCGAGGAGTGCTACACACATTATTCCGGTTTTAATTGATGTTCGATTTTCAACAACATATAACAGTTTGTTTGCAATAATTACCGCAATTTTTGGATATAGCGGATTTCCGGTACCTTTTGCGAGATCTTTAGTTCCTGTATCGTCAAATGTCATACACAGGTTTGTATACCCTCCTTCCTGAAGCTGGACTTTCTCAAATTTTACTTTGCTTATATTTTTGACAGAAGCAAATGGTAATGGGGAAATGGTATAAATCTCATCCGATTTCTCTTCGCGCATGCTGATTCCATTACCTTTTTCTGCAAGAAAATAAAAGCCGGTTGGCATGTATGTTGTATCTACCGGTTTTTCGTTCCTGGCTTTAATTAATGCAAGTAATTTTGACGGAGGTGTAGTGGTAGTGTCTGATGGTTCGCCAGCTGTTTTAATTTGATTTTCAGTATTTGATTTTAGCTGCGCGTAATTTGTACGATTATATCGACCAATACAGGTTAATAACGCAAGCATAAACCCAATCGATAAAACAGTTAACCTCTTTGTTCTGCTATTAACATTGAAGATATTGCTGATTTCCTGCTTCCAAAGGAAAATGAGGATGGGGATATCTAAGAGAATAGTTAACAGCGAATAGGGTAAGAGTCCAATTCCATGCTCTACTGGCCAATATTCGTTAAAATAAAATAACAGCGAAGGTTCAATTGTGAAAAGCTTTACTCCAAATAATGCTATCCACCCCCAGCGCATACGTTTATAAAACATATAATACACAAAGGGCAGGTACAATAAATCTATATACGACAGCGCGTTTACCATTCTATACGGATAATCGTAACCATAAAGAAGATGATCAAACACTATAATGTCGGTGTATAACAAATGTAAATACTCAAATACAGCTATAGCAAGTATTACATTCAACCATTTTTCATGGTTATAGCTACTAATCTTAAAGATATTTGCTAATAGCCCTTTTTTGGGGGCCGGAGAGGCGTCTTCCCTAAAACCGTCTTCTGCCTTTTCTATATCTGCCTGTGTTATTACCCTGGTTTTTAGTATTTCTGTAGCTTCAATGATGACAGCGTGCTCATATGATCCGGGATGCATCGTTATTTTCAGCAGGTCGACTGTAGAATAGTCTTTGTATTGGTCATGAAGGCTAATATTCATATCCCTAAGATACTATTCGTTGAAATTATATTACCGATGGGGTTGAAATAAATACATAATGCCATCGCTTTTGCAAAGCCCCCGAAAAAAGAATGAGACATGATTTCGCTCCTCCAATTTTAAATCGGAAAGAGGTTTGTCAGGCATTTGTGGTCGCCGATTAGGGGGTACTAAAATTCAGAAAGCCTTACTTTCTTATAGCTTTCAGTGAGCATTATGGAATTTAGAACACTAAATGATCAACTGTACTTATTTTAAACAACAAACCCTATTATCTTAGGGTTTTGTTGTTTTCGCGGGGTGAATGGGAATCTATTAGAATACTTAGAAGGAATACTGGTGGTGACCAGAGAAATTTCAGAGAACAGTATAAGTAACTCTTCTGATTAAGTTTGGCCAAGCAAAAACAGTAACGCTACAATAAAGAATCTCCTCATTCTTTCTAATTTTTCATTATCCAGAATTCATTTAGTGTAGTATTGGGCGAATTATATACTTATGGCAGAACACCGAATAGAATTTCATGGTAATACAGATCAACCACCTAACAGTTCGTCATCATATTTCTGATACTCAGCTGCACGGGCAAATAGCACACGAAAAAAACGGAATCTGCTGTATAGTACTCCCTCCTTAAGATCCCTACTGTCTGTGATCGGTATAAAACGATCCAGGTAGGTTTTTCCATTCCGGTGAAGCCATAAGGCCTCTACCTTGAGTTGCGGCTGTCTGACAATCCTTAATTCAAAAGGCACAGAACTTTTTTCAAATTGTTCCTCCAGCCTGTCGATCTGTTTATTATAATGTTTGGTATAGCTTTGACTA
The DNA here is from genome assembly GCF_042434235.1 of Mucilaginibacter angelicae. Lineage (NCBI taxonomy): Bacteria > Pseudomonadati > Bacteroidota > Sphingobacteriia > Sphingobacteriales > Sphingobacteriaceae > Mucilaginibacter > Mucilaginibacter angelicae. The sequence goes on along the minus strand of NZ_JBHLTS010000023.1, from coordinate 41,429 downwards.
TGAATAACCTGCTGCAAAACAGCTGAAGTACCTTCGTCACTAAAATCGTAAATCATCTGACTGTCTCCATCGGTGGTATCGATAAGGCGATGCCCGCCTTTTTTCAATCTGATTCTTCTTTCTTCCAGTGAAATCAAGTCAATAATATAAACATCATGCGGGCGCGCCAACGCCAGCCGATTGGTTTTCGTTTCCGGTGCCAGTGATTTTTTAAAGTCCACTGCTTTTTCCGCAAGCTGTTGTTGTATAGATGAAAATTGTATCATGCCGCCGCCAGCAGGGGGATCAGTAAGGTAGGTGTTAGTGCACCTTCCATTTCCCTGATATGCTGTATTAAAGTTAGCAAGATTTATCATAGAATTGGGATACCAGGGGTCGCCTACATAAACATAAAATGTGCCCGGTGTATCGTTATAGCCATAGATGGTCACAAAATGGCCGCCACTGGGGTTCCACCCTATTCTAACCCCGATCACCCTCCCGGCATCTATTTCGGTTTGGATGGCTTGCGGCGTTAGTGTACCAGCCTGTACGGGTGCTCTGAAGTTTTGCGTTGTCTGAAGTGCACGGTCGAGATACCAGGGCTGGTTACAGCCAGCAGGATCATTACAGCAGTCTTGCCGGTTAAGACAAGTGCTGGCTACCGTACATTGGGTCCAGGCGGAGGGCACAGTATAAAAGTGCGAGACACTATTCGCTACAGCAGCCCAGCACCACTGGTCCTGTTCCTGGCATTGTATCCTAAAAGTTAATTGTCTGTTGGCCATGACGAGGGATTTATTTTGAAACGGTTAATGAAGCAAAATTAACGGTGATCGCAGCAAACCAGCTTTTACCCCATACATCTGTAGTTGACGGACTGCTGTTGCCGGTATAACCGGCAGGCAGATCATATCTGGAATCAAATGTGCGGGTTTTACCATCCCACAGGTATTGATTATTTTCGCCGGAAAGGACTTTGTGTTGTCCCATAGCCAAACCGCTGCTGAACGCTATCCTGGATTTGCCGATGCTGAACATCAATGAACCACCCACCAGCCATTGCATATCACTGCCATTGACTAAGACACCCACGGCGCCCCCGCCATTAACATAGGTGCCCGAGCGGGTGTAAAAATGGGCCATCACTCCCGCTCCATAGGTCAATTTTTTATTTTCGTGCAAAACGGTAAGCGAGGTATCCCGCAGCGTCCCACCAAAAGTATGTTTAATCTGTCCATTGATACTGACCGAATCAGTTCCTGTCTTGTACCGGAAAGACTCGGTTCCGGTAACAAAATCTGAGTTGTGCAGGCCACTGACCATTAAGCCGGTGCTAAAATCTATCTTAAATCCCCGGCTAACGTTAAAAGGATGCGAGAAAATGTCTTTTTTAACATTTTTCGTTTTTAAATGTAAGGTAAAGGCATCAACATTCGGAATAGGGATATAAGTGTTGTGTATCGTTACGGTTGGTTTTTTATTTATCGCAACATCAAGCTGCTGCCGGATACTTTCTATTAGGTCGCAAAAATCCTGGAAGTATTTTTTGTCAATGATCGACCGGCTGAGGATGGTCACATCAGTTGCAAATACCTTGGAATCATTGGCAGTGACATGCAAATTTTCCCATATCTTGGATTGAAGCCATTGCAGCTCCTGATGATATTGACCTTCTTTCAAGCTGATATCCGCAAATTCCTGGTTGAATATGGTCAATTCGTTGTTCAGCTTTTCCAGTTTCTCTTTTAACTGGATATCGGTCATCGGTGGATTACCTCCTAATAGATCTTTTCCCGAGTCTCCGCCAGGTGCTGCACCGGTAGTTGCAGTTGATTTTGCCGCCGGTGTGAATAATCCTGCAAACGTTTTTTCCGCATCCAAAAAATACTGTGTAGAATCGGTTGAAACTACATAAGTACTGTCCGCGCTGCCGATAACCTGGACAAGAAGACCGCGATCTGCAATTGGTGCAATCCTCTTCTTAGTGTTGAAATATTCATAGTTGCCACCTTGGGTCAGTTTGAGTTTAAGCAGGTATAACGGTTCTTTTGACGTGCGGGTGTCATAAAACAATACGTATTTCTCTGTAAGTGCTCTTCCTTTTTTATCAGTAGATGCAGTCGCACCATGATTGGTCTGCCAATGCTGCGGAAAAGGATACGGGATGTCGTTAGAGGGCGCCGTCGGAACTGTTTTCAAATAAGTATAAGGTGGGCCCGTTTGATAGTTTGTTTGTAAAACTGTTTGCGTAGCCTTATCGTCGGCCGTGAGTTCATCGCATAATGTTTTGTCTGTCGTAGCCGGTGCTGTTACAGCCTTAGCATAGCTCATTGTCACTTTGCCATCGACCAAAGGTACCGAAACGCTTGTTTTGAGTATCCTTGAACCAATGCCAACCAGTTTGCCATCAGCAAATAATAAGGTCAGCTTACCACCATCCAGGTCGCTGTAGTGTAATTTAATATGCTGGTCGTCTTCCTTGACCACATTCATGGACAGTACCAACCCCGGTTTAGGCGCTTTATCGACAAAAGTAAGGGTATAGTTGTTGAAATCGTCCGGAGAAAACTGGAGCGTTAGCGTGACCGGCAATTTGGGGAACGTTATCTTGCTGTCCTTAATTGCTGTTTGCACTACCGATTGCTGGTTGCCAATATCAATGATGGTATTACCGGTCGACTGGGCCAAAGTAAGTTCGGTGAGCAACAGCAACAGGATTGATAGCAAGAAGTTTTTTTTCATGTGACAAGTGCTTAGTTATTAGCATCTAAGATAATAACTAATCTGAAAAATAAATACCGTATTTTTACGGTATTTAAAATCGATAAATAAGAATTTAATATGATTTCAACTTATTATGAGTTGCCTTTAGCAGTATGAAACGTCGAAGCTGCATAGAAAAAATCACAGACAATACTATATTTTCTTTATTGTTTAACCCCCTTTTTGTTGATGATCATTAAGATTTTGATCATGGGTTTAAAAAGACTAATAAAAAAGCACAGTAATATTGAATACTACTGTGCTTTTTTGCGGAGAAGGAGGGATTCGAACCCTCGGTACCGTTTCCAGTACGTCAGTTTAGCAAACTGATCCTTTCGGCCTCTCAGGCACCTCTCCATTTTTGTTTTTATTACTATCCTAAAAATCAGAACCTCATAAAAACCGTTATCCAAAAATAAAAAAAGCCCTTAGTTTGGGCTTTTGCGGAGAGGGAGGGATTCGAACCCTCGGTACCGTTTCCAGTACGTCAGTTTAGCAAACTGATCCTTTCGGCCTCTCAGGCACCTCTCCGTTTTACTTTTAATTTATTGTCCCTTTTTCAGGGACTGCAAATATAGTAATTCAAGCATCCCCTCAAAAAAAAAAATGATTTTCTAATAATCTATCCTAACGTGGTAAATGCTCATCAGCATCCGCTTAAAAATAGCTTTAATAGTTTCAATATCTTTCAATGTTATATTACTGTCTTTCAGCTGATTTTGATCAAGTTTATATTTCACAATACGATCAACCAGTACACTGATCGATTCTTCATCAGGTTCTTTTAAAGAGCGTGAAGCAGCCTCAACCGAGTCAGCAAGCATCAAAACGGCGCCTTCTTTGGTAAAAGGAATAGGCCCGGGATAGCGAAAAATGTTCTCGTTGATGAATTTTTCAGGAAAATTTTTCAATGACGACTGGTAAAAATAATCTACCCGGGTGTTACCATGATGTGTACGGATAAAATCGATCACCACTTCGGGCAGGTTGGCCTTGCGCGCCATTTCAATACCCTTGCTCACGTGGCGGATAATGATCTGGGCGCTTTCTTCATAAGGTAGCTTATCATGCGGGTTAAAGCCCGAGCTTTGATTTTCGATAAAGAACAGCGGGTTCTCCATTTTACCGATATCATGATATAGTGCCCCTGCCCTAACCAGCAGTGCATTGCCGCCAACGGCATAAATAGCATTTTCGGCAAGGTTAGCTACCTGCAGCGAATGCTGAAAAGTACCCGGAGCGTTAAAAGCCAGTTCACGCAGCAAAGGTGCGTTGGTATTGGTAAGCTCAATAAGCGTAATTTCGGATGTGATGGCAAATATCTTTTCAAACAGGTAAATGAGTGGGTAAGCCAGCAGGGTAAGCAGAACGCTAACTACAAAAGGCAAAAAGTCCATCCAGTCGATATTCAGGAAATCACCCTCGCGGATAAAGGTGATGCCTAAAAATGCTACGAAGTAAGTAAAGATGATGATCACCGCCGAGATCAGGAACTGCTCGCGGCGTACCAGGTTTTTAATACTGTAGATGGATACCATGCCTGCCGTGATCTCATAATAAGCAAACTCGAAGCTGTTAGGCACAAAAAAGCCGGCTATCAGCACTACCAGCAAGTGGATATTAAGCGCCAAACGGGTATCAAACAATATGCGGATAATGATAGGTACTATACAATAAGGAATATAATACAAATTGGTAGGAAACTGCAATTTTATAGCCAGCGATAAGGTAGCCAGCATGGTGGTAATTACCAGCAATATCAAACTCACCAGCCTGTTATCGGCATAAATATCTTTACGGAAAAGGTAAAGGAAAATCATGAGCAGCGATATGGCTATAGCCACCAGGAAAAACTGCCCCAGCAATACCAGGTTGCGGTTACCATTAACACGGGCATTATCCTCAAAAGCCTTTTTAAATGATTCCAGCTTTTGATAAACATCATCATTAACTACCGAGCCTTTGTAAACTATCACCTCCCCTTTTTGTACCATACCACGTGTTACCGAAAGGCCGTCAATAACTTCCTTCTCCAGCCGGGAGGTAAGGTTATTATCATAAGAGAGGTTGTTTTGGAGGCGGTTACTGATCAAATCGAGCAGGAAAGCTTTATCCAGATCGGAATGCTTGCTCAGTACCTTATCACAATAAGCCTGTGCTTTTTCTTTGGTAAACAGCTCATTGGTGTTTTTATCAGTGGCAACATTTTTATCCAGGATCCTTACGGGATAGTTCTCTGAGCTTTGCTGGTACTTGGCATTGGGCTTAAAAACACCCGTTTGGTAAATTTCCGTAAGTAAATCAGTACCAGCGGCTATATACTTCGGTTTTAATTTATCATTAATACCCGCATTGTGCCATTTAATTTCCAAATCAGCTTTAAAACCTTCAATCTGTTGGTTTTGCATGGCAGCATCCAGCTGGTAAATTGGCGTAATGCTTTCCAGTGCCGATTTCTGGTCGGCTACGATTTCCTGAGGTGTTTTTAATATGGCGAAATTATAGGGGGATACCAGGTCCTTCTGGTTCCAGATCCTGCCCTTTTCGTGTTCGTAGCTAAATTTTGCCTGCTTTGGTAAAAAGTAAACAATGAGCACGATACTTATCAGCATCATCAAAAACTTAACATTACGGGCGTATTTGCGCAGTAAAGCCTTTTGGCGCGAAGTGGATAGTTTTGCCATTTAAATGATTAACCCGCCAAAAATAATATAAGTTTCTGTTATATGCAGTTTTTCTTGTTTTTGTAAAAACAAATTTGATATCTTTGTGATATCATTTTAAAATCAATCTAAATCATGAATCCTGAAAAAACCATCAACCCGCCATCCGGCTTTGCCGTGTTTATTGTATTCCTGGCATTATTGGTAGTAGCTGCCCTTTGCTTTTGGGCCGGCGAAGAACCTATCGGCGCTATATTAGCTATCCTTGGCTTTGTTTTTCTGCTCCCGGGACTTGTTGTCGTTAACCCTAACGAATCAAAAGTGCTTACCCTTTTCGGCAAGTACCTGGGTACCGTAAAAAAGGACGGCTTTTACTGGGTGAACCCTTTCACCGTAAAAAGGAAAATATCGTTAAGGGCTTTTAACCTTAACGGCCAGCAACTGAAAGTGAACGACAGCATTGGTAACCCTATTGAAATTGCTGCTGTTATTGTATGGCAGATCAAGGATACCGCCGCGGCCGTGTTTGCGGTTGAAAATTATATCCAGTATGTAAACATTCAAAGCGAGGCCGCAGTAAGGCATTTGGCAAACTCATTCCCATATGATAACCTGGAAGATGAAACTGCCACCATCACCCTGCGCGGCGGCGCTGAGCAGGTAAGCATGTTGCTGGAGAAAGAGCTGAACGAAAGGCTTGACCGTGCCGGCATTGAGGTTTTGGAAGCCCGCATTTCGCATTTGGCCTATGCGCCCGAAATTGCACATTCCATGCTGCAGGTACAGCAGGCATCGGCTATTATTGCTGCCCGCAGGCTTATTGTTGAAGGCGCGGTTGGCATGGTTGAAATGGCACTGAACAAACTATCAGAAAAAAACATAGTTGAACTTGATGAAGAACGCAAGGCAGCCATGGTGAGCAACCTGCTGGTTGTACTTTGCGGCGATAAAGCAGTTAACCCTGTTGTTAATACCGGTACTTTATACCATTAATATCATGGATCAATTCAGAAATTTCGACCAGCTCCGCGTACCGGAATTAATAGTGCTGAGGCACGGCTTTTTGCGGCCGTGGTACGAGCTTACCGACGGACAGTTTAGCTACGGCAAGCTTACTTATATTGGCGCTTTAAAACGCACCTGTACACTTGAAACAGCCGGCGGCAACTGGATTGTAAAACGTAAAAGCTGGTTAGGCCGCAAATTTATAATTGAGCAGCCCGATGGCATGGAGATAGGGCTGATAACGCCGCAGGTTTGGTGCCGTAAAGTAAACATGAGCATGAATAATGGCCTTACAGCTACTTTTTATAATAAAAAGATCCTGTCGCACAATTATACCTGGGTAAGCGAACAACTGGGCGATATCCTGAAGGTGCAAACCAAATTCTGGAGCTGGAAAAAACCTTTTATTGTAAAAACAGACCTGGATATGGTAAAAAAAATACCAGAACTGCCTTTACTGGCGTTACTGGGCATAAATTTAGTTTTGTTAAAGCAGGCCGAAGCAGCGGCCGTAAGTTGATATGGCCGAAAAAAAAGCATTTGTATTACGTATTAATCCCGACATGCTGAAGGAGATAGAGAACTGGGCCGCCGAAGAATTCAGGAGCACCAACGGCCAGATCGAATACCTCATGCAACAGGCCTTGCTTGTGCGCAAAAAAGGCGCGAAGAAGAAAAAGGAAGATAGTGATCAGTGATTGGAGGTTAGAGATTAGTTTGAGCCTTTCACTAATTAAACGAATTAAGCACGTGGTCTTAGCCATAAGGCCGGTATCACGCTACTACCCCAATTAAAATCATCATTTATTAATTTGAACAACTTAGTTAAGTTGAGAAATGAATACAGAAGAAATCAAATCAATTCCATACAACGACTTTGACCAATTACCGGGGAATAAACTTTGGTTAAAGAGTGGAGGTAGCTATAGCTTAAGGCACAAATATTATATTGTAACTGATAATATCCACACCTATGGCCGCATTTACTTTGCTTTTGATAAAGCACTCAAAACCATTTTGGAAACCAATAATAATATTATAGTAGCTTTAGGTTCAACCTCCGGCGATTTTGCCATCCAAACGCCCGAAAAAAAAGTGATTGGTTATGGCGAAAAAAAACTCTTCAGCACCAAAGTGAGCCTAAAACTCAACAATTCCTTTAAAGCACTGCTTGACAGCCGCTTTTTCAGCTCTGATTATTTTTGGACAGACGAGTTCGGGATTCAGCTTATAAAAATCACCTATGGTGCCGTAATAGAATTTACCTTCCTTAAACTGGCGAATGAAACTCCTAATTTAAACGTATTGATCCTCGCAGGTTTTATGAGCCTTCATAACGAAGGAAGTAATGAGGCTTTATTTAGCGAAGGCTTGGTTTAGCCCTGTCGTCCACAAATGAAATAACGAATCTCTTTTTTCTGTCTTCCTTCTACAAACAGCAATATAATGTATTCCTTATTTAAAACCTTAATCTAACTAATCTCCAACCTCTAATCTCCCGCAACTAAATATTATGCATGCATAGCATTTTCTTTCGTCCAAATAATTAAATTTGCCCACCAATTTTAATGAGGGACACATGAAAGAAGTAGTAATAGTAGCGGCCACACGTACACCTATAGGTAGTTTTGGCGGTAGTTTGGCAGCCATAAGCGCCACACAACTGGGCGCGGCAGTCATCAAATCGGCAGTGGAAAAAGCAGGCTTACAGCCCAACCAGGTGCAGGAAGTTTATATGGGTAATGTAATGTCGGCCAACATTGGGCAGGCACCGGCTACCCAGGCAGCAATATTTGCAGGGCTTCCCTATCTGCCTGCTACAACCGTTAATAAAGTTTGTGCATCGGGTATGAAAGCCATCATGCTGGCCGCCCAAAGTATTGCCATAGGCCAAAATGATATTGTGGTTGCCGGCGGCATGGAAAGCATGAGCAATGTACCTTACTATTTGGATAAAGCACGCAACGGCTATCGTTTAGGCAACGGGCAAATCATCGACGGTCTGGTAAAAGACGGTCTTTGGGATGTTTATAATGATTACCACATGGGCTCGGCAGCCGAGCTTTGTGCTACCGACTGCAACATCAGCCGTGAAGAACAGGATGCCTACGCCATATTATCATACCAACGTGCCCAAAAAGCACAGGAAGACGGCAAATTTAAAGATGAGATAACCCCCGTTGGCCTTAAGGACAAAAAAGGAGATATCACCATGTTTACCGAAGATGAGGAGCCTCAAACAGTAAAGTTTGAAAAGATCCCATCGTTAAAACCCGTATTTAAAAAGGACGGCACTGTTACAGCCGCAAACGCATCAACCCTTAATGATGGCGCTGCAGCTGTAGTGCTGATGAGCCGTGAAAAGGCAGATGAGCTGGGCATAAAGCCGCTGGCCAAAATAGTATCCTATGCTGATGCTCAGCAGGCTCCCGAATGGTTTACCACTGCCCCATCAAAAGCGATCCCGCTTGCGCTGCACAGGGCTGGTCTCCAAAGTTCCGAAATTGATTTCTTTGAGATCAATGAAGCTTTCTCTGTAGTATCAATAGCTAACAACCAGCTTTTGAACCTCGACCCTGAAAAAGTGAATGTTAACGGCGGCGCTGTTTCATTGGGCCATCCTCTTGGCGCTTCAGGTGCACGAATCATTGTTACCCTTTTGCACGTATTAAAGCAAAATAACGGCAAGTACGGCGCGGCCGGTATCTGTAATGGTGGCGGCGGTGCCAGTGCAATGGTTATTGAAAATTTACGTTAATACTTTAAAAACAACGTTACTGCGAGTTTGAAAATCAGGCGGGTTATGAAGGAGAGATGACAACGATCCGATAATTATTTGTCATCCTGAGCGATAGCAAAGGATCTTCTTCGATAGGTAAAGCCGCCATACAGAGTGAAGAAGATACTTCGTTCCTCAGCATGACAAAAGTTTTTTAAACTTGTCATGACAGGCGTGAAAAAATAACGTAAACAACAAGCTCAACTAATTAATTAAAAATCGTGACAAAAAAAGCTGCCCTAACCCTCCTTTCCATCCTGCTTTGCCTGCAAACCTTTGCCCAATACTATGATGAGGGTACACGCCTCAAAAAACTTGGCGAATACCAGGACAGCCTTGCCAGGCTCGGCAAAAAGATTGTGAACGATGAAAACGATATGGAGCGTAAAAACGCCAATTACCAGTTTATTAAAACACTGGTACAGGCATTAAAGATCAATAACTCCTTCCTGTTCCCCTTTGATTCGGTTAAGAGCATCAGCATTATCAACTCGCCCGATAACCGCTTCCGCATCCTGAGCTGGCATGTGATCAACCTTGATGGCAGCTATCGTTTTTACGGAACGGTGCAAATCAATACCGGCGGTCCGCTCAAAATGTACCCGCTTGAGGATTACTCGCCCTTATTGCAAAACCCCGAAGATTCGGTAACTGATAGCCATAAATGGTACGGAGCACAATATTATAAAATAGTGCCGGTGTATGGCCCAAGGCCTTACTATGTATTAGTAGGCTGGAAAGGCAATACGGTAAAATCGACAAAAAAGGTGATCGATGTAATTTCCTTCAACAATGGCGTGCCACAATTCGGCATGCCCATATTTAACGGCAACGGCAAAACCCGCGACAGGGTGATATTTGAATATTCCCGCCAGGTATCCATGCTGTTGAGGTATATACCGGAGCAAAACCTCATTGTGTTTGACCACCTCTCGGCACCCGATGGCCGGAGCAAAGACAAGCCCGAAACTTTTGGCCCCGACCTGAGTTACGACGGTTATAAATTAAAAGACGGCCGCTGGACTTATGTAGAAGACCTTGACATGCGCAACATTGCTGATGGCGGCAGTACCGGCACTGATACTGAATATGTTGACCCTAAAAAACAGGCCGCTAAGGACCGGGCACTGTTACCGGTTAAACATTAAGAATTAAACTAAAGCACTACGTAAAAAACCCAAACATTTAATATATAACTTGTAACACTTTCGGTATTAAATTTCGAATTAATAGAAATATAGTACTTTAGCAAAAACTATTGATGATAATGCAAGAAATCTCTGCAACCACCCCAAAAAAATCACGATTCCCCAGAAGTGTCCCTTATATTATCGGGAATGAAGCAGCTGAACGTTTTAGCTTTTATGGTATGCGTTCAATACTTACACTATTTTTGGTAAAACAGTTCTTTAACCCTACAGGTAGTGCCGCGTTGGCGCAACAGGCTGATGCCCATGCCAATAAACTGAATCATTTATTTGTTATGGTGGCTTACGCTTTGCCATTTGTAGGCGGAATGGTGGCCGACTGGTTTACCGGCAAATATAAACTCATCCTTTATATTTCCGTGGTATATTGCCTTGGACACTTGTTGCTGGCGATGTTTGATACAAGCCTCGATGGTTTTGAGATAGGTATGCTTGTTGTAGCTATCGGTGCGGGTGGTATCAAATCGTGTGTTTCGGCCAACGTAGGCGACCAGTTTGATGCCAGCAATCAGGATTTGCTCTCAAAGGTTTACGGCTGGTTTTACTTTAGTATCAATGCCGGCTCTATGCTATCAACGGTGGCTATACCTACTGTTTATAAATATTACGGCCCTAAATGGGCTTTTGGTATTCCCGGTATATTAATGGCTTTGGCAACTGTGATATTTTTTATGGGTCGCAAAAAGTACGTAAAAGTACCTCCGCAAGGCGTAAACCGAAATAACCTGGTGTTTATTACATGGTATGCGCTTACCAATTTAAGTAAAAAGAAGCCCGGCCAATCATTACTTGATATTGCTAAAGAAAAATATGATCCCGAACGCGTTGAAGGAGTTAAAGCGGTATACCGTGTAATTTCCGTATTCTTTTTTGCACTGGCATTTTGGGCTGTTTGGGACCAGTGCCTTTCAGAATGGACGCTTTATGCTGAAAAAATGGATCGAAACATCAACCTCGGTTTTACATCGTTCAAGATAGAACCTGGTTCAATGTCTACATTTAACACTGTTTTCCTTCTGTTATTCATACCACTTTTTAACTATGTGATTTATCCGGGTTTAGATAAGATCGGATTAAAAACAACACCATTACGCAGGCTTGGTGCCGGTTTGGTCTTAACAGCATTATCATTCGTAGTTATCGGTTTTACACATGTAAGTATTGATCATGGTGGCTCGCCGTCAATGTGGTGGCAGGTATTAGCCTTTTTAATATTGTCGGCTGCTGAAGTATTGGTATCAATTACTGGTTTAGAATATGCTTATACCCATTCTCCAAAATCAATGAAAAGTACCATGTCAGGAATCTGGTTCCTGGTTGTTTCGTTTGGTAACCTGATTACAGCTCTTGTTAATGGGTTTATTGAAGATGGCGGCTGGTGGGCTAAAAACCTTAAAGGTGCCAATTACGAATGGTTTTTTGTAGCTTTTATTGCTGTTTTCATCATCGTATTCATGTTTGTTTCGCCACGCCTAAAAGAAAGAAACTACATTACCGACCCTTACGTGGAAAATCAGGTCATTGCCGATACACATAATTTGTAAAATACTACTCCGAAAAACAGGATTGCGCAAGCTTTCCTGTTTTTTTGTTTTGATGCTCTGTAAATTGATTATTTTCGCACCTTAAATATTCATCTCATTTTCAAAATACTGTTCAGTGCCCGATAGCGTCGTAATCATACCCACCTATAATGAGAAAGAAAATATCGAACGGATGATCCGTAAGGTATTCTCATTACCTCATGATTTTCACGTACTTGTCATCGACGATGGTTCGCCTGATGGTACGCAAGTTATCGTTAAAGACCTCCAACCCGAATTTGACGGCAGGCTTTTTATTGAAGAGCGTGCCGGTAAACAAGGCCTTGGTACAGCCTACATACATGGCTTCAAATGGGCCATTGCCCGCCATTATGACTATATTTTTGAGATGGATGCCGATTTTTCGCATAATCCGGAAGATCTGTTGAAACTAAGGCAAGCCTGCATTGATGGTGCCGACGCAGCCATAGGCTCACGTTATGTAACGGGGGTAAACGTTGTGAACTGGCCTATGAGCCGTGTGCTGATGAGTTATTTTGCTTCGGTTTATGTGCGTTTTATTACAGGCATGAGGGTACAGGATGCCACTGCCGGCTTTATGTGCTACAAACGCAGAGTGCTTGAAACCGTGAGGCTGGATAAGATCAAGTTTGTTGGCTATGCCTTCCAGATCGAAATGAAATACACCACACTTAAACATGGCTTTAAGCTGGTGGAAGTACCCATTATATTTACCGACCGCACGGCCGGTACCTCTAAAATGTCGACCCGCATTTTCCGCGAAGCATTTTTAGGAGTGATCCAGATGAAGATCAACAGCATCTTCAGGAAATACCCGGAGGGTTAGATTTGAGATATGAGATTTGAGACGTGAGGTTTTATATCAGGTAAAAAGTTTGTCTCACATCTCAAATCTAACATCTCATATCCCCAAAAATTACTAATTTCGTTGGCAATGAATGAGCACCTTGACCCTGAACGCGAACGCCTCAGTCCTGCCGAACGTGATATTGAAAAAGTATTGCGCCCGCAGCAGTTCGAGGACTTTACCGGTCAGCATAAAATATTAGCCAATTTAAGGATCTTTGTACAGGCCGCCCGCCAGCGCGGCGAAGCGCTTGACCATGTGCTGCTGCACGGCCCTCCTGGTTTGGGCAAAACCACCCTATCGCACATCATAGCCAATGAAATGGGCGTAGGTATCAAGATCACCTCCGGCCCTGTTTTAGATAAGCCCGGCGATTTGGCCGGTTTACTTACCAACCTTGAAACGGGTGATATCCTTTTTATTGATGAGATCCACCGTTTAAGTCCGCTGGTTGAGGAGTACCTGTACTCGGCTATGGAGGATTTTAAGATAGATATCATGCTGGAAAGCGGCCCCAATGCCCGCTCGGTACAGATCTCGCTAAATCCCTTCACCCTGGTTGGTGCTACTACCCGTTCGGGCTTGCTTACCGCGCCTTTAAGGGCCAGGTTTGGCATTAACTCGCGGTTGGAATATTACGATGCCAAACTGCTTACCACCATTGTATTACGTTCGGCATCGATATTAAAAACTCCTATTACTGACGAGGGCGCTTTTGAAATTGCACGCCGCAGTCGCGGTACCCCGCGTATTGCCAATGCACTGCTTCGCCGTACACGTGATTTTGCCCAGATCAAAGGCAATGGCCAAATTGATACGGAGATTGCCCAGTATGCGCTAAACGCTTTGAATGTAGACAGCCACGGCCTTGATGAAATGGACAACAAGATCCTGACTACCATTATTGACAAGTTTAAAGGCGGGCCGGTCGGTTTAAAAACCGTTGCAACAGCGGTTGGTGAAGATGAGGGCACTATTGAAGAAGTTTACGAGCCGTTTTTAATACAGGAAGGGTTTTTGATGCGCACCGCCCGCGGGCGTGAAGCTACAGAAGCCGCCTATAAACATTTGGGAAAGATAAAGCTGGGGGGAAATCCATCGTTATTTTGATATAAACCTATATACGTATACATTGCCACCAATCATGAAAACCAAATTAAAACTACTGTTCACCACAGCTGCATTTATTTTAAGCGGCATAACCATTACATTGGCACAAACAACGCCTCCGCCACCGGTTACTGCACCTGCTCCGGCTAATGCGGTTACGCTGCCTGCCGATTCAGTTAACAAACTAAAAAAAGATACTATCCCTACAGTACATAAGCCCGTACCTACACTAAAAGTGGGCATTATGGGTTTAAACCATGACCATATCCACCTGATATTAAATGAGTACCGTAAGGGCAACGTAAACATTGTAGGCATTGCCGAACCTGATAAAAAGCTTTGGGAAAAATTTGGCAAGCTGTATAACCTTCCCGATTCGTTGTTTTTTGACGACCTGAAAAAAATGTGCACCGTTCGCAAGCCTGCTATTGTATTAGGCTATAACGCGGTTGGCAAACATGTGGATATTGTAGAAACCTGCGCGCCGCTGGGCATCTCTGTTATGGTTGAAAAACCTTTAGCGGCTACTCTTGAGCAGGCAAAGCGCATGGAGTTCCTGGCGCTTAAGTATTACGTTAAAGTATTAACCAACTATGAAACTACCTGGTACCCATCATACCAGGATGCATACAATACAGTTAAGCTGGATAGCGTAGGCATGATCCGAAAAATGGTGGTGCATGACGGGCATCAGGGCCCTCGTGAAATTGGCTGCAGCGAGGATTTCCTGAGCTGGCTTACCGACCCTGTACTGAACGGCGCGGGAGCACTTAATGATTTTGGCTGCTACGGCGCCGATTTAATGACCTGGCTGATGAAAGGCCAGCGCCCGATTGCAGTAACCGCCATTGCAAGGCACTATAAACCAAACGTATATCCAAAAGTTGAAGACGATGCCACCGTACTGGTTGAATATGCCAATGCCACCGGGCAAATAGAAGCTTCCTGGAATTGGCCATTCGGTATTAAGGATCTGGAGATTTTTGGCGCTAAGGGTTATATACATGCCTTTGATAAGGATAGCGTTGAAGTGAAAGTTAACAATCACGTAAGGGGGTATAAAGCAACTCCGCTTGTTTCACCTGCCGACGCGCCTGTAGCCTATTTTACAGCTGCCCTGCAAAATCCGCTCAGAAACCCGGACGACCGCTCATCATTAAAATATAATATGATAGTGATGCAGATCCTCGATGCGGCTAAACGCTCCATAAAAGAAGGTAAACGCATAGTGTTATAAATTAATACAACCGGGCCGATGAAACATACAACACTACTGCTGTTATTATCCTCGGCCCTGCTGGGTTGCGGGAGTAAAAAAGATAAAACACCTGTTGAAGTTTACCCCACAGTTAGCTACTTAAAGATCAAGCTGGATGAGGCTGGTCACCTGCCTGCTAACCCCTATATCTTAAGATTTAAAAACGCCAAAAAGGAGATCGTTTTTTGCGGAGTTAATCACCTGCCTGATAACAACGACACCGAAAACCCGATGTTTAAGAAGATAGAGGAAACGTTTTTTGAATTTAAGCCCGATGTATGCGTTAATGAAGGGGGTGATGTATCTAAAAAAGTTTTCCCTTCAAAAAAAGAAGCAATACAAAAGGACGGAGAAATAGGGCTTACCAAAATACTTGCCGACAGTCTTAAAATAAAAACCGTTAATGGTGATATGACTGATAGTCTGGAGTTTAAAGAACTGCTGAAAAAATACACCACCGGCGAGTTCTTAGCTTATATTGTTACAGAACGTTTTATGTGGGGCCAACGGCCGCCTGTTACCGACAGTGCAGCCTTTAAAGCAAACTACGCCAAATTTATAAACGGTTATATTATGAAAACCGGGGCTGTTAAACTTTCACCCGTCGAACAAACCCTTGAATTTTATAAAGCCAACTATCAAAAACTACTAAACCGCCCTTTTAAACTGGAAGAACTGGAGCCTACCAATCCATTTGACCCGAAGGGGAAATTTCAGCAAATTGGCCGGGCCTCCAAAGAGATCAGGGATCAAAACCTGCTCCGTACCATTGACAGCTTACTTAAAACCAACAATAAAGTATTTGTGGTTTTCGGCGGATGGCACCTGCTTACCTGCGAGCCGGGCCTGAAACAGATCATCAGTAAAAATCAGTAATTATTCCCATATCGCACTTAAAGTCTTAATTAATTTTATTTACATGGCAGGAGTTGCGTGTTATATAATTATTAATTTAGCCGCCGTTAATTAAGGAATAAAACCAACCTATAATATGATAAAACAAACGTTAGCCATGCTGGCCCTTTGTGCTTTCGGCGCTGTTTCATGCCAGTCGAAGCCATCAGATAAATCAATTGCCGCTCCATCGGCCGCGACTCCGGTTGCTGACAATGCTGCTGCCCCTCAGGGCGATGCCGCCGCTATTTTGGCCCGCAAACAGGTACCTATACTTTGCTATCACCAGATCCGCGATTGGAAACCTACAGATTCAAAAAATGCGAAAGATTATATAGTACAGATTGCCGCTTTTAAAGAACACATCAAAATGCTGGCCGACAGCGGTTATCACACCATACTGCCCGATCAGCTTTATGCATACCTTACCAAAGGTGCACCACTGCCTAAAAAGCCTATCATGCTTACGTTTGATGATACAGATCTTGATCAGTTCACTATAGCCAACCCTACCCTTAAAAAGTATGGTTTTAAAGCGGTCTATTTTGTGATGACCGTATCATTAGGTCGCCCGCATTATATGACCAAAGAGCAGGTAAAACAACTATCTGACGAAGGTAATGTTGTTGCCAGCCACACCTGGGACCACCACAGGGTTGACCGTTACTCACATACCTCTACCCTTAAGATCATCGGTAAAAATGGTAAAATAACCAACCGCCCGGTTGACGACTGGGTTACCCAGATTGAAAAACCAACCAAAACACTGGAAGAAATCACCGGCAAAAAAATGGATTATTTTGCTTACCCATTTGGCATCTGGAACAAAGCAGCCTTACCTGAACTCAGGAAACGCGGCTTTAAAATGGCTTTCCAGTTAGCAGATAAACGCGACCAGTCTGATCCGCTGATGACCGTGCGCCGTATTTTGGACAGCGGTTACTGGAGCACCAAGACTTTAAGCAACAGTATCAGGAGTAGCTTTTAGCCCTCGCCCCCCAGCCCCCTAAAGGGGGAGCTTTTAATCAATATGTTGTATCACGATTTGGCGATAAACAAGAAATGCCCGGCAAAGTCGGGCATTTCTTGTTTAAGTATTTCCTAAACTCCCCCTTTAGGGGGCCGGGGGGCGCAACTATAAGTTCTCCCCAGCTGGCCCCTGGCCTTTATTTGATGATGGCATGTTACTGATATCCTTTTCACCGGGCTTTAAATGAACTATTTCGGCTATTATAGTATCGTCGCCGGTGTTTTCACCAATCTCATCATTGTGCAGGTCCGAATCATCGTTATTCATTACTGCTGTTTTATCTATTGTTTCCATAATGATATTTATTTAATTCCAGTTACCCATTTTACGGCCTCATCCAAATCTTCCAGCTTGTAACCTGCAAACTTGCCCGGTAAAATATATTTAAACAAGTGACTAAACTCACGTACCCCATCCTCATCGGTTACAACGGCAACTTTATTCCACCGGGTAAAATACTTGAGGCCAAGCCTGATATTACCGCACCAGGCGCCTGCCGTAAAATTTTTAATATTGGTTTCCAACACCAATAAAAAGTTTATCCGTCCGGTTTGCTTCACCTGCAGCTCAAGCAATGGCTGCAAGGCCTTTTCATAATCGCTAATGGTAACGTGGCCAACTGCATGTATCCCTAACACATGCGCGGGCAAGTATTTTATATGCTCAAGCATGCTATAAATCCCTATTTGTTAATCAGATACAAAAACTGCACCAATAGTTACCTTATAGCAAAAGGGAGTAAACTATAATAACGGATAATCCCCATGTACAGTATATCAGCATTATTAAAACAGGCAGGAAACATTACGGTATGTCCACCAATTTCAATTTATACTATCTTTGCATAAATGCAGCAAAACAAAGCCACATACAGTCAACTCATTAAAAACGAGGCTCAAAAGCTTGGTTTTTTGTTTTGCGGCATTGCCAAAGCGGAGTTTTTGGAAACTGAAGCCCCCCGCCTTGAAGCCTGGCTTAATAAAAACATGCACGGCGAAATGGCATACATGGAAAACCATTTCGATAAACGCCTTGACCCGCGTTTACTGGTCGACGGGGCAAAATCAGTGATATCTTTAGGTATTAATTATTATACCGATCAGCTCCAGGACGATCCGTTCGCGCCAAAAATCTCCAAATATGCCTATGGTATTGATTATCATACAATAATAAAAGATAAGCTCAGGCAATTACTGCAAATCATTAATGAAAAAATAGGCGAAGTAGGTGGCCGTGCGTTTGTTGATTCGGCCCCCGTGCTCGACAAAGCCTGGGCACGTAAAGCGGGCATGGGCTGGATTGGTAAAAACAGTAACCTGCTTAACAAAAAGGCCGGTTCATTCTTTTTCCTGGCCGAACTGATCATCGACCTGGAGCTGGAATATGATATAGCCCCCACAGCCGATCATTGCGGCACCTGCACCAATTGTATAGATGCCTGCCCTACCGATGCCATTGTTGGCCCTTATGTGGTTGATGGCAGCCGCTGTATCTCCTATTTAACCATCGAGCTTAAAAACGAAATTCCGCAGGAGTTTAAAGGCAAAATGGATAACTGGATGTTTGGCTGTGATGTTTGCCAGGATGTTTGCCCCTGGAACCGGTTCTCGGTACTTAATACCGAAGCAGCCTTCAACCCTCACCCCGATCTGCTACACCTGAAAACCGCCGACTGGCAGGATATCACACAAGATATTTTTCAAAAAGTATTTAAAAATTCAGCCGTTAAGCGTACGAAATTCAGCGGGCTGAAACGAAATATCGATTTTTTGAAAGAGGTCTGAACCGGGCCTTTGAATTAAGTGATGTAATGCTATTGTAGTTCAGCAAAATAGCATAATAACCAAAAACGTCATTGCGAGGTACGAAGCAATCCCAAACTATACAGAGTGGCTCTGCTAATCGGGGATTGCTTCGTACCTCGCAATGACGTTTTACTTATAAATTACCCCTTTTTAAACTTCAAAGCCAACTGGGCCAGCATATCATCGTTAACGGGCTGTGCAGGCTCATCCTTCTTTTTAAAAGGTTTGTTTTGAGGCTGTTGATTTTTGGTATGATCGGGCTTGGTATATTCCTTTTTTTGATATTCAGGTTTAGGAGCAGCTGGTTGTTGGTCTGCCGGCTTTGGCTGAGCGGCTTTGTTAGCCTGGCGCTCGGCTGTTTTTTTGGCGTTCCAGCGGGTATAGATCTCTTCAAGCTTGCGTTTGGTATACAGCGGAAAATCGCCCTGCATCATCCATGAGTAATAGCTTGGCTCTGCGTTCAGCACATCTTCTACACGTTTGCCTTTATGCTTGCCGAAGTTTATTAATTCTTCGCCTTGTTCATTGTAAACCATACGACCGGCAAAATCAACCGGTTTGCTCAGATTGGTAAACGCGTGTAAAGCTTCAACATCGCCAACAACAGGGATTGTTTTGTTGCCTTTTTTATCCTCCCACTCCACGTTTTCGTAACGCTCAATCTGCGCAAGTAAAACTTCCATGGTAGCACGGGTATCCGCCTCGGCCGAGTGGGCATTTTCAATTACTTTATTACAATAAAACTGGTAAGCGGCTTTTAAGGTACGCTGTTCCATTTGATGAAATATGTTTTGCACATCAACAAAATGGCGCGCATCTAAGCTAAACGACACACCGGCACGCAAAAACTCCTCCATAATCATGGGGATATCAAACTTATTTGAGTTATATCCTGCCAGATCGCTGTCGCCAATAAAATCGGCTATTTCCTGGCCAAGCTCTTTAAATTGCTTTTCGTTTTGTATGTGCTCATCATAGATGCCATGCACCAGTGATGACTCGAGCGGGATAGGAATGCCCGGGTGAACACGCCACGTTTTTACCTCCTCGCTGCCATCAGGGTTAAGCTTGATAACAGATATTTCAACTATACGGTCGGCGCCGATATTGGTACCGGTTGTTTCAAGATCAAAGAAAGCGAGAGGGCGTTTTAAATTTAATTTCATTTGTCAGTGTTCAGAGATACAAAGGTCGCAAATGTCCTAAAATTAATCAGCAGAATAAATTTTTTAATTTATTTAATATACCAATTTATTATTTAATTTGATTATCCCTAATTATCACAATTTATATGAGCAGATTTTTTCTTATTCTTTTGATTTCTATTGGCTTATCACACTTTGCGTCGGCCCAGGATTTTGAACCGGGTTTTGAAGGATCAGAAATGGATATGGTTAAATACGATAAAGATCCACAGGCTAACGCTGTTTTCTTAAACGAATTTGGCAAAACCAGGATCGATGAAGTCAGCGACCATATCAGAATGATATTTACCTATCATGCCAAAATAAAAATCTTAAGTAAAGAAGGCCTCAGCAAAGGTACCATAGCAATTCCTATCCATAACGGAGAAAACAGCGGCGAAGATGTTCAAAACATCAGCGGTACAACCTATTATAAGGATGATAACGGCACAGTTCAACAAGCCGAACTGGATACCAAAAAAGTTTATACCGTAAAAGATTATAAATATGGCAGTACTGTAAAGTTTGCATTGCCAGCTTTACGTCCCGGTTGCATTATTGAATATAAATACGAGGTTGTTTCTCCGTATTGGGATTTATTTCATGGTTGGAATTTCCAGGATGACATCCCCAAAATATACTCACAATATGAGGTGCATATACCTGGCTTCTGGACATTCAATGCATCTATACGCGGCTCGTTGAAACTAACCAAAAGCACTTCGGAGGTTGAACGCGAATGTTTTTCGTCGGGCGGCTCAAAAGCCGATTGCTCGCATATTACATATGCCATGAAAGATATCCCGGCATTTGTTGAGGAAGATTATATGACGGCCCGCAAAAACTTTTTGTCGGCTATATTTTTTGAACTGGTTGAGTGGACCAATCCCTATACCAGTGTTAAAAGCGTTGTGAGCAAGGAATGGAGCGATGTTGACCGCCAGCTAAAAATATCAGAGGGGTTTGGCTCCCAGATAAAACGTACCAGTTTGCTGAAGGAACGCATAGCACCTGTTATTGCAGGTAAAACTGATGAGCTGGATAAAGCCAAAACCATTTATACCTGGGTACAAAAACAGTTAAAATGGAATGATTATATTGGTATTGAAAGTAATGAAGGTATCAAGAAGGCACTTGACGCACATACCGGCAGCATTGCCGATATCAATTTAACCCTTGTTACTGCGTTAAGCGCAGCTGGCCTTAATGCCGAGCCGGTTTTACTATCAACCCGCGAACACGGCATGGTGAATATGCTGTATCCTGTATTAACCGATTTTAATTATGTAATTGCAAGGGTAACCATCGGCGACAAAACCTACCTGCTGGATGCTACCGATCCGCTGCTTTCATTTGGGTTATTACCGCTTAAATGTGTTAATGACAAAGGCAGGGTAATCAGCCTTAACAAACCATCCTACTGGATTGATTTGGGCACCCAGCCAAAAGCCGCCACCACCCGTGCTATCGAACTAACATTGCTTGATAACGGCAAACTAAAGGGCACCATTACTAATTACTATAAAGGCTACGATGCCTTTGAAAAACGCAAGGCGATCAAAAAATTCAATTCTGTTGATGAATATGTAGAAGATTTTGATGAAAAGCAGCCCAAGCTAAAAGTACTTAAATCAGAGATCGTGAACCTGGATAGTCTTGATAATCCGTTAAAAGAAAGTTTTGATGTTGAAATAGATGCATTCAACAATGCCAACCGCGACAGGCTGTCATTTAACCCGTTCATATGGCAAAAACGCACAACCAATCCGTTTAAACTGGCCGAACGCGATTACCCGGTTGACTGGGGCTATGCATCGGACGACCGGTTGGTGCTGGTAATGCACCTGCCATCACAATATACGATTGAAACACCGCCGGCGGCTGTCGCCTTCGCGCTACCCAATAAAGGCGGTATGTTTGCCACTACATTTGAAACGCAGGATAATAACACCTTCACTTTTTCAAATATTACACAGTTCAATAAATCAACTTATGATTCAGCCGAATACCCCTATCTGAAAGAACTTTATAACAAGATCATTCTTACCGAAAAAGCTGATATGATTTTCAAGAAAAAATAATGAAAACATTTTTAACCTTCTTTTTTATACTTTCAGCCGCCGCCTGTGTACAAGCCCAGGAAAACTATGATGTATCGCTCATTTCAAAAGATCTTTTGCCATATGCCAGCGCCGTGGTACGAAATGAAGAGATAACCACCGAAGTAAAAGACTTTGACAATACCTGGCTCAATGTAAAAAGAACCATTACTGTATTAAATAAAAATGGCGATGATGATGTTGAAATCAGCATATGGCATGACAAAAGCCGTGTTATAAAAGATGTTAAAGGGATTATTTACAACCAGTTCGGGAAACCTGTTAGTAAGTTTAGCGAAAGCGATTTTGATGATGACAGCAATCATGACGGCTTTTCGCTCTTTACCGATCTCAAGATCAAACATTACCGCCCAATGGTAACCGACTATCCGTATACTGTAAGCTACGAATACGATGTAAAGTCAAAACAAACACTTGATTTTAAAGATTGGGAGCCCAATTCATCAACCGGTGTTGCCGTTGAAAAAAGTTCATACACGTTTATATGTAAGCCAGATTTTAAGATCAGGTATAAAGAAGCCAATATTCCAACTAAAGTGGTTATCGGCACTAATAAGCAAGGCCTTAAAACTTATACCTGGCAGGCAATTAATTTAAAGGCTGCCAAATATGAACCCTATAGCCCTATCCGCAGTGCAAATATAAGTTACGTTAAAATAGCCCCCGAAAAATTTATTTATCGGGGAGTAAACGGTTCCTTTACCAATTGGAAGGAACTTGGCCAGTGGCAATACGAAAAACTTAATACAGGCAGACAGCAGCTATCACCACCAACTATTGCCCGGATCAAGGAACTCACCGGCGATGTTTCCGACCCCAAGCAAAAAGCCAGGAAAATTTATGAATACATGCAAAGCAAAACGCATTACATCAATATTTCAGTAGGTATTGGCGGGTTGCAACCATTTCCGGCATCGGATGTGGACCAGCAAAACTATGGCGATTGCAAGGCCCTGGTTAATTACACGCAGGCACTGTTTAAAGCTGTAAATATTGATTCATATTACTGTATGGTGGAGGCCGGTAGCCCCAAAGTAAGCTTCATGGCCGATTTTGCAAGCATGGATCAGGGGAACCATATTATTTTATGCCTACCCTTTAAAAATGATACTACTTTTTTAGAGTGTACCAGTCAAAACATACCTTTCGGCTTTTTAGGCGACTTTACGGACGATCGCACCGTATTAGCCTGTACCCCGGAGGGTGGCAAATTGATGCATACTCCCAAATACACAGCACAGGCTAACCTGAAGCAACGCAAAGCTACCTTTACAATTGCCGATGATGGTGCCCTTAAGGGTTCAATTACCACTGATTTTAAAGGAGCGGATTATGAAGATCGTGATCATGTAATTTATGAATCGGCAAAAGAGCAGGTAAAAGACCTGAAAAAAATATACCCGATCAATAACCTTGAAATTGAAAGCGCCGATCTGAAACAGTTTAAAACTGCCCAACCCTATACAACCGAAAAACTGAAGATTTCGGCACGTGATTATGGATCAGTAGCTGACGGAAAAATTGTGTTTCTGGCCAACCCCGTTAACAGGATAAGCACTGTACTGCGCGAGGTACGCAACCGCCGCAATGATGTTTACATTAACCGGGGTTATACTGATGATGATGAAATTACTTATGACTTACCTGCAGGATATAAGGTTGATATCCGCCCCAGAAAAGTAAATATTGATAAACCTTTCGGAAAATTCGAATCGGGCGTTACGGTAAACGGCGATAAACTCATCTATAGCCGCAAATTGCAGATAATTGATGGCACTTACAGTAAGGATACCTACCAGGACCTTGTTGATTTTTACCAATCAATAGCCGATGCTGATAATGATAATGTTACCCTGATTAAAGGTAACTAAATATCACTATGCCCAGGATAATGCCAAGTACCATGATCACGTAAAGCATAATTTCGGTGCCTGCAAAACGCTTGTATTTAGTCCAGAATGAGTAATCTTGTTTTTTTTCGGCCATGATAGCGCAAAAATATTAATTATGCGCTAATTAGCCTGGATTTTTAAAAATCCGGGTGATTGGTGTTATTTAATTCATGCTCGTAACATTTTCAATGGAGCCCGCCCTTGAAAAGTATTTGTACAGTGAGGGGTCACGCAGCTTTACGATGATGACACCCCGGCGTGAGCTGGCGTGTACTACATAGCCATTTTGCAGGTAAACACCCACATGACTGAACTGCTTTCCGTCGAAGTCAAAAAACACCAAGTCTCCTTCTTTCAGGTCTTCCTCGTATTTGCGTTTAATTACGGTGATCTGCTTACTGGTCATCCGTGGAATGGTGATCCCGTAAACCTGCTGTTCAAGCAGAAAGGCAAGGCCAGAGCAATCAACACCATCTTTATCTAAGCCGCCGAATTTATAGGGCGTTCCCATCCATTGATCAATAAAGGCATAAAGGCGTCCGTTTTGAATATCCCCCCTGCCTACACCCATAATTTCGGAGTATTTTGAAGCAATATCAGGCGTAGGGTTAACCACTTCACCCGGCTGGCCGCGCATAGCGGCCTTGCGCGAATGACATGAACTTAATATAAAAGGGGAAAGGAAAAATATAAACAAATAAAAACTACGACGCAGGTATATGCTCATAGAGTAAAATTAGCTTTAAAGTTTATTGTGATGATACAGATGTTTTTAACATATCAACATGGGGTGGATGTGCAGATGTGCAAATTTCAGATGTGCAGATGTTGAAAAAGCCAAACTTACGAAGTTTTAAAAACTTCGTAAGTTTCAAAGCGGGAGATCAGAGTTCAAACAATTTGCACATCTGAAATCTGCACATCTAACAATCAACTCTTCACCACCCGTTGAATTTCATCCAGTTTCATCAGCGCCTCAACCGGGGTAAGCGTGTTTACATCAAGGTTATTCAGTGTATCGCGGATCTTTACAAGCACGGGATCATCTATCGAAAACATCTGCATTTGTACAGCTTGTTTCTGCACCTTGCGGATACTCTCTTTGATGTGTTCGCCGCCGGTGCGTTCGTTTTCCAGTTTCTTTAGTATCTCGTTGGCCCGGCTAAGCACCTTTGAAGGCATACCTGCCAGCTTAGCCACATGGATCCCGAAACTGTGCTCGCTGCCACCCGGTACCAGTTTACGTAAAAAGATGATCTGCTGGCCAACTTCCTTAACCGATACATTAAAATTTTTGATGCGGCTAAACGAGTTACTGAGCTCATTAAGCTCATGATAATGCGTAGCAAACAGTGTTTTGGCCCTTGCAGCCGGATGGTTATGCAGGTACTCGGCAATTGACCAGGCAATGGAAATACCATCATAAGTTGAGGTACCGCGGCCGATCTCATCAAGCAGGATCAGGCTCCTGTCTGACAAGTTATTGAGGATGCTGGCCGTTTCGTTCATCTCCACCATAAAGGTCGATTCGCCGGAGGAGAGGTTATCCGAAGCACCAACCCGGGTAAAGATCTTATCAACCACACCTATAGTAGCCGCTTTAGCCGGCACAAAACACCCCATCTGGGCCATCAGCACTATTAAACCGGTTTGCCTTAACAGGGCCGATTTACCCGCCATGTTGGGGCCGGTAATGATGATGATCTGCTGGGTTTCAGAATCAAGGTATACACTATTGGTAATATACTCCTCGCCTATCGGTAGGTTCTTTTCAATAACCGGGTGGCGCCCTCCTTTAATGTCAAGCGCTTTGCCTTCGTTCATCTCCGGCTTAACATAGTAGTTTTTAATGGAGATGGTTGCAAAGTTGAGCAGCACATCCAAACGGGCTATGAGCTGGGCATTAAGCTGGATAGGCTTGATGTACTCGGCAAGCGAATACAGCAGGTCGTTATATAATTGTGTTTCAAGCGCCAGGATCTTTTCTTCGGCGCCTAAAATCTGCTCTTCATATTCTTTAAGCTCGGGGGTAATATAACGCTCGGCATTAACCAGGGTTTGCTTGCGGATCCATTCGGTTGGTACCTTATCCCGGTGACTATGCGTAACCTCCAGGTAATAACCGAACACGTTATTAAACGATACTTTAAGCGATGGGATCCCTGTTAACTCCGCTTCGCGTTTCTGAATCTCCAGCAGATAACCTTTACCGCCGAAAGCGATCTTACGTAAACGATCAAGCTCATCATTAATCCCCTCATTCATCACCGAGCCTTTTACCAGCATTACCGGTGGCTCGGGATTCAGTTCGCGCTCTATCTTTTCGCAAATAAGCACGCAAGGGTTTAATTGTTCACCGATGGCCCGCAGCGGGGCACTTTGTGATGATTCAGTTATACGTTTAATTTGAGCGATAGCAGTCAGCGCTTTTTTCAGCTGGCACACCTCGCGCGGGTTGGCTTTTTGTAAACCGATCTTTGAGATCAGCCTCTCCAAGTCACCTATCTGGCGGAGATATTGCAGCAGTTCTTCCCGCAGTTCTTCATTCCCTATCAGGTATTCAACCACACCAAGACGGTCGTTAATAGCCTTGATCTGCTTTAGCGGCATCACAATCCAGCGGCGCAGCAAACGCGCGCCCATGGGCGAACAGGTATGGTCAAGCACATCAACCAAGGTAAGGGCGTTTTCATTAGCCGAACCTACCAGCTCAAGATTGCGGATGCTGAACCTGTCGAGCCACAGGTACCTGTCTTCCTCAATCCGGCTAATGGCCGAGATATGCCCCAGGTTACGGTGTTCCGTTTCATTGAGATAATGAATGGCGACACCTGCAGCAATGATACCTAAATTCAGTTTATCGATACCAAAACCTTTAAGCGATTTAACACCGAAGTGCTTGAGCAGTGTTTCGGTAGCGTAATCACCACTGTAAGGCCATTCATCAAGGGCATAGGTGTAAAAGCGGTCGCCATAAGTATCCTTAAAATCCCGTGTGCGGCTTTTGGGGTAGATGACCTCGCTTGGCGAAAAAGTTTGCAGCAGCTTATCAATATAATCGCTGTTGCCCTGGGCAGTCATGAACTCGCCGGTTGAAATATCAATGAGCGCTATCCCGATGCTGTTTTTTTCAAAATGCAGCGATGCAAGGTAGTTATTACTCTTCTGATGCAGGATGTTATCATTGGTGGCCACACCGGGGGTAACCAGCTCAGTTACGCCGCGCTTAACGATGGTTTTGGTAGTTTTAGGATCTTCCAGCTGATCGCATATGGCCACGCGCTGACCTGCACGTACCAGTTTAGGCAGGTAAGTATCCAGTGAATGGTGTGGAAAACCGGCAAGCTCAATGTGTGTAGCGGCGCCGTTTGCCCGGCGGGTAAGTACGATGCCTAAAATACCGGCAGCCTTAACGGCGTCTTCGCCAAATGTTTCATAAAAATCGCCCACCCTAAACAGCAGCAAAGCACCGGGGTACTTTACTTTGATAGCATTATATTGCTGCATTAAGGGGGTTTCTTTGGTAGTATCTTTAGCCAAGCGGTTACTCCTTCTGTTAATCGGGTAAAGTTAATGCATTGACAGGTGTTTTATGGCATTGTTGAAAATTCGGGGTGATGTGGATATGTGATTGAAATATATTCCTTCGTTTTAATGAATGGCAAACCCTTTTTCATTAAAACTGAAAAACCAGTTGTATAACTGAAAAATAAGTTACATATTTGATTATGGAAGAATTGACCAAAACCGAGGAGCGTATCATGCAGATTTTGTGGGACCTGAAATCGGCATTTGTTAAAGATATCATTGAAAACCTGCCCGATGAACCCAAGCCTCCGTACAACACTATATCATCGGTAGTAAGATTGCTGGAAACCAAAAACTATATCGGGCATAAGGCTTATGGCAAAACCCATGAATATTTCCCGCTTATTACTAAAGCTGCTTATCGTAAACATTCGTTCACCAAGCTTTTCACCAATTATTTCGATGGTTCGGCCGAATCATTATTATCCTTTATGGTAAAAGAGGAAAAGCTTAAAGAAGATGACATAGAAAGCATCAGGGAATTTATCAATAAACAAAAGTAATATGGCACTATTCTTCTTTTTAAGTAAGGCAACAGCCTGCATGGGGATTTTCTATTGCCTCTATTACACACTTTTCAGGCGGTTAACTTTTTTTACATTAAACAGGTGGTATTTGCTATCATCACTTTTGATGAGCGTTGTTATTCCCGCAATACACTTTGAAGTACTCCGGCCGCTCCCCTTTCATACATCGTTACCGGCTGCGGCAAAGCTCCCTGCCGTGGTGAACTATAACGAGTTTGACAATACAAACATGCATGCGGCTACGGCGCACGTTAATATAGAGCAGTTAATACTATATACCTATTTTATTGTTTGTGTGGTTCTGCTCATTAAAATATTAACTGGCATAGCTGTCATTATTTATAAAGCCGCTCGTCGCGGAAGAAAAACCAACGGTTATTACCTTATCGCCAACGCTTCTAAAAGTAATTCCTCGTTCTTTAATTTTGTCTTTTTAAAAGATGAACAGATAACGATCAGTGAAAAAGAACAGGTTTTGGCCCATGAACTGCAACACGCACGTCTTGTACATTCGGCCGATCAATTATTTACCGAACTGTTAAAAGCGTTTTTCTGGTTCAACCCATTTATATACCTCATAGCTAAAGAATTGCAGCAGGTGCATGAGTTTGAGGTAGACAGGAACCTGACCTCTACTTACCACGCTGATGAATATGCACAGCTCATACTCAAACTTTACAGTACACCAGCATCAGCAATAAGCAATCAGTTTAGCGCTTACAGGGTAAAAAGCCGGATCAGGATGCTATTTCAAGCTCATTCATCGGCAAAGTTTAAACTCAGGTACTTATGGGCAATTCCTGTTATC
This sequence comes from Mucilaginibacter angelicae, assembly GCF_042434235.1. Lineage (NCBI taxonomy): Bacteria > Pseudomonadati > Bacteroidota > Sphingobacteriia > Sphingobacteriales > Sphingobacteriaceae > Mucilaginibacter > Mucilaginibacter angelicae. The sequence goes on along the minus strand of NZ_JBHLTS010000023.1, from coordinate 12,401 downwards.
TCTCTCATGATTTACCAGTTCAGCCTCGAAAAATCATATGCCACTACCAGGATAGATGGTCAGTTTACACTGGTGCTTGATGCAGGTCATGATGCCTCACATAAAGGGGTTATTTGCGGTAAGGTTTATGAAAAGGATATTACGCTCGCCCTTGCCCAGCAAATCAAATTACTTGCCGAACAACGCGGCATACGCACGCTGCTCACCCGCAATAACGACCGGCCTGTGGAATTTAAGGACAGGATATCATACAAAGGTGATGTTTTTGCCTCCCTTCATATTAATGCCGCGCCTGTAGGGCCAACACAGCAAAATGCAAACGGCATTGAAGTAAAAGATAATCCACAGGGCCATAACCCGGGCTTATCGGCCAGGGTTGCAGATCAGCTTAAAAACAGTTTCAGACAGCTTAACGGCATCAATACCAATGACAGCACTTTTGCCAAACCCGGGATTTACGTTTTACGCGAAAATACAGTACCCGCCGTTTTAATTGAATTTGGCTACGCTACCAACCCGCATGACCTGGAGTATATACTTAATGAACAACACCGTTATGAACTGGCAGAAAAATTTGTAGATGCTATAGTCGCCTACAATGCAGCGAAACATAATTACAGGTAAGCAGCCCCACTAATCCAAATTTTAAATTACCATTATGAAGCAGTTTTTACTGGCTTTGTGGCTATGCCTTTGCCTCATTAAAAGCGTTAGTGCCCAAAACATTGTGGTTAAGGGCATAGTTCATGATGATCAAAATACCCCTGTTGAGCGGGCAACAATTAACCTGCAACAGCAAGGTCAGGGCAAAATATGCCGCAGTGCTATTAGTGATAGCTTAGGAAATTTTGAATTGGTTGTAGTTACCAAAGCAGTCTATGTACTCACCGTAACCCATTTGGGCTATGCCCCTTATATCCTGCAGCAACTGGATATTGACCCGGCCATAAAAAATTTCAAACTACCCGACATTAACTTAAAGCCCTTTGCAGGACAGCTAAAGGAAGTGCATATCATATCCGCACAGAAGAGCTATATCGAGCATAAGGCCGACAGGCTGATAGTAAATGTAGGGGCACTTATAGGTAACAGCGGGACAAATGCTATTGATGTATTAAACAATGCCCCCGCGGTACTTGTAACAGATGATGGTATCAGCCTGCGTGGCAAAGAAAGTGTAGTTATTTATATTGACGATAAACCAAGCTATCTGACGGGGAAAGACCTTTTAAATTATTTAAAAAACCTGCCATCGGGCACGCTTGATAAAATAGAGATCATGACCAACCCTCCTGCCAAGTATAACGCGGAAGGCACGGCAGGCATTATCAACATTAAAACAAAAAAAGGCAAAACCAAAGGATTTAACATTAACCTGAATACGAGCTACCTGCAGGGTGTTTATTCAAGAAATAACTCGGGCATTAATTTCAATTACAAGGCAGATAAGATCAACGTTTTCGGGAACATGGCTTACTCATCCATTAACAATTTTTATGATGTAAAGCGCAACAGGCAATTTCACTATCAACAGGATTCAAGCGGATTGGTACTTGAACAATTTAATACAGAAACAAGCAATACCAAAAGCTATAACTACCAGTTAGGCTTTGATTATGACATTGATCCGTATAATAGTATTGGTGCTATAGCCCAGGGAATGATAAGCCCTTATATTGAAAACGGTCTTTATTCAACAGCATTTAAAAGTACTAACCTGGCCGATTCTACCATCAGCACTACGAGCCGGCTTCATTATACTACCAGGAATAATACATTCAATTTAAATTTCCGCCACCGGTTTCCGGGCACAACGCAGGAACTTAACATCAATACCGATTACTTACACTATTCAACCAACCCATTACAAGTTATTAACAGCAGTACCCGGTTGCCCGATCAAACCTTAACCGGCAGCTACATCCTCAATACCTTTAATCCGTTTGATACAAAAGTTTTTGGTGCAAAGGCCGATTTTGATGGTCAATTATCTACCCATATAAAAATATCGGCAGGGTTGCAAGCCACTTACTCTGCCAGGAACAGCACCGGTAATTATCAGTATACCACAGCCGGTAAAACATTTCCAAACGATTCTCTCAATGGCCGTTTCGGTTACAGTGAAAATATAAACGCTGCTTATATCAACTTTCAACAAACTAAAACCTTGTTTGAGCTGCAAATTGGGCTGCGATATGAAAACACCTACGCCCGAACAAACCACCAGGGCGCTGCTTTACCAACTAATGCTGATGCTGTGTACAGCTACAACAATTTATTCCCTACAGCTTACCTAAGCTACAAGCTGGATACAGTTGCAGCAAATACCCTGGTATTATCACTTGGCAGGCGCATATCAAGGCCTGGTTATAGCGAATTGAACTCTTTTGTATTTACGTTCGATAAATATTCATCCAATAAAGGTAACCCAAAACTTGCGCCGGCTTATTCCAACAACCTTGATATTTCCCTTAACCATGGTGATAAAATAACCGTTGGGTTTGCTTATAGCCAAACACATAATACTATTGCCCAATACTACCAGCTTACAGGTTATGCGCTGGCCTTTATTCCTGTAAATATTAATAAAGCTCTATCGTACGGATTATATCTAAACCTGTCATTGCCGGTTACTCCATGGTGGAATGTCAATTTATACAGCGATGTAAACCGCAATCACTATACCGGCGAAATTTTAGATGTATCCTATTTAAACAATTCGGTTACGACGGTAACCATTAGCGGTAACAACCAGCTTAAATTAAAAAAAGGCTGGAGCCTGGAGATAAATGGTTCATACCGCAATAACCTTACTTACGGCCAGGGTATATACCTGCCTATGTGGTACTTGAATAGTTCGGTTCAAAAAGCATTTTTTAAAAATAAAGCGACAATTACATTAACCGCGCGCGACATATTTGACACCCGTAAATTAAGGCGGCAAATTGAATATCCAAACGCTTATCTTACGTCGGTAAACCATAGTGATAACCAACTGATAGGCATAACATTCACCTATAAACTGGGCAAATCGACATTAAGCAGGCAACATCATAACAGCATCCAGACAGAAGCAGGCAGAGCCGGCGCAAACTAAAAACAAAATGAATTACAGGTATTTTATATTAATTTATTTGTTGGTGACCGGCTCAGTTAAGGCTCAAACGGTGGCGCCTAAGAGAGAGTTTCGCGGCGTGTGGATTGCTACAGTTGAGAATATAGACTGGCCGCATAAACCGGCCGAAACTACTGAACAGCAACAAGCAGAACTGTTGGCCATACTCAACGCACACCAGGCTACAGGTATCAACGCAATTATATTACAGGTAAGGCCAACTGCCGATGCATTTTACGCTAAAAGCCGCGAACCCTGGTCAAAATATCTTACCGGCAAACAAGGACAAGCACCAGCTCCACTGTATGATCCCTTAAGTTTTGCTATAAATGCAGCGCACGAAAGAGGCATGGAACTACACGCCTGGTTTAACCCATACCGCGCTACCAAAGACAGTAACTTTTCAAGTTTAAGCCCCCACCATATCACCAATATTCGTCCCGAATGGTTTTTTATTTACGGAGGACAGAAATTATTTGATCCGGGCATTCCAGAAGTAAGGGAATATATTGTGAAAGTAATTTTGGATGTAGTTGACAATTACGATGTAGACGGTATTCATTTAGACGACTATTTTTATCCTTACCATATAGCAGGTCAGCAAATCCATGATCAGCAAACCTTTGCAAAATACGGAGCAGGCTTTACCGATATTAATGACTGGCGGCGCAACAACGTAAACCTGCTTGTAAAAATGCTTGCTGATAGCATTCACCAGCACAATCCGCGTATCAAATTCGGGATGAGCCCGTCAGGGGTATGGGCCAATAAGTACCAGAACCCTGAAGGTTCAGATACACATGGAGGTGATTCATATTATGAGCTTTATGCCGATTCAAAAAACTGGGTTAAAGAAGGCTGGGTAGACTATATTAATCCGCAGCTTTACCGTCCTTTAAATGACCGCCTGGTGCCTTTTAATGTTATGGTTAACTGGTGGAGCGAACACACTTACGGCAGGCATTTATATATCGGTCAGGCCCCCTATCGCATCATTGAAAATAAACTGCCAGGATTTAAGATCCCCTCGCAATTACCTCAACAAATCAGTTATCTCCGCAAAAATGCCCGCGTGCAAGGCAGTGTTTATTTTAGTTCAAACTCCCTTATCAGTAACCCACTCGGCTTTACAGACTCGTTAAAGAACAACTTTTACCACTATCCCGCTCTACCGCCAGTTATGCTATGGCGCGACTCTATTGCGCCTAACGCCCCCAGGCAACCTATAGCAAAAGTTGATAGCGGCAAAATACTTTTAACCTGGCAAGAGCCTATAATTGCTAAAGACAATGAGCCTGTTTACGGATACGTGATATACCGGTTTGATGAAAACGCATTTATAAATACCGATAATCCTAAATACATCATACACATACAGTATAGCCAGCAATGCACTTATGAAGATAAAACCGCAATAAAAGGTAACACCTACCGCTATGTCATCACAAGCATTGATCGCCTGAAAAATGAAAGTGAGCATTCTGAAATTGTAGATGTGAGGGTTCCATAAACGGCATTCGCACTTTTTACTTACGGTCAACCTCTTTTAAAAAGTCGCTCTTTTAGAATAGAACCGGCAAGTCAGCGTTAAAGGAGGAAATGACTACCCTTTACTTCGCCACCAGCTTCCCGTTCACAATCCTATCCGTATAATCCTGGATCTGCGCCTTGCAATCCTGCATGCCTTTTTGCATTTCGGAGTTGAGTTGTGCGGTCATCAGGTTTTTCTCTAACCCTTTATCGGTGACAGCAAAAATTCCGGTGAAGTTTTTCCCATCAAACAGGTAAGTATAATTTCCCTGCATAAACTGGTAAATATTCCCGGTTGAGTTGATCACTTTGGGCTGCTCATCGGGCAGGTTGCTTACCAAACTTCGGCCCCATGACCTGAAGGGTTTGTTATAACCTATCAGATCGACCACTGTTGGGTAAATATCCATTTGCGATGCCAGATCGGTACGAACGCCTTTTAAATTATAAGCACTGTTGGCACTATAAAACAGGATAGGCACGGCAAAACGGTTAACCTGTTTGCTGTATTCGGGATAATAGGTTTGACTGGTATGATCGGCTGTGATCACAAAAATGGTATTGCTGAACCATGCCTGAGTTTTGGCATAATTGAAAAAGATCCGCAGGGAATTATCAGTATACTGAACACATTTATCAATAGCCAGCGGACCACCTTTAAACCTTGTTTTATATTTTCCGGGCAATTGATAAGGATCATGTGATGAGAGCGTAAACAGCGTAGCCATAAAAGGTTGTTTCTGTGAGCTCAGTGTGCGCCCCATGAACGGAAAAAAATGCTCGTCCCAAATGCCCCAGATGCCGTCAAAATCTTTATCATCATTATATTCTGTACGGCCGTAATAGTGCTGATATCCCAAAATACTACCAAAACCCTGGAAACCCATGGAACCGTTGGCTGCACCGTGAAAGAAGGAGGTTTGGTACCCCATACTATCACAAATGGATACTACCGACTGGATTTTCTGCTTGGCATAAGGGGATGAAGTAAAAGCATTCTGAAACGAAGGGATCCCCGCTATTACCGATGATACCGCGTGAATGGATTGCCGGCCCGTTGCATAAGCGTTGGTAAAAATCAGGCTGCTGTTAGATAATGAATCCAAAAACGGCGTGTATGATTTAAATCCCGGGATACTAACATCGCGGTTCATGCTGCCCCAATATTCGCGGGCCATACTCTCCAGTATAATGATCACCACATTGGGCTTCACCGCCGGTTTGGTATTATATTGTTTTATGGGTTTGATATTGGAATTGATGTAAGCTTCATCAACCCAGTGCTGAAGCTTGTAATTATTGGTGCCCAGTGTCCGGAAAATAGCGAAGGGCGTATTCAGCACAATATCGCCCTGGTTAGGAACGGTGATGTGTTTATAGGCATCAACCATATTGATTGGCCGGGTGCTGTGCGCAAAATCTCCACGGATGCCGCCGATAACCAGTGTAAGGATCAGCAGGAATGATACTATAGATGACAGAAAATATACTTTCTTATCTGTTACCCCGGCAGGCTTCAACTTTACCCGTTTATACAGCCAGATCCAGCAAATAGAGCATAGTATAAATATGATGATCACATACCAATAAGCTTCAGAAAAATGGGTAAACAACAGTTTTTTGTTGTTCTCATCGGCCAATACATCAAGGGTTGCCTTGGTTGAACGCACCTGGCTAAAGCGGTAGTAAATAATATCAACAAAGTTGGTGGCGTAGGCGAGTATATTGGTAATGAAGTACAGGATGGCCATCCCTTTTTGAAACTTAGGATGGGTATTTATAGTCAGCGGTAAAACACTGAGCAAAATAAACAGGCTATTGATATAAAGCAGGGCAGTAGTATCAAAGGCCATACCGAAATAGCATAATTTAAGCAGGGCCCAAAAGCTATCAACCGCAAATAGGTGTGTGTTAAATGCAAAGAATAATACCCTTGCAATAAAATAAAACAGATACCCCAAAAACAGCCTGTATAAAAGCACTTTATACTCGGCCAACCTTAATTTACTTTCCATGAAAAACACGTTGCTTTTAGTTTCCCCCAGGGTCGGATCAGCAGGAAAAGATCAAACCTGGTTTGCACCGGGAACTAATAAAAAACGAAAGTAAAAAAAATAGAATAACAATTATTTAATACTAAATCAACAGCGATTTAATGACATTGAGTTGGCAAACCGAATATCAAATATTGAATAGGGAGAAAAACCTGAGGCGGGGAAATCGCTTTTAAAATCAATAGCAAACACGGGGCACCTAACGGAGCCTTAAAATTTCCACTTTGTTTCCTATAAACACCATACTCCTACGGAGTGTATTGTCAATTTTTTTTAACTCCGTAGGAGTATCGTGTTTATAGATATTTTAGTCCCAATATACTGGCTCCGTTAGGTGCCTCGTGTTTTAAAAGCGATATCCCTCAAAGCAGAGACAATTAAAACCGCCCTCTCTATGGGGGAAATTATATTGCTTTAAGCTGCCTGTATTGCCTTAACGTAGCCTGGTTGTTTCTTTTTATCCGGTAAGGGAGTTTTTTCAATTTTTCCTGTAGTAACATATAAGACTGAAAATCGGCATTGCCCTGCAATTTTTTCACCAACTTATCCAGTTGATCTTCAAACTTAACAATCTGCTTGTAAGCTTCATTGTTGTCCCTTAAATTGGGTAAAAACTCCCGTATGGTGCTATAAACCCAAACTTCAAATTTAGGGTTAAGCCAGCCTGCAAATTTTAGCGCCAGAATTTCGCACATCCAAAGGCCGTCGGTTTTATTTACAAAAATCATCGACTCTAAATCGTTCAGGCCATCTGTATTACCTTCAAAATTCGATTCATTAAAAGGCAAGGGCAAACTTTTAAGCTCTTCAATAAAATCTTTGGTTTGTTTCAGCTTTAAAAACTCGACCGGATTTTTCCCAAAGATCTTCCCCATCTCTGTGGCATTTATCATTAAATCTTTATCACTTATATCAAACTCAACAACCTGATTATTAAACTCAAACTCAAAAACTGCATTTACCATACGTCTGCCCTAAAATGTGTATTTTAATTAACATGCAAGTATAGTAACAGCCATTTTAAAACCATAAAAATTAGCAATAAAGTTTTAAACAATTTAAAAAGCCATAAAAATTAGTAATTAATTATAACCTGTTTAACATAGAATATAATTCCTCCCAATAAAACCCCTGCCCCTATTGTAAGTCTTAAAATATTCTATTAACTTTGAATTGCAAAGTACTTTTAATAAAAAATGAAATTAAATAAAACTTACCTTACTTTAACGCTAATCCTATTCGCAACCGAAGTATTCATTGGCGTATCCCTGCACGACCGGCTTATCCGCCCTTTCGGTGGCGATCTTTTAGTGGTTATCCTTATTTACTGCTTTGTAAAAAGCTTCTTTGATACCCCCTGGCTTAAAACAGCCATCTGTACGCTGATCTTTTCATACATAGTTGAAGTATCTCAATACTTTAATTTACTCAAGCACCTCGGCTTACAAAGCTCTAAAGCTGCAGCCATACTGCTTGGCCATTCATTTTCATGGGGCGATATGCTTTGTTACACCATAGGCATAGCTATAGTAGGGATTTTAGAGCTATTTCACAGGCAGCCAAATAACAACTTACCAAAAACTAAAATTATATAATATGGACTTTTTTGTAGATGAACATTCGATAGTGCGCAGGATTTGGGGCAAGGCTGATACCATCCTGTTCATATTTGCCGGGGCTGCAGCTGAGTTTGCTTTAAATAAGGCTGTCGACTGGCTTTATTTTACAGGTAAACTCCCGGCAGATCCATTAGCCCGCCTGTTCAGCACCGTGGCTTACTCCCGGCAGATCATCTTTTCGGAGCATGATGCAGCTTTAAAGGCTATTGATAAAATAAATGCTATCCATAAAGGCGTTGAAACCTCACGCGGTTCCCAAATACCAGACTGGGCTTATCGTGATGTGCTGTTCCTGCTTATCGATCTGTCCATCCGCTCATACGAGTTACTGGAAAAGCCCCTTAGCGTTGCCGAAAAAGCCGAAGTGTTTAATGTATTTAACCGGGTTGGTATCAGGATGCGGCTAACAGACTTACCGGCAGACTATCCCCACTACCTGAAAATGCGCAAAGAACATCTCGAAACGAACCTGGTAAACAGTGCTTTTACTATCGATTTATATCAGCAGTACAAAAAACACCTCGGTTTTGCCCGTTACCAAATCCTGAAACAGGCGCAGTTATTAACCGTACCTGCACAAATTAGCCAACAACTGCCGCTGGGTAAAACAGCATGGCTTTGGCCTGTATTAAAGGTGTACAAGGCCATAAAAAACCTTAAGCCAGGTAAGTTTTTAAGGGATGCCCTCCTGCCCGCGCAATACAAAGTACAGATCCAGGGCATGGACCAGGCATATGCTTTAAACTGATCAATGATAAAAATTTCACGTTAATATGCTAAGCCTCAAAGAAGTTTGTTTTCTTAGCGCCTTTCGCGTGCATCTCTAAAGCCTGGGTTACATATGAATACTCCAAATCCGAAATCGAAATTCCGAAATCCGAAATTGAATAAAAATCATAATTCTCTGATCACCCGGCAGGGGTTTCCAGCGGCCACTACATTGGCAGGGATATCTTTGGTTACCACACTTCCTGCTCCTATTGTGGTATTGTCGCCAATGGTAACTCCCGGGCAAACAATTACACCGCCACCCAGCCATACGTTATTGCCAATGGTAATAGGCGCCGCATATTCGGGGCCTTTAATCCGTTCGGCAGCTATTACCGGGTGATAGGCAGTATACAGTTGTACGTTGGGCGCCAGGAAAACATTATCGCCGAAGGTAACGCGGGCGCAATCCAATATAATACAGTTAAAATTCAGAAACAGGTTATCGCCGGCTGTTATATTAAAGCCATAATCACAGTAAAAAGGCGATTGAATGTCAATATTGCCTTTAAAGTTTCTGAGCAGCTGTTTTAACAGGGCGGTTTTGGTTTCCTTGTCATCGTAACCGGCAGCATTGTATTGTGTAAACAATTGCCGGGCTTTTGAACGGGCAGCAACAAGTTCGGCATCCCCGGCATTATAAAGCTCGCCGGATATCATTTTTTCAAGTTCGGTCATAGGTAATATTAGCAGGTGCGGTTACAAATATAGCTGCTTAACAGGTAACCCGGCAAGGCATCAGCTATTTACAAACCCGGCTATGGCATTGTATATTACCTGGTCATCACCTTCAATATGTGCAGTTGATATAATTACAGTTTCCTCAAATATATTATGCCGGTTAACCCTGATCATAATGCGGATCCCGCCCCGTACTTTTTTATATCCGACAGATCTCACCTCCGACCAGTATATTACTTTATTGTCAATATAGGAAACTAACTTTTCATCATCAAGCTGCAGCGCTATTTTATCACGCAGGTCATACGTAAAGCATCGCTTACAGAAACTAACAATTACAAAAAGGAGCGCGGTGATAACAGGCAGCAGTTCGGGCCAATTGTTTTTATTAACCCTGACTACGCAGATAACCGTCAAAAATGAAGGCGTAATAATGCCAAAAACCCACAGGGATTTACTGTATTTAAAGGTAATTAATCTCATTCAGGCTGCCGAACAAAAGCTGGTCATTACTTTTATTGCTGTGTTAACAATGGTTAGCAGGACTAAATTACTACTTTAAATACGATACAAACTGCAGTTCAACGGTCACATCCTAAAATGAACACAACTGAATAAAATACCGCTCTGCATTATGGTTCATTTCAAATTTTTAAAACCATTACCTTTTTATAGAGTTATACTATTAGTTAACTTTTAATAAATAAAAGGAAAAACTATGAAAAATTTAAGAATTGCAGCTGCAGCTATTGCCCTGTCATTAGCCGGCTCATTTGCATTAGCCAACGGCCACGGGCCTCAAAATACCGGCACCTCAGTAACAAAGTATACCATGGCTACAGATACCGTGCCGGGTAAAAATAAAAAGAAACCAAAAACACCGGCACCTACGCCAAAACCAACAGATCCGGCGCCAAATCCGGCACCTGCGCCAACCCCTACAGAACCGAACCGTGTGCCGATGCCTGTACCAACGCCAACACCTGCGCCTACACCGGCGCCAACGCCAAACCCTTCACCAACACCTAATACCCCTAACCCGGTACCGCAGCCAAGCACACCTAATATGCCTGCGCCGGCACCAACACCAAGCCCGACACCTAATCCGTCGAGCCCGACAACACCAACAAACCCTGCGCCTACCCACTAATAAGTTTACATAAAAAGAAATCCCCGTGGTACAATGCACCACGGGGATTTCTTTTTATGATTTGAGCTGTTATTTATTTTGTTGAAGCACCAAATGTGTATGGCAAATTAGTAAACGTTCCGCTTAAAATTTGCGAGGTTTCTATTGATGCAATACTGCCATCAGGATTATAATTAACTTTTTTAGCGGTCATTGAATACGTGCCGGTTATTAAGTTTTTAGTTGGATCAATAGATGTTACGATAATTGAACCCGATCCCGGTTCAACAACACCTACCTGGTTGTAGTTTGTACCATCTGCCGATGTATAATATGTCATTTTCACCCTGTCTGTTGCATCAACCCTATAAGTAGATAATGGAAATGTATTAGTAGTAGTTGTTGTAGCATCACTCAATGTTATTGACCACCGTACACGTTTCTGATCTGCCGTACCTACTACGTCAAATGATTTTGTTTTAGCGGTAGCATCATAAGTTATCGAAGCAGTAACATCATCTGGGATCCATGATGTACCATTTATAGTAGCAGCAAGTATTTGGTCGGAAGTAGTGGAAGCAGAAGTAACAACGTCCTTTTTACAGCCCTGGAATATTATAGCTGATAAAACGAACAGCATTAATAGTTGGATTTTCCTCATATATAAATTTTATGCAAATAACGATGTTTAAGAAGTAATAATCACAACCGAAATTACTTTTTTCACATATTTTAACATTCGCCGGTGCGGCGCCTTTTAATAGTTAAGCCCCAATTATAACACAAATCATTTTATTTAACCATATTAGACCGAAATTTTTAAACATGATCAACGTAAACGAATATTTTGAAGGTGCCGTTAAATCACTGGCATATACGACCCCGCAGGGGCGCTCAACCATTGGTGTTATTGAACCCGGCGAATACGAATTTGGCACATCAAGTCACGAAACCATGACCGTAATTGAAGGCAGTTTGGAAGCTCTGCTGCCCGGCCAGGACAAATGGCAAACTTTCACAGGCGGTCAAACATTTGAGGTTGAAGCCAATACATCGTTTAAGGTAAAAACAGAAGTGCAGAGTTCATATTTGTGTACTTATAGATAGAACCTCTTACTTCACCCGTCATTGCGAGGTACGAAGCAATCGCGAACTATATCAGGCGGCTCTGCAAGTCGGGGATTATTAATAATTATAATTTGATTTTATAGGCATTAATGAGTTCCCTTGGGTCGGTTTTCTTCGTACCTTATAATGACGTAACTGTAAATTGTTGATTATTAAATATATTTTTTTATCAATTTTATAAATGTGGGCGTTGCCTGCGGCCCGGGCTTTCCGTTACAAGTCCTCGCCTTTCCTACCCGCAACCCCAACCCGCGCTGTGGGCTTTTCACTGCAATCCCTCCTATGTTTACATTTAATATTATTGTAATGATTTTATGAGTGAAAAGAGTGAGAGCACAGCAATCCCAAACAGCCTTGAGCATGTTGAGCGTTAGATA